>NZ_LR880474.1:2738296-3422870 GCF_904066215.1 Microbacterium sp. Nx66
AGACGAACAGCGGGAAGACCGTAGGCCCCACCTGGCCGCCTGCGGGCACATGGATGGTGAAGACCCCGGCGAACGCGAACACGCCGAGGGCCACCATGAGCAGGGCGAAGACGAGCTCCCCCCGCGGGAGGGACGCGACGAGGCGTGCGGACCGACGGGCGTCGGTCCGCACCTCCTCGCCGGGTCCGGAAGACCCGGTCGTCATCTCAGCCGACCAGCCCGATGTTCTGCAGCGTCGTGGTGACCTCGGCGATGTTGCCGTCCAGGAACTCGTCGAACTCCGCGCCCGTGAGGAACGCGTCCGCCCACCCCCGCGTCTCCAGCTCGTCCTTCCACGCGTCGGACGCCTCCAGCTCGGTGACGAGGCGCTCGAGCTCCGCGCGCTCGGCGTCGCTGAGCCCGCCCGGAGCGATCACACCGCGCCAGTTGGTGAGCACGACGTCGTATCCGGAGTCGGTGATCGTGTCGACGTCCGGCAGCTGTGTGACCGGCTCCTCCGACGAGACAGCGAGGGCCTTCATGGTCCCGGCCTCGATGTGCTGCAGGAACTCGCCGACACCGGAGATGCCCGCCGAGACCTTGCCGCCGAGGATCAGCGACGTCGCCTCGCCGCCGCCCGAGTTGGGCGTGTAGTTCAGCTTCTCGGCGATCTCCGCGCCGTCGAGCCCTGCCTCCTCGAGCAGCAGCCCGGCGAGGATGTGATCGGCTCCTCCCGCGGAACCGCCGGTGATCGTGACCTCCTGGCCCTTGTCCACGACATCCTCGACGAGGTCTTCCAGAGTGTCGTACTCCGAGTCGGCGGGCACGACCACGACGAGCGGTTCATCCGTGAGCCGGGCGATCGGTGTCATGTCCTCGATGCGCACGGCGGAGGCGTTGGTCTCCACCGCTCCCACCATCACGAGGCCCATGACCATGAGCGTGGCCGGGTCCTTCTCGTTGGCGAGCTGTGCGAGGCCGACCGTGCCGCCCGCGCCGCCGACGTTGGTGACGGGCGCCGAGCCGACGATGTCCTCCTGCGTGAGCAGCTGCGACAGGGCCCGGCCCGTCTGGTCCCACCCTCCGCCCGGGTCGGCGGGGACGACGATGTTCACGTCGGTGATGGCGACCGCCTCATCGCCGCCGTCCGAGCCGGCGGCTCCGCCGTCGGTCGTCGAGCACGAGGTGAGGACGAGGGCGGTCGCGGCGACGGCCGCGGCGAGAGTCCCGATGCGGGCATGATTCATGGCGCTCCTCCTTGAGCGTTCGGATGCAATCCGTCCACTGTCGAGGCGCAGATGCGCACGCTCAACCTTCGGAAACCATTGGTCGCGTTCCGTAACTATTGGTCGCGAACACCTCTGCCGGCGGCTCGCGGCCCGGGAACCCAGCCGGGAGAATGGGACCGTGGCCTCGAAGATGACGCTCCGCGTGCAGCTGCTCGCGCTGCAGGCGCTGATCGTGTTCCTGGTGACCCTCGGCACCGGCATCGCCGCCGGAGCGTTCCAGGAGAACGCGCTCCGCGAGGCCTACAAGGACCGCATGCAGGCGGTCGCCCAGTCCGTCGCCGCGCTCCCCGTCGTCCTCGACGCCTTCGACGACGAGGATCCGGCCGCCGCCATCCAGCCGGTCGCCGAGGTCATCCGCGAGGCCTCCGACCTCGCCTACGTGGTGGTCGCCAACGACGAGGGCATCCGATACTCGCATCCGAACACCGACCGCATCGGGGAGCGGGTGTCCACCGACCCGTCGATCCCGCTGGGCGGGGAGATCTTCGTGGGCACGCAGACCGGCACGCTCGGGACGTCGTGGCGGGTGAAGGTGCCCATCCGCGACGAGGACGGCGCGGTGATCGGCACGGCCTCGGTCGGCATCCTGGAGTCGGAGCTGAACGAGGAGTTCACCAGCAACCTCGTGGGACTCATCTCCGCCATGCTCGCTGCGGCGGTGCTCGGGGTCTTCGGCGCCGCGTGGGTGACGTCGTTCATCCGTCGCCGCATCTACCGTCTCGAGCCGCACCAGATCGCGGCGCTCGTCAAGAACCAGGAGACGACCCTGCACGGGCTGAGCGAAGGCGTCGTGACGGTGGACGGGGCCGGGCGGATCACCCTGGTCAACGACGCGGCCGCACGATTCCTCGGTCGCGATGCCGCCGACCTCGACGGCGCTGCCGCGGACGAGGTCCTCGGCACCGAGCTCGCCACGGTGCTCCGCGAGGGCGAGGCCGCGGGACGCCCCGTGATCGTCGGCTCGCATGTGCTCGTCGCCCGGAGCACGGCGTCCGGGAACGGCTCCGCCGATGTGGGGGCGACGCTCCTGCTCCGCGACCACACCGAGCTGCACGACGTCGTTCGCCGGGTCGAGGCGGCCGACGCCATCATCGCCTTCCGGGAGCGCTACGGCCTCCCGAAGGGTCTGAGCGCGGAGACGCTGGAGCGGGTCTCAGCGGCCCTCGCGGCTCGGCCCGACGCCTCGGCGACCGAGATCGGCGACGACCTGGCCATCTCCCGCGTCAGTGCCCGCCGCTACCTGGAGCACCTCGCGGCGACCGGACAGGCGGTGCGCTCGCTGGACTACTCCACGAAGGGACGGCCGGGGGCACGCTACCGGATCACCGCCCCTCGATGAACGACGAAGCCCGCCACCCCGGAAGGGGCGGCGGGCTTCGTGGGGAGAGAGGTCCTTACTCGGACTTCTTCTCGACAGCGTCCTCGGCGGCGGCCTCAGCGGCCTCGCCCTCGGCCTGCGACTCGGCGCCGGCCTCGGCAGCCGTGTCGTCGGCAGGGGTCTCGTCCGCGGGAGCCTCGACGGTCTCCTCGGCGGGAGCCTCCTCGGCGGCGGGCTTCTCGTCCTTCGGAGCCGCGGCGGCCTTCTTGGTCGACTTCGCCTTCGGGGTGACGGGCTCGAGGACGAGCTCGATCACGGCCATGGGAGCGTTGTCGCCCTTGCGGTTGCCGACCTTGGTGATGCGCGTGTAGCCACCCTCGCGGTCCGCGACGAGCGGAGCGATCTCGTTGAACAGGACGTGCACGACTTCCTTGTCACCGATGACCGACAGCACGCGACGGCGGGCGTGCAGGTCGCCGCGCTTGGCGAAGGTGATGAGGCGCTCGGCGAGCGGACGCAGGCGCTTGGCCTTCGTCTCGGTCGTCTTGATCGACTTGTGGGTGTACAGCGCAGCGGCGAGGTTGGCAAGCAGCAGGCGCTCGTGGGCGGGGCCGCCTCCGAGGCGGGGACCCTTGGTGGGCTTGGGCATAATCGTCTAACTCCTGGTCAGAAAGGGTCGGGTATCAGAAGGACTCGTCTTCGCTGCCGCCGTAGAAGTGGGCGCCGTCGAAACCGGGCACCGAATCCTTGAGCGACAGACCGAGCGAGATGAGCTTGTCGCGCACCTCGTCGACCGACTTCTGGCCGAAATTGCGGATGTTCATGAGCTGCGTCTCCGACAGGGCGACGAGCTCAGAAACGGTGTTGATGCCCTCACGCTTCAGGCAGTTGTACGAGCGGACCGACAGGTCGAGGTCCTCGATCGGCATCGACAGCTCGCTGGAGTTCACAGCCTCCACCGGCGCCGGGCCGATCTCGATGCCCTCGGCCTCGACGTTCAGCTCGCGGGCGAGACCGAACAGCTCGGTGAGCGTCTTGGCAGCCGAGGCGACGGCGTCGCGCGGGCTGATCGCCGACTTGGTCTCGACGTCGAGGATGAGCTTGTCGAAGTCGGTGCGCTCACCGGCACGGGTGGCGTCGACGCGGTAGCTGACCTTGAGCACGGGCGAGTAGATCGAGTCGATCGGGATCTGACCGGCCTCGGCGTACTCGTTGCGGTTCTGCGTCGCGGAGACGTAGCCACGGCCGCGCTCGATGGTGAGCTCGAGCTCGAACTTGGCGGTGTCGTTCAGCGTCGCGATGACGAGCTCGGGGTTGTGCACCTCGACACCGGCCGGAGCCGAGATGTCGGCGGCGGTCACTTCACCGGCACCGGTCTTGCGGAGGTACGCGGTGATGGGCTCGTCGCGCTCGCTGGAGACGACCAGCTGCTTGATGTTGAGGATGATCTCGGTGACATCCTCCTTCACGCCGGGGATCGTGCTGAACTCGTGCAGCACACCGTCGATGCGGACGCTGGTGACAGCGGCACCGGGGATCGACGACAGCAGGCTGCGGCGCAGCGCGTTGCCGATCGTGTAGCCGAAGCCGGGCTCCAGAGGCTCGATGATGAACCGGCTCCGGTTCTCGACGATCTTTTCCTCGGTCAGTGTGGGACGCTGTGCAATAAGCACTCTGTGTTCCTTTCGATCACATGCCCGCTATATGACATGTGGTGGGGTGAGGTCTTGAGTTGTGGAAGTCGATGCCCCACGCGGGGCGCCGAGCCGCTCGACCCGAAGGACGAGCGGCTCGGCACACGCATCAGACGCGGCGGCGCTTCGGCGGACGGCAGCCGTTGTGCGCCTGCGGGGTGACGTCCTGGATCGAACCCACCTCGAGGCCGGCGGCCTGCAGCGAGCGGATCGCGGTCTCGCGGCCGGAGCCCGGACCCTTCACGAGGACGTCGACCTTCTTCACGCCGTGCTCCGCAGCCTGGCGGGCAGCGGACTCCGCTGCCATGCCGGCGGCGTACGGGGTCGACTTGCGGGAGCCCTTGAAGCCCACGCCACCCGACGAGGCCCAGGCGATGACGGCGCCGGACGGGTCGGTGATCGAAACGATGGTGTTGTTGAACGTCGACTTGATGTGGGCCTGGCCCAGCGCGATGTTCTTCTTTTCCTTGCGGCGCGGCTTGCGCGCGGCGGCCTTGGGTGCAGCCATGAAAGTGTTCTCCTAGTCCCTGGCCGCTGCTTAGCGGGCCTTCTTCTTGCCGGCGACGGTGCGCTTCGGGCCCTTGCGGGTACGGGCGTTGGTCTTGGTGCGCTGACCGCGGACCGGGAGACCACGACGGTGGCGGATGCCCTCGTAGGAGCCGATCTCGACCTTGCGGCGGATGTCTGCGGCGACCTCGCGGCGCAGGTCACCCTCCACCTTGTAGTTGCCTTCGATGTAGTCGCGGAGGGCGACGAGCTGGTCGTCGCTGAGGTCCTTCACGCGGATGCTCTCGTCGATGTCGGTCGCCTTGAGGATCTCGACGGAGCGGGTACGGCCGACGCCGTAGATGTAGGTAAGGGCGATCACCACGCGCTTGTCGCGCGGGATGTCAACGCCGGCAAGACGTGCCATGCGGTTCTCCTGGGTGTTGTGGAGGTGTGGAGCAGGATCGGTGCCCGGGCCTCCGCCCCGAGGTGTCAGCTCCGCGTCGTCCGACAGGCGGGAACCTGGGTTCCTGAGCCTGTCGAAGGATCGAAGCGTCTGATCCTGCCGTTTCGTATTGAGTTATGAGATTGCGAGAGCGGCGCTCACGCAGCGGGGGCGCTCAGCCCTGGCGCTGCTTGTGACGCGGGTTGCTCTTGCAGATCACCATGACGCGGCCGTGGCGGCGGATCACCTTGCAGTGGTCGCAGATCGGCTTGACGCTGGGGTTGACCTTCATGATGTTTCCTGTTCGCTGTCTTCACCGGGCAGGCGCGAAGCCTGGGGTGTTACTTCTCGACCGATCAGCGGTAGCGGTAGACGATGCGGCCGCGTGTCAGGTCGTAGGGGCTGAGCTCCACGACCACACGGTCCTCGGGGATGATGCGGATGTAGTTCTGCCGCATCTTTCCGGAGATCGTTGCCAGGACCTTGTGTCCGTTGCTGAGCTCAACGCGGAACATCGCGTTGGGGAGAGCCTCGGAGATCACGCCCTCGATCTCGATGACACCGTCTTTCTTAGCCATAGCCTCGCTGACGCTTCTGCAGATCGGTCGATCTGCGGTGGGTGGGTGGTGTGCGGTACCGGGCCGGATCGGACACGCCGAACGCATGGCACAAGGCACCAAAGATCTATGTTATCCGACGACGCCCCATCCGGCAACTTGGCCGGACGGGGCGTCGAGCGGATGGGCGGGTGTCAGCCGAGCAGGTCGGTGAACCGCTTCATGTCTTCCTGGTTCTGCAGGTCGAGGCGCTCTCCGTCGATCTCGACGGTCGGCGTGCCCTGGATGTCGTTGCTCTTCGCCTGTGCGGCGCCGAACTTGCGGTACGTCTCGTCCGTGATGCAGGACACGACGTCGTCGCCCGCGCCGACCTGCGTGGCGAACTCGGCGAGCTGTTCGTTCGTCAGGCCGGGGGTGTTCTCCGCCGGCTGGTTCTCGAACAGGACCTTGGCGTAGTCGAAGTACAGGTCGGAGTCCGACTCGGCGACGCAGAACGCCGCGCCGGCCGAACGGGAGGAGAACTCGGTGCCCTGCGAGAAGCGGTCGAGGATCGCGATGGGGTGCTGCTCGAGCGTGATCTCCCCGCTCTGGGCCTTCGCCTCGAGCGCCGCACCGAACTGGTCCTCGAAGGACTTGCAGACCGGGCACTGGAAGTCGAGGAAGACCGACACGGTCGTGTCTCCGTCGCCCATGGAGACGGAGCCGGCCTCGGCGTCGAAGTTGTCGCTGGCGGACGGGGTGGCGCCGGGAGACGTCGCCTGGTTGTTGAGGAACACCACGAGTCCGCCGAGGGCCACCAGGACCACGACGACGGCGATGGAGACGCCGATCGCGAACCAGTTGGTGTTGCTCTTCGCCGCTGCCATTACTTTCCGATCTCTCGAGGCTCGACCCCGAACGGGGCGAGTCCGGCTCTTCCACCATCGGGCGCGGTGAGCACCCAGATGCCCCCATCATGCAGGGCGACGCTATGTTCCCAATGTGAGCCGTCGGTGCCGTCGACCGTGGTGACCGTCCAGTCGTCGTCCTCCACGAACGTCGCCTCACCCCCGGCGGTGACCATCGGCTCGATGGCGAGCACGAGTCCCGGCTTCACGTCTGCACCGCGGTCGGGCGTGCGGTAGTTGAAGACGCTGGGCGCCTCGTGCATCTTCCGACCGATGCCGTGACCGACGTACTCGCGGAGGATGCCGTAGGGCTCGCCGCTCACGGCGGACGGCCCCTGCGCCTCGATGTAGTCCTGGATCGCGGCGCCGATCTCGTCGATCGAGGACGCCGAGGCCATCGCGGCGATCCCCGCCCACATCGACCCCTCCGTCACACGCGAGAGCTCCTCACGGCGGGCCACGAGCTCAGGGTGTTCGGGATCCGGGACGACGACGGTGATCGCGCTGTCCCCGTTCCAGCCCTCGAACTGGGCTCCGCAGTCGACCGAGACGATGTCGCCGGGCTGGAGGACCCGCTCCCCCGGGATGCCGTGCACGACCTGCTCGTTGACCGAGACGCAGATCGTGTGGTGATACCCCTTGACGAGCTGGAAGTTCGACTCCGCACCCCGCTGCAGGATGGCGCGGTTCGCGGCGGCGTCGAGCTCGATCGTCTTCACCCCCGGCTTGATGAGGGCGCGGACGGCGTCCAGGGCCTCGGCGGTGATGAGGCCGGGTTCGACCATGGCTCGTAGCTGAGCCGGGGTCTTGTAGATCGAGCGGCGGAACATCTCAGGCGGCGGAGGCGGGGGAACGCAGCCCGCGAGCGGCCAGAGCGGCGGCGATGCGCTCCGTGATCTCCTCGAGCGAGCCCACACCGTCGATGCGGTCGACGATGCCCCGGCTGCTGTAGACCTCGATGATCGGCGCCGTCTCCTTCTCGTAGATGTCGAGTCGGTGCGCGATGGCCTCGTCGGTGTCGTCGGAACGCCCCTGCTCCGCAGCGCGAAGGGCGAGGCGGGCGATGCTCTCCTCCCGCGGGACGTCGAGGAGGATCACCGCGTCCAGCGCCTCGCCGCGTCCTTCGAGGAACGCATCGAGGTGCGCCACCTGCGCGGTGTTGCGGGGGTAGCCGTCGAGGAGGAAGCCGTTCTCCGCGTCCTCCTGGCTCAGCCGGTCGCGCACGATCTCGCTGGTCAGCTCGTCCGGCACCAGGTCGCCCTTGTCGAGGATCGCGGTGACCTGCTGGCCGAGCGGCGTCCCCTCCTTGATGTTCGCGCGGAAGATGTCGCCGGTCGAGACGACAGGGATGCCGTAGGACTCGGCGATGCGCACACCCTGGGTGCCCTTGCCGGAACCCTGGGGGCCGACGATGAGCAAACGGGCAGTGGGTCGGTGCCCTTCGACGGGCTCAGGGACCAGGTGGGGCACTGTCATCGGAGAAGTCCTTCGTAGTGTCGCTGCTGCAGCTGGGCGTCGATCTGCTTGACCGTCTCGAGACCCACGCCGACGATGATGAGGATCGACGCGCCACCGAACGGGAAGTTCTGGTTGGCACCGACCGTCGCGAGCGCGATGAGCGGGATCAGGGCGATCAGGCCCAGGTAGAGGGAACCGGGGAGCGTGATGCGGGTGAGCACGTAATCCAGGTACTCCGCGGTCGGACGGCCGGCCCGGATCCCGGGGATGAAGCCGCCGTACTTCTTCATGTTGTCGGCGACCTCGACCGGGTTGAACGTGATCGCGACGTAGAAGTAGGTGAACCCGATGATCAGCAGGAAGTATGCCGCCATGTAGATCGGGCTGTTGCCGGTGGTGAAGTTCGCGCTGACCCAGCTGACCCACGCGGGCGGGGTGGAGCCGTCCTGCGGGGTGTTGAACTGGGCGATGAGCGCGGGGATGTACAGCAGCGACGAGGCGAAGATGACGGGGATCACACCGGCCATGTTCACCTTGATCGGGATGTACGTGTTCGTGCCGCCGTAGGTGCGACGGCCCACCATGCGCTTCGCGTACTGCACGGGGATGCGCCGCTGCGACTGCTCGACGAACACCACGAGTCCCATCACGATGATGCCGACGAGCAGCACGAGGAGGAAGACCTCGAAGCCCCGGGTCTGCCAGATGATCGACATCGCGCCGGGGAACGTCGCGGCGATCGAGGTGAAGATCAGCAGCGACATGCCGTTGCCGATGCCGCGCTCGGTGACGAGCTCAGCGAACCACATGATCAGACCGGTACCGGCCGTCATCGCCATGATGATGAGCACCTGCGCCCACCAGACGTCGTTCGTGAGGAGCTGGGTGCACGCGCCGATGTCGGTCGTACCGAAGAGCTGGCCGGTGCGGGCCACGGTGACGAGCGTCGTGGACTGCAGGAGCGCGAGGGCGATCGTGAGGTACCGCGTGTACTGGGTCAGCTTGGCCTGCCCGGCCTGGCCTTCCTTGTGCAGCGCCTCGAAGTGCGGGATGACGACGCGCAGGAGCTGGGTGATGATCGTCGCGGTGATGTACGGCATGACGCCGAGCGCGAAGATCGACAGCTGCAGCAGCGCGCCTCCGGAGAAGAGGTTGACGAGTCCGAGCAGACCCTCGGTGCCGGCGTTGGCCGCGAGACACTGCTCGACGTTCGGGAAGTTGACGAACGGCGCGGGGACGTTCGAGCCGAGGCGGTAGATCGCGATGATCGCGAGAGTGAAACCGATCTTCCGACGCAGGTCGGGCGTGCGGAAGATCCGCGCGATGGCGCTAAACAAGAACGTTCCTCCTGAAAAGGTGGCCGAACCCCGAGGGGCGGCTGAAACACCAGGGTAACCCACTCCGAGGCCGGGGGAATGCGTGCGGTCGGCTTCTCCCCCGCCGAACCAGAAGAGGGGCCGGAGAATCTCCGACCCCTCTTCCGCAGTGGTTACTTGACGGATCCGCCCGCAGCCACGATCTTCTGCTCGGCAGAACCCGAGACCTTGTCGACCGCGACGGTGAGCTTCACGGCGATGTCGCCGTTGCCGAGAACCTTGACCTTCTCGTTCTTGCGAACCGCACCCTTGGCGACCAGGTCGCTGACGGTGACGTCGCCACCCTGGGGGTAGAGCTCCGCGAGCTTCTCCAGGTTCACGACCTGGTACTCGACGCGGAACGGGTTCTTGAAGCCGCGCAGCTTCGGCGTGCGCATGTGCAGCGGCATCTGGCCACCCTCGAAGCCGACGCGCACGGTGTTGCGGGCCTTGGTGCCCTTCGTGCCGCGACCGGCCGTCTTGCCCTTCGAGCCCTCACCGCGACCGACACGGGTCTTCGCGGTGTTGGACCCGGGGACGGGACGCAGGTGGTGGACCTTCAGCACACCGGGGCGGGACGCCGCGGCGTCCTTCTTCGGCGCAGCCTTCGCGGAGCCGTCAGCCTTGGCGTCGGCGGCACTGGTCTTGGCCGGTGCCTTCTTCGCGGCGGGCTTCTTGGCAGCGTCGGCCTTGGGAGCCGCCGCCTTCTTGGTGGCCTTCTCGGCCTCGACGGCCTCGTTCTTCTCAGCCATTAGTCGATCTCCTCAACCTTGACGAGGTGGGCGACGGTCTTGACGTAGCCGCGCGTCTGCGCGTCGTCGGGGCGGACGGTGGTGTCACCGATCCGCTTGAGACCGAGGCTGCGCAGCGTGTCGCGCTGGTTCTGCTTCTCGCTCACCTTGGACTTGATCTGCGTGACCTTGAGTCGCGCGGCCATCAGGCACCTACCTTCTGTGCGGCGATGGCCTCGGCCTCGGCGCGGACGAGCCGGGCCGGGGCGACCTGGTCGAACTCGAGACCACGGCGTGCGGCGACGGCGCGGGGCTCCTCGAGCTCCTTCAGGGCGGTGACCGTCGCGTGCACGATGTTGATCGTGTTCGACGAGCCGAGCGACTTGGACAGCACGTCGTGGATGCCGGCGCACTCGAGCACGGCGCGGACCGGACCACCGGCGATGACACCGGTACCGGCAGCGGCGGGGCGCAGGAGCACCACACCGGCGGCCGACTCACCCTGCACGGGGTGCGGGATGGTGCTGCCGACGCGCGGGACGCGGAAGAAGTTGCGCTTGGCCTCTTCGACACCCTTCGAGATCGCCAGCGGGACCTCACGGGCCTTGCCGTAGCCGACGCCCACCAGACCGTTGCCGTCACCGACGACCACGAGAGCGGTGAAGCTGAAGCGACGACCACCCTTCACGACCTTCGAGACGCGGTTGATGGTGACGACGCGCTCCAGGAACTGGTTGTCGCCGCGGTCGCGCGAGTTGCGGTCGCGGCCGCCCTGGTTACGGTCACGTCCGCCGCGGCGGCCGTCCCGCTGGTCGCGAGAGGGCTCAGCCTGCGTGGTGCCGGCGGCCGTCTCGGAAGTGGCAGCAGCCGCTTCGGTCACTTCGTTCTCCTTGTTGTCACTCACAGTGCCAGACCCCCTTCACGGGCGCCGTCGGCGATGGCGGCGACACGACCCGCGTAGCGGTTGCCGCCACGGTCGAACACTGCCTCGGAAACGCCTGCGGCCTTCGCGCGCTCGGCGAGGAGCTCGCCGACCTTGCGAGCCTTGGCGGTCTTGTCGCCATCCAGCGAACGCAGGTCGGTCTCGAGCGTCGAGGCCGAGGCGACCGTGTGGCCCTTGCTGTCGTCGACGAGCTGCACGAAGACGTGACGCGCCGAACGGTTGACGACGAGGCGCGGACGCACCTCGGTGCCCACGATCTTCTTGCGAAGACGGGCGTGACGACGCGCGCGGGCGTCAGACTTTGACTTGAGAGCCATGGTTACTTACCACTCTTTCCGGCCTTGCGACGCACGTTCTCGCCGGCGTAGCGCACACCCTTGCCCTTGTACGGTTCGGGCTTGCGGATCTTGCGGATGTTCGCAGCCGCCTCACCGACGGCCTGCTTGTCGATCCCGCTGACGGTGAGCTTGTTCGTGCCCTCGACCGTGAGCGTGATGCCGGCGGGCGGGTCGATCAGGACCGGGTGCGAGAAGCCGAGGGCGAACTCGACCGAGTTCCCCTTCTGCTGCACGCGGTAACCGGTGCCGACGACCTCGAGACCCTTGGTGTAGCCCTGGGTCACGCCGATGATGTTGTTGTTGATGAGCGTGCGGGTCAGGCCGTGGAGAGACCGGGACTCGCGCTCGTCGTCGGGGCGGGTGACGAGAACCTGGTTCTCCTCGACCGACACCTCGATGGGGCTGGCCACCGTGAGGGTGAGCTCACCCTTGGGGCCCTTCACCGCGACCTCACGGCCGTCGACCGAAACGGTCACGCCCGCGGGAACGTCGATGGGAAGTCGTCCAATACGCGACATTTCGGATTACCACACGTAGGCGAGAACTTCTCCGCCCACGCCCTTCTGCTCAGCCTGGCGGTCCGTGAGGAGACCGGAGGAGGTGGACAGGATGGCCACGCCGAGGCCGCCGAGGACCGTGGGGATCTCGGTCGACTTCGCGTACACGCGCAGGCCGGGCTTCGACACGCGCTTGATGCCCGCGATCGAGCGCTCGCGGTTCGGACCGTACTTCAGCGTCAGCGTGAGGTTCTTGCCCACGCGAGCGTCGGAGGTCTCCCAACCGGCGATGTAGCCCTCCTGCTGGAGGATCTCTGCGATGTGCGTCTTGAGCTTGCTCGACGGCAGCGTCACGGTGTCGTGGTGCGCCGAGTTCGCGTTGCGCAGACGGGTCAGCATGTCTGCGACCGGGTCTGTCATTGTCATTGTTGTCTACTTTCGATCATGAGGTTCCGGCTGCCGTTACACGACAGACGGCCTGCGATGAGCACGCAATCTTCAATTGTACGTGCACATCGACGGGCTCAGTGACACGGAGACCACTGAGCCCGTCGAAGGGTCACGCCTGGGCGTCGTCCGCGCGGAACGGGAAGCCGAGGTGACGCAGCAGCGCGCGTCCCTCGTCGTCCGTCTTCGCCGAGGTCACGACAGTGATGTCGAAACCACGGACGCGGTCGATCTTGTCCTGATCGATCTCGTGGAACACGCTCTGCTCCTGGAGACCGAAGGTGTAGTTGCCGTTGCCGTCGAACTGCTTGCCCGACAGACCGCGGAAGTCGCGGATGCGGGGCAGCGCGAGCGACACCAGGCGGTCCACGAACTCCCACGCACGGTCGCCACGGAGGGTGACGTGCGCGCCGATGGCCTGGCCCTCACGCAGCTTGAACTGCGCGATGGACTTGCGGGCCTTGGTGACGATCGGCTTCTGGCCGGTGATCTTGGTGAGGTCGTCGACCGCCCCATCGATCACCTTGCTGTCGCGAGCAGCCTCGCCGACACCGGTGTTCACGACGACCTTGACCAGGCCGGGGATCTGCATGACGTTCTCGTAGCCGAACTCGTCCTGCAGAGCCTTCTTGATCTCGGCGTTGTACTTCGCCTTCAGGCGGGGCTGGATCTTGCCAGCCACCGCAGCGTCGGTCGTTGCCATCAGAGGTCCTTACCGCTCTTCTTCGCGAAGCGCACGCGGACGGTGCGCTTCACGCCGTCCTTGGTCTGCTCCTCGACCCGGTGGCCGACCTTGGTCGGCTTCTTGGTCGAGGGGTCGACGAGTGCGACGTTCGAGATGTGGATGGGCGCCTCGACGGTCTCGAGGCCACCCGTCTTGGTGCCACGCTGCGTCTGACCGACGCGCGTGTGCTTGGTGACGTAGTTGACGCCTTCGACGACGACACGGTTCTGCCCGACGAGGACGTCGAGGACCTTGCCCTGCTTGCCGCGGTCGCCACCACGCTCGGGCTTGGCGCCCGAGATGACCTGAACCAGGTCGCCCTTCTTGATCTTCGCCATGATCAGATGACCTCCGGTGCCAGCGAGACGATCTTCATGAACTTCTTGTCGCGAAGCTCACGGCCGACCGGCCCGAAGATACGGGTGCCGCGGGGCTCCCCGTCGTTCTTCAGGATGACGGCGGCGTTCTCGTCGAACTTGATGTAGGAGCCGTCGGGACGACGGGTCTCCTTCTTGGTGCGGACGATGACCGCCTTGACGACGTCGCCCTTCTTGACGTTGCCACCGGGGATCGCGTCCTTGACGGTCGCGACGATGGTGTCGCCCAGACCGGCGTAGCGGCGGCGCGAGCCACCGAGGACGCGGATCGTGAGCAGCTCCTTGGCGCCGGTGTTGTCGGCGACCTTGAGGCGGGACTCCTGCTGAATCACTTGGCCTTCTCCAGAATCTCCACCAGACGCCAGCGCTTGGTGGCGCTCAGCGGGCGGGTCTCGTTGATCAGGACCAGGTCGCCGATGCCGGCGGAGTTCGCCTCATCGTGCGCCTTGACCTTCGACGTCCGGCGGATGACCTTGCCGTAAAGCGGGTGCTTCACGCGGTCCTCGACCTCGACGACGATCGTCTTGTCCATCTTGTCGCTGACGACATAGCCACGGCGGGCCTTGCGGTAGCCGCGGGCAGCGGAGTCGCGGACGTCGTGCTCGGACGACTCGTGTCCTGCGGCCTGCGTCTCCACAGTCGCTTCCTTCTTGGTGGCCATCACTCAGCCTCTTCCTTCGGGGCGTCCTCGGCGGCGTCCGCCTTCTTCGCCTTCGACTTGGTCGCCTTCTTCGCGGGAGCCTCGACCGGAGCGGGCGTCGCACGGATGCCCAGCTCGCGCTCGCGGATCACCGTGTAGAGGCGCGCGATGTCGCGCTTGACGGCGCGGATGCGGCCGTGGCTCTCCAGCTGGCCGGTGGCCGACTGGAAACGGAGGTTGAACAGCTCCTCCTTGGCCTTGCGCAGCTCCTCAACGAGGCGCTGGTCTTCGAACGTGTCGAGCTCTGCCGGAGCGAGCTCCTTGGTGCCGATCGCCATTACGCGTCGCCCTCCTCGCGCTTGATGATGCGTGCCTTGAGCGGCAGCTTGTGGATTGCACGGGTCAGTGCCTCGCGAGCGAGCTGCTCGTCGACACCCGCGACCTCGAAGAGGACGCGGCCCGGCTTGACGTTGGCGACCCACCACTCGGGGGAACCCTTACCGGAACCCATGCGGGTCTCGGCCGGCTTCTTCGTGAGCGGACGGTCCGGGTAGATGTTGATCCACACCTTGCCGCCACGCTTGATGTGACGGGTCATCGCGATACGAGCGGACTCGATCTGACGGTTCGTCACGTACGCGGGGGTGAGGGCCTGGATACCGTACTCGCCGAAGGAGACCTTCGTGCCGCCGGTGGCCTGACCCGAGCGCCCCGGGTGGTGCTGCTTGCGGTACTTGACCTTACGGGGGATGAGCATTATGCCGACGCTCCTTCTGCAACAGGTGCCTCGTTGCGCGGGGCACGGCGGCGGTCACCACGGTCGTCACGGCGCGACTTCGGCGCGTTGGCCTGCTCGCGCGCGAGCTCCTTGGCGGTGAGGTCGCCCTTGTAGATCCACACCTTCACGCCGATGCGGCCGAAGGTGGTCTTGGCCTCGTAGAAGCCGTAGTCGATGTTCGCGCGCAGCGTGTGCAGCGGCACACGACCCTCGCGGTAGAACTCCGACCGGCTCATCTCCGCGCCGCCGAGACGGCCCGAGACCTGGATGCGGATGCCCTTGGCGCCGGCGCGCTGCGCGCCCTGCAGACCCTTGCGCATCGCGCGGCGGAACGCCACACGAGCCGAGAGCTGCTCGGCGATGCCCTGGGCGACCAGCTGAGCGTCGGCCTCGGGGTTCTTGACCTCGAGGATGTTCAGCTGGATCTGCTTGCCCGTGAGCTTCTCGAGGTCGCCGCGGATGCGCTCGGCCTCTGCACCACGACGACCGATCACGATGCCCGGACGGGCGGTGTGGATGTCGACGCGGACGCGGTCACGGGTGCGCTCGATCTCGATGTTCGAGACGCCGGCACGGTCGAGCTGCGTCTGCAGCAGGCGACGGATCTTGATGTCCTCGGCCACGTAGTCGGCGTAACGCTGACCCGGCTTCGTCGAGTCGGAGAACCAGCGCGACACGTGGTCCGTGGTGATGCCGAGGCGGAAGCCGTACGGGTTGACCTTCTGTCCCATTACTTGCTCGCCTTCTTGTTGCTGTCGCCGGCCGCGGCAGGAGCCGCCTCCGGCGTCGAGAGCACGACCGTGATGTGGCTCGTGCGCTTCTTGATCTGGAAAGCGCGACCCTGTGCACGGGGCTGGAAACGCTTGAGCGTCGTGCCCTCGTCGACGTAGGCGTTAGCCACGTACAGGTCCTGCTCGTCGAGGTACTCGCCGTCACGATCCGCCTTGACCTGCGCGTTGGCCATGGCCGACGCGACAAGCTTGTAGATCGGCTCACTGGCGGACTGCTGAGCGAACTTCAGGATCGCCAGAGCCTCCTGGGCCTGCTTGCCCTTGATGAGCGCGACGACACGACGAGCCTTCTGAGGGGTCACGCGGATGTGTCGCACGCGTGCGATGGACTCCACCATTTCTCTCTCCTCTATCGCCACCGCGTCAGCGGCGGCGGCCCTTCTTGTCGTCCTTCTCGTGGCCGCGGAAGGTGCGGGTGGGCGCGAACTCGCCCAGCTTGTGACCGACCATGGTCTCGGAGACAAACACGGGGATGTGCTTGCGACCGTCGTGGACCGCGATCGTGTGACCCAGCATGGCCGGGATGATCATGGACCGGCGGGACCAGGTCTTGATGACGTTCTTCGTGCCGGCTTCGTTCTGCACGACCACCTTGCGAAGCAGGTGCTCGTCGACGAAGGGGCCCTTCTTGAGACTGCGAGGCATCTTCTCTTACTCCTACTTGCGCTTCTTGCCGGCGTTGCGACGACGCACGATGTACTTGTCGCTTTCCTTGTTGGCGTGGCGGGTGCGGCCCTCGGCCTGACCCCACGGGGAGACGGGGTGACGTCCACCGGACGTCTTGCCCTCACCACCACCGTGCGGGTGGTCGACCGGGTTCATCGCGACACCGCGGACGGTCGGGCGGACGCCCTTCCAGCGCATGCGGCCGGCCTTGCCCCAGTTGATGTTCGACTGCTCGGCGTTGCCGACCTCGCCGATGGTCGCGCGGCAGCGCGCATCGACGTTGCGGATCTCACCGGAGGGCAGACGCAGCTGGGCGTAGGGGCCGTCCTTGGCGACGAGGCGGACCGATGCACCGGCCGAGCGCGCCATCTTCGCGCCGCCGCCGGGGCGGAGCTCGATGGCGTGGATGACGGTACCCGTGGGGATGTTCTTCAGCGGGAGGTTGTTTCCCGGCTTGATGTCCGCCGCGGGGCCCGACTCGACGATGTCGCCCTGCTTCAGCTTCGCCGGCGCGAGGATGTAGCGCTTCTCGCCGTCGAAGTAGTGCAGCAGCGCGATGCGCGCGGTGCGGTTGGGGTCGTACTCGATGTGAGCGACCTTGGCGTTCACGCCGTCCTTGTCATTGCGACGGAAGTCGATGACGCGGTACTGGCGCTTGTGGCCACCACCGATGTGACGGGTCGTGATGCGGCCCTGGTTGTTGCGACCACCGGTCTTCGAGATCGGGCGCAGCAGCGACTTCTCCGGCGTCGATCGGGTGATCTCGGCGAAGTCAGCCACCGACGAGCCGCGACGGCCCGGGGTCGTGGGCTTGTACTTGCGAATAGCCATGATTGTCCTTTATCCCCCGGATCAGCCGATTGCCGTGAAGATGTCGATGGTGCCCGACTTCAGGCTCACGATGGCGCGCTTGGTGTCCTTGCGCTTACCGGTGCCGAAGCGGGTGCGACGGGCCTTGCCGACGCGGTTGATCGTGTTGACGGACGCGACCTTGACGCCGAAGATCTTCTCGATGGCGAGCTTGATCTCGGTCTTCGAAGCGCGCGGGTCGACGAGGAAGGTGTACTTGCCCTCGTCGATCAGGCCGTAGCTCTTCTCGGACACGACCGGCTTCAGGATGATGTCGCGCGGGTCCTTGTTCAGGGCCGTCTGGAGAACAGATGCCTGCTCGCTCATGCGGAGACCTCCTGGTTGGCGCCGGACTTGGAGGCGATGAAGCCCTCGAGCGCGGCCTGGGTGAAGACGATGTCGTCGGAGACGAGCACGTCGTAGGCGTTGAGCTGGTCGTACGACAGCAGGTGCACGTTGCCGAGGTTGCGCAGGCTCTTGAGCGCGAGCTCGTCGCCGCGCTCGATGACCACGAGGACGTTCTTCGACGTGGCGACCTGGGCGAGGAAGCCCGCAGCAGCCTTGGTCGACGGCGCGCCGTCGGTGCCGAACGTGTCGATCGCGTGCAGGCGGTCGCCGCGGAAGCGGTCGCTGAGCGCGCCCAGCAGGGCGGCCGCGATCATCTTCTTGGGGGTGCGCTGCGAGTAGTCGCGCGGCTTCGGGCCGTGCACGATGCCACCGCCGGTCATGTGCGGCGCGCGGATCGAGCCCTGACGGGCGTTACCCGTGCCCTTCTGCTTGAAGGGCTTGCGGCCGGCACCGGAGACCTCACCACGACGCTTGGTCGAGTGCGTGCCCTGGCGAGCCGCCGCGAGCTGCGCGACGACGACCTGGTGGATGAGCGGGATGTTCGTCTTGACGTCGAACAGAGCGGCGGGAAGCTCGACGGAGCCTGCCTTCTTGCCGTCTGCCTTGAGGACGTCGAGCGCGAGAGTGGAGTCAGCCATGATCAGGCACCCTTCACTGCGTTGCGGACGTAGACGATGCGGCCGCGAGCACCGGGGACGGCGCCCTTGACGAGCATGAGTCCCTTCTCGATGTCGATGGCGTGCACCGTGAGGTTGAGGACGGTCACGCGCTCGCCACCCATACGGCCGGCCATGCGCATGCCCTTGAAGACGCGGCTCGGGGTCGACGATGCGCCGATGGAGCCGGGCTTGCGGTGGTTGCGGTGTGCACCGTGCGATGCCGAGACGCCCTTGAAGTTGTGGCGCTTCATGACACCGGCGGTGCCCTTGCCCTTGCTCGTGCCGACGACGTCGACGAGCTGGCCGGCCTCGAACGTGCCGTCCACCGTGAGCTCCTGGCCCAGGGTGTAGTCGGCGGCGTCGGCCGTGCGGACCTCGGTCACGTGGCGACGCGGCGTGACGCCGGCAGCCTCGAAGTGAGCCGAAAGGGGCTTGTTCACCTTGCGGGGGTCGATCTGGCCGTACGCGATCTGCACGGCGTTGTAGCCGTCCTTCTCGGGGGTACGGATCTGGGTGACCACGTTCGGGGCGAGCTCGATGACGGTGACGGGAACGAGCTTGCCGTTCTCGTTCCAGACCTGGGTCATGCCGAGCTTGGTGCCGAGCATGCCCTTGGAAACCTTGGAGTTGATGTCAACCATGGCGGACCTCAGAGCTTGATCTCGATGTTGACGTCAGCCGGCAGGTCGAGACGCATCAGCGAGTCGACGGCCTTGGGCGTCGGGTCGACGATGTCGATCAGACGCTTGTGGGTGCGCATCTCGAAGTGCTCGCGGCTGTCCTTGTACTTGTGGGGCGACCGGATGACGCACACGACGTTCTTCTCGGTCGGAAGGGGCACGGGGCCGACGACGGTCGCGCCCGCACGGGTCACGGTGTCGACGATCTTGCGTGCGGACGTGTCGATGACCTCGTGGTCATACGACTTCAGGCGAATGCGGATCTTCTGTCCCGCCATTGTCTGCTCTCTCTCTTTCAGCGTCTTACCGTCCTGGACCGGGTGGCCCTGGGGCATTGGACGCACGTCGGCGCTGTTCGCGCCTCGGCACTCGTCTTCTCGGACTCCTCGACCTCGCGGCCCGGGAGCCTGTCGAAGAGGCTGCACCACTGTTCTGCTGTCAGCCGCCCACCCGAAGGTGAACGGATGTCCGACCCCCGCCGCGCACGGCAGTGCCCTCGATGATGAAGGTGTCGGGATTGTGTTCTGCTACCCGCGGCCTAGAACCCTGCAGCCTCCCGGAGGAGGCGCCGTCTATGCACTGCCCTGGCAGTGATCCGGCGCACGCACAGCGGCGACGGAATATCGAACCTGTCTATTCTGCCACGGCTGATTTCACTTCTGCAAACCCGGGCGTGTCGCGCTCACCGGACTCCCAGCGAACCTCGTCGCCGCGGGGCCTCAGCGCGCAGAGGAGCGCGGGGCGAGGCATCCCCATGCCTCGCCCCGCTTGGGGAGGGCGTCCGGTGCGAGGGGGCACACCGAACGCGAGGAATCCGGCGTGAAGGGACGCCGGACGCCTCGACCGAGGGCACGGCGGAAGACCCGCCGCGCAGGCGGGGAGACGCTCAGGCGCACGGAGTGCGCGCGTCGCACGATGATCCCCAAGATCGCTTTCCCCAGTGTGAACGCGGAAGACCCGCGTGATTCGGGAGCCGAACCCCTTCGGCGCCCCGACCGCAAGATCCCCAGGCGGTCGAGACGATCCTACTCGATCCCTCGGAGAATCCGCCACATCCGAGGGCGCCGCGCTTCTCCCCGACGCGGAAGAGCGGCGGTCCCGGGTGCGGGGACCGCCGCTCTTCGCGGAGACGTCCGGCTCTACTCGTTGCCGATGCTCTTGTCAGCGCTCTCGCGGATCTCGTCGATCTTGTCGGCGGCGCCGGGTGCGATCTTCTTCGCGAAGTCGGCGACGCCGTCGAGGACCTTGTCGCTGATGTCCTCGGCCTGCTCGCTCTTGACCGCTTCGGCGAGCTTGTCCTTGTTCTGCTCGTACAGGTCCTTGCCCTTGTTGACGGCGTCCTCGATACCCATGTGAATCCCCTTCGAAGGTGTGTGCGTCCGGCGATCCCGCCGGACCACCTCATTGTGCAGGGCAGAGCCGAGCGACGGAACCCTCGATGCGGAAAACGACAGAGGGGCCGAGCCCGAAGGCTCGACCCCTCTGCGAGGAAGCGGATGCTTACTTGATGATCTTCGTCACCGTACCGGCGCCGACCGTACGACCACCCTCACGGATGGCGAAGCCGAGGCCCTCCTCCATGGCGATCGGCTGGATCAGCTCGACCGTCATGTCGGTGGTGTCGCCGGGCATGACCATCTCGGTGCCCTCGGGCAGCGAGATGACGCCGGTGACGTCCGTGGTGCGGAAGTAGAACTGCGGACGGTAGTTCGTGTAGAAGGGGTTGTGGCGGCCACCCTCGTCCTTGGACAGGATGTAGGCCGTGCCCTCGAAGTTGGTGTGCGGCGTGACCGAACCCGGCTTCACGATGACCTGACCGCGCTCCACGTCCTCGCGCTTGGTGCCGCGGAGGAGCAGACCACAGTTCTCGCCGGCCCATGCCTCGTCGAGCTGCTTGTGGAACATCTCGATACCGGTGACGGTCGTCTTCTGCGTCGGGCGCAGACCCACGATCTCGACCTCGGAGTTGATGGCCAGGGTGCCACGCTCGGCGCGACCCGTGACGACGGTGCCACGACCGGTGATCGTGAAGACGTCCTCGACGGGCATGAGGAACGGCTTGTCGCGGTCACGCTCCGGGTCCGGAACGCTGTCGTCGACAGCCTGCATGAGCTCGAGGATCGCGTCGACCCACTTCTCGTCGCCCTCGAGGGCCTTGAGAGCGGAGACACGGACGACGGGAGCGTTGTCGCCGTCGAAGCCCTGGCTCGAGAGCAGCTCGCGGACCTCGAGCTCGACGAGCTCCAGGATCTCCTCGTCGTCGACCGCGTCGGACTTGTTCAGCGCGACGAGCAGGTAGGGGACGCCGACCTGCTTGGCGAGCAGAACGTGCTCGCGCGTCTGCGCCATCGGGCCGTCGGTGGCCGCGACGACGAGGATCGCGCCGTCCATCTGCGCCGCACCCGTGATCATGTTCTTGACGTAGTCGGCGTGGCCGGGGGCGTCAACGTGTGCGTAGTGGCGCTTCGGGGTCTCGTACTCGATGTGCGAGATGTTGATCGTGATACCGCGCTGGCGCTCTTCCGGCGCCGAGTCGATGGAAGCGAAGTCGCGCTGCACGTTCGTGTCGGACGGGTACTTGTCGGCAAGCACCTTCGAGATCGCTGCGGAGAGCGTGGTCTTGCCGTGGTCGACGTGACCGATCGTTCCGATGTTGACGTGCGGCTTGGTCCGCTCGAACTTGGCCTTAGCCACTGGGTCCTCCTCAGGACGTCGTTGTAGAGGTGCCGGGCACTGGTTTGCGACCGGTTCTCTACGGGTTAGGTTCTCAGTTTAGTAGAGAGGGAATGTGAAGTTGTAGGTGACCTGGGAACCCCGGGTGCGTCGACAGGCTCAGCGACCCAGGGCTCCCAGAAGAATTACTCGCCCTTGGCCTTCTGGACGATCTCGTCGGCCACCGCGCGCGGGACCTCGGCGTAGCTGTCGAACTCCATGGAGTAGACGGCACGGCCCGAGGTCTTCGAGCGCAGGTCGCCGATGTAGCCGAACATCTCGGACAGCGGCACCGCGGCGCGCACGACCTTGACGCCGGCGGCGTCCTCCATCGACTGGATCTGGCCACGACGCGAGTTCAGGTCGCCGATGACGTCGCCCATGTACTCCTCCGGAGTACGGACCTCGACGGCCATCAGCGGCTCGAGCAGCACGGGGTTGGCACGGCGAGCGGCCTCCTTGAAGCCCATGGAGCCCGCGATCTTGAACGCCATCTCCGAGGAGTCGACGTCGTGCGCCGCACCGTCGACGATGGTCGCCTTGACGCCCACCATCGGGTAGCCCGCGAGGACACCGACGTTCATGGCGTCCTGGAAACCGGCGTCGATCGAGCCGATGTACTCGCGCGGGATACGGCCACCGGTGACCGCGTTCACGAACTCGTACGTCTTCTCGCCGTCGAGCTCGAGCGGCTCGATGTTGAACTGGATCTTGGCGAACTGGCCCGATCCACCGGTCTGCTTCTTGTGCGTGTAGTCGTGCTTCTCGACGGCCTTGCGGATCGTCTCGCGGTACGCGACCTGCGGCTTGCCGACGTTCGCCTCGACGCGGAACTCGCGCTTCATGCGGTCCACGAGGATGTCGAGGTGCAGCTCGCCCATACCCTTGATGGTCGTCTGACCGGTCTCGGGGTTGAGCTCCGTGCGGAAGGTCGGGTCCTCCTCAGCGAGCTTCTGGATCGCGAGACCCAGCTTCTCCTGGTCGGCCTTGGTCTTCGGCTCGATGGCGACCTCGATCACCGGCTCCGGGAACGTCATCGACTCGAGGACGACCGGCTGCGCGATGTCGGCGAGGGTGTCACCGGTGGTGGTGTCCTTCAGGCCGATGACGGCGTAGATGTTGCCGGCGGTCAGCTTGTCGACCGGGTTCTCCTTGTTGGCGTGCATCTGGAAGATCTTCCCGATGCGCTCCTTCTTGCCCTTGGTCGAGTTGATGACCTGGGCACCCGACTCGAGCTCGCCCGAGTAGACGCGCACGTACGTCAGACGACCGAAGAACGGGTGCACGGCGACCTTGAAGGCCAGGGCCGCGAACGGGTCCTTCGCGTCGGGGTGACGCTCGATGATCTTCTCCTCGTCCTTCGGGTCGTGCGCCTCGATGGCGGGCACGTCCAGCGGGGACGGGAGGTAGTCGACGACGGCGTCCAGCATCGGCTGCACACCGCGGTTCTTGAAGGCGGAGCCGCAGAGGACCGGGTAGATCTCGCTGGCGACGACCATCTTGCGGATGGCGCCCTTGATCTCCGCGACGGTGAGCTCCTCGCCGCCGAAGAACTTCTCGAGAAGCTCCTCGTCGGTCTCGGCGACCGTCTCCAGCAGCTGCTGGCGGTAGTCCTCGGCCTTGTCCTTGAGGTCGGCCGGGATCTCCTGCACCTCGTAGGAGGCGCCCATGGTCACGTCACCCTTGGCGTCGCCGGGCCAGACCAGAGCACGCATCTCGACGAGGTCGATGACGCCGACGAAGTCGTTCTCGGCACCGATCGGGAGCTGCAGCACCAGCGGCTTCGCGCCGAGGCGGTTGATGATCGTGTCGACCGTGAAGTAGAAGTCCGCGCCGAGCTTGTCCATCTTGTTGACGAAGCAGATGCGGGGGACGTTGTACTTGTCGGCCTGACGCCACACGGTCTCGGACTGGGGCTCGACGCCCTCCTTGCCGTCGAACACGGCGACCGCGCCGTCGAGGACGCGGAGCGAGCGCTCCACCTCGACCGTGAAGTCCACGTGACCGGGGGTGTCGATGATGTTGATCTGGTTCTTGTTCCAGAAGCAGGTCACGGCGGCAGACGTGATCGTGATGCCGCGCTCCTTCTCCTGCTCCATCCAGTCGGTGGTCGACGCGCCGTCGTGCGTCTCGCCGAGCTTGTGGTTGACGCCCGTGTAGAACAGGATGCGCTCGGTCGTCGTGGTCTTGCCGGCATCGATGTGCGCCATGATGCCGATGTTGCGGACCTTGCTCAGGTCCGTGAGCACGTCTTGTGCCACAGGAGTGTCCTTATCTATTGGAGCAGCAGGTGTACTGCGAAGAGGGGGTGCGACGGGCCCAGGAACGCGGAAGGGTCCCTGAGCCCGTCGAAGGGGTTACCAGCGGTAGTGAGCGAACGCGCGGTTCGACTCGGCCATCTTGTGGGTGTCCTCACGGCGCTTGACCGCGGCACCCAGGCCGTTCGACGCGTCCAGGATCTCGTTCTGAAGACGCTCGGTCATCGTCTTCTCACGACGACCCTTGGCGTAGCTCACGAGCCAGCGCAGCGCGAGGGTGTTCGCACGGTGCGGCTTGACCTCGACCGGAACCTGGTAGGTCGAGCCACCGACACGGCGGCTGCGGACCTCGAGCGTGGGGCGCACGTTGTCGAGCGCCTTCTTCAGGGTGGCGACGGCGTCCTGGCCGTTCTTCGCCTCGACGCCGCGGAGGGCGCCGTAGACGATCGACTCGGCCAGCGACTTCTTGCCGTCGACGAGGATCTTGTTCACCAGCGAGGTGACGATCGGTGCGCCGTAGACCGGGTCGTTGACGACGGGGCGCTTGGGGGCGGGACCCTTACGAGGCATCTAACTCAACCCTTCTTCGCGCCGTAGCGGGAACGAGCCTGCTTACGGTTCTTGACGGCCTGGGTGTCCAGGGCACCACGGACGATCTTGTAACGCACACCGGGGAGGTCCTTCACACGACCGCCGCGGACGAGCACCAGGGAGTGCTCCTGCAGGTTGTGGCCCTCACCCGGGATGTACGCGGTGACCTCGGTCCCGTTGCGGAGCTTCACACGAGCGACCTTGCGCATCGCCGAGTTCGGCTTCTTCGGGGTGGTGGTGTAGACGCGGGTGCAGACCCCGGCCTGCTGCGGGTTCGCCTTGAGCGCGGGCGCCTTGGTCTTCGTGACCTTGGGCGAGCGACCCTTGCGAACCAACTGCTGAATGGTTGGCACGTTCTCTCCTCATAGTGCTGCACGGTGACAGCGTGATGGGTTTCACATCATGACCCACCGGCACGCCGGAACCGACGAGCTTTTGGTGTGGTGGGTATGCCGTGGGGGCGGACCGGCGAGGTGCCGACGCCCAGCGCGCACGTCAGGACGTGCACACACCTGATCAAGTGTAATGCCGCGTAACCTGACGGTCAAATGACGGTCGCGCTCCGCGGCGCCGCCCGAAGTCAGGGGATGTCGGGGTCGAACGGCGAGTCCAGCGACTCCGTGAGCTCGGCCAGGAGCGCTTCGATCTGCGGCTCGACGTGCCGCGACACCGCCGCCTGGATCGTGATCCGGTGTCGGAGCAGGATCCCGCAGATCTCGCGCCCGACGAGGTTCGCGTATTCGTCCGCCAAGGCGACTTCCTGTCGCAGAGCGGTCTTCGCCTCGTCCGACAGCGGGGGCAGGGGCGGCAACTCGGCGGCCGAATCGTCGGCGAGACCGGCGATCGTGAAGAGGAAGGGGGCGCCCGGCACCGGCTCCGGATCCAGCGGCATGCCCTCGAACTCGGGATCGAGGTCCTCCGTCGGCCGGTAGCTGCGAGCCCGGTTGCGCGCGGCCTGCTGATCGAGTTCACGCTGCAGGGTCGGCAGGTTGCGCGCGGTGTACTCCGCGACCGCGTGGTCCACGATCGTCTTGATGCGCGTCGACAGGCCGTGCTGGACGCCATGCGGCGTGGTGCCCGCGATGCCTGCGGCGGCGAGGATGGGCGAGCCGAGGCAGCGCCGGCACGGCGCGGTGCGGCCGCGGTGCGTCGCCGGCTCCCAGCGCGGCACCCAGCGCAACCAGGCCTCGACGGCCTGGTCGACCTGCGTCTCCAATGAGCGCTCCACCCCACCAGCGTACGGCGCGTCGCCGCTCACCGTGCGGATTTGCGGGGTGTCACCCCTCCTCGTCGCGCTCCCACGGCCATCGCGGCTGCGCCGACCTCGTCCGGCGGAGGGCGATGCCGCCCCACGCCGCCACCGCCGCCGCGGCGAGGAGCACGATGCTCGCGCCACCGCGGACGAGGTCGCCGGCGACGGCCGTGGCAACGACCACATCGCTCGTCGCGACGAGCACGGCGATCCAGACGGTGATCAGGTGCACCAGCGCCGTGAGCAGGGCGATCACCGGAGCAGAGCCGAAGGAGGCATGCCCTCGTCGCACCGTCGCCCAGAGGACGAGCGCGAAGACCACCACGGCCGCGACCATGCCCGACACCCCGGGCACCTGGCCAAGACCCGGAACGCCGATGATGTCCCGGTCGGTGGCGACGCTCAGCGCACCGAGACCGAAGACGGCGAGGGCGAAGAAGGCGATGGTGGCCATCACCGCCGCGAGGACAGCCGAAACCCCCGCGGACTCGGGCCCGCGGGGGTTCGGTGTGGTGGTGTTCGTGATTACCTCGACAGGGTGGGACCGGCCTCGAGGGTGCGCTCGTACTCGCGCTGCGCCTCCTCGTTCAGCTCGGTCTTGCGGGCACCGCTGCGGGCCACCCAGGCGCCGAACCAGATGGTGAGCTCGCGGGCGAAGACGAAGGCCGCGATGGCGAGCGGGGCCAACAGCTGCTCCCCCGCGACTTCGAGACCCTGCGATGCGGTGAGCTTCCAGAAGGGCGCCTCGAAGAGCTGACCCAGGATGTGCCCGGCGTAGGCGATGAGCCCGACGACGATGCCGAACACCACCCACAGGCCCCAGCGGCCGCGGTTGATGATGGCTCCGAGGAGCCAGAAGCCGAGGAAGAACACGACCACCGGGGTCCAGAACCCCCAGGTGAGCAGCGGGGCGACGAGCGCCTCGCCGATGTTCTCCCCGTTCACGTCGCCGGCGAGGGCGCCGAGGCCGAGCGTGGTGGCGAGGTAGAGCAGCGCGAAGGCGACGGTGGCGAGCAGGCCGATCGCGCCGGCGGTGCCCCGGTTGCCGCGCTCGCGCGGCGGCTCCGGTGCCTGCACGAAGATCGGCTGCGGCTGCTGCGGTGCGGCGGCCGCGCCGTTCGTGAGCGGCTCGGACGGCACGATCCTGGTGTCGGTGTCGTCGGCGTGCGACGCGTAGGCTGCGCCGGCCATGGCCGACTCCTCGTGCGCGGGAGTGCTCGGCGTGGAGTACAGCGAGGTCTCCGGCGTCGCGTACAGCGAGGTCTCCGGGGTGGCATCCCGGCGGTCGGCGTCGCGGAGGCCCGCCTCACGGCCATCGGCGTCGAAGCGGTCGCCGTCGGTGCGCGAGGGCGCCGGGGCGGCGGAGCTGAAAGTACCGGGGTGGTCCCGCTCGGCGGCCTCGAACGCGGCGAGATCGGGGTCGACGGCGGGCTCCTGACGCGTCGCGGCCTGGTCGGCCGCAGGCTCGGAGGAGGCCGCGGTGGTGTCTGCGGCGCGGGAGTCATCCGCACGTGCGTCGTCGGCGTGGCCGGGGACATCTCCGCGGGCCGCCGCCGCGGCGTCGAGACCGGCGTTCGCGCTGCCGACGACGTCGTCGACGTCGTTCGACTTCTCGGGCTGACGAGCCTCGGGATCACTCATGGGGTGCGCCTCTCATCGGGGATGTGCAGTGCGAGATTACCGCCGCGGCTCCCGACGCTTCCTTAGGCGTGCCGACGTGTCGCCATACGCGTGCTTCCGCGGGTCTGCGCGATTCACGGGAAGGTGTTGCGGAGGGCGTCCCCGGCGAACTGCGCGAGGATCGGCACCATCGGCAGTGAGAGCCAGACGAGTCCGGCGACGATCCCTGCGCACACGATGCCGGCGAACCAGCTCATCCCGAGGTTTCGTCCCCCCACTCGCGCCATGGTCCCACCGTAGGCCCCAGCCCCCGCGCGGGTGCGGAGCAACGCCGCGTCGAGGTGGTGTCGCTCAGCGGGTGCCGCGGCCGCGCATCCGCCACAGCAGCCAGAGTCCCGAGATCGGTACCAGCAGTCCGCCCAGCAGGAGGAGGAGGTGCCATTCGCCGAAAGCGGGGACGAGCGGGTTCACCACCTCCGACATCACGTCGCCGTCGCTCGAGCTGCCGGACGCCGATCCGGTGGAGAATCCGGTCATCGTCGAGGCGATCAGGAAGGACAGCCCGGTGGCGACGAAGGGCACCAGGATCGCGACGGCCTTCTCCCACGTGCGCCACAGCGGGCTGAGGCTCACGAGCACCGCGCCCACGAACCAGCCGACGACCGGCACCACGATTCCGCCGAAGCTCAGGGTGAGCGCCGCCGCGATCGCGAAACCCCGCGTCGCGGTCGTCGGCGTGCGCGGAGCCGAGGGCGCGGGGGCGGGCGCGGGGAGCACGAGGGGCGGCGCGGTCGGCACCTCGTCCTCCGCCTCGCGGGCGATCCCCCTCGGATCTCCCAGGCGGTCGATCCGCTCCGCGGTCGCTGCCGCGTCGAGCCCGTCGAGCTCCTCCGCGATCCCGCCACGGATGTCGGATGCGACACCGTGCGGAAGTCCGCGCATCGCCTCGTCGAGCCGGGCCAGGTAGTCGTCACGCAACTCGGCTGCGGTCTTCTCGGTCATGGTCATCCTTCCCCCACCATGCCCGTGACGGCACGGGCGAACGGCGCCCACTGCGCCCGGAAGCGCGCGAGCTGATCGATACCGGCATCCGTGAGCCGGTAGTACTTGCGCGCCGGACCGCTTCCGGACGGCCGGTCGAACGTCGTCACCCAGCCGTTGTCCCGCAAGCGCCCGAGCAACGGGTAGAGCGTGCCGATGCTGGCGATCAGCCCGGCTCCGGTGAGTGCCTCCGACAGCTGCCAGCCGTACATGGGCTCACGCGAGAGCAAGCCGAGCACGCAGTACTCGACCACTCCTTTGCGCATCTGCGCCCCGACGTCAGCTGTCATGCCTCACAAGGTAGCATGTGACGCACGCTAGCACCGAACGGTGCGAGATCAGCCCTTGGTCGCCCCCGCGGTCAGACCGCCCACGATGTACTTCTGCAGGAAGAGGAAGAGCACCATCACCGGTATCGCCGCCATGACCGCACCGGCGGAGAAGGCCGACCAGTCGGCGTAGCGGGGGTTCGCCACCAGCTTGGTCAGACCGACGACGAGGGTCTGCTGATCCACGTCGACCAGCATGACGCTGGCGATCACGTACTCGTTCACCGTGCCGATGAAGGAGAGCAGACCGACGACCGCGAGGATCGGGGCGACCAGGCGCAGGATGATCGTGAAGAAGATCCGCGCGTGCCCCGCGCCGTCGATGCGGGCGGCCTCGTCGATCTCCTTCGGGATCGTGTTGAAGAACCCGTACATGAGGTAGGTGTTCACGCCCAGCGCGCCGCCGAGGTACACCAGGATCAGCCCCGTATGCGTGTTCAGGCCGATCGCCGGGAACCAGTCCCCCAGCGTCGACATCAGCAGGAAGATCGCGACGACCGCGAGCAGCTGCGGGAACATCTGCACCACGACGATGGTGACCAGTCCCACGCGGCGCCCGGCGAAGCGCATGCGGGAGAACGCATATGCCGCACAGGCTCCGATGAAGACCGTCACCGCTCCGGTCACGACCGCGATGAGCAGGGTGTTCAGGAACCACGTTCCATACGGGTTCTGCGGGTCGCTGAGGATACGCACGTAGCTGTCGATCCCGATGGCCGAGAAGAGCTGGTTCGACCCGGTGAGCGTGCCCTGCGGGTTGAGCGACGCCGACACGACGTACAGGAGCGGGAAGAGAGCGAAGGCGCTCACCACGATGGCGACGAGGTGGCGCCATCCGGTGTCGGCGAACCAGGCGCCGAACGAGCGACGCGGCGGGGCGGTGCGGCGGGCGGTGGCGGTGCTGCGGACGGTGCTCATGTCAGTTCAGCTCCTCGAGGGCCTTGGTCTTGCGGAAGCTGATGATCGAGATCGTCGCGACCACGACGAAGATCAGGATCGTGAAGGCGGAGGCAAGCCCGTAATCGCGGGTCTGTCCGGTGAAGGCCACCTTGTAGACCATCGAGATCAGGATGTCGGTGTGGCCCACGGGGATCGACACATCGCTGAAGCGTGGGCCTCCCTTGGTGAGCATGTAGATCAGGTTGAAGTTGTTGAAGTTGAACGCGAACGACGAGATCAGCAGCGGCGCGACGGTCACCAGCAGCAGCGGCAGCTTGATCCGGCGGAAGACCTGCCACGGGTTCGCGCCGTCCATCACGGCGGCCTCGTTGACGTCCTCCGGGATGCCCTGCAGCGCCCCCATGCAGACGAGGAACATGTAGGGGAAGCCGAGCCAGAGGTTCACCAGCAGCACGGACACCTTCGCCAGCACCGGGTCGGTGAGCCACGGGATGGCCGCGCCGCCGAACAGCACCTGGTTGATGAACCCGAAGCTCTCGTTCATCATCCCGGCCCAGACGAGCGCGGAGAGGAACGCGGGGAAGGCATACGGGAGGATGAGGATGATGCGGTAGCCGTTGCGAAAGCGCATCCGGGTGTTGTTGAAGACCAGCGCGAGCAGCAGGCCGAGGAAGAAGGTCGTCGCGACGGACACCAGCGCGAAGACGAAGGTCCAGACGGTGACGGAGATGAGCGGGCCGCGGATGGACTCGTCGGTCACCGCGCGGACGAAGTTGTCGACGCCGACCGTCGTCTGCCAGCCGGGCAGCAGCTGCTCGCCGTCCTCGGCGGTGAACGCGCCGTCGCCGGTGTCGCTGTAGACGGTGCCGGTCGCGGTGTCCGTGATCGTGTCGGCATCGGCGTCGTACGCCAGCGTCGAGACGTAGAGGTAGCCGTTCTGCCCGTCAGGGGCGCGGAGGCTGCCCTCATTGGGATCGTCGCTGAACGGGACGGAGAGCTGCTCCAGCTCCTCCGACAGCGTGAAGACGGTGGCGAGCGGAAGCGTGGTCCACCCGTCGACGGCGACGGCCTTGCCACCTTCGAACTGCGCGTCGACCTCGGCGAGGGGCTGCTCCGCGGTGCCGAGGAGGGCGTCGCCGTCCTCGGGATCCGTGACGAGGAGGCCGTAGGTTCCGAACTGCTCCACCACGGTGACGGGATACGTCGGAGAGTCCTCGACGCGCTCCTGCGCGGAGGCGAGCAGCGACGAGATCGCCTGCTCCTTGCTCCCGTTGTGGCCGGTGCCGTAGTTCGTGAAGCCGATGTAGCCCGTGTAGAGGAGCGTGAAGACCTGGAACAGGACCAGGAAGATGATGCCGGGGGTGAGGTACTTCGCCGCGATGCGCTTGCGGGAGAAGTAGATGTAGTTGACGACGACCGTCACCGCGACGACGAGGCCGAGCACGAGCCACTCCCGCTGCACGAGCAGCACGAACACGGCGTAGACGGCGATCGCGTCCACGATGGCCAGCAACAGGATCTTGAGCAGCATCCACCCGATCGGTCGGGAGGCCGCCTCGGCGATCTTCGCCGCCTGGCGCTGCCGAGGCGTGGGGGGCGCGGTGCGCTCTTCGGTGTCTGTCATGTCGTCCTCGTCATGGTCCTGCCGGGGCGGGCTGGGCGGCCCGCCCCGGCAGGGTCGTCATCTGGTCGGCCGTTACTCGATCGCGGCGGTCACGTCGTCGACGAGCTTCTGCCACGTCGCCTGCGGGTCCTCGCCGTTGATGATGGCGGCCTCGGCCACACCCCAGAACTGCCAGACCGCACCCATGGCGGGGATCGCCGGCATGGGGACCGCGTCGGCACCGACGGCCTGGAAGCCGGCGATGATCGGGTCGGACGCCGCGGTGTCCGCGGCCGCTGTCAGGGCCGGGAGGACGTTGCCGGCCGTGAACAGCTCCAGCTGCACGTCCTCCGTGCCGAGGTAGTTGACGAGGAAGTCGTTCGCGGCGACCTTGTTCTTCGACTCGGCGCTCACGAAGAAGCCCTTGACGCCGGCGAACGGCGAGGCCGTCTCGCCCGTCGGGCTCGGGATCGGGTCGATCTCGACGTTGATGCCCGCATCGGTGGCCGCGCCCACGTTCCACGGACCGGTCAGCCAGAAGGCGGCGGTGCCGTCGAGGAACTGCTGCTTGGCGATCTCGCCGTCGATGTCGGTGTTCAGCGTGCCTGCGGCGCCCTGCGCACCCAGCCAGTCGGCGAAGGCGAAGCCGCCCTCGCTGCCGAGCTGCAGGTCGGTGGGGTCGTAGCTGCCGCTGTCGTCGGTGCCGAAGACCGGTGCATCGAAGGCGGTCTGGAACGGGTACAGGTGGTACGGGTTGCCCTCGGCGCCCTGCTCCACGACGAACGTGCCCTTCGAGACCATGTCGTCGAAGCTCGTCGCGGGCTCGGGGACGAGGTCGGCGTTGCGCAGCACGGCGATGTTCTCGACGGCGTACGGAAGCATGTAGACGGTGCCCTCGTAGGTCGCCGCCTGGAGGGCGACGGGGAGGTAGTCCTCCGAGCTGTCGCCGAGCTCGATCGGCGCGACGACACCGTTGGTCGAGAGCTCGCCGAGCCAGTCGTGAGCGCCCATGACCACGTCGGGGCCCTTGCCGGTCGGGACCTGCTGGATGAAGTCGTCCTTCATGTCGTCGACGGACTTCCCCACCAGCTTGACCGTGACACCGGTCTTCTCCTGGTACGCGTCCGCCGCGCCCTGCAGCGCGTCGACCCGCTCGGCGTCGACCCAGACGGTCAGCGTGCCGCCGCTGTCTCCACCGGAGGAAGAGTCGTCGCCGCCGGAGCCGGTCGAGCAGCCGGCGAGCGTCAGAGCCGAAACGATGGCGATGGCGCCCGCGGCGACCATGCCCCTCTTGTTCACCTTCATTGGTGTGTGCCTCTCTCAGTGCTGAGCGCCTGCAAGACTGCAAGCGCTTACAGTATGCATCGTTTCGAGAGGCGATCACAATCCGCGAACGCGCTGATATCAACCTGTGATCGGCCCGACGCGAGGCACGCGTTATGAAAACGCTTCCATATCGGCCGGAGGTCAGACCTCTCGAGGCTCCGCGGCAGAGTCTGCAGGGTTCCGCATGGGGCTCATCTGCGAGAGCATCGCCGGATGGGATTCCACGTTCGACCGTCTGCCGCCGCCCTCGCCGTCATCCTGTCCACGGTCGCACTCAGCGGGTGCACGGCTGCGGGAGGCGCATACTCCGTGCTCGATCGCGAAGCCGAGGCACGGGACGAGGTTCCTGCCGATCTGCCCGGCTACGCGTGGGACGACGTGGACCAGGCGACAGCCCGGTTCGTCGGAGAAGGCGACGGGACGTCCCTGTGGCTCGCTCGCGCTCGTGACGATGCCGCAGCGTGTCTCCTCGCCTACGTCGACGCTGACACGTGGGTGATCGGGTGCGGTGGGAACGGGGCCCCTTTCTCGATCGGAGGCGTCACGGGCACGTTCACCGTGGTCCCCGACGACGCGCCTGCTCCAGACGGGATGACTCGGGTGTCCGACAACGTCTACACGACGACCGGAAGCTAGCGGGCCCCGGCCCGGGCGGGAGCCAGAGGGCCAGCGCGCGCCGGCCCCGAACAGACTCCACGCGCCGGAGTGCGCGTGCCAGGCCAGCAGGAACTGCTCGCCGTCGCGGATGACGGCGGTAACGCCGGGCAGAAGGAGGAAGTCGTGCCTCGCCCACGGGACTTTCCGCACACCCGCGGATACGGTCTACGTTCGGGGCATGGGTTACGAACTCCCTTTCGCCGCCTTGCCCGCCTCCCAGACCGATGTGACCTACGAGTACGGGCCGGACTCCGAGCTGCGCGCCGGCGTGGCCGCTGGCCGTGTCGAAGAGATCACCCATGAAAGCGTCGTCTTCCCGGGGACCACCCGGAAGATCTGGATCCACCGCGCAGCCGGCCATGACCCATCGCGTGCGAGCGCCGTCATGTTCTTCAACGACGGCTGGTGGTATCTCGACCCGGAGCTGAGCGTTCGCGCCGCGATCGTCTTGGACAATCTCGCAGCGGCCAAAGCGATACCCCAACTGATCGGAGTGTTCGTAGACCCAGGTGTCGTCGCCTCCGAAGGAGGGCCGATCAAGAACCGCAACGTCGAGTACGACGCGTTCGACGATCGCTACGCGACGATGCTGATCGACGAGATACTCCCACTCGTAGCGACACGCGCAGTGATCTCGACTGACCCCATGGCACGCGGAATATGCGGCGGAAGCAGCGGAGGCAATGCCGCGATGACCGCGGCGTGGACTCGGTCGGACGCCATCGGCCGGGTGATCGCGTTCAACCCGAGCTTCGCACAGATGCCGGGCGGGAACCCGTACCCGCACTTGCTCACCCAATTCGAGGCTCGCGCGACACGAGTCTTTCTCCACGCTGCTCATCGCGACCTCAACTGGAACTCGACGACAGACAACTGGTTCGCGGAGGGCCTTGAGACCGGCGCGGCGTTGGCCCGCGCGGGGTACGACTTCCGCCTGGTCGTCGGCGATGGCGGCCACAGCCCAAATCATGGCGGCGTTCTGCTCCCCGATGCCTTGCGATGGCTATGGGCCTGACCAGCGGGCCGACCCGTCATAGACTGGCCCAATGGCTGACAGTTCCTTTGACATCGTCTCGAAAGTGGATCGCCAGGAGGCCGAGAACGCCCTGAACCAGGCGCGCAAAGAGGTGGAGCAGCGCTACGACTTCAAGGGGACCGGCGCTTCGATCGCCTGGAGCGGCGAGCAGATCCTCATCACCGCGAACACGGAGGAGCGCGCGAACGCCGTCCTCGACGTTTTCCAGTCCAAGCTCATCAAGCGCGGCATCTCGCTGAAGAGCCTCGACTCGGGCGAGCCCTTCGCCAGCGGCAAGGAGTTCCGCATCCTGTCGAGCCTGAAGGACGGCATCTCGTCCGAGAACGCGAAGAAAATCGGCAAGATCATCCGCGATGAGGGCCCCAAGGGCGTGAAGAGCCAGATCCAGGGCGACGAGCTGCGCGTGCAGTCCAAGAGCCGCGACGACCTTCAGTCCGTGATCGCGCTCCTCAAAGGCAGCGACCTCGACATCGATCTGCAGTTCATCAACTACCGGTAGAGGTTCCGCCTGACCTGGGGTTCTTAGTCGCGAGTCCGCAGGGAGTCCGCAATCCCCAGCACTTCACCCATGAATGTGGCCGTCGCGGAACGCGTCTTGTCTTCCGCCGACGGCCACAGGTGGCTGTAGACATCGAGGGTGATCGACGGCTGAGAGTGCCCTAGCGCGCGTTGCACAGTCACCACGTCACAGCCTGACGCGATCAGGTTCGACGCGAAGGTGTGACGGAGTGCGTGCAGCGTGATCCCTTCGTCGAGGCCAAGAGCTTCACGGACCTTGCGCCACTCATGTCCAGCGTTGTTCCGGTTGTACAGGTGCCCGCGCGGGGTTCGGAACAGGAAGGCATCAGATGAGACGCGTGTTTCACGTGCCAGCATCTCGACTAGCTCCCGCGGCACGAACACTTCGCGCTCCGAACCCGCCTTCGGCGGTGCAACCTTGGTGGATGGAACAGATGTGCCCTGCACCTGCCGACGAACCGCGATCGTTCCCCGGTCGACGTCGATATCACCCGCCTGTAGCCCCGCGGCCTCACCCAACCGCAAGCCCGCGAAAGCGCACACTGCAACGAACAGGCGGAACTCCCCCGCCGCCTCGAGTGCTGCCGCCACCTGATCTGAAGTCAGGATCTTGATAGCCATCTCGGCCTTTTGCTTCCGTGGCGTCTTAACTCGCAATGCAGGGTTGCGGGCGATTACCTGATTGTCGACCGCTGCCCGGAACGCCATCTGCAAGTAGTTCAGTCGCGTGCGGATCGTCGAAGCGGCCAACCCCCGATCCCGCTCGACAGTCACCCAGCTCTGCACATCGGCCTGCTTGATATCGCGGATTGAGCGGCGACGCCACGGTACTGACTCCACCGCCGTCAGCGCCGCGCTATGGGTTCCCGGCGCCCACACCTGCATCGCCATCCACGACGACACCCATTCATCCCAGGAGACGCGGCCGGCGGCCGGATCCGCCCATTGCCCCGTCACGACCGCGGCTGTCTGCTCGTCTAGCCATCTCTGAGCCTCGCGCTTGGTCTTCCGATGCGCTGAGTGCTCCTTGCCATTCTGATCCCGGTAGCGAGCGCGCCAGACGCCGTTAGGCCTCTGCTTGACGCTCGCCATCGGACATCCCCTCAGCTGCGGGCTCTTCGCGTTGCAGAGCTATACGCATCTGCATAGCCAATAGTTGCTTCCGGCTTTCGTTGCCTACATGGATAGTGATCAAGTCGTTGATGTTTTGCAGCATGCTGCCTTCACTCTCACGTGCGGATTCATGGGCCGCCGCCAGTAGCGCGTCAAGCTCCTTGAGCGGCCGCGGGGCGATTGCGTCTTCCGGCAGATAGAAGAGCCCCATTGGCGTGAAGCCCAGGCAGTCGGATAGCGCGAAGAACTCCCCCACCCGCAACGGGCGCTTGCCGGCTTCAATCTTCGCGATAGCGGTTTGGTGCAGGTTGAACCCCCTGCTCTTCACCAGTTCAGAGAGTTGGGCCTGGGATAGCCCACGCCGCTCGCGAACACCTCGAATGCGGGTGCCCATCGCCTTCTCCATGTCGAGCCAGGCGAGTTCCACATTGGCTCGTGCTCTCTGGACCTCATCTGTCACTTCATCCGTCACCTCACCAGAGTAGGACAGGACGGTTGAGATTCCAACCGCGTCAAGGTTGACCAGCGCTGGGCAATGCCGTACGCTTAACCTCAGTAAGGTTCGATACTCAACCTAAGACAGAATGGAGATGCGATGACCGCAGCGCTGGCAGCAGCCGAGCCTGAACTGCTCACGATCGAAGAGGTCGCCGAGCTAACGCGACGCACGCCCGCGTCGATCCGCTGGCTGATCCACACGAATCAAATCAAGTCCGGCAAGATCGCGGGCCGTCGACTCATCCGCCGATCGGACCTCAACGAGTTCATCGAAGCGGGGTTCGCCACCGCAGGATGATGATTCGTTTCCACTCGGCTTCCCTTCCGCGGGCGAGGTTGGACCCGCGCGAAGTCGATGAACTCATCGACTATGCGATGAGCGAACTCGGTAGGCACAACATGTCGTTCATCAACGACGACGGAGTTCTGGTCTGCATCGGAACATCGCGAGGAAAGATGGCTCGCCTCGCTCGAGACGCGCTACGCGTCCTCGGCCCCGAGAAGGCCCGGCAGACAGTCGACGAACATATTGCCAACCTCATTGAAGTCGAACGCGATTCATACCGCCTCGGCTTCACAGACATCAAAAGGAAGGCCGCCGACCTGCTGGAACAGGGCGACGGCAGTAGTCAAATGAAGGAGATTCAAGATGACTTGTGAAACAAGTATCGCAGATTCGCGCGCCAACCGCACGTTGTTGGTAGCGGGGGCGAAGAGTACAGCGGCAACTCCGCCCCCAACCCGCCGCGATCCCGGCTGGGACGAGTACTCGGCAACCTACCTGCGGGCTCACCCCGAGGTGTCTGCCGCGGCGCCCTCGTGGACCGAGGAGCTCGAGTTCTTGGACATCGAAGACGAGGTGGAGGGGACTGTCTTCTCCTTCTCTCGGACCATCCGGGATGTCGAGCTCTACGGCGGGGGACGCCTCCACCCGGACGGCCGCGTCGAGCTCTACGACAACGGAGTGCCGAACATCTACATCCGTGCGGAACTTCGAGCCGACCAAGACCCGGACGTCGCGCGGTGGGCGATGGATGTGGCAGAAGACCTCGTGGCCGCCGCGTTGTTGTTGCGCGCAGAGCCGAAGTTGTTGCGGCGGCCCGCTCAGGTCGACGCCGAGTTGCAGAGGCTGGACGTCTGATGGCCTGCCGGTTCGGCTGGTGCGATACGCCCGCCAACATCCATGCCGACGACGTCAGCCACCACACCCGCGATCTCGGTCACGGGATGCTGCTCACGGTTGACATGAACGGAATGCCGATCACGAACTGGATGCCCGACTGGCAGGAGTGGTGGATCAACAAGCCCGAGGAGATCGACACCGAGTATGGCGACGTCGCGACCATGCTCTCCGATCTCCCGAAGCACTACCGGGAGTTCCGGGATGAGCTCATCAATGACCCGGTGTTCGCCGACGAGGTAATGGCCATGAAGGCAAAGGATGCCAGGGAGCCGAAGAAATGAGTGCGCTCGAAACCAAACTGAATCCGGGAGCAGTGCGTGCCTGGGCGCGCGCGAACGGTATCCCCGTCAGCAAGACCGGCAAGATCGCACTCCACGTTCGCGAATGCTACGCCGAAGCGCACCCGCAATACGTCGCAGAACCGGACACCGAGCTGCAAGCGCGCAGTTCCCGTCCAGATCTGTTCGCCCTCGCTGACGACGTGGTCGAAGCAGAGATGGTGAGAACCGGTCGTTTGAGCTTCGAGCCGCCAGCGAACGAACCGCGTCGTGAAGAGCCGCGGTCCCTGACTGAGTGGCTCAGGCTACGCGACGAACTCGCGGACGCGATCGCCCAGCATGTCGGCGGCTCTCCCTCCGTCCGGGAGGCAGCCGAAGCGCTCCTTGTTCAGGGCTGGATGCGGAACGCTGCTGCCTGACGGACCGCCTCGTGCCCTCATTCCGGTGCCCCTCGTCCCCAGCGATGAGGGGCACCGTCCGTTTCAACTGAACCGCAACCCCGTGGAAGGGGATCACATCACATGACTGAGAAGAGGGAGACAGCCTTCCAGAAGCGCATGAAGGCATTCCACGAAGCGCAGGCGCGAAACGCTGCCGCCCGTGACAGAGCGAAGCAGAAGCCATCGTCGGCCAATGACGACGAATGAGGCGTGGGCGCCGATACCCAACTCCCTGTTCCGTCTCGGATGGTCGAAGACGGAGCTGCTTGTGTACGTCGCGTTGCTTTGCCTGCCGTACCAGAACAACGGGTTGGTGATCGCGGGACAGGCGGAAATCTCGGCGGGCGCGGGGGTTTCAGTGCGCACGACTCGAGAGGTGATTCCGCGGCTCGTAGCGGCGGGAGTTATCGTCCAGCGGCAACTGTACGAGGGGATACCTACTCACTATCAGGTTCACGAGCTACCCCGCGACGGCGGCTTCTTTCGGCTTCCACGACGGTGGCTGTGGGAAACCCAGCTAACGACAACTGAGCGCATCGTGTACCTCGTACTGCTGTCACGCCGAAACAGGCACTCGGGCGAAGCGGTCGTCTCATGGGTGACGATCCTCGCCGAAGCCCGCGTGACCCGCCGAACGCTCGCTCCCGCACTCGACACGCTCGAGACAGCTGGCCTCATCAGCCGGCTACATCAACGGCGGCACGCCAAACGTCAGGGCACCAACAGGTACAAGGTGCTGTTGCCCAGCTGACGGTGCGAGCGAACAAAAGGGAACCTCGACCCCGGCAAAAGGGAACCTCGACCCCGGCAAAAGGGAACCTCGACCCCGGCAAAAGGGAACCTCGACCCCGGCAAAAGGGAACTAGGAACAAGAACTTATGACAAGAACCTCTTACAAGACATTAGGAGCGACTGCGAGCAGTAGCTCACGCATCAGCTTCCAGAACCTCCGAGAGAACCGATCAACCGCAAAGCAACGCGCCCTCCTCCGAGACCTGTGGATCATCATCAGCGGAAACCTCCCGTCCCCCGATGTCGAACGGGCCTGGGCCCTTCTCTCGGTGCAGCAAGCTCGCGACCTCATCCGCGACTACTACCGCAGGTTCGGGCGAGCGGGAAATTACGATGGCGGACTCGACGAAAGCGACCCCGAAGTCGAACACCTCTCACCACGAGGGCGGGCATTTGTCAGATCAGGATTCGACCCCTACTTCGACGTCGGGCTGGACGACACATGAGGCCCGACGTATCCGGACCGCCACTCAAAGAAGGGAGAACCCGATGGGCGCAGCAGCCCCGAAGCCACTCAACTTCCGAGCACTAAGCAACGCCTGGGACGACCCACTCGCATTCGCCCGCGAACTGAGCCGGTATTACTCACAACTCGAAGCCTCAGGACACAGGCAACCGACGCGCGACTGGACCACCGCGCTTCGAAAGGAGAAACCAATGAACACGGACGAGGACACCCCCACAACGGGGCTCAGAGACCCAGCCGGTCTAGAACGCCTCGAACCCGCCCTGTACTCACCCGAGGGGATGGCCCGAGCATCCGAGGGACCCTACGTCCCCCAGGACGAAACATGACCCGCTTCTACTCGGCACCCCACAGATACCAACAGAACATCAACGACGGCCAAGAAGCAGCAGTCACCCGGGCCGTCCTCCAAAACCCGACCGGTGCAACCGAACCAGGGATCGCAATCATCGTCGGCCGGCTACCAAAACTCGTGATCCCAACATCAGACGCAATCCGCATCGCAACAGACATCGCGGATGCTGCAACCAATCAGAAGAACTGAGGAGACCCGCCATGGCACTGACCAATCTGAACAACGAACTCAACAACCTTCGCGACACCGCGTCCAAGATCCGCAGCGACTTCGCCACAGAGGTTGCCGCACTCAACGCCAACGACAAGCTCTCGATGGCCGGTAAGCGAGCCGAGTTGGACCGCCGTGAGCCCGAGTACCGCGCCAAGCTCACCGAGCTCAGCGACCGCGAAACCGCTGCGCTCGAGAACACGCGTCAGAGCCTCCGCCGACAGATCACCGGAACCGCCACAGACGGGGACGTCATCGCCTTCCGCGACGCCCACGACCGGGCCGCAACACTCAAGACTCCGTATGACGCCCGAGATGCGATGTCCCGTGCACTGGACGTCGGAGATCAGGCACTCGCGAAGGCCATCCTCGACACCGCCATCGGCAAGGGATGGGACGACGCCGTCACCTCGTATACAAGTGCGAACCCCGACATGGCCACCACAATCAACGACCTGTACGACCTACACCGGTGGACAGACAACGTGCAGAACGAGTTCCAGCGGAGCATGGCCTACCAGCTTCCCGAAGCACGTCTAAAGGACGCCGCCGAGGGGCAGTTCGCGAACGGAACTGTCTACCCCTGACCGACGAGCGCGGGTAGGCAACGCTCTACCCGCGCTCAAGAAAAAACAAAGCCCGGCCGTGAGTATGCCCATCAGCTCTGGGTACGAAAGTCCACCCCGTACTCCCCCAGAACCTGTCCGCATTCTCCGAGAAGGCGAACAAGGTCCGGTCCGGGAACAGCCGCTCCACCTGCCGCACTACCGCACTGCCGATGCCCCGGGGTGGGTGCCGGAGGTCAGCGCGCACCTCGATGAAGTCGATAGCCATGGCGTCCGATGGCAGTGCAACGCCAGCCCCCTCCGGGTCGATGAAGCCGGCTTGCCCGCGTACGAGGACGCGCGCAGCTTCCGTCCTGTCCGTGTCGAAAAACGAGTACGGGCGGTAGTCGATCCGGGCCGTCGACCGCAGGAATGGGTCAGACCACCAATTTGGATCGAAACCCCGAGCCTCAGAGTCAAACGGCGACTCGAACTCACGGACCTGAGGGCGATAGATCGGGTCAAGGTGAAGCACGGAATCAGTGTGGCAGAACCTATGGGCCACACCCCCTCCCGCCCCCGCCCAAGGCCACCCCGAAGGTATAGGGCCGATCTCTCCCCGCCGTTTTTTTCCACGTAGGTACATCACTTAGATGGGAGTCCGTATGAGCCGGGGCCTGGGGTGTGTTCAGCGGGATCTGCTCGAGCAGCTCGCCAGTCTCCGCGTAGGTATGGGTCTTCTCCCGGGTGATGGTGGGGCAAACACAAGGCGCGCAGCGTTGCGGCTCGCTGATCGGGGGCTGGTGACCGTCGAGTATCGACGTGTTTTTGGACGGCGGCGGCTGGTCATCCGGCTCCCGCCCGCATGAAAAAGGATCCGTGTGTGAAAAGGCCCTGTACCTCTGGGAGGGCCGCGAAGGGGGCGGGAGGGACCCCGCCCCCGCAAGTCTTGATGAGAAGGAGTTGAAGCGATGAACCCTTGGGAAATCGTTAGTTGGATCGGCGCGATTGCAGTGTCGATTGTGATCATCGGCCTGTTGGTCGTGTTCGTGAAGGGCGTCGTGAAGCCGTCGTCGCCGGAGCATCCCGTTGATCGGATGGCGCGGCGGCTGGGGGGTGACTCGCGTGGATGATCTGGATCTGGCGCGGCGGGTGTCGGCGATGGTGATCCTGGCGGAGCCGTCTGAGCGGGAGTCGGTTCTGCAGAGGGAGATCCCCTTGGACCGGTTTGCTCGTGTGCTTGCGCTGTTGCCGGGGGTGATGGCGGCGACGGTCGATTCGATCGTTGCGCGGGATAAGCGGCACCGGCTGGCTGTCCACGGGGTCCTGCGTACCTTCTTGCAGGAAACGAAGCAGTAGCGGCGATTGAGCCGAACAGGGCGTCTCGACCTCACGGTCGGGGCGCCCTTCGTAATTCAACACGGAGGGAAGTCGCCTACCTCCTGCGTGGCCTTCGGGCTGTTTGGAGGTGCCGTAGTGGCACAGGAAATCGGGGTTGCCTATGTGAGCCTGCTCCCTTCTGGGACGGGCTTTTCGAAGGCGGTGGACAAGGAGGCACAGCAGTCGTTTTCGAGCGCGGAGAAGCGTTCCACGGGCTTCTTCGCGTCTTTGCGGAGCGGTGTGGGGAAGATCGTCGGCGGTGTGGGGTTGCTTGCCGGCACGGTCGGGGCGATCGCGCTGGGTGGGGGTATTTCGCGTGCTCTGAATATTGAGGATGCGACGGCGAAGCTCAAGGGTCTCGGGCATGACACGAAGGCCGTTGAGGCGATCATGCAGGACGCTCTTGCTTCGGTGAAGGGCACGGCGTTTGGTTTGGATGCTGCGGCGACGACTGCGGCTTCTGCGGTTGCGGCGGGTATTAAGCCGGGTCAGGAGTTGGAGCGGTATCTGCGGTTGACGGCGGATGCGGCGACGATTGCTGGTACGTCGATGGGTGAGATGGGCGACATCATCAACCAGGTGACCTCTAAGGGTTACGCGGGGATGGAGAACCTGAATCGGTTGACGGAGCGGGGTATCCCGATCATGAAGTGGCTCCAGAAGGAGTACGGGGTCACTGCGGATGAGCTCCAGAAGATGGTGTCTCGGGGTGAGATCGACGCTGCCACGTTCCGTAAGGTTATCGAGGACAACATCGGTGGCGCGGCTCTTGAGTCGGGGAACACGACGCGCGGGTCGCTCGCCAACCTTGGCGCCGCACTCAGCCGGCTCGGGGAGGCGTTCGCTGGCCCTGCTCTGGGGCTCGCTAGGGACTTCTTCGGTGAGCTGACGACGATCGCGGATGGGATCACCGCTCGGGTGCAGCCGGTCGTTGAGAAGTTGCAGTGGACGCTCGATGGGATCGACTTCCAGTTCTCCGATTCGGTGTTGAACACTCTTGATCGCATGGTGTCGGGGTTCTCGGAGCTCAAGGGCACCTTCTCTGGGATGGAGGGGCTCACACCGGTCTTCACGGCGCTGGCCGGCGCGATGGCTCCGATGGTGGCGGCTCTGCCGATCATCGGCCGGTTCCTTCCGGTGGTCTCTGGACCCGTGGGCGCAGTGATCGGTTTGGTCGCTGGCCTGGTTATCGAATCCGACGCCTTGCAGTCTTCGCTTCTCGGGCTCGGTGAGACGTTCAAGCCTCTCGGCGCTGTGCTGCAAGAGTTGGGGACAACGGTCGGGCCAGTGGTGGCGGATTTGCTCGCGCGCCTCGGTGACCAACTCGCTGAGGTGGTGCCGCTGCTCGCCGACGTCCTGGTGGACGCGATCTCGCAACTGGCCCCGCCGCTGGTAGAGCTGCTGGTGGCGTTGCTTCCGCTCCTGCCTCCGTTGATCGAACTGGCGGTGGACATTCTGCCGATTCTTACGCAGGCGCTTCAGATGCTCATCCCGGTTCTTGTGCCTTTGATTCAGGGTCTTGCGGAGTTGACTGCGTTCGTGGTGAACCTGCTGCTGTTCTTGAATGGCAACAAGACTCTTGAGGATTGGGGAAAGCAGGTCGAGGGTACGCAGGGGCCGATCATCGATATGGCGCGTGGAATCAATGACTGGTTGGCGCCGGCGTTGAACTTCTTGATGGGGTTGGTGTCGCAGGTGGCGTCTACCTGGAATGCTGCATGGTCTCGGGTTACGTCGTTCTTCAGTTCGGCGGCGACGAACATCAGCGGGACGGCGACGCGCATCTGGTCGACGCTGACTTCAGTGTTCAGCAGTGGAGTCAGCCGCGTCGTTTCGATCTTCACCGGCTTGCCTCGTCACATCCAGAATCTGTTCGCGGGTGCTGGTTCGTGGCTTGTCAGTTCGGGTCGCGCCTTGTTGCAGGGGTTCATTGACGGTATCCGTTCGATGATCGGCAGCGTCGGCGACGCGATCGGTGGCGTGTTGAGTTGGGCGCAAGGGTTCTTCCCGCATTCGCCGGCTCTTCGCGGCCCGTTCTCGGGTCAGGGGTGGGCTGCTGTGTTCGATGGTGGCCAGTCGTTGATGGAGCAGTTCGCGTTTGGTGCGGAGTCGTTCCGTCCGGAGTTGTCGTTCTCGAACCTTGTCGGGTTGACGGGTGCTGCGACTGCTGCTGCTGCACCGCGGATGCCGTCCGAGCTCGTGATCCGTGATGTGAACGACCAGCTTGTGGGACGGATGGGCGTGGAAGCGGACTCGAGGATCGGCCGCTACGACCAGGCGTCGAAGGCCTGGACTCGTGGTGGAGCCCGCCGCTAGCCCCCTATTCGCTAAGAGCGGCATCGGTTTCCTGGGCGCTCCAGCCGCTGCCAAGGCGGCCTCGCCGGGGACCGCGACTGGTACAGATGCCGCCGTGATCAATGCGGTGTCCGCAGCGCTAAGGAACTACGGGCTTATCACCTGACGGGCCATCGCCAAGAGAGGCCCCCACCTGAGTTCCCGCTTAGGTGGGGCCCCTTCCTCAGCTACCAGTTCGCTAGCAGGGCTCGTCTGCGAGCTGCTCGTGCTCCTCGTATCCGAGCTCTTCGTCCTGCGCGTGCTCAGCCTCGAGCGCGAGTTCCGACTGTCGACTCATGACTTCCCCGATTCTTCAGTTATGCCCGACCCCAGTGACCGAGAGTTGAATTCTAGGGCCTCCTGGCACAGCGAAATGGGGCAACCCGCCTTTCAGGGGTCCCCGAGGCGCCGATCGTAACTACTACGGTTGCGCGCATGGACATCAGCTTCTTCATGACCTATATGGGCGCCCTCGCTTCATTCCTCGCGATCGGTGCGATGGTGACCCACCTCCTACTCAGCAAAGAGATCCTCCCCGCAGGGTCAATGCTCGAAGCTGCGCAATGGACCCTAGCTGTCCTCTCCCTCGTCGCAGCGATCATCTCGATCATCGACACCATGGTTGATGCGGTCGGTCCAGCCGGAGACGCAGTCGGTCCGTCCATCAGCGGGATCGTCCTTTTCGTCGTGCTGACGGTGCTAGGCATGGCCGCGATAGTCCTCGCCGCCGTGGCATACGACGCGCACAAGGAACGCAAGAAGGAAGCTCGCTCCAACGGCTAGCGATGACGGTGCTCGAGGGCCTGGATACGCAGATCCAACGCTGCGATGATTCGGGCTTGTGCCTCCGCCAGGGCTAGAAGCGTGTCAACAATGTCGGACATGTTCGCGTTCTCCGGGTCCGCGTGCCACTGGATAGCAAGGGCCTGCACCTGATCAGACGTCGCAAGCAACCATCGATTCGCGGAGTCGGGCAGATTCGGGTCGTCGAGTTCCACGCTCAAAACCGTAACCTGAAAGAGCACCGGAGTGAATGAAGGCCTTAGACGACACCCGGCAAGTGCTCAACCGCTCCCGTGTTGGCGGGCTCGCGCACAAGGTACAGGCCGGTGGGTGCATTGGCCGTGTAGGCGAGAGCATCAACCCATGCACGATTGATAGCCGGCTGGCGACTGCCGGCGTACTTGAACACGAGGGACGAACCTGCGTGCACCCACACCGTTGTTCGGCCGCCGCCCACACTGGCGTCTTCCTTCCAAGAGAAGGGGAAGGGCTCGCCGCGTCGGAGCTTCGCGGTCATAACGAGTTGGATGTGTGTCAGAGCTCGGTCTTCAATCTCGGTCTTGGGTCCACCGTCATAGATGAACTTGCCCATCGAGGACTCCTCTCGCGGTCATAGGAACCTGCGCCAGAACTACGAATACGTCAGACCAAAGAAAGTGGACCCCAGCATGAGCGCCACCACGGCGACAATCGCGCTGACGGCCCTCACTCCGGCGGGACCGCGCCGGACAGCAACAACACCAGATGAGAGAGCCGCGATCATTGTCGCGAAACTGACGTAGCGAATCGTCATGTCCGGCAATCCCAACGCTGTCGCCAGACCCGCGAAGACCAGCAGGCTCACGGCGACGCCAGCAACAACCAGCCGACTCACGGAGCCTCGCCCTCTTGACACGAGAACTGCCTGATCTCCCGAAGTGCTCATCGAATCGCCCCTGACTTCCCCCTAGAACATACGAGGCTAAGACTCTCACCTCGACGATGCTGTTGCAACGATTCCTCTAGTTCGCCGTCCAGGAGCTCACCGTCCCGTTGCCGTCATAAACGGCCTTATCCGTGGTGATGTAGAGCGGCAACGCAGCGCCCTCACCGTGCCCTAGAACGGCCGGTGTGGATGGGTCTGGGAGTGACCGACGATGTTGACCCACAGCGATCCACGGTTCAAGCCCGGGGAGTGTTCTCAGGGCCGCGCAGAGGGTTGCCGTGTATTCGCCCTCGAAGTACCCGACCCACGTCCCCACGGCCTCAGCGAGCACGTCCGTACGTTCCCCCGCGGTCGCCCTGAGTTCATTCAGAACGGGCGCCGGGTCAGTCGTGTACCTGTTGCGGGAACAGATCGCATCCAGTTCGACGCTCAACTTCACGCCCGCAGAGAGACCTCGAGATGGCACGGTCCGGATGTCCTTCCTCCGGCCGAGACCTGTCGAGTGTAAGCCGAGGGAGCGACATCAGCATCAGGACAACAGCGATCATTGCCGCGAGCGTAGTCAGACCGGCATACTGGCTCCGTCCCCTGTCTGCCTCCCCGCAGACAGGGGACGTTCTCGTGTCGGCACGCCGTCCACTGATGCCTCCCTTCACGCCGGTCAATGTCCCACCCCTTCGACACGATTGGTGCTAAGAATGACGTACCCTATGGAGGCCAAAATGGCGATCACGTTCGAGGTTCTCGAGCAGACTGAGATCGACGGTCGTATCGATCGGCTACTCAAGAGCGTCCAACTCTCACTCGACGAAATACGTACCCGAGGCACGCACTACGCGCTGTCTCCTCGTGAGCAAGGCGTCCTGGATCAGATCGAAGATCTGATGTACCTCCGCGACGCCGCATGAGCCACGAAGCGAAGGATCTCGCGCCGCAGGTGCGAACCTTCGCGACCAACCTCTCCGCTGTTCTGACCGGAGTGCTCCCCGGGATCGAAGGTCCCCCTCTTCAGGTTCTTGCGGATAGGCAGGAGCGTCACATCTCGGTCAGACAGGGTCTCGGTGTGGGTCTCCCGCTCAAGATCGATGGCCAGACGATGATGCGCCTCAAGGTCTCCTATCGATGCACATGGAACACCGAAAGGGAGTTCCTGTCAGTCGACGAATGCCAATATCAGGTGCTTCCTGAATCGCTGACGGAGCCCTTGCTCCGGTACCACTACAGACGTAAGCCGAGCGGTGGCCTGCCTTCTGCCCATCTGCACGTTCATGGCCATCGCGACGAGGTTCTCGCCTTGATGGTAGGCGGCAAGGAAGATCGCCGTGTGAAGAGGCGTCTCCAGGAGATTCGGCATGGCCGTTTCCCCCGTCTGTCCAGCCTGCACTTCCCACTCGGAGGGCCGCGATTTCGACCCGGAATCGAAGATGTCTTGGACATGCTACGAGTCGAGATTGAGATCGATGTGTTACCGGGGGCGAACGAAGCGCTACGCAGAGGCCGCACGGTCTATCGACAGATGCAACTCGCCGCAGCCATCGGAGACGATCCTCTTACTGCGGCGGCGGAACTGGCACGGCTGGGCTACTCAGTTAGCCCCGCGCCGGGTGATGAGCCCCGGCTTCGGAACCCCGAGTTCTGACGCACCTGCGATGTTCTGTAGTCGACGCTAAGCGAGTAGACAAGAAGCCACGGGACGTGAAGGTCAGTCGTTGCGATGCCCGTTTAGGGCACTGCGTCAAGGTAGGGGCTGATCGATGATCGCTCGAATCTCTGCCGCGATGAGATCGGATTTATTGGAGCGAATCCGGGAAAGCTGGTCGAGGGCCGGGAGCAGGGCCAGCGTTAGTTCGATGTGGCGGTCGCGCAGCTCCGCATAGCGGCTTGCGATCCCCGGCACGTCAACGTCCGCCCACTGCATCAGAATCCGCCGCGCGGCTTCATCTTCCCTCGCCCACCGCTTGACTCTCTTGGCGAACCGATCATCTGCGAACGTTTCGTCGTCGTACCAAGCTCCCCCCTCTGCCTGACGACGAACGCCGAGTTCGTGCTCCTCCCGATCGCGCTCGTGGACGTAGCTTGTGATTACGTCCGGGTATCGCCGGCAAAGCTCCTGAACAACGCGAGCGACGGTGGGCCAGGGCACGTGAGTGATATCGTCCTCGACGATGGTGTCGGGGTGGCCGGCAAGCTCGCGCTTGGCGATGCCTGTTGCTGCGCTGAGTTGGTCAAGGTCGGCGACCTCAAGGGCCGCTGAGCGCAGAGCTGGGGTCGCGGTCGACTCCTCAAGAAGCTCAAGGGTGACAAACTCCGCAGCGCGGCGATACGGGGCTTCGGGATCATGTGAGGCCAACCGTGTCCACGCCGCCTGCGTCGCATCAAACGCATCGCGCAACCTCCATGGCACCTTGCATCGTCTCGCCGGCACCCACTCTGCTTTCCCGCGCATATCCGCGTCGAGGTGTTGGATGCGCACCCGAGTTGGCGATTCCGGTACCGCGAGCAGGATGACTCGATGCCAGCGCTTCCGTGGCGGGTCCCAGTACAACCAGTCAGACTCCTCGTCAGCTGGCGCCGGTAGCCGCTCGTAGACAAACTCCATGGGACACAGATCCTATCTCCGGTCGCTCTCCACGATGTTTGTTGGCCGTCCCGCTACTCTCGACCAGATGGGCGACCAGACTTTCCAATCCGCGGTGGCAGGAGCTGTCAGGGCCGAGCTAGCTCGGGCGGACAAGAAGGCCAGCGAGCTTGTCGACGTTTTAGGCCTGAGTAGACCGACCATCTATGGGCGTATGACCGGCGCATACCCCTTCACGACAGCAGAGCTAGAAAAGGTTGCCGCGTTCATCGGCATCACGGCGCAGGACATCATGCTCTCGGCATCACTCTCAGAACACTTCGGGAGTGGTCACCCCTTAGGGATCGTGGCGCCGTCTGCACCGAGCCTGGATGCATGGAGCCAACCACGAGGTTCGTTCAGACGTCGCCGGCCTTCATGAACCATGCGATTCAGTCCGCACTGAGTCCGCAAAGCATACCGATCTGACCCACATCTGCCAGTCACTGCCAACACCCGATCCCGCGGAATCCCAGCGCGCGCGTTAGCCGCCAATGATCACCAACCAACCCGGCACTGTTCATCAACTACCGCTGACGTCACACGCGTCGGCGATCGGGGCTCGGGAGTCATCCCGAGCCCCTTCTTTTCTCCGGTCAACGCATATCGGGATATCGGTGTTCTTCGTCGAGACTGGAAGCGGTCGTGACTCGTCACGACTCCGACGCCATCCCCGTCCGACACCCGATCGCCGCGGTGGATGCGCTTCGAGGATGCCACGCCGACTCAGGGGAGGGAGCGGCGCGGGCCCCCGAAGCTCGCGTCGGCCTGGGGTCTGCCGGCGTCGCACGTCGACCGGTCCCGGGTTCATGACAAGCCTCCCCGCCCGCTGCGCGCCCCCACGCGGATCGGCCCCCCGTGGAGGCATGACGGCAATCCTGCGACCGTCGCTCCCCTCACCGCCCGGGAGTGGACGCCGGTGGCAGACCAAGAACGACCGGGGGCTGGGCCATGGGGCAGATCGAGTCGAAGAGCATCGGAGAGAACAAGCAGCTGCTGGCGGATGAGGTGTTCCACCACATCGGGCGGCTGATCACGGAGGGAGAGTTCGCCGAGGGTGACCGGATCCGGGACGTCGACGTGGCGGACGAACTCCACGTCTCGCGGACGCCCGTGCGCGAAGCCCTCCAGCGCCTGGAGCGCCTGGGACTGGTGACGATGTACCCGAGCCGGTACACGGAGGTGACGATGGTCACGCCGCAGGTCGTGGCCGAGTCGCTGGAGTTCGCCGGCTATCAGGGCGGGATCACCGCCCGGATGGCGGTGCCGCGACTCAGCGCCGTCCACCGCGAGCGGGTCCTGGAGCTCATCGCACGGATGCAGGACTCGCTCGCCGACGGCGCATCGACGGCACGGGCGCGATGGGCGGTCTTCGCCTACCTCGCCGACCACAGCGGCAACCGCCAGCACCGGATGCTCATCGGCGATGTCGCCGTGGCCGTGACCCGGAACCTGCGCGGATGGGTCGTGCATCCCGGCGATCGCGAACGCATGCGCGAGGTGTATGCCGACTTCGCCGAGGCGGTGCGCAGCGGCGACGGCGACGAGGCGGAGCGTCTCGCCCGCGCGATGTACTACGTGTGAGCGGCGCGCCAGCCGACGACCCAGCGGTGCAGGCGACGGTAGGCGTCCTCCCGGGCGTCGTGCCGGGACAGGAAGACGTCGTGCAGGGCGCCGTCGATCCGTTCGACCGTCACCGAGGAACCCAGCCGCAGGGCTGCGCGGGCGATGTCGTCGACGACGAGAACGGAGTCGGCCGAAGTGAGCTCCTCCGACCAGCGGGTCGGGGGAACGAACCGCGCCGACAGCAGCACGCAGACCGGTGCCGCGATGTTCAGACCTGCCGCGACGGTCTTGTGCCCGGAGAGGATCGCGTTGAGCCACCCGGCGTAGACGGCCATCGTCTGCACCGGGCGCCACGCGGTGTTGACCTCCATCGGGTCGTCCGGGTCGGCCACCTCCTGCTGCGCCCGCGTGTAGTAGCCGAGGTCGATCTGCGGCGCGACGTCGAGCGGCCGGATCCGCGCCTGGAACTCCACCATCGGAGCGATGGCGGCCCGCACGGGGGCGAACTGGAACTCGAGCCAGGGACTGTTGAGGACGAGGGCATCGGCCGCACCGGGATGCCGCGACGCCCATAGGCTCAGTGTCAGGCCCCCGGTCGAGTGTCCGAACAGGATCAGACGACGACCGCTCTCCTCGCCGCCGTCGCCGCGTCCCATGGCGTCCAGGGCCGCGGCGATGTCCTCATCGTAGGTGGACAGATCGGTGATGTAACCCGGGGTCTGCCCTTCCCGAAGACTGCGCCCGTACTTGCGCAGATCGAGGGCGAAGAAGCGAGCGCCGCGAGCCGTCCAGAACCGCGCCAACCGCTTCTGGAAGAAGTAGTCCGACCATCCGTGGACGTACAGCACGTCCACGCCCTCCAGCAGCGGGCGACGGCGCCGGGCACGCTCCCACCACGGGACGGGAGTCGGCAGAGCCCGCACGAGAGTGGCGACCACAGGACCCTGCTCGTCGCTGCCGAGGTCGAGGGTGAGCTGGGCGAACTCATCGCCGAGAACATCCGGAACCCACTCGGCCATGCGTCCTCCCCCTCGCGCCCAGGCTAGCCCACGGCGGTCATTGTCCGCCGGGACGGGCCACGGCGAAGTCGTCCGCGATGGTGGCCGCGATCGGCGCGAGGTCGTCGATTCCGGACCCGTCGAACGTCGTGAGACGCAGCCAGTCCGCGCCCACGCGGAGATCCAGCACCGGACGGCGGAGTTCGTCGACGCCGGTACGGGCGGCATCCGCTCCCTCGACCTCGATCTCCTCCTCGCCCTCGAGCTCGTCGAACGCCCACGCGCCACCGGGCAGCGTGGTGAGCATGATGTACCCCTGCGCGGCGTATTCGTCGTCCCCGGAGGCGTAGTAACAGATCCGCGCACCGTTGCGCTCCTGGTAGACCTCGGCCGGGATGGACCACCCGCCGAACGCGTCGACCACGTACACCTCGGCGTCGACCTGCTCCGCGAGCTCCGTCGCGGTGAGGAACCGCGTGCAGTCCACACCCTCCACCGGGCTCTCCGTCACATCCACCTCCCGCAGCGACGCCACGGCCGCGGCGCCGAGCGCGCGCAGGGCCTCCTCGAACGCCGCGGTGTCGTCCGGCCCCTTCTCCGGGTCCACGACGGTCGCCGACACGAGCACCTCGCCGTCGAGGAGCTGGAAGAAGCAGTACCCGCCGGTCTCGCAGCGGGATTCCTCACCGTAGTAGCCGCCGCGCGACTCCGCGCCCGCGACCGTTTCCTCGGCCCCGGGGAGGATCGTGACCTCCCAGTTGTGCTCCGCCGTTCCCGCCGAGCAGGCGATCCCGCCCGCCCGCTGGAACATGTGCTGCGCCGGACCGGGGTACCAGCTCGGCGACGACCACACGCCGAGCACCTCGGCCACCTCACCGCCGACATCGCCGCCGGCGGTCGACATCGCCGCCTCGACATCGGCGCAGTCCACGTCGAAAGCCGGGGTGGGCGCCTGCGCCGCCGCGTCCGTCGGGGCGGGCGTGATCGCGGCCGACGGCGTCCCGGTCGGCTTCACCTCGGGTTCGGGCGCACAGCCGGACAGCAGGAGCACGGCCACGGCGCCGAGGGCCAGGAGTGCACGAGGTCGCATGGCCTCAGCCTAGGGCTGCGGGGACCCGGCGCCGGGAGCACGCCCCGGCACCGGCACGACTCACTCGCCGCGGGAGACGCGCACCATCTCGTCGCGCGGGACGACCTTCACGCGTGCCCGCTCCTGGGGCGCGCCGAGGCCGATCTCGTGCTCGTCGAGGCGGTGCCAGCCGTCCAGATCGGTCCAGGCGACGCCGCGCTCGGCGAGCAGTGCCGGGATGGCCTCCTCGGACGGGTCCTCCGGGTGCCACCACGACCCCTGGTCGTTGATGAGGTGCCGGACGGTCTCCATGGCGTCGGACTTCGTGTGGCCGATGAGGCCGACCGGGCCGCGCTTGATCCAGCCGGTCGCGTACACGCCGGGCACGCGATCGTTGGAGTCCTTCGCGAGCACCTGGCCCTCGTGGTTCGGGATGACGCCGTGCTTCTTGTCGAAGGGGACACCGGGCAGCGGCGAGCCGAAGTAGCCGATCGCGCGGTACAGCGCCTGCACGGGCACCTCGCGCAGCTCCCCGGTGCCGACCGCACCGCCCTGGCCGTCCGGCTGGGTGCGCTCGTACACGAGGGCCGCGACACGGCCGTTCTCGTCGGTGCGGACCTCGACCGGGCGGGCCCAGAAATGCAGGTGCAGGCGGCGCGATGCTGTGCCGCCGGCATTGTTGACGGAGTCGCGCGTGCGCCACGACTGCAGGATGCGGTCGATGACCATGACCTGCTTGTTGCTCGCGACCGCGTCCTTCGAGGCCTCGTCGTAGTCGAAGTCCTCGTCGTAGACGACCATGTCGACGTCGCGCAGCTCCCCCAGTTCGCGGAGCTCCAGCGGCGTGAACTTCACCTGAGCCGGGCCGCGGCGGCCGAACACGTGCACGTCCGTGACGGCGCTCGCCTTGAGGCCCTCGTACACGTTCTCGGGGACCTCGGTGACGAGGAGGTCTTCGGCGTGCTTCGCGAGCATGCGGGAGACGTCGAGGGCGACGTTGCCGTTGCCGAGGACCGCCACCGACGCGGCGTCCAGCGGCCACTCGCGCGGCACGTCGGGGTGCCCGTCGAACCAGCTCACGTAGTCGGCGGCGCCGTAGGAGCCCACCGCGTCGATGCCGGGGATGTCCAGCGACGTGTCGCGGATCGCTCCGGTAGCGAAGATGACCGCGTTGTAGTGCTTCTTGAGGTCGTCGAGCGTGATGTCCTCACCGAAGCGGACGTTGCCGAAGAGGCGGATGTCGCCGCGGTCGAGCACGTCGCGCAGGGCGGTGATGATGCCCTTGATGCGGGGATGGTCGGGGGCGACGCCGTACCGGACGAGTCCGTACGGGGCGGGGAGCTGCTCGAACAGGTCGATGGACACGTCGAACTTGCGCTCGGCTTTCAGCAGGATGTCCGCGGCGTAGATGCCCGCGGGGCCTGCACCGACGATGGCCAGTCTCAGCTTGGTCATGGAGGTCCTTTCGTGTGCCGTCGCGGCAGACACCCGGGCCTTCGGCCCGCGCGATGTCAGCTGGAGCGCTCGGCGAGGGTCTCGGCGAATCGGGTGAGCGCTTCGCGCACGGTGCCGCGCGGAAGGGCGGTGAGGGCGTCGATCGCCTCCTGCGTCCAGGCGTGGGCGAGCTCGAGTGTCTTCTGGGTGACGGCGTGGTCGCGGAGCTCGTCCAGCGGTCCGTCGAGGATGGCGGGGTCGGCGCCGTCGGCGATGAGGGCCACGCCGTCGTCGATGCGGGCGGCGAGATCGGCCGCGGCGTCGTCGTCCTCCGCCTTGAGCAGGAGGTACGGCATGGTCGGGACGCCGGCGCGGAGGTCGGTCCCCGGGACCTTGCCGGTCTCCTCGGGCTTGGCCGACAGGTCGATCACGTCGTCGAGCAGCTGGAAGGCGACACCGATCTTCTCGCCGTAGGCGCGCAGCGGCTCCTCGTACTCCGCGGGGGCGTTCGAGAAGATCACGCCGCCCTGGGTGGCCGCCGCGATCAGCGAACCGGTCTTGTCGGCGAGGACCTGGATGTAGAACGCGATCGGGTCGTCGTCCGGCTGCGGGCCGAGGGTCTCGTGCATCTGCCCGAGGACCAGGCGCTCGAACGTATCGGCCTGGAGTCGGATGGCCCGCTCACCCAGGCGGGACATGAGCTGGCTGGCCCGCGAGAAGAGGATGTCGCCGGTGAGGATGGCGATGTTGTTGCCCCACACCGTCTGCGCGGCGGGAACCCCCCGTCGGCGGTCGGCGCCGTCCATGACGTCATCGTGGTAGAGCGACCCGAGGTGCGTGATCTCCAGCGCCTTCGCGACGTCGATCACCTCTCGGGTGTTCCCGTCGCCGAGTTGGGCCGCGAGCAGCGTGAGCACGGGACGGATGCGCTTGCCACCGGCCTCGTAGAGGTAGCGGCTGGCGGCGTCGGCGAGCGGGTCGGCGACGCGGACGTCGTCCGCGAGCCCGGTCTCCACCAGCTCCAGTCCGTCCTCGATGGTGCGGGCGATGCGACGCGCGGCGGGACCGACGAAGACGCGATCGCTGAAGCCGAGACGGCTCGCGAGTCGCGAACCCGGGGCGCTGGGGCTCGAAGTCACGGTCCCAGCCTACCTGCGTCGGGTGCCGCCGTTCGCGCCGTGGTCACGCGGGCTTGCGAGCCCGGTGCAGGGCCACGATGCCGAAGGTGAGGTTGCGGTACGCGACGTCGCGCCAGCCCGCCTCCCTGATCCATTCGGACAGCCGCTTCTGGTCGGGCCAGTCGCGGATCGACTCGTTCAGATAGTCGTAGGCGTCGCCGTTCGTGCCGGCGACGCGGGCCACGCGCGGGAGCACCTGCGCGTTGTAGAACCGGTAGGCCCCGCGGAAGAGCTTCCCGGGCGGCGTGGAGAACTCGTTGATGACGAGGCGGCCGCCCGGCTTGGTCACCCGGTAGAGCTCGCGCAGTGCCTTCTTCGGGTCGTTGACGTTCCGCAGCGCGTAGGACATCGTCACCGCGTCGAACTCTTCGTCCGCGAACGGCAGGGCCGTGGCGTCCGCCTGCACGAAGGAGAGGTTCCGCATCGCTCCGTGGCGGCGCTGACCCTCGGCGAGCATGCCGGGCGAGAAGTCCGCCGCGACGACCTGCGCGCCGCTGCGGGCGAGGGAGGCGGAGGAAGACGCGGTCCCCGCGCCGAGGTCGAGGATGCGCTCCCCCGGCTTCGGGGCGACGGCGCGGGTGGTCGCGGCCCGCCACAGCGCGTCGTTGCCGAACGTCATCGCCGTGTTCGTGCGGTCGTACCCGGCGGCGACCTGGTCGAACATGCCGCTGACGCGGGCGGGGTCCTTGCCGAGATCGGCGCGGTTCTTGTCGTTCGCGGTCACGCGTCCAGTCTAGGCGCGAGCTCCAGCGCTTCCAGCCGGTCCAGCCACGGATCGGCCGTGGCGTCGTCGAACGGCGCCGTGCGCTCCCTGACCCGCGTCTCGAGGTCGAGCGCCAGCTCCTCCAGATGCCGCATGACGGTGGCCGGGTACCCGTAGCGGGCGCTGTGCTCCGCCCATTCGTCCCGGTCATCGACCCAGGTGCCGCGCTCGCCCTCCACGCGGACGACGTCGAGATCCATGTCGATGCCGATCGCGAGCAGGGGATCGTCCGACCACCGGACGTCCCACCCGAGATCGATGTAGACACGCATGCCCCGGGGGTGGCGGCGATTGACGGTGAGCGCGAAGTCGGCGCTCGGCGGGACGAGGGTGACGTTGGGCGTGGCCGCATGGAACTCCGCCCCCGGACGGGCGCTGTGCCAGCCGGCGGGCTGCCCCACCCAGTCGCCCCACCGGTCGGCGCCGAGGTACACGCACTCGTGACGCCAGTGCGGCGACCCGTCCCACTTGCGCCACTGGAAGATCATCTCGGCACCGGCTGCGGGACGCGCATCGCTCATCCGCCCACCCTACGTCCGCGGGCTCCGCCGACGCCCCGCGGAATAGGCTGGAGTCGTGCAGCACACCCCCCTGGTCGTGGAGACCCGAGAGATCGACCCGGTCGAAGACCTCCTCTCCTTCGCGGACCCCGCCCGCCCGCTCGCCTGGTTCCGCCGCGGCGACGGGATCGTGGCGGTGGGCGAGCCGCTCGCCGAGCTCCGCCCGCCGGCCGAGGAGGGACGCACCCGCGCCGAATCCCTCGCGGCGCTCTGGCAGGGGCTCTCGGCGGAGGCCGCGGTCTCCGATCCGCTGCGACTCCCCGGGACCGGGCTCGTCGCGTTCGGGGCCTTCACCTTCGACGAGGACTCGCACGCCGACAGCGTGCTCGTGATCCCGTCGCGGATCCTCGGCCGCCACGGGGACCGCTTCTGGGAGACCCGCATCCGTCGCAGCGACGACCGTGCGCCGGGCGCCGTCGAGCCCGCGGAGTACGGACCGCACTGGGCCGGCACCGTGGGCCCGGGAGCGCAGAGCCCCCAGGGCTACCAGGACGCCGTGCGGGGAGCGCTCGCCCGCATCGCGGACGGCGAGCTCAGCAAGGTGGTCCTCGCCCGCGACCTCCAGGGCACCATCCCCGCGGGCTCCGACCTGCGGCGACTCGTCCGGGCACTGGCCACCGGGTACCCGGACACCTGGGTCTTCGCGGTCGACGGGCTCATCGGCGCGAGCCCGGAGACCCTCGTCACCGTGCAGGACCGGACGGTGACCGCCCGCGTGCTCGCCGGCACGATCGGACGCGGGGCGGATGCCGACGCGGACACCGCCGCGTCCGCGCACCTCGCCTCCAGCACCAAGGACCTCGACGAGCACCAGTACGCCGTGCAGAGCGTGCTCGCGTCGCTCCGCCCGTACACGAGGGCGCTGGCGGCGAGCGAGCAGCCCTTCCTCCTCAAGCTGCCCAACCTCTTCCATCTCGCGACCGACGTGGAAGCCGAGCTGGAGAACGGCCGCTCGGCCCTCGACCTCGTGCGCGCCCTGCACCCGACCGCGGCCGTCGCGGGCACTCCGACACCGACGGCCATCGCCGCCATCCGGGAGCTCGAGCCGTTCGACCGCGGCCGCTACGCCGGGCCGGTCGGCTGGGTCGACGCGGACGGCAACGGCGAGTGGGCCATCGCCCTGCGGTGCGCACAGTTCACGACGGCCGAGGACGCGATCACGGTCACCGCCTACGCCGGGGCCGGGATCGTCGCCGGATCGGATCCGGAGAGCGAACTCCTCGAGACGCGGGTGAAGTTCCGTCCCCTCGTCGACGCGCTGGCCTGACGTCCGCCGCGGTCAGCTCGCGGCGAGGCGCTTCTTCTCGGCCTCGACATCGAAGTCGGCGACCGGCCACTGGGGATCGATGTCCTCGAGGGCGGCGAGCAGCAGCTCCTGCACGGCCAGCCGGGCGTACCATTTCGCGTTCGCCGGCACGACGTACCAGGGAGCGGCCTCCGTCGACGTGCGGTCGAAGACGGTCTGGTACGCCTCCATGTACTGCGGCCAGAGCATCCGCTCGTCGACATCGCCCGGGTTGTACTTCCAGTGCTTGTCCGGGCGTTCCAGACGCTCCATGAGCCGCGCCTTCTGCTCCTCCGGCGAGATGTGCAGCATGACCTTGACGATGCGGACGCCGGAGGCCGCGATGCGCTCCTCGAACGCGTTGATCGCGTCGTAGCGGCGTTCGATCTCCGCGGGATCGGCCAGCTGCCGCACCCGTCCGATGAGCACGTCCTCGTAGTGCGAGCGGTCGAACACCCCGATGAACCCGGGCTCCGGGAGCCGCTTCTCGACCCGCCACAGGAAGTCGTGCCGGCGTTCCTCCTCCGTCGGCGCCTTGAACGCCGCCAGCGCCACGCCCTGCGGATCGACACCGCCGACCACGTGCCGCACGATGCCGCCCTTGCCCGCGGAGTCCATCGCCTGCAGGACGAGCAGCACCGCATCCTGCGCCGTGCCCACCCGGCTCTCGGCGAACAGCCGCTCCTGCAGGTCGTTCAGCTGCTCGAGACCCGCTTCGAGGTCGGCCGTGCCGCGGGACTTGCCGTGGTCGTAGCCGGGCTTGCTCTCGGGGTCGACGTCGGCGAGGCGGAAGCCGGGCCGCACCCGCAGGTTCTGCGTCCAGGTGTGCGCGTTCATACGCACATGATGCCAGTCACCGCGGCAGCGGTACCTCGATGATCTGGCGACCGCCGCGCGGCGTCGTCAGCGCCTGGTCGAGAGCGGTTCGCGTGGTGACCCGCTGATACTCCCAGCCGTAGGCGAGCGCGAGGTGCTCCAGGCGGACACCGTGCGGGGTGTAGAACACACGATCCAGGTGCGCGGAGGGGGCGGTGCTCGCCACCTCCAGGCCGTCGAAGATCGTGCCGCCTCCGTCGTTGCCGACGATGACCTGGAGGCGCGGCTCCGTCTCGTCACTCGGGAACAGCAGCGCACCGACGTCGTGGAGGAACGCGAGGTCGCCGAGCAGCACCCGGGTCACACCCGGCGCCCCGGCGGCCTGGCTCGCGACCGCGACGCCCGTGGCGGTGGCGATCGTGCCGTCGATCCCGGCGAGTCCGCGGTTGGCGTGCACGGGGACCTTCTTGCCGCCGAGCACCTCGTCGGCGACGCGGACCAGGCGCGACGATCCGAACACGAGGCGGTCGTGCGGCCAGGTGGCCCGCCACACCGCATCCACGAGGCGCTCGCGGTCGAGCGGGCGGCGCACGGCGTCGAGTTCCGCGCGCACGGCGACGCGGCGGGCGGCGACGTCGGTGGAGGAGAGCCCTTCGGTGTCGGGCGCGTTCTCACTGAGATCCACGGCCTCGGCGGCGGCGGCCCGCATCCACGCTCCGAGCCACTCCCTGTCGGTCTCCCCCGGCGCGACCGCGACGGCCGCGACGGCGCGCGTGCGGTGGTTGAGGTTCAGCTCCTCGCCGCCCTTGCGGACCGCGACCACCTCCACGTCCGCGCGGGACAGCAGGCGCGCGGCCTCGCGGCTGAGCGTCGGGTGACCCAGCACGACCACCCGCTCGATGCGCCCGCCGAGGTCGTCGCGGGACAGCAGCCGGCGGTACCCGTGGACCACCTGGCGCCCGAATCGCGCGCCGCTGACGATCTCCGCGATGAGCGGCCAGCCGCCGACGTGGGCGACCTCCTCCGCCTCAGCGCCCGCATCGGCGCCCGCCAGGACGACCGTCCGGGGACCGCGCTCCAGCGGGAACGCCTCCGGCTCCGGAAGCCGCGGCGGCTCCCCCGGTGTCAGCGTGCGTGAGGGCATCGCGCCCGACAGCGGCTCGCGGGAGGGCAGGTTCAGGTGCACGGGGCCGGCCACGCCGGGAAGCCCGGACTCGGCATCCGCCGCTCCGAGCGCGAGGGCGACCACTCGCGCGGCGAGGCCGTCCCAGTCGCCGTCCCCGGGGACGGCGGCGTCGATCTGCGCCCGCACCCAGGGGTGGAAGAGCCCCTCCTGGACGGTGGCCTGATTCGCACCGACCCCCCGCAGCTCGGGAGGCCGATCCGCGGTGAGCAGCAGCAGCGGCACTCCGGAGTGGAAGGCCTCCATCGTGGCCGGGAGGAGGTTCGCGACGGCCGTGCCGCTGGTGCACACGACCGCGACGGGGACGCGGGTCTCCCTGGCGATGCCCAGGGCGGTGAATCCGGCGACCCGCTCGTCGATCCGCACGTGCACGCGGAGCGGGCCCTCGTCGGCGAAGGCCGCCGCGGCGAGCGCAAGAGCCTGCGAACGCGACCCCGGCGAGAGGACGACGTCACGCACGCCGTGGGACACGAGGTCGGCGAACAGGGAGGCCGCGGCCTCCATCGCCGGCGACGAGGTCACGGGCGCGGATCCGCGGCGGGCGGCTCGTCGGTCTCCTCGTCGAGCCGCGCGAGCTCCTCCTCGAGGCGACGGATCCGGGCGTCCTGCTCCGCTTTGCTGATGCTGCGGAGGAACGCGGGGTCGTCGTCCGGGGCGACGGTGCGCGGCACACCCTGGTCGTTCGCCCGGCGACGGCCGATGACGAACCAGAGGATCCCGCCGATGACGGGGATGAGGACGACGATGGCGACCCAGGCGGCCTTGGGCACGCCGCGGTGCCGCGTCGCCGGCTGCACGGCGCAGTCGACGATGCTGTACACCCAGAACACGGCGGCGAGGAAGCCGCCGATGATCAGTAGTCTCGCCACCCCTCCAGTCTAGGCACGTCGGGGCCGGTCGGGCCCGGAGACGGCAAAGGCCTCGTTGCTAGACTGCGCGGGACATGCCGCCCCTCGCCCCCGTCCCGACGCCGCGAGCGCGCGCCGAGCGGATCCTGCCGAGCCGGATCATGATCGCCGTCGGCCTCGCGCTCCTCCTCGTCGTCGGTGCGTGGTCGGCCTCCCACGGGTCGGTGGATCCGCATGCGACCCTGTGCCTCGCCCCCGGCGTCTCGCAGCCCGCCGACGCCACGGCAGCCGGAGTCCCGATCGTCGATGGCCCCTCGGCCGATCTGGCTTCCGATGCGGCGGCGTGCGCAATGGCGGCCCTCTGCTGCGTCGCCCTCGTCCTGCTCCTCCGGCACCTGCGCACCCGCGGCGGCGTCCGTCTCCGCGGTCTCCTGCCCCGGGCGACCGCACGCCTCCGCGCCGGCCCTCGCCCGCTCCTCCCCGCGGTCTCGCTCGTCCAGCTCTCCATCTCCCGCACCTGATCCGACGCCGGCCCCGGCCGCGTCTGCGGCACCCCTCGTCGTATCCCCCGTGTTTGGAGACCCCATGAAGACCCCCGTCAAGGCGACCCTGATCGCCGTCGCCGTCGCCGTCGTGCTGCTCGTCGCCGGCATCGTCTACGCCCTCAGCCAGCAGCCCGCGAAGCCCGATCCCGAAGCCGGCGAGAAGCTGCCCACCGTCCGCACCGACTCCCACGTCCTCGATGAGGGCGGCCCCGACGCCGTCACGGTCGTCGAGTTCCTCGACTTCGAGTGCGAGGCCTGCGGCGCGTTCTACCCGATCGTGGAGGAGCTGCGCGCGACCTACGACGGCGACATCCGGTACGTCACCCGGTACTTCCCGCTGCCAGGGCACGTGAACTCGACGCAGGCCGCGCTGGCCGCCGAGGCCGCTGCACAGCAGGACCGCTACGAGGAGATGTTCCACCGTCTGTTCGAGACGCAGGCCCAGTGGGGCGAGCAGTCGACGGAGACGCCCGAGGTGTTCCGCGCGTTCGCCGAGGAGCTCGGGCTCGACCTGGCCGCGTACGATGCCGCGGTCGCCGATCCGGCGACCCTCGCCCGCGTGCAGCAGGACAAGCGCGACGGTGAGCGGCTGGGCGTGAGCAGCACCCCGACCTTCTTCGTCGACGGCGAGAAAGTCGAACTCGTCGAGTGGAACGACCTGGAGGAGGCGATCGCGGCGGCCGTCGCCGAGTGACCCCGTCGGTGGGGTCGCCGTGCGGCGGCCCCACCTCTACGCTGAGCGCATGACCTCGGAGCGCCCCTCGTCGGCCCGTCTCCTGTTCGGGGCCCTGCGGACCACGCCGGCGACGCTGACGATGATCGGCCTGGTCCTGCTCACGGGCGTGATCTGGCAGGGGCTGTGGCGGCCGTTCGAGGACTCGGCGCTCTTCCCCGCCGTCGCCTACGGGCTTCCGAGCCTGTCCGAGGGCAAGTGGTGGACGCCGGTCACGGGGACGTTCTTCGTCAACGAACCCTGGGTGTACCTCTTCACCATCGCCGGGTTCTGGGGCATGGGCTACCTGGAGCACCGCCGCGGCACCCGGGTCGCCCTCGCCTACTTCACTGTCGGGCAGCTCTTCGCGATCTTCGCGACGGCTCTGTTCCTCCTCCTCGTATCGCAGCTTCCGTGGGCGTGGGCGCAGACTCAGGCGCAGGCCCTCGACGTCGGCGCATCCGGCGGGACCATGGCCTGCATCGCCGCCGCCGTCGGCCTGTTCCGTCCGCCCTGGCGGGTGCGCGCGTGGCTGGTGCTCCTCGGATTCGTGTTCGTCGCGATGATGTTCTGGGGAGAGCTGGCCGACCTCGAGCACCTGTTCGCGGTCCTGCTGATCCTGTTCGTGGACCGGAGTCTCCGCGTGCGGCGCACGACCGTCCGGGAGCAGCGACTGATCGCCGTGATGGCGGTGCTCACGCTCGTGGCCATCGAGATCATCACGGTCCTCGTGCCGACCGACGGCCCGTTCGGTCCCACCGATCCCGCTTCGGGCGGTTTCATCGATACGGCGATCGACGTCGCGGTGATCCTCTTCATCGCGAACGGCCTGCGGCGCGGTCGCCGCTGGGCGTGGGTCGTCGCCGTCATCCTCGGCCCGCTCAACGTGCTCGCCGCCACGCTCGTGCTGGTCCTCATCATCCTCACGAGCGAGGCGCAGCTCGAGACGGTGATCGACGCAGAGACCGAACTCACGCTCGCCACCGGGATCCTCTGGGCGCTGGTGCTCACCTATCTGATCGCGGTACGCCGGGCTTTCCGTGCGCGCCGCTCGACCGCGCTCGGCCGGCAGCCTGCCCCGACCGGAGACGAACTCCGGCGCGAACTGCGGGCGCACGGCGGCGGCACCCTGTCCTGGATGACGACATGGGAGGGCAACGGCTACGCCCGCGTGGACGGCGGGATCGTCGCGTACCAGCGCCGCAACGGCGTCGCCCTGGCCCTCGCCGATCCGATCGGCCCTGCGGAGTCCCGGTCCGCCGCGGTCCGTGACTTCATCCGCACGGCCGAGGACGCCGGACTCGTCCCCTGCTTCTTCAGCGCGGACGAGGCGACGAGGGCGGCAATCCCGGAGACGTGGCGCAGCCTCGTGGTGGCGGACGACACGATCGTCGACCTTCCCGGCCTCACCTTCACCGGCAAACGCTGGCAGCCGGTGCGCACATCGCTCAACCGGGCCGGGCGGGAGCAGATGACCTTCCGGCTCACCCACCTGGCGGCGGAGACCTGGGGCCTCCGTCAGCAGCTCCGTGGGATCTCCGAGGCGTGGGTCGGCGACAAGGACCTTCCGGAGATGCGGTTCACCCTGGGAACCCTGGAGGAGGCGGAGGACCCCGAGGTGCGGCTCGCCCTCGCGATCGCTCCGAACGGCGACGTCGACGGCTTCCTCTCGTGGTTGCCCGTGTACGGGGAGGGCGGGGTGGTCCGCGGCTGGACCCTCGACCTCATGCGGCGTCGCGAGGGCGGTTTCGGACCGGTGATGGAGTATCTGATCGGCGCCTCCGCGCAGCAGTTCTCGGAGGAGGGAGCCGAGTTCATGTCACTCTCCGGCGCTCCCCTCGCGCACGACTACCCGCCGGACGCCGGTGTGATCGCCGCGTTGAGCGACCGGCTCGCCGATGCGCTCGAGCCCGTGTACGGCTTCCGCTCGCTGCACCGCTTCAAGGAGAAGTTCCACCCCCGCTACGAGACCATGTACCTCCTCTTCCGCGACGAGAGCGACCTCACCCGCATCGGCGGAGCGCTCACCCGGGCCTTCCTCCCCGACGCCACGCTGCGGCAGTTCGCCGGGGCCGGGCTGGAGCTCGTCCGCGGCGAGCACTGATCCTCGCGCCCGGGCCCGCGCGTCGCCGGACTCAGGCCCGCGCCTCGGCCACCTCCCCGGCGACGCCATCCCGAGTCTCCGCGGCCGGACGCTTCGCCGTGTTCGCGATGTGCGCCCGCGCGACGACGAGCGCGGCGACGACCATGATCCCGACGCCGAGCCAGTACGGCGCGGCATGGCTGACGGCGGTGTAGAGGGCGGCCGCGATCAACGGGGCGACGGTGCTCATCGCGGCGTTGAGGGACTGGGTGGCACCTCCGAGCCAGCCCTGTTCGTCGTCGCCCACGGCGTTGGACATCGCGCCGTCCATCGCGGCCTGGGCAGCGCCCTGACCGGCGGCGAGCATCAGCGCGCCGACGATGAAGAGCCACGGCTGGGCGAGCAGCGAGGCCACGATCGCGAGACCGGCGAGACCGATCGCCTGCGCGACGATGGCGCTGACGATCACGCCGCGCTCCCCCATCCGTGGCAGCAGGATGCCGAGCAGCACGCCCTGAATGAGAATGTCGATGATGCCGACCCCTGCCGTGAGCAGGCCGATCTGCGTCGGTCCCCACTGGATGGCGTCGAGGGCGAGGACGCTGAAGTTGTTCACGAAGAATCCGAACGGCAGGGCGAGCAGCGCGAACGCGATCATCAGCCCGCGGAGCTCGGGGCGGCCGAAGGCGGTGCGGAACACCCCGAACGGCTGGACGTCGCGGAGGGCGATCCGCGCGATGCGGTTCTCCGGTCGCAGGCTCTCCGGCAGCAGGAAGATGCTGAGGATCGCGATCGTGAGGCCGACCGCCGCAGTGAGGAAGACGGGCAGACGGAGATCGATCGCGGCGAGCAGACCGCCGATGGCGGGACCGATCATGGTGCCGATGCCGGTCAGTGCGCCGAGGAGGCCGAAGCGCTGCGCGCGCTTCTCGGGCGGCGTGATGTCGGCCAGGTAGGCGAACAGGGCGGGGAGGTCTCCGGCCGTCAGCCCCTGGATGACACGGGCGAGCACGAGCACCCAGATCGCCCCGCCCACGCCGAACAGCGCCATGGAGAAGGCCGCGCCGAACGCCGCGACGATGATGACGGGTCGTCGTCCGAACCTGTCGGAGAGCCGCCCGAGGAGCGGGGCGGCGAGGAAGGCGCACAGCCCGTTGACCGCTTCCAGCACCCCGACCCAGAGGGCGAGGTCGTGTTCGTGCGCGACGTACTGCAGCACGACGAACGGCAGCACGGGCAGGACGACGGTCATGCCGATGACCGTGAGCATCGTCAGGACGACGAGCATGACCCACGCGCGGCCGGCGCCGCGAACGGGAGAAGGAGGTGAAGTCATACCGAAAGTGTAGTGATACCGGTTTTGGTGTCAATACACTTTCTGGTCGAGTTCACGATAGGATGGCCGCATGACGACGCCCCCGCCCCTGGGTCGCCGCGAGCGCAAGAAGGCCGCGACCCGCAAGAACATCTCCGACGTGGCCACCCGGATGTTCCTGGAGCGCGGGTTTGACAACGTCAGCATCCGCGAGGTCGCGGACGCCGCCGATGTCTCCCCCACCACCGTGTTCGCCCACTTCCCGCAGAAGGAGGCGCTGGTCTTCGACGAGGACGACGAGCAGCGCGACCGCCTCGTCTCGGCCGTGCGCGGCCGGTCGACCGGTGTGACGATCAACAAGGCCATCCACGACTTCTATGCGGCCGAGATCGCCGCCAACCTCGATGAGCACGGCGACGACGTGGCCCGTATCTTCCTGCGCTTCCTCAACGAGACGCCGGCGCTCCGGGACTACGCGTCGAAGATGTGGCTGCGCCACGAAGACGCGCTCGCCGAGGCCATCGCCGACGAACTCGACATCCCGGCCCCCACCCCCGAGGTCCGCGTGTACGCGCGGTTCGTCCTGCAGATGCAGATCCTCGTCACCGAGAGCGACGATCAGCAGAGCGTGCTCGACGCCGGCTCGGCCCTTCTCGAACACGGCTGGGCCCCGATCGAGGAGCAGCTCGCCGGCTCGCGGAGCGAAGAGAGATCCGCGGACCTCAGTCCTCGCGGGGGCGCCGCCGCAGGCTCTTGACGTCGGTGCGGCGATGCTTCGCCGTCAGCCGACGCTCCTTCGACCCTCGACTCGGTTTCGTCGCCCGCCGCGTCGGCGCCGGCGGACGCACGGCCTCCGCGACGAGCGCAGCGAGCCGTTCTCTGGCCGCTTCCCGATTGCGCAGCTGCGCGCGGTGCTCGGACGCGGCGATCGTCAGCACACCGTCGACCAGGCGCCCGCGGAGCCGCTCCCGGAGCCGGTCGCGCTGCGTCGGCGACAGGGCCGCGGAGTTCGCCGCATCCCAGACCAGCTCCACCCGGGAGTCCGTGGTGTTCACGCCCTGACCGCCCGGCCCCGACGATCGCGAAAAACGCCACGACAGTTCGGCCTCCGGGATCGTCAGACCCGCGGAGACGCGGAGTCCGGGGCGAGGGGCGGAAGGCATGCCTCCATCATCGAGGATGAACGGCCGCGAGCGCCGAGTGGACGCGACGGCGGGAGTCGAACCCGCAACGCCTCCGGATATGAGCCGGGGCCCGGGACCGCCCGGATCGCCGCGATGGGGATGACGTTACCCGGCCGTGATCCTTCCCACCAGGACCGTTCCCTGGGATAACGCCATGAGTCGCCGGATGACGCGGACGGCTAGCGTCGCCGCCGCTCGTCGTCAACCGGTTCGACCACTCCCGACCCTCCCCGTACCGTCGCTCGCACCGATGACGTCCGAGCAGGAGGCCGACATGTCCGAATCTCAGCACAACGACAAGACCCCGACGCCGATGGCGGAGGCCGGGGATCCGCAGGCGCGGCTGGAGGCCGAGGCCCGCCGCGCGATCGTGACCGGGGCCGACTCCGGCATCGGCCGCGCGACCGCCGTGGCCCTCGCCGCGGCGGGCATCGACGTCGGCATCACCTGGCACAGCGACGAGGCCGGGGCCCAGGAGACCGCGGACGAGGTGCGCAGTCACGGCGCCCGGGCGGTGGTGACCCAGCTCGACGTCTCCGACATCCCCGCCTGCGGCGACGTGATCGACGGGCTGATCGCGGAGCTCGGCGGCGTCGACGTGTTCGTCAACAACGCCGGCGCCGGGCTCCAGACCCCGTTCCTCGACGTGACGCTCGACGAGTGGAACCGGGTGCTCGACACCGACCTCACCGGAGCCTTCGTCTGCCTGCAGCGGGCCGCCCGGTCGATGGTCGCCGCAGGTCGGGGCGGACGACTCATCTCCGTCACCAGCGTGCACGAGCACCAGCCGATGGTGGGGGCGAGCGCGTATGACACGGCCAAGCACGGCCTCGGCGGGCTCATGAAGAACCTCGCGCTCGAGCTCGGCCGGTACGGGATCAGCGCCGTCAGCGTCGCCCCGGGTGAGATCGCGACCCCGATGACCGGGCAGACGGACACCGACCCGCACGCCGAGGACCGCCCCGGCATCCCGCTCGGACGCCCTGGCGATGCCCGCGAGGTCGCTGCGCTGATCGCCTTCCTCGCCTCGCCGGAGGCCGCCTACATCTCGGGGGCCTCGGTCGTGATCGACGGCGGCATGCTGCAGATGGGACCGCAGGCGGGCGCGGCGATCGAGAGCCACGACTGGCGCACGGTCTGAGCGCAGGTCAGCGGCGGATCGAGTCCCGGAACGGGTTCGGTTCGAGCGTGTAGTCCGTGGTCGGGTCCGCCCAGGTGTCCTGGGCGGACCGGTGGCGGCCCGAACGCAGGGCGGAGAGCGCATGCGTCGCAGGCACGCCTGCGGCGAGCGCGAGGCGGCCGGTGAGGGAGCGGTCCGCGCGGCCGAGCACGCTCGCGCGATGCCAGGCCTCGTGCAGCGCCCCGCCCCGGGCCGCGGGCACCCGTCGATGCGGCAGGGCCCCGGCCCGACGCAGCGCCACGAGCTCCTGCACCCGATCCCACCAGTCCGACTCCACCTCCGGGTGGAAGTAGTTGTCGCGGAGCCAGGACGGGTGCGGGTGGCGGAACCGGCCGGCGACGACCTCGCCCGCGCCGCCCAGCAGACCGCTGCCGATGAAGACCGTGTTGAGGAGACTCTTGTGCACCCCGAAGCGGTCGAGCGCGATCACGGGGACCCCGTGGGCCAGCGCCTCGACCGCCGCCGTCGAGCTCACCGTGACCAGACCGGCGGCGGACTCGAGCGCGGTCGCCATCGGCGCGTGCGAGAACACGAGGTTCGCCGGGCGGCCCGCCGTGAAGAGACGGGTGTACGGATCACGGTCGAGGTGGGTCTCGGCCTCCCCCGGCCGGGACCGCACCTTGACGACCACCCGGCGCGACGGATCGGCCTCCGCGGCGCGCACGAGAATGGCGGCGATCGCTGCGCGCTCCTCCGGCCGTCGGGGCACGAGGGCCTGCGCGGCGAAGACGACGTCCGTCGCCCCGGGCCGACGGACCGCCGCGGGTGTTCCGTCGACAGGACGTTCCGCCAGAGCGATGCCGCCCGCACCCCCGGAGAGCACTCCGGCCGCCGCGGACTCCCGGAGACGGCTGCCACTCCACCGCTCGCGACCCCGCGCGAAGGGCAGGGTCGCCAGAGCGAGCGGCGTCCGCACCCCGATGCGCTCGCCGAGCTCGGCGAAGGCACGGCGCTCGCGGTGCGAGTGCACGATCAGCAGGTCGGTGTGTCGCCGGTAGTCGAGCGCCCCGCGCTGGGCGGGGATCGCCATGCCGGGGAGCCCCGAGACGGTCACCGGACGGTGCCGCAATGCATCGACGACTCGGCCCAGGAGGCGGACGAACGGTCCCCGCCCGGCGAGCAGCACCACGTCCGGGCGCTGGACTTCGAGCCATCCGGCCACGCGCTCGAAGTCGAGCCGCGTGACGTCGGCGGCGCCGAAGCCGGTGCCCGCCAGCGCCGCATCCTGCTGCGCGGCGCTCACCGTCAACGGCGTGCGTACCAGCAGGAGCTGCGATCGCAGGTCGGGCACGGCCCCCAGCAACGATGCCGCCCACTTCACGAACGAGTCGGCGTCCGCGATGGCGACGACGCGCATCCCGGCGCCGGCGGTCATGCGGGCACGCGGCGGAGCTTCGCCATCGGCGCCCGCTCGCTGTCGAAGACGCGCTTGACGCCGTCGCCCACCGCGCTCTCGATGACACGGATGTCGCGGACCAGGTGTTCCAGGCCCCCGGGCTCCAGGGATGCGGCGTGATCAGAACCCCACATCGTCCGGTCCAGGGTGATGTGGCGCTCCACGGCGACGGCTCCCATCGCGACCGCGGCGAGGGAGATCTGCAGGCCGCGCTCGTGTCCCGAATAGCCGACCGGGATCCCCGGATAGCGGTCCCGCAGGGTCGCGATCACCCGCAGGTTCGCCTCCTCGGGCTCGAGCGGATAGGTCGAGGTCGCGTGCATGAGGACGACACGGTCGGTGCCGAGCGTGTCCAGCGCGCGGTCGATCTGCTCCATGGTGGACATGCCCGTCGAGAGGATGACCGGCTTCCCGGTCTCGCGCAGCGCGACGAGCAGCTCGGTGTCGGTCAGACTCGCCGACGCGACCTTGTGCGCCACGACGTTGAGGTCTTCGAGGAAGGCGACGCTCGGCACGTCCCACGGCGAGGCGAACCAGTCCAGGCCCTGCATCGTCGCGTGGTCGCCGATCTCGACGTATTCGTCGCGGCCGAACTCCACTCGGCGCCGGTAGTCGAGGTAGCTCATGGTGCCCCACGGCGTCTCTCGCGGCACGTCGCGCATGTGCTCCGGGGTGGAGATCTCGGGCGTGCGCTTCTGGAACTTCACCGCGTCCGCGCCGGCTCGGGCCGCGACGTCGATGAGGCGCTTGGCGATGTCGACGTCGCCGTTGTGGTTGAGGCCGATCTCCGCGATGACGTAGGCGGGACGGCCGCCGCCGATCACGTGCGATCCGATGCTGACAGTCATGATTCCTCCGGTCGTCGAACGGTCAACCGCCCCGTCCTTCCTGAGTACGGGCCGCGGGTGAACACCGATCGACCGGACGGTTACCGGGGGCGGTCAGCTCGACAACACCCGTTCGACGAGCTCCCGCACGGCCCCGTCGCCGCCTCGCCTCCCCAGCACGACGCGCGCCTCCGCACGGACGAGCGGGTGGGCGTTCGCGACGGCGACCGGCCAGCCCACGATCCGCATGGCGGGAAGGTCGTTGACGTCGTTACCGAGGTAGGCGACGTCGGCGAGCGCCACATCCTGCTCCTGCGCCCACTGCCGCAGCGCGGCCTCCTTGTCGGCGATCCCGTGCAGGACGGGGACGCGGAGCTTGTCGGCTCGGGCTCGCACCACGGGGTTCACCTCGGTAGAAAGGATCAGCATCGGCACCCCCGCCCGCCGCAGGAGCGAGACGCCCATCCCGTCCTCCCGGCTGACCCGCACCCGCTCTCCGCCATCCGCGTCGATGATCGCCGTGTCGTCGGTATGCACCCCGTCGAAGTCGGTGACCACGGCGCGGACGGGGATCCGCACCGGGCTCTCATGCAGAACGGCAAGGGCCCGTGCGGCCTGAAGCTGCGCGGCATCGTCGATCTCGATCGCGGTCTCCTCGGACACGGGGGCGATCCCGATCCGCCCGAAGAAGCGGTGGCGGTGGGCGCGGAATCCGTCGACCCGGAACACGTAGAAGGCTCCGGTCTCCAGATAGTGCGGCTCTCGGTCCTGGCGGCGAGGGCGGTGGCCGGCCTCGTGGTTGATCGCCTCGGCCGTGCCGTCGACCCCCCGGCGCCAGAGGAAACCGTAGGTCTCGACGGCGGAGAAGACGCTGTCGGACTCTCCCTGCTGCACCTCGGCGACGGCATCGGCCAACGCGGCGCTCGGGAGGAAGGGCGAGGTGGCCTGCAGGAACGCGACGACCTCGAACCGCTCACCCTCGCGCTCCAGCTCATCGAGCGCATGGAGGATCGCCGCCTCCGAGGTCGCGGTGTCTCCGGAGAGCTCGACCGGCCGCCGGATCACCCGCGCGCCCGCCTCCTCGGCCGCCACGGCGATCTCGTCGTCGTCGGTCGAGACGATCACGAGGTCGAAGCACGCCGCCGCCCGCGCAGCGTGCACGGCTCTGGCGACGAGGGGGACGCCCCCCACACGCTCGAGGTTCTTCCGCGGGATCTGCTTCGATCCGCCCCGCGCGGGGATGATCGCCACCGTCGTCTGCAGGCGCTCGTCCATGTCATGTCTCCTCATCGTCCGCGGATCTCCCGCCAGGCACGGCCCACGCGGCGTCGGGCGCCGACAGCGGTCAGCCGCCATTCCTCTATCCGTCCCACCCCGCCGCGCGGAGCCAGCAGGCGGCGCACGCCCCGCGGCGCCGACCCCCCGGGGAGGGCGAGCGCGGTCAGCCGCTCCGATGCGAAGTACCGCCGACGCTCCTCGCGGTCGAGGCCGTCCAGCAGCTCCTCCGCCCTGGCTCGAAGGTGCCCCGCGATCTCCGGTTGCATCGTGTAGCCCACCGCGTCCACGAGGAGCTGCAACCGATCCGGATCGGCATAGGGGGAGAGCGTCCGTGTGAGCGCATCGACGATCGTCAGGGGGATGCGGTTGCTGTTCTCCACCGGGGTCAGGGTGCGGAGCAGCTCCGTCGCGCCCGCGGCGCCGATCCTCCGCCCGAACAGGGTGCGGACCGTGGGCAGAGCCGTCGAGAAGGTCGCCACGACGGCGCGCGCGTCGAGGCGCTCCGCCAGGAGTTCGGCAGCCAGACGACCGCGGTCCTCCACGAACGCCAGACCGCGACTCTCCGCATGAGCGCGCACGGCGTGGGCGAGCTGCGGCGGTGCTGCGGGATGGGGCTTGAAGACGATCCGCTCCGGGAGCTCTTCCGCCGCCCGGTCCACCAGACGCTGCTGGAGCGCGACCTCCTCCGTCGCGGTCATCAGACCGAGGGCCGCGAGGTACTGTCCCAGCACGAGCACGGTCGCCGGTCCTGCAGCGGTCGACCCTTCCGACGACTCTCCCGTCTCCTGCAGCGCCGCCGCGAAGGGCTCCGGAGGCACCGGGACCGCCGCCGCGTGCGGAGAGGCCACCAGCGGACGGACGCCGGGCACCACGTCGGCGTACACGACCCGTTCGATCCGCGCCGTGACCGCGTGCGGCAGCCGTACCCGCATCGGCGCGTAGGTCATGAGGCCGTCGCCGACGATGGTCACCCGCGCCTCGGGGAACACGGAGAGGAGAGTACGGGCCGGTGCGACCTGGGGGCTCTGCACGAACAGCTCGATCTCCCGCGGGTCGAGCCGCCACGCTCGCGCGAGGAGTCGCCCCAGCACGGGGAGGTCGGCGTCCGCGGGTTCCCAGGCGCTCGGATGCAGGGGTCCCAGCACGTCGGCCAACGGCTCGACACGATGGAACCGGCCGCGGAGGGAGTGCAGCGCGGGATCCGTGTCGATGCCGACGACCGTCTCCGGGACCCGCGACGAGGTGAACGGCACGAGCACCCGCTCCGGGGCGTGAGCGCCCGCGCCGGAGCCCGCGTCGAGCAGGCCCGCATCGATCGCGGCGGCCGCGGTCGCGAGCCCGTAGGCGCTGTGCAGGGCGAAGAGGCGGGTCATGTCGCGTGGCCTCCGCCGCGCAGGCTGCGCGCGAGCACCCGACGTCGCGGACCGTCGAGCCGGGCGAGCACCGTGGCGACCTCCGCCGCCGGGAGGTCGTGCAGCAGTGCGCGGATCCGCCTCCGCATCTCGCGACGCACGGGTGGCGCCATGCGCCGCGAGCGCACCAGGTGATGCGCGCTGAGGGCGAGCGCGGTCCAGACGGCCTTCGGGAGGAAGCGGTCGGCATCGCGGTCTTTCCGGACGAGCTCGATCACCTCCGCCAGCGCGGGGGCGAAGTCGAGCTGGCGGCGGTCGTGCACCTGCGTGAGCGACGTCTCGACGCCTCGGCGGTAGAGCAGCGCCGGGGCGTCCACCACGGCGAACGAGGCCGCGTCCAGATGCAGGCGCCAGATCCAAGGGCGGTCCTCGGCCGTGAAGAGGCCGGAGGGGAACGCGGCGAGCCCCCGGTCGAGCACACGGCGGTGCAGGAGTCCCGCCCAGGCGAAGGGGTAGTCCACCATGCTCGGCTCATCGACCGGAAGGATCGCCTCCCGGGGTGGTAGGACCCGCTCCCTCCACGGATACGGAGCCCGGACGAGCGCACGCCGCATCCCGGTGACGGTGACATGATCCGTCCGGAGGAAGTCGCACCGGAGCTCTCGCAGGCGCGCGGCGAGGACCGCGAGGCGCTGCGGCTGCATCCAGTCGTCCCCGTCGACGAAGCAGAACGCCTCGCCCTCGACGTGGGCGAGCCCCTGGTTGCGTGCCGACGCCAGCCCGCGCGGCTCGGCGTTCCGCAGCACCTGGGCGTGCGGGAACCGCTCCGCATAGTGCGCCATGAGCGCGCCGGTCTCGTCGCGGGAGCCGTCGTCGATGGCCACGAGCTTCAGAGCGGCGGGATCGTCGAACTGCCGGGTGAGCGTCTCGAGGGTGGTGCCGATGTACGGGCCGGCGTCCTTCGCAGGCAGGATGACGGTGACGAGGGGCGTGCGCACGGAGCTCCCGGAGTGGGCGATGGGCTCGTCATCGTGGCAGGCGACGGTGGCCGGAGAGCGACCGTGCGGTGAACGTCCGGTGACGCGCGAGGTGAACGCTGAGGTGTGGCCCGCACCCGAACGAGCCACACCCCCAGTGCGTTGCACTGCCGGATGCGAACACCCGGTGAACCGTCACCGTGAGGCGACGGCCACCCCGCGGCGGTACTGGCCCCCACCAGCGAACCGCGAGGCGTCGTCGAGAGCGACTCCATGAAGATCAGCACTCAACACGTAACACGATACAACCGTCTGTTCGATCGCGCGAATCGGCCTAGGTCAATCCGTGAAAATTCGCGCCGAGCCTCCGGATCGGCGACGATGGACGGATGCGGTGGCCCTGGAGCACGATATGGCGCCCGATGTGGCGGCGCCAGCGCGTCGGAGGCATCGAGCTGCGCTGGCTCACGGCACGGTCGTGGACCCAGCGCTGGTACCCCCAGGGCATCGACGTCGGCGAGCGCCGCGGACGACGCGCTCTCGCGGTGAGCTGGTTCCGCCAGGACCCGTCGGGGCGCCACCTCGCCTCGCGCGTGACCCTCGTGGATCGCGAACGCACCCGCCGCCTCGACATCGTGCTGGCCGTCGCCGACGACGACGGCGTCCTGCAGCCCGCACCGATCCATGCGGGAGGACTCGCCTGGTTCGGCGACCGCCTGTTCGCGGCGGCCACCAGGCAGGGCATCTGGGAGTTCGACCTCGGTGCGCTCCGGCGGGTGCACGGCACGGAGGCACAGCGGATCCGAGGAGGCACGAGCCGCCGCGATCGGCGTACGACGGTGGTGGCCGTGCGGACCCGTCGCCACCCGGTGACGCTGCGGTGTTCCTTTCTCGGTCGCGTGTTCGACGAGGACGGGACGCCGCTCCCCCGCGTGCTCATCGGCGAGTACCGGGGTCAGGAGACGGGAGAGGTCGGCGAGTTCACCATCCCCCTCGGACCCGACGACGGCTTCGTCGAACACGAGCGCTTCACCCCCGGCATCCGGCACATGCAGGGGGCCGTGCGGTGGGGTGACCGCTACCTCGTCTCACAGTCCGATCACCTCCGGCCCGGGGTGCTGTGGTCCGGCCGCCACGATGCACTCACCCGGCACCCGATGGCTCTGCCCGTCGGCTGCGAGGATCTGGCCCTCGACCCCGACGACGAGCTGCTGTGGACGCTGGGTGAGCATCCGTGGCGGCGCGTGGTGCGGGGCATCCCCTTCGTCAGCCTCGGGCTCCGGGTTCCCGGCGGGGCCACGGGACCGCGAACGTAGACTGAGGGGGTGAAGAAGCCCGCCCCCCTCCTCGTCTACACCGTGCTGCGCCTGCTGGCGTTCCTCGTCCCGCTGGCCATCCTGTGGTTCTTCTTCCCGATCTTCCGCGAGTTCTGGTGGCTCGCCGCGATCTTCGCCGCCCTCATCGGCGCGAGCATCTCGATGCTCTTCCTGCGCACCCCGCTCTCGGACGCCTCCGCACGCCTGCACGAGCGCCGGCAGGGCAAGGTCTCCGGACGGCAGGCCGACGCCGACGCCGAAGACGAGCTCGTCGACCGCTCCCCCGACGAGCGCCCCTGACGCTTTCCGCCTCGCGCACCCGCGCACAACTTCGGAGATCCGCCGCGGCACGCCGCCCGCGCGGTCATCAACGCGGCGTGTCGTCCACCGTCTCCGAAGTCGTGACCGGCCCTGTCCGCGTCTCCATTGTTGGACTCGGTCTCAAAACTCTCGGCTAAGCCATAGGTTCGACCGACATCTCGGCCCCTGTGCGGGGGTCACCGCGCACGACTTCGGAGCGACCGCAAGACGCGCCGGGGAGAGGACCAGGACGACGGCGTGTCGGTCGCGAGCTCCGAAGTTGTGCCCGACGGGAGACGGGGAGCGGAGTCAGCCGGCGAAGGCCCAGAACAGGGCGCCGGCGTAGAGCAGCGAGGTGAGCGACGTCAGCGCGAGGGCGATGACCAGTTCCCGCGGTTGACGGTAGGTCCAGACGATCACGATCGCGGGAAGCCCGGCCAGCAGCGCGAGCAGGGAGATCCAGGCGATCGGGAATAGCAGCGCGAGGAACACGGCGATGCCGAACGGCACGAGCACGAAGAGCGTGAAGAGGACCTGCGTGGCGCGGCGGCCGATGAGGACCGTCAGGGTGCGCTTGCCGACCTCGCGGTCCTGATCGATGTCGCGGAGGTTGTTGGCCAGCAGCACCGCGCAGGCGAACAGTCCGGCGGCGATCGCTCCCAGCCAGGCCTGCTGCGGGAGCATGAAGACCTGCACCCACGTGGTACCGAGGGTGGCCACGAGCCCGAAGAACACGAAGACGAAGACCTCGCCGAGGCCGTAGTACCCGTAGGGCCGCTTCCCGCCGGTGTAGAACCAGGCGGCGACGATGCAGGCCGCGCCGACCGCGAGCATCCACCACTGCCCGGTGCGGACGACGATCGCCACACCGACCACGGCGGCGAGCGCGAAGAAGACGAGGCCGATGACGAGCACCGTGCGCGGCTTCACGCGGCCGGAGGCCGTGAGCCGCGCCGGGCCGACCCGATGGGCGTCGGTGCCGCGGATGCCGTCGCTGTAGTCATTGGTGAAGTTCACGCCGATCTGCAGCAGGACCGCCACAGCGAGGCACGCGAGCGCGATCACCCAGTGGAACTCCGGACCCGTACTACGTGCGGCCCCCGTGCCGATGACGACGGGGGCGATCGCGAGGGGCAGCGTGCGCAGACGCGCCGCACCGATCCAGTCGCCGATCGTCACGGGACCCGCTTCGACGACCGGCCGTTTGGCCGGGTTTCCGCTGGTGCGCGGCGGGGTGCGCCGACCGGACTTCTTCTTGCGCTGGGAGGATGCTGCCACCCACGGAATCCTAGTCGTCGCGGCGAGGCGGCGAGCTCAGCGGTGCGGGTTGCTGTCCTTGCCGTCGAGCCAGAGCTCGTCGGTCTTGTCGGCGTGCGCCCCGGTCATGCCGACGTGTTTGTCGCTGATCTTCGGCCCCTTGAGGATGACGTGGACCATGGCCTGCGCGTGGCCGTGACCGAGGCCGTACTCCTGCTTGAGCCAGTTGAGGACGACGGTGGATTTCGTGCTCTCGTCGAACCCCTGCTCGTGGGCGAGGGCGATGAACTGCCGCGGCGTGAGGCCGGTCTGGGTCTCGACCTTGTCGAGGTATGCCTGGAAGGACATGGTTCTCTCCACTCTCCGTCCCCGTCGAGGAACGTCTGGATGATGATCCCACGTCGCCCGGTCTACTCGGCGGACGCGACCGGGATGATGGGCCGGTGCTCGTAGTAGGTCTGCAGGACCACGGTCGTGCGGGTGCTCACGTTCGCCGCGAGCCGGACATCGCGGACGAGCTGTTCCAGGTCGCGCGGCGTCGGTACGCGGACGAACAGCATGTAGCTCGCGTCCCCGGCGATGGAGTGACACGCCTCGATCGCGTCGAGGTGCTCCAGGAGCTCGGGGGCGTTGTCGGGCTGGGCCGGATCGAGCGGCGTGATCTCGATGAAGGCGGACAGCGGAGTCCCCGCCTGCTCCGGGTCCAGGATCGCCCGGTAGCCGGTGATGACGCCGCGGGTCTCGAGTCGCCGCAACCGGGACTGCACCGCCGACACGGACAGCCCGACGGCCTCGGAGAGCTGGGACAGCGTCGCCCTCCCGTCACGGGAGATGGTCGCCAGGATCGCACGGTCGACAGAATCATCCATAGCTGTAAGATTATCGTCAGGATTCCGTTATCACCGGAATCTTTCCGTTTTTCACTGCGATCGGAGGTTCCGATGTCCCTCGTTTCCGCCAACAGTTCCGCTGTTCAGGCCATCGTCGGCGAACCCGAGGTCGTCGAAGATGCGTCGATCGTCGAGAACTCCGCCGCCTGGGCGCAGCTCAAGCAGGCGGCGATCGCCATCCGCGAGCTGCAGATCAAGGACGGCTCGATCCCTGGCGCTTCGACAAGCTCGGCGACCCTGGACCAGGCGACCGCGCTCGTCGGGGAGATCACCGCCGCGATCCGGGCCCTCGCCCCCGCCTTCCCCCACGACGCGGAGTACCTCTCCGCCTCCATCGCCGACTTCGAGCGCTGGGCGGCCGAGGGCTTCGGCGTGCCGGACTTCCTCGACTCGCTCGTGGCCTTCCAGCCGCAGCAGCATCGCGTCGACGGCATCCGCCACCTCGTGGTCTTCCCGATGTACACCCAGAACGGCTCGAGCGACCGCCTGGTCGAGGCGCTCATCGTCGAGACCATCTGGCCGGAGTTCATCGCCGCGCTCGAGGCCGGCGATTACGGCAACAAGCTCTTCGTCTCGCTTCGGCTCGTGGACTTCACGCCCGGCTACGACACGAACTCCGCCGTGCTCTTCCCGGAGACCGTCGCCATGCGCGAGATCCCGACGTTCACCTGGGGCGCGATCTTCCAGGACCGCGAGGCCGCCCGCTACCGCCGCGTGGTCCGTGCGGCCTCGGAGATCACCAACCTCGACCTCCCCGAGCGCGCGGCGGCGATGCTGGAAGACCAGGAGGTCGCCGAGAAGACCTTCGTGATGTGGGACATCATCCACGACCGCACCCACATGCGCGGGGACCTGCCCTTCGACCCGTTCATGATCAAGCAGCGGATGCCGTTCTTCCTCTACTCGCTGGAAGAGATGCGCTGCGACATGACGGCGTTCCGTGAGTCGGTGAAGATCGAGCGGGCGCTGGATGCCCGGGTCGCCGCGGGCGAAGAGCTCACGGAGACCGAGCGGGAGATGCACGAGTACGCGCACCTCGTGCAGTACGCCGTGATCTTCGACCGCATCTTCCGCTTCGCCATCACCGGCACGCGCGTGCGCAACTACGACGCGGTGGGCGGCCAGCTCCTGTTCGCGTGGCTGCACCAGCGCGGCGTGCTGCACTGGACCGACACGGCGCTCGCCTTCGACTGGGAGAACGTGCCGGACGCCGTCGTGGCGCTCGGTGACGCGATCGACGACCTGTACTGGCACTCGATCGACCGCCCCAAGGTCGCGCACTGGCTCGCCGCCTACGAGCTGGTCCGCAGCACGCTGACGCCGCACCCCGCGTCGCAGTGGGCCCGCGGACTGTCGGACGAGATCCTCGCCGGGGCACCGAAGGGCTACACGGACGCGGTCCTGGACGACGAGTTCCCGCTGTCGATGTTCTTCGAGACGCTCGACAAGAAGATGAAGCCGGTCATCGAGTCGACGGTCGGCATCCGCGGCACGGACGACTGATCCGCACCGCTCCGTTGTGACGCTGGGGCGCACCACCTCTGCGGCCGGAGACCCGGATCCCGGGTCCGGCCGCAGAGGCATCTCCGACCGAGAGGACACCGCATGACGACGCCGACGAGCCGGGAAGCGCAGGGCCGCGTGGTCGTGCTGGCGGGGGCCACGAGCGCAGCGGGACTGGCGGCGACGAGGGCCTTGCGCGATGCCGGCGCCCGGGTGGTCGCCACCGGCCGTACGTCCGAGCGACTACGCGCCCTGGCCGAGGCGGGCGCCGAGACGGCGGTCGCCGACGCGACCTCCCTCGCCGACATGACGGCGCTCGCCGGGCGGCTCGAGACGGTCGATGCGGTCGTGCCCCTCGTGGGCGGCTGGCGAGGTGGAGGCGGACTCGCCGGGCAGACCGACGAGGACTTCGCGGCGCTGCTCCCGGCGCTGGAAGCGGTGCGGGCGACGAGCCGGGCCTTCGACGGCCGTCTCCGCGCCTCGGCCGCCGGACGGTTCGCGATCGTGTCGTCCACCGCCGTCGCACGGCCCCTCGCCGGCGGAGCGAACTACGCAGCGGTCAAGGCGGCGAGCGAGGCCTGGACCCGTGCCGTCGCCCAGGGGTACGCCAAGATCGCCCGCGAAGCCGACGAACCGCTGCGCGCCGCTGCCGTCGTGTTCCGCGCCAAGGCGCTCGATCCCGATGCCCTCGCCGCGCGTCTCGTCGGGCTCTGGGACACCAGCGCCGCCGACCTCAACGACCGCGTGCTCGACCTGGGCTGAGTCCCGGTCCGCGCCGTCACCGGGACTCGGGCGGTATCCCGGGGACGATCGGCGGGGCGTCGCGATGCGTGTCCGGCCTGTCCTTCGCCCCTTCCGCGTCGTCGACGGCGGAATCCTGAGCCTGCGCCTCCTCCGGTGCCGGATCCGGGGCGGTGGCGTACAGCTCGGTGAGGGTGCGGTACGACCGGGTGAAGAAGGCCAGGCTCGCGGCGACCACCATGATCAGCCCCGCGAAGAGGCAGATCAGTGCGATGCCCCGCGCCTCGCCTTCGCCGAGGAGCCACCCCCACTGCCGCTGCCCCTGCGCGCTGTCCATGTACGGGATCACGAGGAACTCGGCGATCGGGGCGATGAGGAAGGCGGTGATCGGAGCCGCCGCCGCTTCCATCGCGGCCGCAGTACCGAACACCCGTCCCTGGCGCGCGAACGGCACGACCTTCTGGATTACGGTCTGCTCCGCGGCCTCGACGGGAGGCACGAGCGCCATGTACACCCACATGCCGAGGACGTACAGCGGCCACCACTCGCGCAGCATGAAGATCGCGCCGAGGAGCCCCATCGCGATCACGACGAGGAGCATCGTGCGGACGGGCTTCCTGCCGAGGCCGAACTTGGCCACCAGTCCCCCGCCGATGAGGAAACCTGTCGAGGCGAAGGCCAGGGCGAACCCCCACATCTGCGCGTCGAACAGCGTGAGTCCGTACGGATCCATGAGCGCCATGTAGACGCCGCCGATGAGGTTGTTGAAGGTCGAGAAGACGATGAGCGCGAACAGTCCGGGCGCCTGGCGGATCGCCTGGACGCTGCCGCGGAAGTCGACGGCGCTCTTCGCCTCCGGATCGACCTCGGGCTCCGCCTCCGGTATCCGGATGAACAGCAGGTGCGCGAACGTGAGGGCCATCGCCGCGATCGCGGTTCCCAGCGTCCACCCCATGCCGAGGAAGCCGATCGACAGGCCGGAGAAGACGCTCGTGACGAGGAACGCGATCCCCTGCACGGTGCCGACGAGACCGTTGGCGTTGGCCCGTTTCTCCTCCGGCACCAGCAGCGTCACCGTCGTGGACAGCGCGATGTTGCGGAGCTGCTCGATCACCCCGCCGAACAGGATGACGCCGGAGAAGAGCCAGAACCACGGTCCTCCGAGGTCGAGCAGGGAGGCCTCGGGCTGCCAAAGGTAGAGCACGCCTGCGACGAGGAACGCCGCCGCGGAGATGACGCTCGACAGCAGCATGACGCGGTGCTTGCGGTGCCGGTCGACGATGGTGCCGAACATCATCGCGAAGAACGCGACGAACAGCATGTACGCACCACCGATGATGCCCGTGGCCAGCACGGACCGGGTCTCGATGTAGACCCAGAACGTGAGGGCGAACCACAGGAAGCTCGTCGTGACGTTGGCGATCAACGTGTTGACGAGGACGTTCGCGAAAGCGGTCTTCGCCGCGCTGCGCTCCATGGGTTCGAGGGTAGAGCGGGCTTCCGACATCCGGTAGGGGAAGGCGATTAGGCTTGTCCGGTGAGCATCCCGCACGACCCCGCCATCCGGGGCTTCGCCAGTGACAACTACTCCGGCATCCACCCCGAGGTCCTGGCGGCCCTCGCGGCCGCGAACGGGGGCCACCAGGTGGCCTACGGCGAGGACGCCTACACCGCCCGCCTACAGGAGGTGTTCCAGGCGCACTTCGGCGACACCGCTGCGGCGTACCCCGTGTTCAACGGCACCGGGGCGAACGTCACCGGCCTGCAGTCGATGCTGCCGCGCTGGGGTGCCGTGATCGCGGCCTCGACCGCCCACATCAACGTCGACGAAGGCGGAGCGCCCGAGAAGATCGGCGGCTTCAAGCTCCTCACCGTCCCCACCGACGACGGCAAGCTCACCCCCGACCTCATCGACCGCGAGGCCTGGGGCTGGGGCGACGAGCACCGCGCGCAGCCGCTGGTGGTCTCGATCACGCAGTCCACCGAGCTCGGCACGCTGTACACGGCGGAGGAGATCCGCACGATCGCCGATCACGTCCACGCGCGCGGCATGAAGCTCCACGTCGACGGCGCGCGCCTGTCGAACGCGGCCGCCGCCCTCGACCTCCCGCTGCGGGCGTTCACGACCGACGCCGGGGTGGACGTGCTGACCTTCGGCGGCACGAAGAACGGCGCGATGCTCGGCGAGGCCATCGTCGTGCTGAACCCGGAGGCCGCCGTCGGCCTCAACTACGCGCGCAAGTTCAACATGCAGCTCTCGTCGAAGATGCGGTTCGTCTCGGCGCAGCTCATCGCCCTGCTCGACGGCGACCTGTGGCTGCGCAACGCCCGGCACGCCAACGCCATGGCGGCCCGGCTCCGCGGGCGGATCGAGGACGGTCTCGCCGACGGGTCGATCGTCGGAGTGGAGTTCACGCAGCCGACGCAGGCGAACGGCGTGTTCGCGACTCTGCCGGAGGGCGTCGCCGATCAGCTCCGCGACGTGTTCCGCTTCTACGACTGGGACGCCGCGCGCCGCGAGGTGCGCTGGATGTGCGGCTTCGACACCGAGGAGTCCGACGTGGACGCCTTCGTCGACGCCCTCGCCCGCCTCACGCGCCCCTGACACCCCGGGTTCGCGTCGAGACCCCGGGGTGCTCGCGCGTCTACGCCGGGGTGTGGGCGCGAAACCGGGGTCTCGGCGGGAGAAGGTCGCCTAGCGCTTCGACTTGCGGTAGCCGGCCTTGACGGCGGCGCTCTCCGTGGAGAAGCACGCCTCCGGCTTCGTCTTCGCGTAGTACGCCCCGCTCCGCACGTGATAGATCATCGACTGCGCGTTGCCCTTGATGGGAGCCCACGCGGGGCAGTTCCAGGTCGAGATCGGCGTGGTGCGCCCCGGATAGACGACGGCGGCCGTCCGAGCCGATGTGCGCGCGGCGGAGATGTAGCCGCTCTTCGTGCCGGTGACCCGTACCGTGATCCTCGCCTTCACCATCGCCGGGGTGACGACGAGTGTCGAGCCGGTCGCACGGGAGATCGCCCGCCCGTTCATGTACCACTGGTAGCTCAGCCGGGTGCCGCTCGTCCAGGTGTACGGGACGGCCGTGAGGCGGGAGCCCACGATCGCGGATCCGGTGATCCGGGGCGTCGGTGCGGACAGGATCCCCTTCACCGCGGCCGTCGGCTTCGAGCGCCGTGATGCGGCGGCGTATCCGGCTTTGGTCCCGGAGACGACGACGGTCACCGTCTTCACGGCCGCCGACGACGGAAGCGTGAACGAGGCCGCGGTGGCTCGTGCGACAGCGGCACCGTTGATGTACCACTGATACGTCAGCCGTGTTCCCGCCGTCCAGGTTCCGGTCCTGACCTTGAGGGTCTGCCCGACGGTGGGCGTGCCGGTGATCGACGGTGTCGGGGCGACGAGCGGGCGGAGCACGGCGGCCGTCGCGGCCGAGGCGACCGTCGCCGACGCGAAGGCGGCCTTCTTCCCGGTCACCCTGACGGTGATGCGCGTCCCCGCGTGCGCCGTCGTCAGCGCGAGGGAGGAGGCCGTCGCCTTGGCGATCGCCTTTCCGTTCGCGTACCACTGGTAGCTGAGCGCGGCACCCGCGGTCCAGGCCCCCGGAAGCGCTCGAAGGGTCTGTCCGACGACCGGCGTACCGCTGATCGTGGGCACCGAGGTCTCCATGCGGTGCAGCGCCTCGAGTGCGGCATCGATCCCCGGCCGCGCCTCCCCTGCAGCCAGCACGAGCGGCCGCGCCTTCTCGAATCGAGGTGCGTCCTGCCACCACTCCGAGACCGCGCCCGCGACCGACGATACGAAGGCGACGCGATACTCGCCCGCCGGCAGCCCTCCGACGGCGAACGTACCGGCGTCCGTCACGACGTTGGCGGCGGCGACCGCGGCTCCGGCTCCGGCCGCCGGGTAGACGGCGACGACGACCCGCTGCCCGGTGATGTCCACGCCGGTCGGCGCGGTGACGCGCCCGGAGACGAGGGCGGAGCGCTCGAGCACCACGTCGCGCACGAACCCGTCGGGCCCCACGGACACGACCTCGCCGACCTGCGGGCCCCCCTGATCGAAGACGGCGCGTCCCTCCGACACCACACCGAGGACGACGTCGCCCTGCGGGACGCGCAGGGAGTACGACCCGTCTGTCACGCCGACGGCCGCGAGCGGGGAACCGGCATCCGCCCCGGGTGCATAGGCCGCGACGAAGGTCCGTCCCGCGCTCAGATCGGTGCCGTCAGGGAACGTGACCTGTCCGGAGACGACGGCGGTGCCGTCCGGATCCGTCTCACCGGGAGCGGCGGCGATCCCCGCGGCCGATTCCACTGCCGTGGGAAGCGCTTCGGCGACCCCGGGGAAGGCCGGGTCGGGCGCAACCGCCGCGCCGGCGGGGGCCGCGACGAAGACGAGCCCGGAGGCGAGGAGCGCGGCGGCGACCGTGACGGCCAGCGCGCGGAGGGTGCGGAGAGGAGCGGCGAACGCCATGAGCATCCTTCGGGACGGACGCGGTCGACGACCGCGCGGATCAGGGCGTTCTGAACAGATCACCTTCGTCATGAATACCGCTCCCGCGCTCCGAGGACAAGCTCGGATTCCTGCCCCTTTCGCCGAGACCCCGGGCCGCCGTCGAAACCCCGCGTTCCGCACGGGTCAAGCCCGGGGTCTCGACGCGAAGCCGGGGTCTCGGCGGGGAGGGCGCGAAGAGGGTCAGCGGAGGAGACCGAGGCTGGCGAGCGCGTGCCGGATGAGGGTGCCGCGGCCGCCCTCCATCTCGGCGGCTACGGCATCGGAGGCGGCGGCCTCCGGGGAGAACCACGTCACCTCCAGCGCGTCCTGACGCGGCTCGCACGTGCCGGTCACAGGCACCACGAAGGCGAGGGAGACGGCGTGCTGACGGTCGTCGTGGTACGCGCTGACCCCCGGGATCGGGAAGTACTCGGCCACCGTGAACGGCAGCGGCTGCGGCGGCAGCATCGGGAAGGCCATGGGACCGAGGTCATTCTCGACATGACGGAACAGCGCGTCGCGGATCGTCTCGCCGAAGCGCACGCGGCCCGACACGATCGTGCGCGTGATCTCGCCGAGCGGGGTGGAGCGCAGCAGCACGCCGATCTCGGTGACCTGACCGGAGCCGTCCGTGCGCACGGGGATCGCCTCGACGTAGAGCATCGGAAGGTGGCGCCGCGCCTCCTCCAGCTCGACGTCGCTCAGCCAGCCGGGGTTCGCGTCCGGGCTCGGCGGGTTCGCGTCGCGGAACGAACCGAGGCCCTCGTCTTCGGGCTCCGGCTCCGGATCGGGTGTGCGCACCGCCATGCCTCCTTTCTACCAGCCGTCCTCGTCGATGGGGAGCACCGGCGCGAGCCCTGGCAGGATGACGGTGTGACCGAGAACCTGACGATCGACGCTGCCGCGACGCGCTGGTCGCCCCCTGACCCCGCCGGGCTCCCGCTGCTCGTCCTGCTGCACGGGTACGGCGCCGACGAGCACGACCTCTTCGGCCTCGTCCCGTATCTGCCCTCCGGCATCGCCGTGGCCTCGGTCGCTGCTCCGCTCGCCCCGCCGTGGCCGACCCCCGGTCGCTCCTGGTACCCGATCGAGGGGCTCGACGGACGCAGCTCCGCCGCCGTCACCCTCGCGGCCGAGGCGTTCCTACGCTGGCTCGACGAGGCCGCGGCGGACGCGCCGTCGGTGGCGCTGCTCGGGTTCTCCCAGGGTGCCGCGGTATCCCTCCAGGCCCTGCGGCTCGCGCCCGAGCGGTTCGGTGCGGTCGTCGCACTGAGCGGGTACGCCGCCCCGGACGCCCTTCCCCAGGACGAGCATCTGGCGGAGGTCAGCCCTCCGGTGTTCTGGGGCCGCGGCACGCACGACGACGTCATCCCCGCACCGCTGATCGCCCACACGGCGCAATGGCTCCCCGCGCACACGACCCTCTCCGGCCGCGTCTACAGCGGCCTCACCCACAGCATCTCCGAGGAGGAGCTCGGCGACGTGCACCGCTTCCTCACGACCTGGGTCGCGGGGATCGACGCGGATCAGGCGGAGGGGCCTCGGCCGTCCTGAGTGTCGTCGCCGGAGTCCGGGTCGTCGACGGCGTCGGCGCCGTCCGACCCTTTCTCAGTGCTGCCTCCCGATCCGCGGAAGGCCACGGACAGCGCGATGCCGATGGCGACGCCGAAGACGAGGCCGAGGGCCCAGTTCTGCAACGCGACGCCCATGGAGACACCGATGGCCATGCCGACCGCGAGACCGATGCCGAGGCCGGTCCTGGCGCGCATCTCCTCCGGGCTGGGGTTCCGATCGTCTGCCATGCCTCCACGGTAGAAGCCCGCAAGCACCCCCGTATCCCCCGCGCGACGGACCCGCGACACGCCCGGGAGTTGCACGACGCGACACGCCCGGGTATCGTCGTGGCGTCCTGTCCGCCGTGTCTGGAAGTCCTTTGATCTGAATCGTCGCCTCCGCGCCCCTCTTCTCGCGCGCTGACCCGACGATCGCCGACTCCCCGGCAGACGCCCTCCTCCGCTTCCGTGGCTCCACGGCCCGGCAGGGGCTCGGTGTCAGTGCACCCTCGCACTCGACAGGAGACACCCCATGTCACACCCCTCTTCCTCGCACGCCTCGGTCGTCCTCGACCGGCTCTCCTTCACCTGGCCGGACGGCACGGTCGCGCTCGACGGCGTCTCCGGAGCCTTCGGTGCCGGGCGCACGGGCCTCGTCGGCCGCAACGGCGCCGGCAAGTCCACCCTGCTCCGACTGATCGCCGGGGAACTCGAGCCCACTTCCGGATCCCTCAACACCTCGGGCGAGGTCGCCTTCCTCCCCCAGCAGCTCACGCTCGACGTGGACCGCCGGGTGTCCGACCTCCTCGGAGTGACGGCGGCCCTCGACGCCGTGCGCGCCATCACGGCGGGCGACGTCGACCCGGTGCACTTCGACGCGGTCGGCGACGACTGGGACATCGAGGCACGGGCGGAGGCCTCCCTCGCGGAGGCCGGGCTCGTCCCCGCGTTCCTCGACCGCACGGTCGGCGAGTTGTCCGGCGGGGAGGCCGTGCTCGTCGCGATCGCCGGGATCCGGTTGCGGCGGGCACCCATCACGCTCCTCGACGAACCGACGAACAACCTCGATCGCGACGCCAGGGCCACCCTCGCCGCGATGGTGCAGTCGTGGAAGGGCACGCTCATCGTCGTGAGCCACGACCTCGCACTGCTCGAGCTCATGGACGACACCGCCGAGCTCTACGGACGGAACCTCTCGGTGTTCGGCGGGCCGTACTCCGAATGGCGCGCGTGGCTGGATGCGGAACAGGACGCGGCGAAGCAGGCCGAGGTCGCCGCCGCCCAGGTACTCCGCAAGGAGAAGCGGCAGCGGATCGAGGCCGAGGTCAAGCTCGCTCACCGGGCCCGCACCGCCAAGAAGGCCGAGGTCGAGAAGCGCGTTCCGAAGATCATCGCGCACGGTCGGAAGATGGCCGCCGAGGTGTCCGCAGGGAAGCTGCGCACCGAGGTCGGCGCGAAGGAGGACGCGGCACGTGCGGCACACGATGCGGCGGGACGGCGGGTGCGGTCCGACGCGTCGATGAAGATCGAGCTTCCGGACCCCGACGTGTCGCGGAGTCGGCGGATCGCCGAGCTGAACGGGCCCGAGCGGTCGTGGGTGATCCAGGGTCCGGAGCGCGTGGCCCTCGTCGGACGCAACGGCGCCGGCAAGACGACCCTGCTGGAGCGGCTGGTCGACGGGGCCGTGCACAACTCAGGAGCAGAGGCGCCGGAACGTCCGAATCCGACGCCGGAGGCGGAGATCGGGCGCGATCTCCTGAGTTGTGAACGGCCGGAGCTCCGGGCGGAGGCGCTCACTGACCGGATCGGCTACCTCCCGCAGCGCGTCGACGGTCTCGACGAGAGCCTCTCCGTCTTCGCGAACGTCGCCGCCGCGGCACCGCAGGTCCCGGAGAAGGAGCTCCGCAACCGGCTCGCACGGTTCCTCATCCGGGGCGGGACGGCCGACCGCCCGGTGTCCGCGCTGTCCGGCGGGGAGAGGTTCCGGGTCGCCCTGGCCCGGTTGCTCCTGACGGATCCGGCTCCGCACCTCGTCGTCCTCGACGAGCCGACGAACAACCTCGACCTCGACACGGTCGACCAGCTCGTCGAGGCGCTGCGGGCCTACCGCGGCGCGGTGCTCGTGGTGAGTCACGACGACGCCTTCCTCTCCCGACTCGACCTCGACCTCACGCTCGAGATCGACGCGGACGGCGTGCTGCAGGAGGTGGTGTGACCTCGTCACCCGTTCCGTCTGCACGACCCATGTCCGCCCGCACGACCGGAACCACGGTTCGGTCGTGCGGGCGGGACCGGGTCGTGCGGGCGGGAGAGCCGGGTGTCAAGGTCCGAGCCGGATGTCGGTGGGGTCGGGAATGATGGAGGCATGAGCGACGTGCTCGACCGCTTCACCCCGGCCACACAGGACTGGTTCCGGGGTGCCTTCACCGCCCCCACACCGGCCCAGGCGGGCGCGTGGGAGGCGGTCTCCGCCGGCAAGCATGCCCTCGTCGTGGCGCCGACAGGATCCGGCAAGACGCTGTCGGCGTTCCTCTGGGCCATCGACAGCGTGTTCCGCGAGCGCGCCGACGCGCCGGAGGAGCCGAAGAAGGACGGGTCCCGGACGCGGATCCTCTACATCTCCCCGCTCAAGGCCCTCGGCGTGGACGTGGAGCGCAACCTGCGTTCGCCGCTCATCGGCATCGGGCAGTCCGCCCGGCGGCTCGGCCTCACCGCCCCCGGCATCACGGTGGGCGTCCGCTCGGGCGACACGACATCGAGCGATCGGCGCAAGCTCGTGTCCGATCCGCCCGACATCCTCATCACCACGCCCGAGTCGCTGTACCTGATGCTCACGAGCAGGGCGGGCGAGACGCTGCGCGACGTGCACACCGTCATCATCGACGAGGTGCACGCCGTCGCCGCCACCAAGCGCGGCGCGCACCTCGCGGTGAGCCTGGAGCGCCTCGACGCCCTCCGTCGCTCCCACGGTGCGGAGACCGCAGCGCAGCGGATCGGCCTGTCCGCCACCGTGCGCCCCATCGACGAGGTGGCGCGCTTCCTCGGCGGCGGTGATCCGGTCGAGATCGTCGCCCCGCCGGCATCGAAGACCTTCGAACTCGGTGTCGTCGTGCCGATGGACGACATGACCAACCCGCCGCCGCCACCCGGGGCCCCGCCGGAGGCGCCGGGCATCGACGCGGAGTACACCGAGGTCACCGGGTCGGTGTGGCCGCACGTCGAGGAGGCGATCGTCGACCGCATCCTCCAGAACAACTCGACCATCGTCTTCGCGAACTCCCGCCGCCTCGCCGAACGGCTGACCGGACGGTTGAACGAGATCTACGCGGAACGGATCGGCGTCGCGCTTCCGGAGCCGACCGTGCCCGCCGCGATGATGGCGCAGGCCGGGTCCACCGCGGGCGCCGATCCCGTGCTCGCCAAGGCCCACCACGGCTCGGTGTCGAAAGAGCAGCGTGCGCAGGTCGAGGAGGAGCTGAAGTCGGGCGTGCTCCGGTGCGTCGTCGCCACGAGCAGCTTGGAGCTCGGCATCGACATGGGTGCCGTCGACCTCGTGATCCAGGTGGAGGCGCCGCCGTCCGCGGCCTCCGGACTCCAGCGCGTGGGTCGCGCCGGGCATCAGGTCGGCGAGATCAGCCGCGCGGCCCTGTTCCCCAAGCACCGCGGCGACGTGCTGCACACCGCGATCGTGACGGAGCGGATGCTGGCGGGGAAGATCGAGGCGATCCAGGTGCCGCGGAATCCGCTCGACATCCTCGCCCAGCAGACCGTCGCGGCCAGCGCCCTCGGCGCCATCAGCGTCGAGGAGTGGTTCGAGACCGTCCGCCGTTCCGCCCCCTTCCAGTCACTCCCCCGTTCCGCCTACGAGGCCACGCTCGACCTGCTGGCCGGCCGTTTCCCCTCCGACGAGTTCGCCGAGCTGCGGCCGCGACTCGTCTGGGATCGCGATGCCGGCACGCTCACCGGCCGCCCGGGCGCACAGCGGATCGCGGTCACCAGCGGCGGCACCATCCCCGACCGCGGGCTCTTCGGCGTCTTCGTGGCGGGCGAGTCCACGGGCGCCCGAGTGGGCGAGCTCGACGAGGAGATGGTCTACGAGTCCCGCGTCGGCGACGTGTTCACCCTGGGGACCACGAGCTGGCGCATCGCCGAGATCACCCACGACCGGGTCAACGTCATCCCCGCCTACGGCCAGCCGGGAAAGGTCCCGTTCTGGCACGGCGACGGCATCGGGCGTCCGTTCGAGCTGGGCGAGGCACTGGGGGCGTTCTCCCGCGAGGTGTCCGCGGCGAAGCCGGAGAAGGCGGAGCAGCGCCTCATCGCCGCCGGACTCGACGAACAGGCGCGCGCGAACCTCCTCGCCCACCTCTCCGAGCAGCGGGAGGCCACGGGCACCCTGCCGACAGACCGCACGCTGACCGTCGAGCGCGGACACGACGAGGTCGGCGACTGGCGCGTCATCCTCCATTCCCCGTACGGCATGAAGGTGCATGCGCCGTGGGCGCTGGCGATCAACGCACGGGTGCGAGAGCGCCTCGGCGTCGAGGGCTCCGCGGTGGCGAGCGACGACGGCATCATCGTCCGCATCCCCGACGCCGAGTCGGAACCGCCCGGCGCGGAGCTGTTCGTCTTCGATCCGGATGAGCTCGAACAGCTCGTCACGCAGGAGGTCGGCGGCTCGGCGCTCTTCGCCTCCCGGTTCCGCGAGTGCGCCGCGCGGGCCCTGCTCATGCCGCGCACGAACCCCAACCGCCGGACGCCGCTGTGGCAACAGCGCCAGCGCTCGGCGCAACTCCTCGAGGTCGCGCGACGCCATCCCACCTTCCCCGTCATCCTGGAGACCCTGCGCGAGGTGCTGCAGGACGTCTACGATCTGCCGTCGCTGCGCAAGCTCGCGACGAGCATCGCCGACCGCCGCATCCGCCTCGTCGAGACGCAGCCGGGGCAGCCGTCGCCCTTCGCGCGCGACCTCCTCTTCGGCTACGTCGGGGCGTTCATGTACGAGGGCGACTCACCGCTCGCGGAACGCCGCGCCGCCGCTCTCTCCGTCGACCCGGCGCTGCTGGGCGAGCTGCTGGGCACGGTCGAGCTGCGCGAGCTCCTCGACCCCGACGTCATCGCCCAGTTCGAGCGCGAGGCCCAGCGGCTCGATCCGGAACGCCGGGCGCGCGGCCTGGAGGGCGTCGCCGACCTGCTCCGGCTGCTCGGCCCGCTCGATGCCGACGAGGTCGCCGCGCGCCTCGATCCCGACTCCACCGCCGGGGCGACCGCGGCGGCACTGCTCGACGACCTCGTGACCGCGCGACGTGCCATCCCGGTCACGATCGCCGGGGTGTCCAGGGTCGCCGCGATCGAAGATGCAGGGCGCCTGCGGGATGCGCTCGGGGCGGCCCTGCCGACCGGCATCCCCGTCGCGTTCCTCGAGCCCCTGGCGGATCCCCTCGGCGACCTCGTGGCCCGTCACGCCCGCACCCACGGCCCCTTCACGACCACGGCCGTCGCCGAGCGGTTCGGCCTCGGCGCCGCCGTCGCCCGGCACACCCTGCAGCGCCTGGAGACGAACGGCCGCCTCACGAGCGGGTACTTCCTCCCCACCGCGGCCGGCAGCGGCGACGACCTCGAGTGGTGCGACACCGAGGTCCTGCGGCGGCTGCGGATGCGGTCGCTCGCGGCGATCCGCGGATCCGTCGAACCCGTCTCGCCCGAGGCGTACGCGCGATTCCTTCCGGACTGGCAGCATCTCGGTCGCCCCCTGGAGGGCATCGACGGCGTGCTCACGGTGATCGAGCAGTTCGCCGGCGTCCCGATCCCGGCCAGCGCCTGGGAGTCGCTCATCCTGCCATCGCGGGTGCGCGACTACTCCCCGGCGATGCTCGACGAGCTCACGGCCGCGGGCGAGGTGATCTGGTCCGGACACGGCACGCTCCCCGGGCGTGACGGGTGGGTCTCGCTGCACCCCGCCGATCTCGCCCCGTTCACGCTGCCCGATCCGGACGCGGAGATCGCCGCGGAGTCGCTCGAAGCGCGCCTCCTCGCGGCCCTCGCGGCGGGCGGCGCCTACTTCGCGGCGCAGCTCAAGGAGATGACCGGCGCCGAGAACGAGCAGTCCGTGCTGGAGGCGCTGTGGTCTCTGACCTGGTCGGGGCATGTGACGAACGACACGTTCGCGCCGATCCGCTCGCTGCTGACCGGCGGCTCCCAGGCCCATAAGGTCAAGCGCCGTGCTCCGCGTGCGCGCACCTATCGCGGCATGTCCCTCACGCGCACGGCTCCTCGACCGACCTCGATCGGCGGACGCTGGTCGTTGCTCCCCGAGGTCGAGACCGACCCGGCGCGCCGCGCGACCGTCACCGCCGGCCTGCTCCTCGACCGGTATGGCGTCGTCACCCGCGGGGCCGTGCAGTCGGAGGGCGTGCCTGGCGGGTTCGCGCAGGCATACCGTGTGCTGGCCGGGTTCGAGGAGGCGGGGCACTGCCGCCGCGGCTACGTGATCGAGAAGCTCGGCGCCGCACAGTTCGCGGCATCGGCCACGGTCGACCGTCTGCGGACCTACGCCGGTCTCGCCGATCCGCCGCCGCGGAAGGCCGTCACCCTGGCGGCCACCGACCCCGCGAACCCCTACGGCGCGGCGCTCGGGTGGCCGAAGCTCGAGGGCGTCTCGCATCGCCCGGGGCGCAAGGCCGGCGGGCTCGTGGTGCTCGTCGACGGCGCGCTCGTTCTGTCGCTCGAGCGCGGCGGACGGACCGTGCTGTGCTTCACGGACGACGAGGAGGTGCTGCAGGCCGCCGCCGCCGACCTCGCGACGACAGCCAGGGACCGCCGCCTCGACACCCTGACCGTCGAGAAGGTGAACGGCGAGGGGGTGTACGGCACGATCCTCGGGCGGGCTCTGCAGGAGGCGGGCTTCGTGCAGACGCCGCGCGGCTTCACCCTCCGCAAGGCCGTCTGACCCGGCCTCACCACGACCACCACCGATCCACCCCTACCCTGGAGCCATGATCCGAGAGTTCGCCGCCGGCGTCCGCACCCTGTTCCGCGGGTTCGGCGTGTGGCGCACCCGTCCGGGGCTGATGGCGCTCGGGCTCGTCCCCGCGATCATCGCGCTCGTCCTCCTCGCCGCCGTCCTCGTGCCGCTGATCCTGTCGATGCCCTCGCTGGCAGCCTGGCTCACCCCGTTCGCCGACGGCTGGGTGGAGCCCTGGCGTGGCGTCCTGCGGACCGCGGTCGGCCTCGTCGTGGTCGCCGCCGCACTCGCTCTGGCCAGCTCCGTGTTCAGCGCTCTCACCCTCACGATCGGCGACCCGTTCTACCAGCGCATCTGGCACGCCGTCGAGAAGGACCTCGGCGACCCGCCTCCTGCGGATGGCGGCAGCTTCTGGACGACCGTCGGCGAGGGCCTCCGGCTCGTCGTGCTCGGCATCCTGATCGCGCTCCTCGTGCTCCTCATCGGCCTGGTGCCCGGCGTCGGCGGTGTCCTCGGAGCGGTCTCCGGTGTCGTCCTCACGGGCCGCCTGCTGGCGCGGGAGCTGACCGGTCGCGCCTTCGACGCCCGTGACCTCAGCCCCGCCGCCCGGGCCGCGCTGTTCTCCGGCAGTCGCGCCCGCGTGCTGGGCTTCGGCGTCGCGACCCAGCTGTGCTTCCTGATCCCCGGGGGTGCCGTCGCCGTGATGCCGGCCGCGGTCGCGGGGAGCACGATGCTGGCGCGAGACATGCAGGCCCGCACCCCACTCGCCGCCGTCCAGCCGACGGCGAGTGCGGCCGTGCCGCACGACCGCACACCCGGGATCGCCTGATGCCCGAGGGCGATACCGTCTTCCGCACCGCACGCCGCCTGGACGAGGCCCTCGCCGGCGGGCAGGTCACGCGCTTCGACCTCCGCGTTCCGCGCTTCGCGACCCTCGATCTGACCGGCCAGCGGGTGCAGGGCGCCGTCCCCCGCGGGAAGCACCTGCTGCTGCGGATCGGCGAGAGCACGCTCCATTCGCATCTGCGCATGGACGGTGCGTGGTTCGTGTACCGGCCCGGTGAGAAGTGGCGGCATCCCGCGTTCAAGGTGCGGGCGATCGTCGGCACGGCCGAACGCGAGGCCGTGGGCGTGGACATCGCCGAAGTCGAGGTCGTCCCCACCCGCGACGAGGACGACCTCGTCGGCTACCTCGGCCCCGACCCGCTCGCGGCCGACTGGGACCCGATCGAGGCCGCACGGCGGCTCGGCACCGACACCCGGGCCATCCACGTCGCCCTGCTCGATCAGCGCAACGTCGCGGGGTTCGGCAACGAGTACGCGGCAGAACTCCTGTTCCTCCGGGGAATCCTGCCGACCACGCCGACTCCCGAGGTCGACGTGGCCGCCCTCCTCGACCTGGGCGTGCGGACCATCCGCGCGAACCGCGACCGCCGCAACCGCACCTTCACCGGCATCGACCGCCCGGGACAGTCCACGTGGGTCTACGGACGCGCCGGACGCCCCTGCCGACGCTGCGGAACGCTCATCCGTCGCGGGGAGCTGGGGGCGGATCCGACCCGTGAGCGGATCACGTTCTGGTGCCCTCGGTGCCAGCGCTGAGCGGTATCCATCCGCGGGAATGAATCTCCCCCTCTCGTGGTTGTTGATATATCCGGAGAGCTCCGGAGCACGGGAGGAATCGTGGGCAAGAACTACGTCGACATCGAGAACGACCACGGAGCGACGCTGCGGTACCGCAAGCACGCCAACGGTCGCGGTCTCGTCGCGCATGGCGCCAAGGTGCATCCGAAGGCGCACATCGAGGCGGGGGCCTACATCGAACCGGGAGCACGCGTCGGAGCGGGGGCCATCGTCGCCCGCGGTGCGTGGGTGGACGAGGACGCCGTGATCGGCGAGGGCGCGTACATCGACGCCCACGCGCACGTCGGCCAGGGCGCGGCGGTCGGCGACCACGCGCACGTCGGGGTCCGCACCGACATCGGGGCCGGGGCCCGCATCGTGCGGGGCGCCCGCATCGGCGACGACGAAACGGTCGCGGCGGGGCTCACCGTCGCCACCGATCAGAAGGGTCTCTGGCTGGCGGCCTGACCGCTCTCAGAGCAGGCGCCGCTCCGACGCCCACGCCGTGAGCTCGTGGCGGGAGGAGAGCTGCAGCTTGCGCAGCACCGACGACACGTGCGTCTCGACGGTCTTGATCGAGATGAAGAGGGCGGTGGCGACCTCCTTGTACGCGTAGCCGCGGGCGATCAACCGCATCACCTCCTGCTCGCGCGAGGAGAGGCGGTCGAGTTCGTCGGTCGCGGTGGCGGTCTCGCCGGCCACGGCGCCGAACGCGTCGAGCACGAATCCCGCGAGCCGCGGCGAGAACACCGCGTCCCCCTCGGCGACGGCGTGCACGGCGGCGCTCACCTCGCCGCCTGACGAGCCCTTCGTGATGTAGCCACGCGCCCCGGCCCGGATGACCCGCACGACATCGGCCGCGGCATCGGAGACGCTGAGGGCCAGGAAGCGCGTGGTCGTCGGTCCCGTCCCTCGGATCACGGCTTCCCCGCCGGTCGCGTCGTCGCCCTCCCCGCCCGGAAGGTGCACATCGAGGAGCACCACGTCGGGCGCCGTCTCCGCGATCACGGCGATCGCCGTGGGCACGTCTGCGGCCTCCCCCACGACCTCCACGCTCGCATCGAGGTCGGCCCGCAGGCCTGAGCGGAAGATGGAGTGGTCGTCGACGATCACGACGCGGAGGCGGTCAGCCACGGGGCTCCTGTCGGCCGGCGCCCCGTTCCGGGGACGAGACGGTGGGCAGGCGCAGATGCACCTCGGTACCGGCGTCGTCGCTGCGCACCGAACCCGTGCCACCCGCGCGACGCAGGCGCCCGATGATCGACTCCCGCACGCCCAGACGGTCGCCCGGCACCTCGTCGAGCCGGAATCCGGGACCGCGGTCGCGGACGAACACGTCGACGCCGTCGACCCGACCCTCGATGTAGACGGAGATCTCGCCGCCGGCGTGCCGCGCGGCGTTCAGCATCGCCTCGCGCGCCGCGGCGGCCAGCTCGCCGCTCGCCCGCTCCGCCGACAGCCCGGCCGAGACCACATCGATCCGGACCGGGTGGTCGATCTCCAGCGCCGCTGCGTAGTCGCGCAGGTCGGTCGGCAGGTCGCTGTCCGCCGGGGCGTCCCCGTCGTAGAGCCACGCGCGCAGCTCCCGCTCCTGCGCCCGGGCCAGCCGTGCCGCCTCGCTCGATGCCCCGGCCCGGTTCTGGATGAGGGCGAGCGTCTGCAGCACCGAGTCGTGCAGATGGGCGGCCATCACGCTGCGCTGCTCCTCTCGGATGCGGCGCACGCGCTCTCCGGCCAGCTCCCGCCAGCGCGGAATGAGGGCCGAAGCCACCACCGCGACCAGCCCGGTCAGCGGGAGCAGCACGAGCACGACGCCCGAGCGGGCGATCGGCCACGAGAGGAGCAGGAGGACCACGAGGCCGAGGATGAGCACCGCGAGGATGCGGACGGTGGTGGTGTGCCGGGGGCCGCGCGCCGTGTCGGTGCGATCGATGAGCGTCGCCCACAGCCCGGAGGCGGTCGCGCACAGCGTGGTCCCGCCGACCACCACGGCCGCCGTCCCCGGAGGGATCGAGCCGTTCAGCCAGTCGCTGCCCCCGCGCCACACCACGACGACGAGGGCGCCGACGGCCGCGGGGACCAGCAGGAGCCAGGCGACCGGGAGGCGACGCGTCGGCGCCGTCGTCCCCTCCGTCCACGGCATGAAGGTCCAGCACCAGGCGTACAGGAGCACGCCCGCACCCCCGCAGAGCGTCAGGGCGACGAACAGCGCCCGCACCAGGCCCACGTGCACTCCGAGGTGCCGCGCGAGCCCGGCGCTCACTCCGGTCACGAGAGCGTCGCGGTCGCGGGTCAGCGCCGGACGCACGGTCGCCGGCGCGGGGCCGGGGAGCGTGGAGACGGCGGAGGGCATACCGTCATCCAATCATCCTGTCCCCCGCTCGGGGTCCTCCCCGGCGCGGAATCAGGGTGCGCTCAGGGGATCCCCCCATGGCCTCACGGCGCCGGCGACCGCGAGGATCGACTCATGACGATTCCGACCGCTCCGCCGCCGCCCGCCGAGCCCGCCCCGTCGACGCCGGACACCCCTCGCGCACCGCGCGGCGCCGACCGCTTCCTGCTGTGGGTCGCCGGCCTCGGCGTCGTCCGCACCGACGGGTGGCTCGGCGGCGTGGCCGCGGGCATCGCGATCCGGCTGCGCATCGATCCGCTGATCGTGCGCGGAATCCTCGTCGTCACGGCCCTCTTCGGTCTTCCGGCCCTGTTCCTGTACGCCCTCGCCTGGGCCGTGCTGCCGGACGTCGACGGCCGCGTGCACCTGCGCGATCTGCTGCAGCGCCGGTACGACCCCGTGCAGCTCGGCATCCTCGCCCTCGCCGTGATCGGCCTCTTCCCGACGGCCCCGCTCACCGGGCGCCTGTTCGGACTCGGCTACGACGGCTGGTCGGCACTGTCGACCTTCACCTGGGTGGTCGGGCTCGTGCTCGCCGCCGCCTTGCTCTTCCTCATCGTGCGTGCCGCGCGCCGCACCCCGGGCGCTTCCGCGCCGGATCTGCCGGGGGCTTCCGCAGATCCGGCGGCCCCGGCCGCGTCCGCCCCCCTCGCGGGTTCGGGTCCCGCCACGGGGGCGGACGCCACTCCTCCCGCGGCGACGGACGCGCCTCCCCCGACGACGCTCCCCGCCGAACTCCCGAACGACGTCCTCGCCATCCCTGCACCTCCGGCACCCCTGCCTCCGGGCACCCAGGACCCCGCCGCGCTGGAGGCCTGGCGCGCCCAGCATGCCGCGTGGAAGGAGCAGGATCAGGCCTGGCGCCGTCAGCAGCAGGATGCGGAGCGCGCCGCACGCGACCAGCTCCGCCGGGAGCGTCAGGCCGAAGCCGCCGTCTTCGCCGCCGAGGCCGCGGAGCGCCGACGCCTCCGCCGCGCGTCCAACCCGCGCGCCGGCTTCCCGTTCGTCATGGCCGCGCTCGGACTCGCGATCGTGGTCGGCGCCGGGGTGGGACTCGCCGTCGGTGAAGCCCTCGGCGGCGCGCTGGGGCTGTTGTCCGGCGCACTGGTCCTGGCCCTGGCGATGATCACGGCCGGAGCCCTCCGTCGCCGCAGCGGCGCACTGGCCTTCCTCACCGTGCTGACGCTGGCCGCGGGTCTCCTCACCGGCTTCCTGTCCACGATGCCCGGTCTCACCCTCGGGTACGCCTCGCTCACGAACAACCAGGAGGCGCACATCCGACAGCCGTTCGGCGATCTGTACCTGCAGCTCCACCCGCACGACGGCGGCCCCCGCCCCATCGAGATCGAGAAGGGATCGGGGCGGACCGAGATCTTCGTCGACGCCGGCGTGCAGCTGCAGCTCCGCGGCACTGTCGGCGACGCCGTGGAGGTGAGCTGGCTCCGCGTCGATCCGGACGATCCGATGGTCATGGACACCGGCGTCATCTCGACCCGGCCACGGGGCGAGGAGAACGTCCTCACCGCGAACATCTCCGCCGAGGAGGGCAGCCCCTCCACGATCCAGCCCGTGACCATCGACCAGTCGAGCGGCGTCATCGTCGTGACCCTGCAGGAGCCCGAGGAGGGCCAGGAATGAGCACCGAGACCATCACCGCACCACGGGTGCGCTGGGCATCCATCATCTGGGGCACGACCTTCGCCGCGATCGCCGTGGGGGCGCTGTGGTTCCTCGCCGACGCGGATCGCCGCGCCGCGCTGGCCGACGGCGTGGGGACGATGACTCCCGCCACCCTGCTCACGATCGTGCTCCTCACCGCGGGAGCTCTGTTCCTCGTGGGCGGTGTCGCCGGGCTGGTCCGCCGGACTCAGCGGAACTCCCCCGCCGAGGACTCGGAGGACCCCGAGTAGCCTGGATCCCATGGCGCACCAGGGACGACGACCCGCGAAAGGCTCCGGCAAGGGCTCACCCGCCCACCGGGGCCGTGCCGCGGGCGGCGGCTCACGCCAGGGGAAGCCGGCTCCGCGCCGCTCACCCCGCGCCGAGAAGGTCGTGTTCGACGCTCCGACCGCCACACCCGAGGAGCCGCGGACGTTCCGCCTCGGCGCCGTGCCCGGAGCGACGCCGGGCAAGTGGATCGACACGTGGAAGCGGCGCCTGCCCCACGTGGCCCTCGAGCTCGTCGCGATCGAGGTCGCCGGGCAGCGAGAGGCGCTCGATGATCTCGACGCCGCCCTCGTGCGCCTCCCGCTGGACGACGACGCCCTGCACGTCATCCCGCTGTACGACGAGGTCCCCGTCGTCGTGGCCTCGACCGATTCGCACCTGCTCGCGGCGGACGAGCTGACGACCGCCGACCTCGACGGCGAGGTGCTGTTCTCCCTGTCCGACGACGTGCTCGGGCCGGTCGAGCTGCCGGGCACCATCCCTGCACGCGTCGGACCCCTGTCGACAGGCGACGCGATCGCCACGGCGGCGACCGGTGTGGGCGTCGTCGTCGTCCCGATGTCACTGGCCCGACTGCACCACCGGAAGGACGCCGACTATCGGGTCCTCGCCGACGGCCCGGTCTCGACCGTGGCCCTCGCCTGGCCGCGCGACCGAACCACGCCTGACGTCGAGACCTTCGTCGGGATCGTCCGAGGACGCACCGCGAACTCGTCCCGCTAAGCCGTCGGGCCGGGACGCTCCCCCTCGTTAGAATCGCCTGATGGCCTCGCTTCTCTACGTCTGCGTGCGACCCGAGACCGGGGCGGCGGATGCCGAGCACGCCTCGTTCCGGCGGGCACTCGGAGTCGACGTGGTCGACCGTCTCGATCTGCTGCACGAGCCGCTGACCGAAGCCCACCTCGACCGCTACCGCGGCGTCGTCGTCGGCGGCTCTCCGTTCAACGTCACCGACGTCGAGAAGACCCCGGTGCAGCGCCGCGTGGAGGCCGATCTGGAGACGCTCGCCCGCGCCGCACGGGAACAGCGGATCGCCGCCTTCTTCACGTGCTTCAGCATCGGGGTGCTCACCCGCCTCCTCGGCGGCGAGGTCGTGACGACCATGCCGGAGGCGGCGAGCGCGACCGTCATCGACACGACGCCGGAGGGCGCCGTCGATCCCGTGTTCGGCCCGTCCGGTCCGGCACTCACCGTCTTCACCGCGCACAAGGAGAGCGCCGCCACGACTCCGCCGGGAGCCGTGCTGCTCGCCACCAACGCGACCTGCCCCGTGCAGGCCTACCGGGTGGGGACGCACCTGTACGCCGCGCAGTTCCATCCCGAGCCGACGCCGCGCGACTTCGCCGACCGGATGACGTTCTACCGCACGACGGGGTACTTCGATCCGGCCCAGTTCGACGCGGTGCAGCAGGAGGTCCTCGCGGCCTCGGTCACCGAGGGCGCCGCCCTGCTCCGCCGCTTCGCCGAGCTGTTCGGCTGAGATCAGGTCGGCGCGTCGCCGCGGAGCAGCGGGATGCGCTCGCGCAGGTAGGCCTCCAGCGGCATGAACCCGCCCGCCTGGCTCCAGCGCACCGACGGCACGCCGTCGATGAGCGCGAGCGGACCGGAGGAGCCTCCGGCATCCACCGCGTCGACGTCGATCACGCTCCAGCCGACGTGCACGACATCCCCCTCATGGAAGCCGCCCCGGAGCGCGAGGGCCCGGCGCTCGGCCCGTGCCCGCGCCGACTCGGCGGTGTATCCCCGACGCCCCGGGTCCGCCGCGCGGAGCACCTCCGCCGTCGCCAGGGCATGCGTGTCGGTGAGCAGGATGACGCCGAGGTGCCAGGCCTCGCCGACACGGACGATCCGCCGCCCGCGCCAGCGCGAGTCCTTCTCCTCGCCGAGGCCCTCGCGGGGTGCGCCGGCGAGCTCCTGCACGGCCTGGGTCAGCAGGGCGGAGGCGGTGGTCACAGCTCCCCCAGCGTGGTCTGGTCGGCGAGGCGCGGGCCGGCGACCTGCGCACGATCGCCCCGCAGCGTCATCCCGATCAGCGGGTACAGGAGCACCGACAGCATGCCCGCCCCGACGAGCGCGGCCGCGGTCCCGGAGTCGAGCATGTCCTGATCCACGCCGATCGCGGTGACCGCGACGATGATCGGCAGCCCGGTGGCCGCGAGCAGGCCGAGGGCGGCACGGTCGCGTCCGCTCGCGCCCGCCGGGGCGGAGAGCTGAGCGGCCGACCCGCGGATCACCAGGAGCGCCAGCAGGAACACCGGCACCAGGGACATCGCCGAGGGAGACGTCAGTAGCGCCTGCAGGTCGAAGGTCACGCCCGTGTAGAGGAAGAACACCGGGACGAGGAAGCCGAACGCGAGCCCCTCGATCTTGCTCTCGACCTCGGCCGCGTCCTTCTCGGGTGCCCGCGCCATGATGATGCGCCAGATGGCCCCCGCGACGAAGGCGCCGAGGAGCATGTCCAGGTCGAGCATCACGCTGAGGCCGACGAGGGCCGCGATGAGGAGGATCACGAAGCGCACCCCGAACTGGTCGGAGGTGTGGAGGGTCGCGCGCACGATGCCGTGCAGGCGCCCGTGCGGCACCCGGTGCGCGACGAGGACGGCGAGTCCCGCGAGCACGACGAAAGTCAGCAGCACCGCCGTGGCCAGGGGCGTCGTCCGGGTGCTCAGGAAGATCGAGATCGCGATCAGCGGCAGGAACTCCCCCACGGCGCCGATGGTGCTGATGGCACGGCCGAACGGGGTGTCCAGCTCCTTCGCATCGCGCAGGATCGGCATCAGCGTGCCGAGGGCGGTCGAGCTCAACGCGATCCCGATGACGACCATGCCCTCGCCCGGGGCGAAGAAGAATCCGAGCCCGATGCCCAGCAGCACGCTGAGCAGCCAGCCCAGCGACGCCCGGGCCAGGGGCTTCCCGGCCACTTGGCGGAAGTCGATCTCGGAGCCGGCGACGAAGAACAGCACGGCCAGGCCGAAGTCGCTGAGCTTCTCCAGGAGGGGCCCTGGCTCCACCCAGCCGAGCACCGCAGGACCGACGAGGATCCCGAGGACGAGCTCGAACACGACGATCGGCACCCGGACGAGCGGACGGACGCCGCGTGCGAGAAGCGGTGCGGCCACCGCCAGCAGCGGGATCAGCACCAGTCCGACGTCGCTCGCATCCACGGTCTCAGGGTAGCGACGCCGCGGGCGATTCGCTCCCCGCCCGCGCGACACGGCAGAATCGATGCACACCCCGAGGAGCAGCCATGACCCAGCCCGATACCGCCCGACTGCTGATCGCCTGCGACGACCAGCCCGGCATCGTCGCCGCGGTCGCCGGCGTGCTCGCCCGGCACGGGGCGAACATCATCTCGCTCGACCAGCACTCGACCGACTCCGAGGGTGGCCGATTCTTCCAGCGGACGGTCATCCACCTCGACGGCCTGTCCGCCGCGCGCCCCGCCCTGGAGGCCGACATCGCGGCGGTCGCGGAGCGCTTCGGCATGGAGTGGTCGCTGCACGACGTCGCCCGGCGCAAGCGCGTGGCGATCTTCGTCTCGAAGTACGACCACTGCCTCATGGAGCTGCTCTGGCGCACGCAGCGGGGGCAGCTCGACATCGACATCACCATGGTCGTCTCGAACCACCCCGACCTCGCCGAGGCGGTCCGCTCCTTCGGAGTGCCGTTCGTGCACATCCCCTCGACGGACAAGCAGGCGATGGAGGAGCGTCAGCTCGACCTCCTCCGCGGCAACGTCGATCTCGTCGTGCTCGCCCGGTACATGCAGATCCTCAGCGACGACTTCATCACGCGCCTCGAAGCCCCGGTCATCAACATCCACCACTCGTTCCTGCCCGCCTTCATCGGCGCGAACCCCTACGCCAGGGCGAAGGAGCGCGGCGTGAAGCTGATCGGTGCCACGGCGCACTACGCCACAGCCGACCTCGACGAGGGGCCGATCATCGAGCAGGACGTCACGCGGGTCACGCACTCCGAGTCCGCGGCCGAGCTGCAGAGCCGGGGCGCCGACGTCGAGCGTCTGGTGCTCGCCCGTGCCGTGCAGTGGCATGCCGAGGACCGCGTGATCGTGCACGGCCGCTCGACCGTCATCCTGTAGCGCTCCGCCGCTCAGCGGTCGGCGTTCTCAACGGCCGGGGACCCCGGCGGCGAGCTCTGCGAAGACCTCGGCGGCGGTCGTCCCGCGCGCGAGCGGGGCGGCCTGCCCCATCCACAGCGACTGCAGCTCGCCGAGATTCTGCTCTCCTGCCGCCGCGCGGAAGCGTCCGGTGAGCCAGTTCTGCATCGGGAACGGGGCGATCGTGCCGCTCGCCTCGATCGCCCGCACCGCGCGATTGCGGGCTCCGCGGGCGAGGCGTCCGCTCATCGCCTTCGTCAGCACGGTCTCGTCGGCGGCAGTGGTCCGGATGGCGTCGCGGTGCGCTGCCGTCGCGGCGGATTCGGCGGTCGCGAGGAACGCCGTCCCGACCTGCACGCCGGAGGCACCGAGGGCGAAGGCCGCCGCGACCCCGCGGCGGTCGGCGATCCCGCCGGCGGCGATGACGGGCACGTCGACCGCGTCCACGACCTGGGGCACGAGCGCGATGGTGCCGACGAGCGACTCGGTCGCGGGGCGCAGGAACGACACGCGGTGCCCGGCCGCCTCAGCTCCGGACGCGACGACGGCATCGACTCCGGCTTCGGCGAGCGCGACCGCTTCGGCGACCGTGGTGGCGGTGCCGACGACCCGGATGCCGCGGTCGCGGGCCTCGGCGACGACGGCGGGCGACGGCACCCCGAACACCACGCTCAGCACGGCGGGGGCGACCTCCCAGACCGCGTCGAGCTGCTCGTCGAGGTCGGGCATGTAACGCTCGGGGCGTGCCGGCACCGGAACCCCGACGGCCTCGTAGAACGGCTCCAGCGCCTGCGCGAAGACCGTGTGCTGCGGGTTCGGCACGGCCTCGTCACCCAGGGGCAGCCAGATGTTCAGCGCGAAGGGGCGGTCCGTGGCGCGGTGCAGCTCGGCCCCGACCTCCCGGATCCGGTCCCCGTCGTAGCCATAGAGACCGTAGGATCCGAGCCCGCCGGCCGCGCTCACCGCCGCCGTCAGCTCCACCGACGAGGTCCCCCCGAACGCCCCCAGCACGATCGGATTCTCCACTCCCAGAAGTTCTTCTGTCGCCATACCCCGACGGTACGCCTTCGAATCGCCTGAATGGCTCCATCGGCGGCCCGGATACAGCGATCCAGGCGATTCGAACGGGGTAAGCTCGCGGCATGAGCGAGTGGTTCGGGCAGATGCTCGGCTTCGTCGCGGCCGCGATCGGCCTTGTGACGATGCCGGATGCCGCCGCGCTCGGGCTCGCGATCGCGCTGCTCGCCGTCACCGTCCTCACGCTCGCGCTCGTGCTGAGCGTGCGCCACCAGGCCTCCGCCGATGCCCCGCACCCGCTGCGGGCGATCGATGTCGGAACGCTCCTCCCGCAGAGCGATCCGGATGCCGCCGGGCACCCTCGTCCGCGAGCGCCGGGAGTCGCGACCGCCGCGTAGTCCGTCCGACCGGGACCGCGCGGCCTTCGCCGACCCTTCCCGACCTCATCGAACGGACCTTCCCGTGGACATCTTCGCCTTCCCTCCCCTTGCCGCGCTCCTGGACGCCGCCTACGGCGCCCTGAACGGCCTCTCCACCCTTCTCGAACCCCTCGCCGGCCCCTCCGCCGCCGCCCTCGCCGTGGTCCTGGTGACCCTCCTCGTGCGCGCCCTCCTCATCCCTGTCGGCATCTCCCAGGCCCGAGCCGAGCAGACCAGGGCCCGCCTCGCCCCGAAACTGCGCGCGCTGCAGCAGCGCCACCGGAAGAACCCGGAGCGCCTGCAGCAGGAGATGATGGCGCTCTACCGGGCCGAGAACACCTCGCCCTTCGCAGGGATGCTGCCCGTGCTGGCGCAGGCACCCGTCGTCGGGCTGCTGTACACCCTGTTCCTGCGACCGGAGATCGCCGGACACCCGAATGAATTGCTCACCCACGACCTCTTCGGTGCCCCGCTCGGCACGAGCCTGGTGTCGGCCCTGTTCGGCGGCACAGCGACCCCGGCGACGTTCGCGGTCTTCGGCGTGCTGCTGGCCGTGATGGTCGCCGTCGCCGAGGTCACCCGGCGGGTGTTCCGGCCGGTCCCCGTCGAAGGCGACGACTCCCCGCTCAGCTCCCCCGGCATGCTGCGGATGATGTCGGCGCTGCACTACCTCACCGCGGTGTTCGCGGCCTTCGTCCCCCTGGCCGCCGCGCTCTATCTCACGGTCACGGTGGTGTGGACCCTCGTGCAGCGGGTGATCCTGCGCCGCCGCTACCCGCTGCCGCAGCCGGCCGTCGTCCGGGCGTGAGAGCCGCTCGGCCGGAGGGGTCAGTCCGGAAGCGGGATCGGAGCGGTGAACGGTCCCGCGGCACCGTCGCCCCTCCGGTCGCGGCGCACGCCGAGAGTGGTCCCGACGCTCGCCGCGATCACGAGCGCCACCGCGAGCAGCCGCAGCGGCGTGGCGTCCTGTCCGAGGATGAGCCACCCGGCGAGCGTCGCGAACGCCGGCTCGAGGCTCAGCAGCACCCCGAACACCCGCTGCGGGAGCCGACGGAGCGCCGCGAGCTCGAAGCTGTACGGGATGACGGACGAGAGCACCGCGGTGACCGCCGCAAGCAGGAGGAGCTGCGGGTCCAGCGCCACGGTGGCCGCCGCGGGCACACCCACGGGGATGAGGAGCACGGCCGCGACGACGAGTCCCATCGCGAGCCCACTGCTGCCGGGGATGAGGGCGCCGACGCGCGCGCTCATCCGGATGTACATGACCCAGAATCCGGCCGCGATGAGGATGAAGACCACGCCGAGCGGGTCGAGGGGCTCGGCGCCGACGAGGCCGTCCACGCCGAGCAGCGCCATGCCGAGCAGGGCCACGCCCACCCACACCGCATCCCGGAGACGACGGGTCAGCACGGCGGCGAGCACGAGCGGCCCGAGGAACTCGATCGCCACGGCCGGCCCCAGGGGGATGCGGTCGATGGCCGCGTAGAAGAAGCCGTTCATCGCCGCGAGCGACACCCCGAACAGCACCGCGGCGAGCCACTGCGACCGGGTCCAGGCGCGGGGCCGCGGTCGCACGATGACGACCAGCAGCAGCGCGGCGATCGCGACGCGGAGCGATGTCACGCCCCACGGCCCGAGGACGGGGAAGAGCTGCGCGGCGACGGCGGCGCCGAACGGCAGGGAGAGGCAGGATCCGATGACGAGGGCGACGCCCACGAGGGGTCCGGATGTCGCGGGTCTCTGCACCAGACAAGCTTAGGCGGCGGGGTCCTGCCTCCCCGCCGCCTGCGCCCTCCTCACGCGGATCAGAGCGGCTTGCCGCCCGTCACCGCGAGGACTGCTCCGGACACGTACGACGACTCCGCCGAGGCGAGGTACACGTAGGCTCCGGCGAGTTCCGCGGGCTGGCCGGCGCGCCCCAGCGGCGTGTCCTGCCCGAACGTCTCCAGGCGCTCCGGCCCCCATCCGGTCGCGGGGATCAGCGGCGTCCAGATCGGACCGGGGGCGACGGCGTTGACGCGCACGCCGCGCGGCCCTGCCTCCTCTGCGAGCGCCTTGACGAACGCGACCTGTGCTGCCTTCGTCATGGCGTAGTCGATGAGACCCGGTGACGGCTGCGCCGACTGCACCGACGAGGTCACGATGATGCTGGATCCGGGCTCGAGGTCAGGGAAGGCGGCACGTGCCGAGAAGACGAGACCGGCGAGGTTCGTGCCGAACACTCGACGCATCTTCTCGGTGTCGAGGTTCTCGAACCCGTCGATGTCGTGCTGGTAGGCCGCGTTGAGGACGAGCACGTCGAGGCCGCCGAGTTCGCGGCGCGCGCGGTGCACGGCGTCGGTCGCGAAGGCCTCCTCGCGGACGTCGCCGGGGATGCTGACGCCGGTGCGACCGGCCTCACGGACGAGCGCGAGCGTCTCCTCCGCATCCTCCTGCTCCTCGGGCATGTGGACGATGGCCACGTCTGCACCCTCGCGGGCGAAGGCGATCGCGACGGCACGCCCGATCCCCGAGTCGCCGCCGGTGATGAGGGCACGCCGCCCCTCGAGCCGCCCGTGGCCGACGTAGGACTGCTCGCCGTGGTCGGGCTCCGGGGTGGTCTTCTCGGTGAGGCCCGGCTGGTCCTGGCTCTGCGCCGGGAACCCGTCCTCGTGGTGCGCGTGTCGGGGGTCGGTGAGGCCGCCGTCGCGGGTGGTGTCGGTCATTTCCGCTCCTCCTGTCATGGGGCTGACGATCAGGTCGTGATCGAGCCTCGCGGCTTCGGAGGGCGGACGGCAGGGGGTTGACAGCCCCGGGCGGTCTCCGGGAAACCGGCCTCAGCCGGCGGAGGGGGCGTCGCCGTGCGGGGGCTCGGCGTTCTCGGCGGGCTCGGGAACCAGGTAGAGCCCGGTGGGAGCGTTGGCGGTGAAGGCGAGCGCCTCGATCCAGGCCCGGTTGACGGCGGGCTGCCGGCTGCCGAAGTACTTGAAGACGAGCGAGCTGCCCGGCTGGATCCAGACGGTGGTCCGGCCGCCGCCCACGCTGGCGTCCTCACGCCAGCTGAACGGGAACGGCTCGCCGCGGCGCAGCTTGGCCGTGATCACGAGCTGCAGGTGCGTGAGCGCCCGATCCTCGATCTCGGTCTTCACGCTGCCTTCGTAGATGAACTTGCCCATCGGGTGATGCTCCTCGGTCGGGTGGTCCTCAGCCCGGCGGACACTGCCGGGATCGGCCTATGGGTAGAGGGTAAGCCCTCGGACGGGGCGCGCGGCAAATCGGCCTCGGAGGGCGACGCAGGCGTCGAAGTCAAGGCCCTGCGCACGATCCATGCGGGGGTTAGCCTCGAATCATCGACACCCGAGGAGGGCACCGCCATGACTGACCGCCACATCGACGACCGTCCCGAGGAGGGCTACACGCCCGGCACCACCCACGCCGAGCGCGGCGCGGGCAACCCGCGACTGCGCGTGCGGCGCGACGACGAGCGCACGGAGTTCGCGCTCGACATGGAGGAGGTGCGCATCGGTTCCGCCGCAGGGAACGAGCTGCGCCTCGCCGACACCGAGCCCGTGCACGCGACGGTCGTGCACGACGACCGCGACGAGTACGTGGTGACCCTGCACGCCGACGGCGAGATGAACTCCAACCCCGACGCGGACGCCACCCACCCCGGCGAGCGCACCGAGACGCTGCGCACCGGATCCCGCTTCACGGTGGGCCCGTGGGAGCTGGTCTTCGCCCGCGAGGAGTTCGCCGACCACGGCCGGCCCTTCGGCGGACGCCTCGGTGGTGAGTTCTCCGACCAGCCGCTGCAGGAGGCGCGTCCGGGCTACGACGCCGACGACGAGCGGCTCTCGCAGGCCGACGTCAACGACGAGCTCTCCCAATCGGACTCCAAGGCCGACTGATGGTGCGGGGTGCCGACGGGCTTGGACTCCGCTGACCCCCGCTGCCGGAGGTAGATCGCGAACGCGACCATCGTCCCGACCGCGAGGAACTCGGACTGCCAGTTCTGCAGCGTGCGGTCCCAGAAGTCCGAGCTGGTCACGTAGTCGGCCCAGGTGATCGCGGCGACGCCGTGCATCGCGTTCTCCTCGTTCATGACGACCGTGCCGGCGAGCGACTGCGCGAACCAGGACAGCACGAACACCGCCCCCATCACGATCAGCAGCGAGTTGCCGAACACGGCTGCTCGCCATCCGCCCGCCCGGGCCCACCGCGGCGAATCCGGGCGGGCGTGCGGGCCGACGAGCTGATCCGCATCGCTGCCCGGCCCCTCATCACCGGGCTTCTTCGACTCCGGCGACCCCTTCTGCACGAACCAGATCGTCGCAGCGATGAAGAGGAAGAACTGCAGGAACTCCGACTGCCAGTTCTCGGCGACGTCGACGGCGAAGTCGGACGACCAGAGGAAGTCCCCGAAGCCGATCGCCCCCTGCCCGTGGTCGAGGAGCTCCTCGTTGTTGCGGAGGTAGCCCGCGAGCGCCTGGCCCCCGAGCGCGAGCGCGAACAGCGCGAGGAAGAAGAGGCTGAGGGCGTGGTCCTTGATCCGCGAGCGCATCGTCATCGCCCTCCCAGCGGCAGGCCGATCATCACGGCGAGCCCGACGCCGATGATCCCCGCCCAGATCCAGAAGACCGCCCGCATTCCCGCGGTGTCACGCGCATCCTCCGCCATGTCCGCCTCCTTCGTCGGTGTGACCACGGTCCGACGATGGCGCGCAGGATGAGTGCCCTCCAGGGGCTTGACGCGGACACGGTTGTCAATCCCCTCCATCAGGGCTCCGCGGCACCCGTAGCCTGGCGGAACCGATGAGAGGAGCGCCCGATGACCGCACCGAACGAGACCCCCGACCTCGAACGCCTCGGCGAGCTCGCCCGCAGCCGAGGCCTGCGCGTGAGCGTGGCCGAGTCGCTCACGTCCGGACGCCTCGCGAACACGATCGGCGCCGGCGAGGGGGCCTCCGGCTGGTTCGCCGGCGGCATCGTCGCGTACTTCACGGAGGTGAAGGAGCGGGTGCTGGGGCTGACCCCGGGGACCGACCCCACCTCCGCGGCCTGCGCCGAGCAGCTCGCCACGGGAGCGCGGGAGCTCTTCGACGCCGACATCTGCGTCTCCACCACCGGCGTGGGCGGGCCGGGTCCGGAGGGCGGTCACCCCGCGGGCACGGTCTACCTGGGCTGGGCGACCGCCGACGACGCGGGGCACCGGAGGCTGGCGCTGACCGGCGATCCGGACGAGATCCTGTCGGCGAGCGTCGACGCCGCGGTGCGACTGCTCGCCTTCCACGCCGAGGGGCTGCACCCCGCAGGACCGCGGCGCTCCGGCTCGGACTGAGAGCTCAGCGCCCCGGCACGAGGCCGACCCGCAGCGGGGCTCCCGGCGCTGTCGCCTCGGTGAGGGCGGCGTCGATGTCGAGGAGCGATCGCACCGCCCCCACGGCCTCGCCGAACGGATACGCGCGCCCGCGCCCCGCGAGGAACGACGCCGCTGCCGCGAGATCGTCGGCACCGTAGTTGTGCACCCCCGCGACCGTGATGAGTCGGCGGACGAGATCCTCCGCGTCCAGCGGAACCGGGGCTGCGGGGAACACGCTGCCGACGAGGACCACCGTCCCGCCGACGGCGACGCCCGCGAGGGCCTCCCCGACGGCATGCCCTGAGGCCTCGATGACGACGTCGGGGTCGCGGTCGAGCGCGGTGGCCCCGAACCGGGAGGCGAAGGCGCGCCGGTCGTCGTCCGGATCGCGCACCTCGACGACGGCACCGTGCTCGGCAGCGATCGCGGCGGCACTGATCCCCACGAGACCCGCGCCGTGGATGCGCACCGCGGCGCCGTCGAGGTCGATGTCACGGGCGGCACGCGCCACTGCGGCCCACGCGGTCGCTGTCGCGCAGGCGGCAGGCGCCAGCACCGCAGCGGGCAGCGCCTCCGGCACGCGCACGATCGCGGTGCCCGCCCGCAGCTGCACGTGGCTGGCGAACGCCCCTGTCAGGTCGCCGTGGGCGCCGACGCGGTCATGGCCGTACTTGCCCAGGTCACGGCACTTCTGCGTGAGGCCGCGCCGACAACGGTCGCAGGTGCCGCATGACACCGTCACCGACCAGACCACACGGTCGCCGATCCGCAGCGGAGTGCCGTCCACCGCCTCCGCACCGTCATCGCCCATCGCGATGACGCGACCGACGCTCTCGTGCCCGAGGACGAGCGGCGCCGGCGCGGACCGGCGCCCCTGCACGGTGTGCACGTCCGACCCGCAGATCGTGGACATCTCCACGGCGACGAGCACGTCCTGATCGCCGAGCGCGACCCCCGGGACCGCGATCGTCTCGTGCGGGTGCCCTTCGCCGACCCAGACCATCGCGGTGGCCGCGGGGCGCAGCGCGACGTCCCTCCGGTGTCCGGGCGGGCGGATCAGCAGCGTTCCCATGACTCGACTCTCAGACGGAGGCGACGGCAGCGGGAAGGAGCTCTCGCTGGGCCAGAGCCCCCCGCAGCGCCGTGACGTCGGGGAGCACGGCGTGGGCGCCCGCTCCGCTCAGAGCCGCGCGATCGTGGGCGCCGGTGAGCACTCCTGCGACGAAACCGGCACCCGCGCGGCGGCCCGACTCGACGTCGCTCACGGTGTCGCCGGCGACGGCCACAGCCTGCACCGCGGACGCTCCCGTGCGCAGAAGGGCGGTGAGGACGAGGTCGGGCGCGGGGCGTCCGCGGCCGGCGTCGACCGGGGAGAGCGCGAGGTCGATGAGCCCTCCCCACCCGAGGCCGTCGAGGATCGCCTGTCGGGTGACCGGCGCGAACCCGGTGGTCAGTGCGACGGTGAGCCCGGCGTCCTTCAAGCCCTGGATCGCGTCCGCCGCCCCGGGGATCTCCGCGACGCCGTCTTCGGCGACGATCTCGGCGTACGCGGCCTCGAACGCCGCGGTGGCCTGCCGTGCCGCGACCGCATCGCCGTCGGCCAGGTGCAGGAAGACATCGAGCTTGGACTGTCCCATGGTCTTCCTGACATAGCCGAGGGCATCGTCCCAGGGCAGCCGTGCGGCGACGCCGGTGCGTTCGGCGGCGCGCTGGAACGCCTGCTCCACCACGCCGTCGTCCACGACGGTGGTGCCGGCCATGTCGAGGACGACGAGTTCGATGGGAGTGGTCATGGGGTTCCTTCCAGAGCAGGGGTGCCGCCGAGGGCGGCGGTGAGGTGCAGGTCGGCGAGCCCGAGGCCGCAGGTCATGCCGATGCCGGTGGTGGCGGCGAGCACGAGCGCACCGTCGTCTCCGCGGTCGACGAGGAACTCGCCGGGGGCTTTCGCGTACACGCCCTGCCACCGCTCGATGATCCGTGGTGCACCCCACTCGAACAGGGCCTCGGCCTCGCTGAGGAACGCGGTGAACGCGGCCTCGGGCTGGAACGGTGAGGGGGCGGCGGCGGTGGCATGCGAGTCACCCAGGATGAGCGTGCCGTCGGGAAGCTGCGTGTACATCTGGTTGAGGTCGAGGGCCGCGAGGTCGGGGCGCTCGGCGTGCAGACGCTCGCGCAGGACTCGGGCCTCCGGTCCATCGGCGAACCTCCCGTACCGGATGAGGGACCAGCCGGTCAGCAGGGGCGCGGTCAGCGGTCGCGGGAACGAGACCGCCGCCCGCATCATGTCGAGCGCACAACGCATCACGCCGTGGCGCTCGGCGACCTCGGGCAGGAGCTGATCGATGTCGTGGTTGACCGCCACCACGACGGCCCCCGCGTCGATCGCACCGCGCGTGGTCTCCACCCGCCCTGCGCCGAGCGCCGTCACCGCCGTGCGGAAGCGGAACTCGACGCCCCGGGCCGTCAGGTGCCGCACGATGGCCGTCGCCGCGGTCCGCGGGTCCGTCTGCAGGTCGGCCTCGATGAGGGCGCCGCCGACGAGGCCGTCCCGACGCAGCGGGGCGCGGCGGAGGAGCTCATCGGCCTCCAGCATCCGGATGCCGCCGTCCTGCGCCGCCGCGGTCATCACGGCGAGCTCGTCCTCATGCCGGGCCGCGACGAGCGTGCCCGACTCGCGGATCCAGAAGCCCGCGTCCCTGGCGAGCTGCAGCCAGAGATCGCGCGAGGCATTCGCGTATCGCCGCGCCTCCCCGCCCTGCGCGCCGATGCAGAGGTGACCGAAGTTCCGGATCGTGGCGCCGGTCGGGGCCGCGCTGCGGTCGACCACGACGACGCGGAGCCCCCGGCGCACGGCCGCGTACGCGGCCCCGAGTCCGACGATGCCTGCACCGACGACGACGACGTCGGGGTTCTGCTTCGCCCCGTTCATCGGAACACCTTCCTCATCCACATCGCGAGCCCCTCGACGGCGAGCACGGTCACGAGGATCATCAGCACGATCGCGGTCACCGTCTCGTAGCGCGAGCCCTGGCTGGCGTTCAGCAGGTAGTAGCCGACCCCGCCGCCGCCGACGATGCCGAGGATCGTGGCTGCGCGGATGTTGGTGTCGAGCATGTAGAAGCTGTGCCCGATGAGCGCGCGGGTGCCCTGCGTCAGCGTGGCCGACGTGTACGTCTGCATCCGGGTGGCGCCCACCGCCCGCAGAGCGCGCTCGGGCCCGCGGTCGACCTCCTCGAAGGAGTCGGCGATGAGCTTGCCGAGCAGTCCGATCCCGCCGATCGCGAGCGCGATGACGCCGGCCTGCGCGCCGAGACCCGTGATGACGACGAGGACGATGGCGAGGATGAGCTCGGGGATGCCGCGGATGCCCACGAGGAGCAGACGGGCGGTGCCGCGCCCTGCGGCATGCGGGGCCACGTTGCGCGCGGCGAACGAGCCGAGCAGCAGCGACGGCAGGAGGGTGAGGACGGTGGCCGCGAGCGCGATCGCGACGGTCTCCCGCATGGCCTCCAGCATCGCGACCGTGTCGTAGCTGCCGAACGACGGCGGCCAGAACCGGGCGGCGACGTCGGGCAGCTTCGCCCAGAAGGTGAACAGGTCGGACCAGGTGATCTGGCTCACGACGACGCTGCCGACCACGACGAGGACCGCGACGATCCCGGCGGCCGTGTGACGCACCCGCTGGGCGGTCCACGGACGGCGCACCGCGGTCTGCGGGCTCTCCGCCCACGCGGGGCGATCGGCGGCGGAGGCGGACGGCCGCCGGCGCATGCGCGGATGCACGATCCGGTCCATCCAGGACCGCGTCTGCTTCTGCTCGCCGAGCATCGCGCCGCGCACCGTGCTCGAGACGATCTCCATCACGATGCAGAGCACGAAGATCACGAGCGCGATCCCGAGGCCCTTGCCGTAGTTCAGCGACTTGAAGGCGTAGGACATCTCGAGCCCGAGGCCGGCGACGCCCACGTAGCCGAGCACGACGCTCCCGCGCAGATTGATGTCGTTGCGGTGCAGCACTGTGGCCACCCAGCTCGGCAGCACCTGCGGGAGGATGCCCGCCGTGAACTCCTGCAGCTTCGAGCCCCCCGCGGCGCGGATCGCGAGACGTGGCCCTTCGTCGATCTGCTCGATGGCGTCCGCGAACATCTTGGAGATCATGCCGATCGAGTGGATGCCGATGGCGAGGATGCCGGGCAGCGTGCCGAGCGAGAACATGAGCACGAACGCCATGGCCAGCACCACGTCCGGCAGCGCGCGGGTGAGGACGCCGATGAATCGGGCGGCCGCGCGCCAGCCCGCGCCCGGGGTGGTGTTGGCGGCGGCGAGGTAGGCGATGGGCACGGAGAGCACGGCCGCGAGCAGCGTGCCGACGAGCACGAGGCCGACGGTCAGCGCGATGAGCCAGGCGAGGTCGGCCGGCGCGGGGAAGGAGAGCCCGCCGACGCGGCCGAGGAAGTTCTCGGCGTTGCCCCAGCTCTGGACCATCGCCGGGATCGAGATCCCCACGTCGCGCACCGCGAGGATGCCGAGCACGACGAGGACGAGGAGAGTGAGTCCCGCTGCGATGCGCTGCGCGGACAGCGGCCGCTTCGGCACCCGCTCCGCGACGCTCCCGCCACCCCGGGTCGCTGAGCCGCCGCCCCGGGTCGCTGAGCCGCCACCCTGGGTCGCTGAGCCGCCGCCCTGGGTCGCTGAGCCGCCGCCCTGGGTCGCTGAGCCGCCGCCCTGGGTCGCTGAGCCTGTCGAAGCGCCCCGTGTCGACGCCCCCACCGCCGTCATGACGCCCCCACCGCGGTCACGGCGTCGACGAGCTCCACCTGCACGGCACGGATCTCCGCCGTCGTCGTCGCGACGCGGCCGTAGATCTCCATCACCTCGGCTTTGGAGAGTCCGTCCGTCGGGGTGTCCAGGACGACCTCGCCGTGTCGGAGACCCACGATCCGGTCGGCCCAGCTGATCGCGAGGTCGACCTGGTGGAGGCTGCACACGACGGTGAGTCCTTCGTCGGCGGCGATCTCGCGGATGAGGGCCATCACCTGCTCGCTCGACTCCGGATCGAGCGAGGCGACGGGCTCGTCGGCGAGGAGGATCGCCGGCTTCTGCATGAGCGCCCGGGCGATCGCCACCCGCTGCTGCTGACCCCCGGACAGGGTGTCGCTGCGCTGATAGGCACGGTCGAGGAGGCCGACGCGATCGAGGTGCTCCAGCGCGGTCAGCTTCGTGGCGCGGGGGTAGCTCCACAGCCCGAGCCGCGGGCCGCGCATCCGCGACAGCGATCCGGTCAGCACGTTCTCCAGAACGGTCAGGGAGGGCACGAGCTCGAACTGCTGGAAGATGAAGCCCACGCTGCTGCGGAGTTCCCGCAGCGCCCGACCTTTCGTCGAGGGAACGGATGCGCCGAGCACCTCGACCGACCCGGAGCTGGGGAGCTCCAGGCCGTCGAGATGGCGCAGCAGCGTGGACTTGCCGGAACCGGAGAGCCCGAGCAGCACGACGATCTCTCCCCGCGCCACCTCGAGCGTGACGTCCTTCAGGGCGGTGGTGCTGCCGAAGGTCTTGGTGACGCCGGCGAGGCGGATGAGGGTGTCGGATGCCGCGGTCATGGCTTCTCCTGTCGTCAGGCGCGGGGCGTCAGCCCTGGCACTGCTCGGCTTCGGTCTCGGCGCAGATGTCGCGGATGAGGTCGTAGTAGGCGTCGTCCACCGGCTTGGTGGCGAAGAACACGCTGCGGAACGCGTCGGAGTCCGCGCTGTCGATGCCCGCCGCGATGATGTCGTCGATCGTGACCTCGCCGAGGGCGTCGACGAGCTGCTTCGCCACGTCATCCGGCAGGGACGAGGAGTAGACGAGCGGAGCACCCGGGACCATGGTCTCGGCGATGACCTTCACCTTGTCGGACTTCTCGACCTCGGAGTCCTCGGCGAAACCGGCCTCGCACTCGACGCCCTCGCCGACCTTCTGCACGCTCACGTCGTGCTTGCCCGCGAACACGGGCGTGATGTCGGACTTCGGGTCCACGCCCGCCTCGATGAGGTTGTACGACGGGAAGAGGTAGCCGGAGGTGGACGAGGGGTCCACGAAGCACACCTTCTTGCCCGCGAAGTCCTCGAGGCTGGAGATGTCGCTGTCCGCCGGGACGATCGCCTGCGAGTAGTAGCCGGGCTCCTGGCCCTCCTCGGTGACGATGGACGAGATCGGGGTGAGCTTCGCGCCGTTGTTGGTCGCGGTGACGTAGGTGAATCCGGAGAACGAGGCGACGTCGACCTTCCCGGCGACGGCGGCCTCGATGAGCGCGGCGTAGTCGGTGGACTCGTGGTACTCGACGGTCTTGCCGGTGACCTCGGCGATGTAGTCCATGAGCGGCTGGTAGTTCGTCTCGGTGTCCACCGAGTCGGGGACGACGCCGAAGACGAGGGTGTTCTCGTCGACGGCGAATCCACCGGCCGACTGTGCGTCGCCGGGGGCGTCGGTGGCATCGGCCGATCCGGAGCAGGCGGCGAGGCCGAACGCGAGGATCGCAGCGCCGGCGAGGGCGGGGAGAGCGCGGAGCTTCATGAGGACCTTTCAGGGTGGGAGGAGTGATCCACGGACGACTCTCCCAGCAGCCTCGCTGAGATGTATACCTATCTCAGAAGAGTTCAGTCGGCGTTCACCCGCCATTCGCCTGGATGAACAGCGCCACAACACCCTCGCGACCCTGTGACCGGACGAAGTAATGTACCTATGTGGCCGAAGCTGTGTACACCCAGATCGCCGACGACCTCCGTTCGCGGATCGCGGACGGCACGCTCCGCCCCGGCGATGACGTGCCCACGGAAGCCGAGCTCGCGGAGCACTGGCGCACGTCGCGCGGTCCGATCCGCAACGCGCTGGCGGCCCTTCGCGCGGAAGGCCTCATCGAGACGACCCGCGGCCGGCCGGCGCGCGTGGTGGCGCGCAAAGCGAATCAGGCCGTGGACGTCTCCGTCCCGTTCACCCGATGGGCGCGCGACCTCGGCGTCACCCCTGGCGCGCAGACGCAGGAGCTGAGTCTGCGGCGCGCGGGCGATCTCGGCCCGGCGCTGGGTGTCGGACGCGACGACACCATCGTGAGCGTGGTGCGTCTGCGGCTCCTCGACGGCCGTCCCACGATGCTGGAGCGCCTCGCGTACACCGAGGACGTCGGCCGTCGGCTGTTCGAGATCGACCTCGATGCGGTGTCGATCACCGAGTACCTCGCGTCGGTCGGGCATCCGATCGTCGCACTGCAGCACGTCATCGACGCCGTCGCCGCCGACGATCAGGACGCCGCGCTTCTCCGCGTGCCGCGAGGAACGCCCATCCTGCGGCTGACGCGCACGTCGCGGGACGCCGAGGGGCGCATCTTCGAGGCATCGGAGGACCGCTACCTCAGCGAGGTGGTGCGCTTCACCGTGGCGGCGTCCGGGATATCGACGGACGGACACTACATGAGAGCAGTGGGCGGCTGAGGCCGGAGACAGATTCGCGACCGCGGGCGCGGGAGTGTAAGAAGCCAGAAAGATCGCGCCCGCGATCGCAGCGCTGGGGACGCTTTATCTGGGGAGCCTTCAGGATATGTCGGCGCCGCGAAGCCTCTGAAGTGCCGAATGTCGAGACACTCGTAGACTTTCGTCTACGGCCTCGGGGGCGGAATCACGGGCGTCGTCTCAGGATACGCGGGGCTCAGACCACCGGCAACACGGCGGACACGAGCCAGTGTCCGTCCACCTCCCCGGCGCTGAACTCGCCGCTGGCGCCCATCACGCGTTCGGCCATCCGCCCCAGGCCGGTCCGACTGGAGGATAGCTCCCGACGCGGCGTCGTGGGGAGCGGACTGCGCAGTGAGAGGTGCGCCTTGTCGTCGTCCACCGCGAGACGGATCTCGACGGTTCCGGGGCCGGCATACTTCAGGACGTTCGTGGCCGACTCGCGCACGATGCGCGCGAGCACGATCTCGACCGCGCGGGGAATGCGCTCGTCGCCGGGGTCGCCGTCGAGGATGACGTCGTGCCCGGCCGCTTCGAATTCGGTCCGCGCTTCCTCGACCGCGGCGACGAGGTCACCGGTCGGCATGCCCGCAGCGCGCGGGCCGTCGTCGGCGAGGTCGATCACGAAACGGAGGTCTGTCATGGCCTTGCGGGCGGCGACGCGGATCGCCTCCCGGGAGCCATCGCTGGCGTCGGGGTCTTCGAGCATCTGTACGTGCAGCGACACCACGGTGAGGTGGTGCGCGATGCTGTCGTGCAGCTCGCCGGCGATCCATCGTCGCTCGGCGAGGACGGCTTCCCGTTCCTGCTCAGCCGCTGCCTCCAGCTCGTGCTCGAGGCGACGTCCGCGGTCGAAGGCCAGCCGGAGTCCGAGGCCGATGGCCCCGGCGACGGTGGCCGCGATCAGGTAGATGCCGACGTTGACCGGGACGTCCGAGTCGCCGTAGGCCATGACGGACGCAGCGACGAGAAAGACTCCCGTGTAGGAGAGGACAAGAGGGGTCCACCCCAGGCGCATGACCAGCGCAGACGCCAGGGCGGCGGTGATGAGGACCTGCGATTCGGTCCCCGTGAAGAACGAGGCCACCAGAACGATGCCGATCGCACAGGTGGCGATCAGAGGCGACCAGAGGAACAGAGCGGTAGCGAGAGTCGAGGCGATGCTCACCGCGGAGGCGAGGGGATTCACGGTGGGGTCCGTGAAAAGAGTGAAGACGTCGATCGCAACCATCACGCTGATGATCGCGAGGATGACGATGCTCTCTACGCGTGTGAGGCGTTCGCCGCGTGCGAGTCGGAAAATATCAGGCACCGCCCGTTTTGACTGGTCTAAGGCCATGGTGCACTGTCTCCTATTCGCCAGCTATCCTAGCGAGTGAAACCGAAAAGCTTGCCAACCTGCTGCCAGAAAGTCATTACATTCACCTCCGTTCTAGTGCCGTTTGTCGATGTCTGTATTCATCTTCTCGGCGGCGCGCGGAGCGCACATCTGGCCTTCGTCCAGACCTCGATAGCCAAAGGTCTACATCCTCAGAGCGCCCGCTTCACGCCGTTAGGCTTCCTCCATGCAGGAAATCCGCGTCGTGATCGTCGATGACGATCCTCTGGTCCGCTCCGCGCTGTCGCACTTCGTGTCGCGCGCGCCCGAGATCACGGTCGTGGCGCAGGCGGAGGACGGCCTGGAGGCCCTCACGACGGTCGAGCGCGAGAAGCCGGACGTCGTGATGATGGACGTCCAGATGCCGGAGATGAACGGCATCGAAGCGACCGCGGCGATCGCCGAACGATGGCCGGACGTCCGCATCCTCGCCGTCACCACGCTCGACGGCAGCGACACCGTGCTGCCCATGCTGAGCGCCGGCGCCTCCGGCTACCTGCTGAAGGATTCCAGCGCGGAGGAGATCGTCACGGGTGTTCGCGAGGTGTTCGCCGGAGCGAGCTCGCTGTCGCCCCGCATCGCGTCGATGTTGATCCGCCACGTGCGCGACTCCACTCCCACCGCAGCCGCGGAGACCCTCGAACCGCTCACCGAGCGCGAGGAGGAGGTGCTCCAGTGCCTCGCGAAGGGCATGTCCAATGCCGAGATCGCGAAGGCGCTCATCGTCTCGGAGGGGACGGTGAAGGCCCACCTCGGCCGCATGATGTCGAAGTGGCACCTGCGCGACCGCGTGCAGATCCTCGTCACGGCCGCCCACGCCGGACTCGTCACCTTCCGCTGAGACGCGGCCTCAGAGCGCGAGCAGCACGATCCCGACGAGGACGATCAGCGAGGCGCCCATCCGCCATCCCGGCCGGGACTCGCGCAGGACGAAGGCGCCGAACAGGCTCACGAGCACGACGCTGACCTCCCGCAGCGGTGCGACGAGGGCCACGGGAGCGATCTGGATGGCGGTCAGCACGAGGATGTAGGACAGCGGCGACAGGATGCCGAAGGCCAGGATGCGGCGCCACTGCGTGCGCCCCAGCGCCACGACCGCACCCCATCGTCCACGAACCGCCACGGAGTAGAACGGCACCTGCAGCAGCGTGGTGCCGACCATGAACGCCACGGGTGACAGCTCCCACTCGCGCACCGCGTGGGCGTCCCAGATCGTGTAGACCGCGATCGCCACGCCGGTGAGGGCGCCGAACAGCAGACCGGGGTCGATGCGGCGCCCGCTCCCTGCCGGCCGGCGGTCGACGAACCCGATCGCGACGACCCCGACGATCACCGCGGCGACGCCGACGAGCGCCAGGGCCGAGGGGCGTTCCCCGAGCAGGAGCACGGCGACGATGACCGAGAGGAAAGGCCCGGTGCCCCGCGCCGTCGCGTAGACCGTCGACAGACTGCCCTCCCGGTAGCCGCGCTGCAGCACGGCCATGTAGGCGACGTGCAGGACCGCGGAGACGGAGACTCCGAGCGCGAACGAGCCGAGGTCGGCCGCACCGAGTCCGCCCGTGAACGGCACGGCCCCGATCCAGACGACCGTGCTGGCGACGGCACCCCACCACAGGAACGGCGAGCCGGCGCGGCTGATGCCGTGCGCGATGACGTTCCAGGACGCGTGGGCGATCGCGGCGGCGAGGACGAGGACGAGAGCGACGGCGGACACGGCAGACCCTTCCCTCCGCCGCGGGCGCGACGAATCGGGTCCTCCGGGCTTTTGTCCTGTCAGATGACGACCCTCCTGCGGAAGAGGACCGTGGCGCCGCTCGGACCAGACGGGTGGAGACCCCGGAACCCTAGGCGCTATCGCCACCACCCTATCCCCGACCGGGAAGGCCGCGAGACGGGGTTCGTGACGGGGCGCGACTACGCTCGAAGGACACCCCGCGCAGGAAGGTCACGCCATGCCCGTCACCCCGGACGCCCTCGCCCACGCCGAGGACCTCGCCGACTTCGTCGCCGCCTCCCCGTCGAGCTATCACGCAGCCGCCGAGACGGCCCGCCGTCTGGAGGAGGCCGGATTCACACGGTTGCAGGAGGAGGACGCCTGGCCCGCGCAGCCCGGAGGCCGGTACCTCGTGGTCCGCGACGGCGCGACGATCGCGTGGGTGGTGCCGGAGGGGGCGACCGCCACGACGCCCGTGCAGGTGTTCGGGGCGCACACCGACTCCCCCGGCTTCAAGCTCAAGCCACAGCCGACCACCGGAGCCCGCGGCTGGCTGCAGGCCGCCGTCGAGGTGTACGGCGGTCCGCTGCTGAACTCCTGGCTCGACCGGGAGCTGCGCCTCGCCGGCCGGCTCGCCCTCGCCGACGGTCGGGTCGTCCTCGCCGACACCGGAGCCCTGCTGCGCCTCCCCCAGCTCGCCATCCACCTCGATCGGGGGGTCAACAACGGCCTCGCGCTCGACAAGCAGACCGAGACGCAGCCGGTGTGGGGTCTCGGCGACCCGACCGAGGCCGACGTGCTGGCCGAGCTCGCGGCATCCGCCGCCGTGGACCCCGCAGAGATCCGCGGCTACGACGTCGTCGTCGCCGATGCCGCGCGGGGCGCGGTGTTCGGCAAGGACGACGCGTTCTTCGCCTCCGGCCGGCTCGACGACCTCGCCTCCGTGCACGCGGGCGTGGTGGCCCTCGCGGCCCATGAACCCGAGGCGGGAGCCCCCGTCGCGATCCTCGCCGCGTTCGACCACGAAGAGCTCGGCTCCGAGTCGCGCTCCGGCGCCGCGGGCCCCTTCCTCGAGGATGTGCTGGAGCGGCTCTACGCAGGGCTCGGGGCCGACGGCTCCGCCCGCCGCCAGGCGTACGCGTCGTCGTGGTGCCTGTCCAGCGACGTCGGGCACTCCGTGCACCCGAACTACGTCGGCCGACACGACCCCGTCGTTCAGCCCGTGCTCGGCTCCGGGCCCATCCTCAAGCTCAACGCCAACCAGCGCTACGCGACCGATGCGGTCGGCGCCGCGTCCTGGCGGAACTGGTGCGATCGGGCCGGGGTGGTGACGCAGGAGTTCGTCTCGAACAACAGCGTGCCGTGCGGCTCGACCATCGGACCGATCACCGCGACACGGCTCGGCATCCGCACGGTCGACGTGGGGATCCCCATCCTCTCGATGCACTCCGCGCGCGAGCTCGCCGGGGTCTCGGACCTGCACGACCTGACGCGCGTGGCCGGGGCTTTCTTCGCCGGCTGAGCCGAGCGCCCGGCGCGGTGCCCTGATCCACGTCACGAGTGCGCTCGCGGAGTGCCAGGATGTGAGGATGACCGACATCAGGCCGGCTCTCATCGAGCGCGCAGGCATCGAGATCATCCCCGAGTCCGAGCGGACCGCCACGCCCCGCGACCTGTTCTGGCCGTGGTTCGCGGCGAACGTCTCGGTGTTCGGGATGTCCTACGGCTCGTTCGTGCTCGACTTCGGCATCTCCTTCTGGCAGGCGACTTTGGTCTCAGTCGTCGGCATCGTCGTGTCATTCCTGCTGTGCGGACTCATCGCGATCGCGGGCAAGCGGGGGTCGGCGCCGACGATGGTGCTCTCCCGGGCCGCGTTCGGCGTCCAGGGGCAGAAGGTCCCCGGGATCGTGTCCTGGCTCACGTCGATCGGCTGGGAGACCTTCCTCGCGATCATGGCGGTACTGGCGACGGCGACGGTCATCACGCAGCTCGGCGGCGACGGGGACAGCCTCTGGCTGAAGATCCTCGCGACCGTGATCGTCGCGGCACTCATCGTCGCCGCCTCGGTGCTCGGCTACCACACGATCATGCGGCTCCAGTCGGTGCTGACCTGGATCACGGGCGTCGTGACGGTGGTGTACATCATCCTGGCGGCGCCGAGCATCGACCTCGCTGCGGTGATGGCCCGTCCCGACGGCGGCATCGGCCAGGTCGTCGGCGCGCTCGTGATGGTGATGACCGGGTTCGGACTGGGGTGGATCAACATCGCCGCGGACTGGTCGCGCTACCAGAAGCGCACCGCGTCCGACGGGGCGATCGTCGCCTGGAACACGATCGGCGGCTCGGTGGCACCGGTCATCCTCGTCGTCTTCGGTCTGCTCCTCGCGGGATCGGACGCCGAGCTCATGGACGCGATCGCCGCGGACCCGATCGGCGCGCTGGCGAGCATCCTTCCGGTGTGGGTCCTCGTGCCGTTCCTGTTCACGGCCGTGCTCGCGCTCGTCTCCGGCGCGGTGCTCGGCATCTACTCCTCCGGCCTGACCCTGCTCAGCCTCGGCATCCGCATCCCGCGGCCGTCGGCGGCGGCGATCGACGGCGCGATCCTCACGGCGGGCACCATCTTCGTGGTGTTCTTCGCGACCGACTTCCTCGGCCCGTTCCAGAGCTTCCTCATCACCCTCGGCGTGCCGCTGGCCTCCTGGGCCGGCATCCTCATCGCCGACATCCTGCGCCGTCGCAAGGACTATGACGACGAGGCCCTCTTCGACAGCCGCGGACGCTACGGTGCCTGGGACTGGACGTCCATCGGCACCATGGTCGTCGCGAGCGTGATCGGCTGGGGTCTCGTCCTCAACGGCTTCGCGGACGCCGCGCCGTGGAACAACTGGCAGGGGTACCTCCTGTTCCTCGTCGGCGGGACGGACGGGGACTGGGCGTACGCGAACCTCGGGGTGTTCGTGGCGCTGGTGCTGTCGTTCCTCGTGACCTGGTTCGCCCGGGCGGGGAGGATCCGGCGGCAGGAGTCGTGAGCCCTTCGACAGGCTCAGGAGCCCAGGAGCCGACAGGCTCAGGGACCCAGGAGGCGGCAGACTCAGGGACCGAGAGCTGGCTCGTGGTGGTCGATCCGCAGGTGATCTTCGCGTCGCCCGACTCCGCCTGGGGCTCGCCGTTCTTCGCCGAGGCGATGGCGAACATCCGTCGGCTCGCGGAGGCCTTCGGCGAGCGCGTGCTCGTGACCCGCTGGCTTCCGACGGCCGACCGCTCCACCTCCTGGGGCGAGTACTTCGCGGCGTGGCCGTTCGCCGACCGGTCCGCCGACGACGCGCTCTATGCACTGGTCCCCGAGGCGGAAGGCCTGTCTCCTCATCCGACCGTCGACCTGCCCACGTTCGGCAAGTGGGGCCCGGAGCTCGAGGCGATCGTCGGGCACGGTGGCCGTATCGTGCTGGCGGGGGTGTCGACGGACTGCTGCGTCGTGTCCACCGCTCTCGCCGCCGCCGATGCCGGAGCACGGGTGACGCTCGCCGCCGACGCCTGCGCCGGCTCCACGGCCGAGAACCACGCCGCCGCCGTGCAGGTCATGAGCCTGTATCCCCCGCAGATCACCGTGACCGACACCGCCACCCTCCTCTCTCCCTGACCCTCTCCCTCTCCCCCTCCCCGCCCGTGCGAGACGGAAATCGCACCTCCGCGCGCCCCATCCGGCCCGTTTTCGATCCCGGCACGAGGTGCAGTCCGGCCGCGGGACGGATTCCACTCCTTGAGAGGGTCCATCGGGAACGGTTTCGATCCCGCGCGGAGTGTCCGTCGCGGGACGCGAAACGCACCTCCGCCGCGCGACTGCGGTGCGGTATCGATCCGGCACTGGGGTGTGGCGTTCGGGCGGGACGCGAAGCGCGCCTCGGCAGCCACGGGGAGGAGCGTTCTTGAGCTCGGCAGGGGCGGCGGGTCAGGCGTGGGCACGGACCGCGGCGGCGATGTCGGCGGGAGTTCCGCGCCAGGGAGCACCATGACCGGGGAGGACCCACGCGGCGTCAAGTGCGGCGAGGCGGTCGAGCGAGGCCAGGGCTTCCGTGGGCTCGTCGGTGAACGGGGCGGGTTGCGCACCCTCCTCCCCCGTGAGCACATGCCGCGTGGTCAGGGCATCGCCGACGAATACCGCGCCGACCGCCGGGACATGCACCGCGATGCTCCCCGGCGAGTGCCCCGGAAGCCCCACGACGACCGGAGCCCCGGGGAGGTCGAGCACATCACCGTCCGCGACCTCGGAGACCTCGGTGACGTGGCGCGTGCGGAGGGCGCTCTTGCGGAGACCGTAGGCGAGGAAGCCGAGCATCGGACCGGGCCGTGCAGGGCCCATCGGAGTCTTCGGCTTCTCCCCTGTACGCACGCGGTGAGCATCGGCGCCGTGGATGTAGACCGGAACTCCGGCCTCGCGGCGCAGCCGTTCCGCGAAACCGATGTGGTCGCTGTCGCCGTGGGTCAGCACGAGTCCGCGGATGTCGGACAGCGGTCGGCCGATCACGGCGAGCTCTCGCTGAAGGTCGTTCCAGTGCCCGGGCAACCCGGCGTCGACGAGGGTGATGCCCTCGGGCAGGTCGATGAGATACGAGGCGACGATGTCGTTGCCGAGGCGGTGGAGGTGGGGGGCGAGCTTCATGATGATCCTCTCGGGCGGTTGCGATGGCTACGTTACGTAGCTATCATGGCTACTGTCAATAGCCATCGAGGAGGATCCGTGCCCACCCCCGAACGCACATCGATCGATGCCATCGTCGCGGCCGGCCAGGAGATCCTCGAGGCCAACGGCCCTGCGGGACTCACGATGCAGGCGGTCGCGGAGCGTGTGGGCGTGCGTGCCCCCTCCCTCTACAAGCGCGTGCGGGATCGTGAAGCCTTGCGTGTCGCGGTCGCCACGGCCTCCGTCGACGCCCTCGCGACCCAGCTCGAGGCGGCGGGCGACGACCTCTCCACCCTCGCCCGGACCTATCGCACCTTCGCTCACGCGCACCCGGAGGGCTTCCGCCTCATGTTCAACGCCGCGGTCTCCCATCAGACTCTGGAACGCTCCGCCGCTCCCATCATCCGTGCCTGCACCACCGCGGTCGGCGAGGCGGACGCCCTCGACGCCGCACGCCTCTTCACCGCCTGGGCCACCGGATTCCTGCAGATGGAGCTGTCCGGGGCGTTCCGACTCGGCGGTGACGTCGACCGCGCATTCGACTACGGCCTCCGGCGCCTCATCGCGAGCCTCGCCGATTGACGACGCTGGTCATTCCCTGTCCACGACGGCGGATACTGGCACACTGAGGCCGTGGAAGACTCCCGCAGCACCGCCGGTACCGTGGCCGCGAAGACCGGCCGGTCGCCCTGGCGTCGCACGAAGATCGCCGTGGGCGTCCTCGCCGCGGTCGCCGCCGTCGTCGCGATCATCGGGGCGCTCACGCCGTGGCCATCCGCGATGATCATCCGCTCGGTGTTCACGAAGGGCGGCGACGAGACCGCGGCGGAGATGACGAAGCACGTCCCGGACACGCCTCTCGACGAACGGAAGGACATCGCCTACGGGGATGCCGGCGCGGACACGACGATGGACGTCTTCCGCCCCGCCTCCGCCGACAGCGCGCTGCCGACTGTCGTGTGGATCCACGGAGGTGCCTGGATCTCGGGCTCGAAGGAGGACGTCGATCCCTACCTCCGCATCCTCGCCGCGGAGGGCTACACGACCATCGGCGTGAACTACGCCCGCGGACCCGAGGGCGTGTACCCGCTCGCCGTCCACCAGCTCGACGAGGCCCTCGCCTACATCGACGCGCACGCGGCGGAACTGGGCGTCGACCCGCGTCGCATCGTGCTGGCGGGGGACTCCGCGGGCGCTCAGCTCGCCAGCCAGATGGCCACGCTCATCACGAATCCGGACTACGCCGAGATCCTCGGCATCCGCCCGTCGATCCGCGCCGACCAGCTCGTCGCGACCGTGCTGAACTGCGGCGTCTACGACCTCGCCGCACTGGCCGAGCTCGACGGAGTCCCGGGGTGGGGCTTCAAGTCGGCGATGTGGGCGTACTCCGGGACGAAGACCTGGGCGGAGGACTCGACCGGCGCCACGATGTCGACCGTGGACTGGGTCACCTCCGACTTCCCCGCGACGTACATCTCGGGCGGCAACGGCGACGGGCTCACCTGGCTCCAGTCGATCCCGATGGCGAAGCGGCTGCAGGAGCTCGGCGTCGATGTGACGCCGGTGTTCTGGCCCGCGCCGCACGAGCCCGCCCTCCCGCACGAGTACCAGTTCCACCTCGATCTTCCCGAGGCTCGAAAGGCCCTGGCGGACACCATCGCCTTCCTCGACGCGCACACCCGCTGACCCGGCCCCTGTCGTCCGGCGGGGCTGCCACGGTCGCACGATCCCGACACGACGGCACGACTCGTTCGGCCGGACGTCTGTTCATCCGTTCCCCGATCGTGCAGGCGGACCTCGGCACGGGTGGAAACGGACCCGGGCACGGGTGCACGACCCGGGCACGGGTGCACGACCGAATCCGGGAGATACCCGTGCCCCTGGCGCCGGGTCGTGCAGGCGGGGCGGGATCTGGACATAACATGTCTGTGACGATCGGCACGGAAGTGATATGTTCGCGGGATGCACACGGAGAACGAACGCGCACTCGAGTCGGGGATCGTCACGGATCTCTCCGGTCGTATGACCTACGGCTCGTACCTCGCGCTCGACCAGCTCCTCACGGCACAGCATCCGGTGAGCGACCCGCAGCACCACGACGAGATGCTGTTCATCATCCAGCATCAGACGACGGAACTCTGGCTGAAGCAGCTGCTGCATGAGCTCAGCTCGGCGCGGGAGCTGCTCGCGGCGGACGACCTGCGCGAAGCCCTCAAGCGCATCGCCAGGGTCAAGCGGATCCAGGACGTGATGACGCAGCAGTGGTCGGTGCTCGCGACGCTGACCCCGACGGAGTACGCCCAGTTCCGCGGCGCCCTCGGCAACTCGTCCGGCTTCCAGTCGGTGCAGTACCGGGCCGTCGAGTTCGCGCTGGGCAACAAGAACGAGAAGATGCTGAGCGTCTTCCGCGACCACCCGGCGAACCTCGCGCTCCTCACGGCCGAGTGGGAGAAGCCCACGCTGTACGACGAGTTCCTCCGCTACGCCTCTCGCCGCGGTCTCCCGATCCCCCGCGAGATCCTGGACCGCGACGTGCGGGAGCCCTACCGCGAGACCCCGGACCTCGTACCTGCCATCCGTGCGATCTACCAGGACCCGCGCACCCACTGGGACCTCTACGAGGCCTGCGAGGACCTCGTCGATCTCGAGGACAACTTCCAGTTCTGGCGCTTCCGTCACCTCAAGACCGTGTCCCGCACCATCGGGATGAAGGTCGGCACCGGCGGGTCGAGCGGCGTCGGCTTCCTGCAGCGCGCCCTCGACCTGACCTTCTTCCCCGAGCTCTACACCGTCCGCACCGAGATCGGTTCCTGATGCTCACGGCGACGTTCTTCGACGGCGAGCGCTGGCGGGACGGCGTCGTCGGACTCGGCGAGGACGGGCGCCCCCGGCTCGGTGAGGAGACGCCCGCGCCGGGGTGCCCGCTCCTCCCCGGCCGCATCGTCGGGGGCTTCACGGACCACCACGTTCACCTGCAGCTCGTCGACCACGCGTTCCTGGCCTCGTCTCGCCTCGGACGAGTGGTCGACCTCGGCGGCGATCCGTCCACGGTGGCGCGGATCGCCGTTCACAACTCAGGAGTTTCGACCGGCGGAGGCGCTTCCGAGGCGGTTCCGGGTGTGCCTGGGCCGGATTCTCCTGACTTGCGAACCGTCGATTTCGCCGGCGCGTTCCTCACACCTCCCGGTGGATACCCCTCGGACCGCGCCTGGGCGCCGGCGGGTTCGGTGCGGGAGATCGCCGACCCCGCGGCAGCGGCGACCGCGGTCGAGGAGATGGCAGCGGCCGGTGTCTCCTGCGTCAAGGTCGCGAGCAACAGCACCGCCGGCCCGGTCTTCTCCGACGCCCTCTTCCGCACGATCGCCGACCTCGCCGCAGCCCGAGGCCTCCCGGTGATCGCCCATGCGGAGGGCTCCGGCGAAGCGCAGCGCGTCGTCCGCCTCGGAGCGACGCAGCTGGCCCACGCCCCGTTCTCCGAGCGCCTGGACGACGAGGAGATCGCGGAGCAGGCCGCCCGCATTTCCTGGATCAGCACCCTCGCCATCCACGACTCCCACGCGCGGGCCATCGCGATCGACAACGTCGCCCGCTTCCACGCCGCCGGCGGCACCGTCCGCTACGGCACCGACATGGGCAACGGCCCGACCCCCGTCGACCTGAACCCGGCTGAGGTCGCCGCCCTCCGCACCGCCGGCCTCGACGACGACGCCCTCCTCCGCGCCCTCGCGCCCGTCGACCCGCTCGATCCCCGCTCTCTCCTCCTCCTGCTGCCACCCGGATCCGCCGATCCTCTGGCCGCCCGCCCCCTCACCCCCGCCGACCTGAAGGTGTGACATGACCGACCGCTCCGCCGACACCGCCCTCCTCGATGCCGCCCGCGCCCTGGACGCGTCCGACCCCCTCGCGGCCCACCTCGACGCCTTCGTCGAGGCCCCGGGCGTCACGGCCTACCTCGACGGCAACTCGCTCGGCCGCCCGCTGCGCGACGTGCCGGAGAAGCTCGCCGCGTTCGTGCGCGAGGACTGGGGCACCCGCCTCATCCGCTCCTGGGACGAGCAGTGGATGGCGCTGCCGATGGAGCTCGGCGACCGCATCGGCGCCGTCGCCCTCGGCGCGGGCGCGGGGCAGACGGTCGTCTCCGACTCCACGAGCGTCCTCATCTACAAGCTCATGCGGGGCGCCCTTCGACAGGCTCAGGGACCCACGGGAGCGGCTCAGGGACCCACGGGGCGGACGGAGCTCGTGATCGAGGAGGGGAACTTCCCCACCGACCGGTTCCTCGCCGAAGGCGTCGCGGCGGAGATGGGGGCCACGCTGCGCTGGATCACGCCCGATCCGGTGCACGGCGTCACGATCGACGACGTCGCGGCTGTGGTCTCGGAGCGGACGGCGCTCGTCTCGCTCAGCCACGTCGACTACCGCTCTGGCGCCCTCGCCGACATGCCGGGCATCACCGCCGTCGTCCACGAGGCCGGGGCACTGATGATGTGGGACCTCTGCCACTCGGCGGGTGTCGTGCCGATGCAGCTCGACGACTGGGGCGTCGACATGGCGGTCGGCTGCACGTACAAGTACCTCAACGGCGGCCCGGGGTCGCCCGCGTTCGCCTACCTCCGCCACGACCTGCAGGGCGTGCTGCGGCAGCCGATCCAGGGCTGGTGGAGCGCCGCCGACATCTTCGCCATGGGCCCCGAGTACGTCCCGGCGGACGGCATCCGTCAGCTCCTCAGCGGCACGCCGCCGGTGACCTCGATGCTCGCGATGCAGGGCATGATCGACCTCATCGAACAGTCGGGGATCGACGGCGTGCGCGCGAAGTCGGAGTCGCTCACCGCGCTCGCGGTCCGGGCGTACGACGAGCTGCTCGCGCCCCTGGACGTCCGCCTGCTCAGCCCTCGCGACCCCGCGCTGCGCGGCGGACACATCACGATCGGCCACCCGGACTTCCGGGAGGTCACCCGGAGACTCTGGGCCGACGGCGTCATCCCCGACTTCCGCTTCCCGGACGGGATCCGGCTCGGGCTGTCGCCGCTGAGCACGTCGCACGCCGAGACCGTCGCCGGGGTGCTCGCGGTGAGGGACGCACTGGAGTCCGGTGTCTCCTGACCCCGCGGCACCGGTGGTGCTCGATGACATCGACGCCCGCCCCGGCAGCACCGCCTCGCTCCTGCGCACCCTGATCGGCCTGTATCTGCGCCCGCTCGGCGGCTGGATCTCGGCTGCCGACCTCGTGGCGCTGGCCGGCGACCTCGGAATCCCGGCGGCTCCCGCCCGGACGGGCATCGCCCGTCTCAAGCAGAAGGGTCTGCTCCTCCCCGAGCGCCGCGACGCGATCGGCTACCGCCTCAGCCCTGCGGCGGTGCCGATGCTGGAGCGGGGCGACCGCCGGATCTTCCGGATGCGGGAGATGACCGACGACGATCCGTGGTGTCTCGTCTCGTTCTCGATCCCGGAGAGCGCACGCAGCGTGCGCCATCAGCTGCGGCGCCGACTGCACTGGATCGGCGCCGGCGTCGTCTCCCCCGCCCTGTGGATCTGCCCCGGACATCTCCGGGAGGAGGCGGAGCAGATCCTCGACGAGCTGGATGCCCGGCGCTGGGCGACCCTGTTCGACGCATCGGCCCCGGCCCCGGCAGGGACCCTGGCCGAGGCCGCCGCGGCGTGGTGGGACCTGGACGGGCTGCGCGCCGAGCACGAGGCCTTCCAGACATCGCTCGCGGCCCTGCCCGACGCGCCGTTCCCGGCCTACGTGCACCTCATCGACCGGTGGCGGGTGCTGCCCTACACGGATCCCGGGCTGCCCCCGGCGATGCTGCCGGCCGACTGGCCGGGCGGACGCAGCTTCGGGGCGTTCGCCCGGCTGTCGGCGGCGTGGGAGGCACCCGCCCTCGCCCACGTGCGCGCCGTGACGGCCTAGAGGGTCAGACCGGCGACCTCGCGGACGAACCCGGTCACGTGCTCCTGCAGCCGCAGGATCCGCATCTCGCGCGCGAGCTCGCGGTCGTACCCCGGATAGGCCAGCGGCGGGAGCCTGCGCACCGCGACATTGCACCCGAACTCCGCACACGCCAGCACGCCGACGGTGTCGCCCTTGCGACCGGCGGCCCCGGCGCGGCGGGCGACGTACAGCTGCACGTCGTTGCGGAGCGTCACGTCCTCGCACCAGGAGCACTGCGCGCGGGCGAGCACGCGCTGCTCGGCGCGCTGCAGCACGACGCCGACCGGCTCGTCGTCGATCCACGTGACGACGTAGGAGCGACGAGGCAGCTTCGGGTCGACCCAGCCGAGGTAGTCGAGCCGGTCGAAGTCCGTCTCGGCGAAGCCGGGCGGCAGGGTGATGTCGGAGATCTCCTTGCGAGAGGCGTTGCGGAAGGAGGCGCGCAGAGCGCGCTCGTCGATGGGACGCATAGGGGAAGAGCTTTCGGTGTGATCGCCGGAACGGCGAGACGGATCGGAGGATCACCCGGACGGTGCCGGGGTACGACGCAGCACCGGGGACGGGATTCCGCCTCCGGCCGGTCCTCAGCCTCTGCCTGCGGCGCTGAACGCGCCTGCAGCTCCGCTCCGCGCCCCGAGGGCGCTCATCGACGACAGCACCCGGCGAGCCTACACCCGTTTGTTTCGTCGCGTGTCGGGGGCGCTGCGGGATCCCGACCCGGTCGACGTACTCTGGCCGGACGCCGATCCGAAGGAGTCCCCGTGTCCACGCCGCTGCACCGCCGTCCGCCCCTCGAGGTGCGTGAGCGTGCGACGTGCATGTGCGGGAACGGCGGCCGCTGCTCGTCGTCGGCCCCCGGCCATGCCCTGCATCTGATCCAGGAGCGCCTCGCGGCGGCGACTCCGGCAGGATGGTCGGACGCGTTCGTGACCGCGGCGGATCCGGTCGCCGGAGACCTCGTCGTCCGCACGCTCGACGGCACCACGCACACGCTGTGGAACGGCTCCGGCGCCGCGCTGGAGGCCACGATCGGCAGCCCGGTCGCCCTCCACCTCGACTACGCCGTCCTCGCCGTCGGGCGCACCCGCTTCAACGTCGCCGTCGTGTGACGATGCCCTGACCCCTCGGGTCAGGCGCTCGCCATCATCATGTCGCGGACCGCCATGCAGGCGTTCATGCAGGCCTGACACGCCTGAGCGCAGAGCCGGCAGACGTCGCTGTGATCGGCGTGCTGCATGCACTCGTCCATGCACATCTGGCACATCGCGATGCAGGCGTCCAGCATCGCCATCATCGTGGCCGGCGTCATCCCCTGCATGCGGAGCATCGACCGCATCATCGTGTGACACATGTCCGCGCAGTTCATGCAGGCCGGAGCGCAGTCCATCTCCTGGGTCGCGCACACGGTGCAGGCCTGCTCGCAGGCGGCGCAGGCATCCATGCAGGCCTGCAGCACCGACATGTCCATCATCGCCATGTCCGGCATCGACTCCATGTTCTTGGACATGGCACCCATCATCATCGCGTCCATCGCACACCGCTCCCTTCGTCGAGGACGACGGGCAGGACACCCGCCTGGCGCCAGGCTAACCCCTGCGCGGACGGGAGTCGATGGTCGCGGGACGCTGACACGCCGCTGCGCGAATGTCAATCCCGTGGACGGTGCGGAGGGCTGGTGGGAGGCTCGAAGAGCAATCGATCCGTCAAGGAGAGGAGCCTCTTATGAGTGGCGCAGATGACATGAAGAACTCCGCCGAGAAGCTGGGTGGCAAGGCCAAGGAAGGCTTCGGCAAGCTGACCGACAACGAGAAGCTCGAGGCCGAAGGCCAGGCGGATCAGGTGAAGGCCGACGCGAAGCAGGCCGGCGAGAACGTCAAGGACGCCGCGGGCAAGGCCGGGGACAGCGTCAAGGACGCGTTCAACCGCTGATCCCCCACCCGCTGAACCCATGAAGAGGGGGAGGCTCGCCGATGGCGAGCCTCCCCCTCCGCACTCGGGTCAGACCTTGCGGCTGCCGGTGATCGCTCGGATCAGCCAGGCGATCACGGCGATGGCCAGGAGCACCAGACCGACCCACAGCAGGAACTGGAGCGACTGCACCAGTCCTCCGGTGATCGCGAGGATCACGGCGATGACGATGACGATGATCAGGAGGATGTTCATCGGTCTTTCCCTTCTCTGGGGGCGCGGGCGCCCGACTGCGGTGACACCACGCTAAACCCGAACCACACCCTCCCTGGAGGGGGTTGACTTCGACCCTCCCGATGCGCGAAGGAGCAGAGCAATGCCAGGACGACGCAACAATTCCCTGAAGGATCCGGAACTGTACGAGGAACTCCGCGACGACGGCGCCTCGAAGGAGAAGGCCGCCCGTATCTCGAACGCCGCCGCACGCGACGGCCGCAGCTCGGTCGGCCGGCGCGGCGGGGAGCACGGGGACTACGAGGACTGGACCGTCCCCGAGCTGCGGAAGCGCGCGAAGGAACTGGGCCTCACGGGCTACAGCGGCAAGCGCAAGGCCGAGCTCATCTCCGAACTGCGAAACCACTGACCCGGATGACGCGCTTCGGGATCGAGGAGGAGTTCCTCCTGCTCGATGAGGATTCGCTCGTCCCCGTCGCCCTCAGCGGTGACATCCTGGAGCGCATCGGCGGCGAGGTCGCCGCCGGACGCGTGACCACCGAGTACCTGGCCTCGCAGCTCGAGGCCCTCACCGATCCGGTGCGGACCGGAGCCGAGGCCCTGCAGCAACTGACGACGCTGCGGGCTGCCATCGGCGCGGAGGCCCGCGCGCGGCGCGCGATCGCGGCACCGACCGGCTCGCCGTTCACCACTCTCCGCTCTCCCCGGCTCTCGCCGTCGGCGCACTACGACGACGTCGCGCGCCGCCTGGCGCACCTCACCCGCGAGCACGAGGTGAACGGGCTGCACGTGCACGTCGAGGTCCCGGACGAGGAGGAGCGGGTCCGTGCGCTGAATCGACTCCGCGCGTGGCTGCCCCTGCTGCTCGCCCTCAGCACGAACAGTCCGTTCGGCAACGGCATCGACACCGGCTTCGCGAGCTGGCGGAGCATGCTCATCCGCCGGCTCCCCTCGTCGTGGTGCCCGCCCCGGTTCGCCGATGTCGACGACTACCGCACGCGCGTGGACCAGCTCCTCGATCTCGGGACCATCGGGGAGGCGACCTCCCTCTCCTGGGCGGTGCGCCTGTCCGAGCGCTACCCGACGGTCGAGGCGCGCGTCGCGGACACGCAGCTGACCGCGGAGGACGCCGTTCTCTCCGCGCTGCTGACCCGCGGCATCGCCCTGTCGTCCGCGCAGCGGATCGTCGCCGACGAGACGGAGACGATCGACGCGTCGATCTGGATGGCGTCGAGAGCGGGGATGACGGCCCGCATCCTGGATCCGCTCACGGGCGAGGTCGCCCCGGCCTGGACCGTGGCCGAGCACCTGCTCGACGACATCGGCCCGGTGCTGGACGAGCAGGGCGATGCGGACACCGTGCGAGCGGGACTCGCCCGGATGCGGGCGGACGGCACCGGCGCGGCGCGGCAGCGCGCGGCGCACGGACGGGACGGCCTCCCCGCACTCCGACGGCTGCTGGCGGAAGGTACCGGGACATCGGCTGACTGACCGGCCCCTCGCGTCCGACCCCGGGAGTAGGGTCGGCCTGTGTCATCCTTCGCCCCGCTCCAGCGGCTCGTCATCGCGATCGCCGTGCTGGCCTCGTTCGTCACGTTCCTCGACGGAACGGTGGTGAACGTCGCGCTTCCCGCCATCAGTGAAGAGCTGGGCGGCGGGATCACCACGCAGCAGTGGGTGGTCGACGCGTACCTCATCACCCTCAGCGCGCTGATCCTGCTCGCCGGGTCCCTGTCCGACGCCTACGGCCGGGTCCTGGTGATGCGGATCGGGCTCATCGCCTTCGGCATCGCGTCGGTCGCGGTCGCCGCAGCGATCGATCCGCTCATGCTCATCGTGGCCCGCGGAGCGCAGGGAGCGGCCGGCGCCCTCCTCGTCCCGAGCTCCCTCGCCCTCATCACCGCGACCATGCGCGGCGACCTGCAGGCGAGGGCCATCGGCGTCTGGACCGCCTTCACCACGGCGGCCCAACTGATCGGCCCCCTCCTCGGCGGGCTCTTCGTCGACTTCCTCTCCTGGCGCTTCGTGTTCCTCATCAACGTCCTCCCCATCGGAGTGACGCTGCTGCTGCTCGCCCGCCTGCACCTGCCGGAGCACCCTCGGGGCGTCCGGGTGGACTGGTGGAGCGGAGCACTGTGCGCGCTGGGCCTGGGCGCCATCGTGTTCGCCCTCATCGAGCAGCCGAACCTCGGGTGGGCCTCCCCCGCGATCTGGATCCCCGCCGTGGTCGGGGCCGCGCTCTTCGCCGTCTTCCTGTGGCGGCAGGGCCGCTCGGCCACGCCGCTCATGCCGCTCTGGCTGTTCCGGGTGCGCGACTTCGGGTGGGGCAACCTCGCCACGCTCTTCGTCTACGCCGCGCTCTCGCTCAACGGCTTCGTCGTCGGCGTCTACCTCCAGCAGGGGGCGGGACTCAGCGCGACGGCGGCGGGACTCGCGAGCCTGCCGATGACGATCCTGATGATCCTGCTGAGCTCCCGCGCCGGCGGGTGGGCGGGGCGCTGGGGCCCGCGCATCTTCATGACAGTCGGGCCGCTGATCATGGCCGTCGGAGCGCTGATGCTGCTGACCGTGAACACCGCCTTCGACTACTGGGCGCAGGTGCTCCCGGCCATGATCGTGATGGGGCTGGGCCTGTCGCTCACCGTCGCCCCACTGACGGCCGCGATCCTCGGGGCCATCGACGAGAACCACTCCGGCATCGCCTCCGCCGTGAACAACGCCGTCTCCCGCGTCGCGGGGCTGCTGGTCGTCGCGATGCTGTCGACCATCGTCGGCGGCTCCCTCGACCTCGACGGGTTCCACAACGCCGCCTGGGTCACCGCGGCGCTCCTCGTGCTCGGCGGCGTCGTGTCGTGGATCGGCATCCGCCGGAACCCCTCGGAGGCGGCGGCGCCGCCGGTCGACGCCCCCGCGCAGCCGACGCCTCAGCCGCGATGACCGCCCCGCGCTCTCGACGCGGTCGAAGAACGGCACGCGTGTCCCTGACGCTGGCGGCGTGCGCCGCGGTGGGGATCCTCGCTCTCGCCGGCTGCGCCGCCCCGACCGCCCTCCCTGCGGAGGGAACGGGGTCATCGGCCGGCGTCGTGCTTCCTCCGGCCGGAGCCCTTCCGGATTACCAGCTCGGCGGCGCGTACGATCCGGCCGAGGGCGTGGGCATCGTCGGGCGAGACCGCAGCGCGGAGCCGGTCGCGGGACTCTACTCCGTCTGCTACGTCAACGGATTCCAGACCCAGCCGGGCGAGCTCGCCGAGTGGCCCGACGACCTCCTCCTGCATGACGGTGACGATGTGGTCTTCGACCCGGACTGGCCCGACGAGGCCCTTCTGGATACCGGCAGCGCAGCGCAGCGGTCCCGCATCGCGGAGATCGTGATCCCCTGGATCGAGGGCTGCGCGGACTCCGGCTTCCAGGCGGTCGAGTTCGACAACCTCGACTCCTTCTCACGCTCGCTCGGCCTCCTGACTCTGGACCACAACCTCGCGCTCGCAGAGCTCCTCGTCGACGCGGCGCACGGCGTCGGGCTCGCCGCCGGACAGAAGAACGCTGCCGAGCATGCGGAGGCCCTGAAGGAGCGCGCAGGCTTCGACTTCGCCGTGACGGAGGAGTGCGCCGCGTACGCCGAGTGCGGCGCATACACCGCGGTCTACGGGCCGCACGTGATCGACATCGAGTACACCGACCAGCTCCCGCGGTCGTTCGCGGAGCTGTGCGCCGACCCGGACGCCCCGGCATCCCTCGTGCTCCGCGATCGCGACCTCGTCACGCCGGACGACGAGGAGTACGTCTTCGCCGGGTGCCCCTGACGATCGACGGAGGCGCTTGCCTGCCGAGCGCCTCGGCGTCAAGTCCCTGGTGGCCCCCGTTCGCGCGGACGAGGATATCGGTGATCGACTCGATGGGAGCCCCTCCTCATGACCGTTTCCACCCTCGACCCCGATACCGCCGTCGCCTTCTCGCCGCGCGGTCCTCTGTCGGGCGCCGTCCTCGACGTCCTCACCGGTCGCGGCGAGGACGCCGCCGCCCTGCCCGACCTCGCCACCACAGCCGTCGCTGAGAGCAGCGATGTGGTCCGGGACGACGACATCCAGCTCGCCCTCTTCGTCCTCTATGCGTCCTCGTACGGCTCGCTGCCGCAGCTCGATGCGGCGCTGGAGTGGGAGGCCGGGGTGGTCACCGCGCGCCGGATCCTCGAGGACGCCTTCGAGGCCGCACTGCGCGAGACCGTGCCCGTGCCCGTGCCCGAGCTTCCGGAGCCGACAGTCGACGCCGTGGGGCGCGCCCTGTTCGCCCTCGCCGCTGCGGACACGGGCCCCAGCCTGTCGCGGCACATCGCCAGGAAGGCCACCCGCGAGCAGGCCGAGGAGTCGCTGATCCTCCGTTCCGTGTACACGCTGCGGGAGGCCGATCCGCACTCCTGGGCGATCCCACGGCTGACCGGCCGCCCCAAGGCGGCGCTGGTGGAGATCCAGTCGGACGAGTACGGCGGCGGCCGACCGCAGCGGGTCCACGCGGAGCTCTACGCCCGCGCCCTTCGCGCCGCCGAACTCGACGACACATACGGCGCCTACGTCGACGACGCCCCCGCGATCACGCTCGCCTCGCACAACATGATGAGCCTGTTCGGCCTCAACCGCCGCCTCGTGGGCGCAATCGTGGGTCACCTCGCCGCCTACGAGATGACCTCGTCGATCCCGTGCCGCTTCTACGCCGACGGCCTGCACCGGCTGGGGTTCGCCGACGATGTCGCCGCATACTTCGAGGAGCACGTGGAGGCCGACGCGGTGCACGAGCAGATCGCGGCCCGCGACCTCGCGGGCAGCCTCGCCGAGGACCGTCCGGAGCTGCTCGCAGACATCCTGTTCGGCGCGGCCGCGTGCCTCACGGTCGACGGCTGGGCTGGTGCGCACACCCTCGACGCGTGGACCGAGGGCCGCTCGGCGCTGCGGGAGAGGACGACGGCATGACCGCCCGGGACGAGCCGGTCACCGTCACGGCGTACCCGGACGGCCCCCTCCTGGTGCGCGGAGAGATCGAGTTGCACGCGAGCGACGGCACGGTGATCGACCCGCGTCGACGCACGGTGGCCCTGTGCCGCTGCGGGCTCTCCGCGCTGAAGCCGTTCTGCGACGGCACACACAAGGCGGCCGGTTTCCGCACCGAGGACTGAGCGGGCGTCAGCCCTCCGGCCAGTAGTGACTGTCCGGGACGGCGCGCGCACCGAAGATCGCCTGCCCGACCCGCACGCACGTCGCGCCCTCCTCGACGGCGATCTCGTAATCCCCGGACATACCCATCGACAGGGCGCCGTCGCCGATGAGTTCGGGGTTCTCCTCACGTGCTCTGTCACGGAGGGTCCGCAGCATCGCGAAGCATTCCCGCACCCGGGCATCGTCCGGTGTGAGCAGCGCCAGCGTCATCAGGCCGCGCACACGGAGAGCACCGTACGAGGGCAACGCCTTCAGGAAGTCGAGAAGCTCCTCCGGCGGCATCCCGAACTTCGAGTCCTCGGCCGAGGTGTTCACCTGCACGTACACGTCGAGGCTGCGCCCCGCGGCCTGCAGGCGCCGGTCGAGAGCCTCGGCGACCCGCAGCCGGTCGAGCGCCTGGAACTCGGTGGCGAAGGAGGCGACGTCCCTGGCCTTGTTCGTCTGCAGGTGGCCGATGACCACCCAGTCCACATCGAGGTCGGCCGTCTCCCGGTGCTTGCGCACGGCTTCCTGCACCTTGTTCTCGCCGAGTCGGCGCAGCCCGGCGTCGATGGCCACCCGCACCCGATCGGTCGGCACCGTCTTGCTCACCGGGAGCAGGTGCACCTCACCGGGGTCGCGTCCTGCGCGCTCCGCGGCGGCGTCGATGCGGGCGCGGACGTCGGCGACGTTGGCGCGGAAGTCCGCGGCGGTGAAGGCCGTCGGGTAGCGCTCGGCGCTCTCCCCCACACGCTCGATTTTTGACATAGGTCAAAATCTAACATAGCTTCGACACCACGTCGCGTACCCGCCGACACCCCCTTCACGAAGGAGCCCGTCCATGTCCGCACCCGGCCTGTTCTCCGACACCGCCCTGTCGACCCCGCGCCTGCGCACCGAGGTGCCAGGGCCGCAGAGCCGGGCGCTGCACGAGCGCCGGCAACGGGTCGTCCCGCGCGGCGTCGGCAGCGTGCTCCCCGTCTACATCGAGCACGCCGACGGCCCCTGGGTCACCGACGTCGACGGCAACCGCTTCCTCGACCTCGGCAGCGGGATCGGCGTGACGACCATCGGCCACACCAACCTCGCAGCCGTCACCGCCGCGGCGGAGCAGCTCGACCGGGTCACGCACACGCTCTTCACCGTCACCCCCTACGAGGGCTACGTGCGCCTCGCCGAACTGCTCGCGGAAAAGGTCCCCGGCACCCACGAGACCCGCACGGCCTTCGCGAACTCCGGCGCCGAAGCCGTCGAGAACGCGGTCAAGATCGCCCGGAGGCACACGGGACGGCGCGCCGTCGCCGCCCTGGACCACGCGTTCCACGGGCGCACCAACCTCGCACTCGCGATGAACCACAAGGCGGCGCCGTACGGCACCGGGTTCGGTCCGTTCGCGCCCGATGTCCACCGCGTCCCCAACTCGTACCCCTACCGCGACGGCCTCGACGGCGAGGAAGCCGCCGCGCGCACGATCGCCCATCTCGAACAGCGGATCGGCGTCCACGACCTCGCGGCCGTCATCGCCGAGCCCATCCAGGGCGAGGGCGGCTTCGTCGTCCCGGCCGAGGGCTACCTCCCCGCCCTGCGGGAGTGGTGCACGGAGAACGGCGTGGTGTTCATCGCCGATGAGATCCAGACGGGCCTCGGGCGCACCGGGACGTGGTTCGCGAGCACGCACTTCGACCTCGTGCCGGACCTCGTGCTCACGGCGAAGGGCATCGCCGGCGGGCTGCCCCTGGCCGGGGTGACCGGCCGCGCCGAGATCATGGACGCGCCCGACCCTGGCGGCCTCGGCGGCACATTCGGCGGCAACCCGGTCTCGATCGCCGCCGCCCTCGCAGTGTTCGACGAGCTCGAGCACGGGACCTTCTTCGCCGACGCCCGCCGGATAGGCGCCCACCTGTCCGCCCGACTCGAGGGTCTGCGCACTCGCCATGCGGTCATCGGCGACGTCCGCGGGATCGGCGCCATGCAGGCCTTCGAGCTGAGCACCCCCGGGACGACGCGACCGCTGGCCGGGGCCGCCTCCATGATCGCGGAGTTCGCCGCCCAGCGCGGCATCCTGCTGCTCACCGCCGGCAGCGACGGCAACGTGATCCGCTTCCTCCCCACTCTGACCACGACCGACGAGCAGCTCGACGTCGCCGTGGACGTGATCGACGAGGCCCTCAGCGCGCTCCGCTGAGCACGCGGAGGCACAGCGCCTCCCCGCTCCACCGCACGTGGGCGAGGTCGTGCACGACCAGGTCGGGGTCAGCCGCCCCGGAGTCTGCGCCCACCCCGACCACGAGGCCGGCACCGGCCGCTCGCGCCGCGCTGATCCCCGGCGCCGAGTCCTCGAAGACGACGCAAGCCCCCGGGTCCCGCCCGAGGAGCCGTGCGGCACGGACGTACGGGTCGGGCGCGGGCTTGCCTCTGTCCACGTCTTCGGCGGCGACCAGCACCGCCGGCGTCGGGATACCCGCTCCGCCCATCCGTGCGGTCGCGACCGCTCGGTTGCTGCTCGTCGCGACCGCCCACAGCTTCGGGGGCAGCGCAGCGAGCAGGGCAGCGGCCCCGGGGATCCCGGTCGTCACCGGGGCGACGGCGAGCTCCCGAGCGAGGAGGTCGGCCGCCGCCTCGGCCGCGCGTTCCGGCCCCACGATCGCCGCGACCACCTCACTCGGCCGCATGCCATGAGGCGCGTCCCGCAGGAAGTCGAATCCCGGGGCGTGCCGGTGCGCCCAGGCGTCCCACGCGATCGCCGCCGAGGGGACGGAATCCACCAGCACGCCGTCGCAGTCGAACAGGACCCCCGCGGCGCGCACGATCACCTCGGCACCGCGAACCTCGTGTGCTATTTTTGGCATAGGTCAAATCTATCCGAGGAGAGTGCATGTCCGCGTCCCGCACGCCCCGGACGGCGATCGCCGTCCGCCACGTCCCCTTCGAAGACCTCGGGATCCTCGCCCCGCTGCTGGCGGCGCGCGGCTACGAGACCACACTGCTCGACGCCGGCATCGACGCGATCGACCCGGACGCCGTCGCTGGCACGGACCTGCTCCTCGTCCTCGGCGGACCGATCGGCGTGTACGACGAGGATCGGTATCCCTTCCTGCACTCCTCGAAGGCGGCTCTCGCGACCCGGCTCGCCACGGGCGGCGCCACGCTCGGCGTCTGTCTCGGCACCCAGCTCCTGGCCGAGGCTCTGGGCGCAGAGGTACGCCCGACCGGGGCCGTCGAGATCGGCTACGGCCCGCTCGCACTCACCCCCGAGGGCCGGGAGTCCGTCCTCGCCCCTCTCGACGGCGAGCCCGTGCTGCACTGGCACGGCGACGAGTTCGCGATCCCCGCCGGGGCGCACTCCCTGGCGCACACGCCCGGCTTCCCCCATCAGGCCTTCGCCGTCGCGCGCACGCTCGGACTCCAGTTCCACCTGGAAGCCGACCACCGCGTCATCGAGCGCTGGCTCATCGGTCACGCGCACGAGCTCCATCACCACGGCATCGACCCGCGGACGATCCGGGAGCAGGCGCAGCGGCACGGCCCGCGGCTCGAGGCCCTCGCCATCCGTGTGCTGAGCGACTGGCTCGACGAGGTCGAGGCGTAGCGGGCGGGCAGGGGAAGAGGCCGGACCCCCAGCGAATCCGGCCTCTGCTCCCCTCGACCTCAGGCGGCGCGACGCAGCGGCACCGTCGGGAAGTCGATCGGCACGTCGAGCGCGATGTTCACGTAGTTCGTGAAGAGGTTCAGCGCGACCTGGCCGATGGTCTCGACGATCTGCTCGTCGTTCCAGCCGTGCGCGCGGAGAGCGTCGACGTCGGCCGAGGTCACCTGACCCCGCTCCTCGACGAGCTTGAGCGCGAAGGCCAGCAGAGCGGCCGTACGGGGGTCGTCGGAGTTGCCGGCCTGGGCCTCGGCGAGCGCCTCGGTCGTGAGGCCCGCCTTCTTGCCGAGCGCGGTGTGCGCCGCGAGGCAGTAGCCGCAGGAGTTGCGGTTCGCGACCGCGACCGCGATCTGCTCACCGAGGGCCGCGCCGAGCGTGCCCCCACCGTAGGCGCCGAAAGCGCTCCACATGCTGGTGAGCGCGGCGGGCGAGTTCGCGACCGCGCGGAACATGGCGGGGACGGCGCCGAAGGCGGAGCCGATCTGCTCCAGCTGCTCCTTGACGGGGCCGGTGGCGGTCTCACGGTCGACGAGAGGGACGTTGGGCATGGGGTGCTCCTTTGTGTTTCGGACGGGCCGGATTCGGCTTCCCCTCCAGTCTTGCTCGCCGCGCAGTACGATACGCATCATTTGGTCTTGCGTTCGTGACATATCGTCCAGAAGAATGGAAGCATGCCACCGCTCGACCGCCTCACCCCGCTGCTCGACCGCTTCCGGGTGCGCAGCCGCCTGTTCCACACCGGACCCCTGTGCGGGACCACGGTCTTCGCCGCGAGTGCGGGCCACGGCTTCCTCCACGTGCTGCGTCGCGGCGAGATGGAGGTGACACACCAGCGCCCGGACGGCGGCATCGAGCGCGAGACGATCACCCGCCCGAGCCTGCTGTTCTTCCCCCGCCCCGTCGACCACACCTTCCTCAACGCCCCGACCGATGAATCCGACTTCGCCTGCGCGACGATCGACTTCGACGGCGGAGCCACGCACCCGCTCGTCCGCACCCTCCCCTCGGTGATCGTCCTGCCGCTCGACGAGGTGTCCACCCTCGCCCCCGCGCTGGACCTCCTGTTCGCCGAGGTCGACAACGTGCGCTGCGGTCGTCCGCTGCTGGCGGACCGGATGTTCGAGGTCGTGCTCATCCAGCTCCTGCGCTGGATGCTCGACCACTCCGGCGATCTCACCCTCCCGCCGGGGCTGCTGCCCGGCCTTGCGGACGAACGCCTCGCACCCGCCCTCGTGGCGATGCATGAGGCCCCCGGCGAGCCGTGGACGCTCGACACTCTCGCGCGGACCGCCGCGATGTCGCGCAGCGCCTTCGCGGCGCGCTTCAAGGAGGTCGTGGGCCGAGCGCCGGGCGACTACCTCACCGAGTGGCGTCTCACGATCGCCCAGGAACAGCTCCGTGCGGGGATGTCCGTGAGCGCTGTGGCCGCCGACCTCGGCTATGCGAGCGCCTCCGCCTTCTCCCGCGCGTTCGCCCAGCGGCTTGGTCGCTCTCCGCGGGCCTGGCTCGGCCTCGCCGCCTGAGCTCAGCCGCCGGCTGACATCACGGCAGCGACCCCGGTCACGATCCGGTCGAGGTCGCCGGCCGTGAGCGAAGGGTGCACGGGGAGGGAGAGCACCTCCTGCGCTGCCCGTTCGGTCTCCGGAAGCTCGTCGGCCGGCGCGAAGCGCGCCAGCGAGGGTAGCCGGTGGTTCGGGATCGGGTAGTAGACGCCGGAGCCCACCCCGTGTTCGTCGCGGAGTGCGTCGCGCACCCGGTCGCGCTCCCCCGCGGCGACCCGCACCGTGTACTGGTGGTAGACGTGCTCGGCGCCCTCCGCGACCGCAGGCACGGTGAGCCCGTCGATGCCGGCGAGCGCGCCGTCGAGGAATGCGGCGTTCTCCTGGCGCTGGCGGATCCAGGCGGCGACCCGCCCGAGCTGCACCCGACCGACCGCGGCGTGCACCTCGCTCATCCGGTTGTTGTAGCCGACGACCTCGTTCGCGTACTGGGTCTCCATACCCTGGTTGCGCAGCAGTCGGACCCTGCGCGCGACCTGCTCATCGACGCACGAGACCATGCCGCCCTCGATCGCCGTCATGTTCTTCGTCGGGTAGAGGCTGAACATGCCGAACCTGCCGATGGTCCCGGCCGGCCGGCCTCGCCAGGCGGCGCCGTGGGCCTGCGCGGCGTCCTCGTAGATGTCCAGGCCATGGTCCCTGGCGACCTCCTCGATGTCGTCCACGAGGAACGGATGCCCGTACAGGTGCACCGGCATGATGCCTTTCGTGCGGGCGGTGACGGCGGCACGGACCCGCGCCGGATCCAGCGTGAAGTGCCTCGGCTCGATGTCGACGAACACCGGCGTCGCGCCGGCCAGGACCACGGAGTTCGCCACCGCCGCGAAGGTGAAGGACGGCACGATCACCTCGTCGCCCGGGCCGACACCGGAGGCGAGCAGGCCCAGGAGCTGGCCGCTCGTCCCCGAGTTCACCGCGACGGTGGTGCGGCCCTCCACGAACTGCGTCGCGAACTCGCGCTCGAACGCCGCCACCTCGGGGCCCTGGGCGAGCATGCCGCTGCGGAGCACGCGTTCGACGGCTGCCACCTCGTCGTCGCCGATGAGCGGCGCGGCGGCCGGGATGAAGTCCTTCTGCATGGGTATGTCCTTCGTCGGGAACGGCTCGGCGCGAGCCGGATCGGAGGTGGAGGCAGGAATCGAACCTGCGTGCACGGTCTTGCGGACCGCGACCTGGCCACTCGGTCACTCCACCGGGTCAGATGTCCTCACGCGCCCGGCGGCGAGTACCCCTGCAGGAAGCGGCCGAAGCGCTGCACCGCATCGATCAGCGTGTCGGTCCCGGGCAGGAAGGCGAGGCGCACGTGATCGGTGTCGGCGCCGTTGAAGGCGCGGCCGTGCACCAGCAGGATGTGCTCCGCGTCGAGGAAGTCGAGCACCAGACGCTCGTCGTCACGGATGCCGAACACCTCAGGGTCGAGGCGCGGGAAGAGGTAGAGCCCTCCACCCGCCTCCTGCACATCGACGCCGGGGATGGCTCGGAGCGCGGCCGTGGCGGCGTCGCGCTGCATTGTCAGCCGCCCCTCGGCCGCGACGAGCGCGTCGAGCGATGCGTCGTGCTCCAGGGCCGCCGTGATCGCGTGCTGTGCCGGCACGGACGCGCACATCCGCATCGAGGCGAGCAGCCGCAGACCGGAGAGGAAGGGGTCATCGGCAGCGAACCCGGTCGTCAACGCCCAGGCGGCCCGATACCCGGCGACGCGGTGCGTCTTCGACAGGCCGGCGAAGGTGACGCAGGGCACGTCGGGGGCGACCTGCGCCGTGGAGACGTGCGTGAATCCGGGGTACACGACACGGTCGTAGATCTCGTCCGACAGCAGCAGCAGACCATGGCGACGGGCGAGCTCCGCCACGCCCTCCAGGGTCTCCCGCGGGTAGACCGCGCCGGTGGGGTTGTTCGGGTTGATTATGACGATGGCCACGGTCCGTGGGCCGATCGCCGCCGCCATGGCCTCGAGATCCGGGAGCCACCCGGCCTCCTCCGCGCAGCGGTAGTGCACGGGCTCACCCCCGGCGAGGACAGTCGATGCGGTCCACAGCGGATAGTCGGGACTCGGGATGAGGACCTCGTCGCCCGGCTCCAGCAGCGCCTGCAACGTGAGACCCACCAGCTCGGACACGCCGTTGCCGACGGTCACCGCCTCGATCCCGAGGGACGGGAACCCGGCCCGGCGCGAGTAGTGCACGCGGATCGCCTCCCTCGTCTCCGGAAGGCCCGGTGATTCCGAGTACCCATGGGCGTGCGGAAGAGCCTCGCGCAGGGCCTCCACGATGACCGGCGGCGCCTCGAAACCGAACGGGGCCGGGTTGCCGATGTTCAGGCGGAGGATCTGCTCGCCGCGGGCTTCCAACTCGGCCGCACGCTCGGCCACCGGACCCCGCAGGTCGTAGAGCACGCCGTCCAGGCGCGATGATCGGCCGATCCGGAACGGGGCCCTGGCCGTCATTCGTCCCCCTCGGCCTCGGCCGGACCGGAAGCGGCGGCGATGTCGTCGGCCAGTCGTCGCAGGTCGGCGTCGTCGAGGTCGTGCACCGTCAGACGCAGATGGTGGCCGCCGGGCGAGCCGTCCTCCAGCGCGAACTCGGACCCCGGTCGAACGAGCCATCCGCGGTGCGCGAGCCGCTCGGCGACGACCGCGGCCTCCTCGCGGACATCGACCCACGCATTCAGACCGCTCTCCGCGGTGACGTCCGATCCACGGGCGGAGACGAGCGCGGCGAAGGACCTGTTGCGCGCGGCGTATCGGGCCCCCGCCTTCGCGATGAGCCGGTGCACGTCTTCGTCACGGAGCATGGTCGCGGCGAGCTGCTGCATGACGTGGCTCACCCACATCGTGCCGGGGCTGAGCCGGAGGGCGAGGCGCTCGGCGGTGACGGGGTCGGACGCGGTGAGGGCCAGCCGCATGTCGGGTCCGAGGAACTTGGACACCGACCGCACGAGAGCCCACCGTTCGTGGCCCGGTCCGATGACGGTGGCGTACGGAGTCGGGGCGAGCAGCGAGAAGTGGTCGTCCTCGATCACCAGGACGTGGGGGTGCGGAGCGAGCACCTCGCGCAGCGCCGCGGCACGCGCGGGACTGATGCTGACCCCGGTGGGGTTGTGCGCGCGGGGCGTGCAGACGATCGCGCGCACACCGCTCTCCAGAGCGTCACGCACCCCCTCCACGGTCATGCCCTCGTCGTCGACGGGTATCGCGACGGGCGTGTACCCCGCCAGACGCGCGGTCTGGATGCTCGAGAGGAAGCACGGATCCTCGAGACCCACCCGGTCGCCGTGCACGAGCGTCTGAGCGAGCAGGCGCTCCACCGCGTCGACCGCCCCGGCGGTGACCGAAAGGCGGAAGGGGCGAGGCTGGTCCTCCGCGATCCATCGGGTCGCCCACTCGGCGAGACCGGCATCGATCACCGACTCGCCGTAGAGGACGGGGCTCGGGTGCACGGCTGCGAGAGCGGCGGCGAGGTCGGGAAGGAGGGCCGCCTGAGGGTTGCCGTTGGCGATGTCGCGGAGCGCGGTTCCGGGCGTGAAGCCCTCATCCGGCGTGGCGACGGGTCCGAGCACGGTCGTCCCTGTGCGCCCGCCGGTGGTCGCGATACGGGCGGTGACGAGTGCGCGGTAGGCGGCGAGCACAGTGTTGCGATTGACGCCGAGCCGCTCGGCCAGCGTGCGGACCGGCGGCAAGCGGTCCCCGGCGACGAGCGTCCCCCGTTCGACGAGGTCGCGCACGCTCTCCGAGATCTCCGCGGCGGTGACGCCGCTGATCCCGTCGGTCTCGTCGTCTCTGCTCTCCGCCGCTGCCATGACTCGACGGTAGGGGAGATTTTGACCTATGTCAAAATCTCCTCGGGGATCAGGGGCGGTCGTCGACCTCCACGCCGTCCTCGATCTCCTCAGGCTCCAGGTCGGTCACGTCGACCTCGGGCGCGTCGCCCTCCCCGTTGTTCGCGGTCGGGGGCTCGCCGTGGAATCCGGTCGTCTCGTCCTGTCGCGGATCGGTCATGATGCCTCCTCGGTTGATGGGACTCCATGATCGGCCCGCCGCGCTGCCGGAGCGAGCACCTTGACAACGCCGCCTCCGGTGGCCCGGCTCCCGATGCACGCAGGCGGAGCCCAGGTACACCGGTTACCGTTCAGGAGCGGTCGGTCCCCACGGATCTCCTCCCGCATCCCGCACGATCACCGCGATCCCCCGACAGAGGACACGATGACCCCCGGCACTCTCCCCCTCGCCGCTTCCGCCCCCGGCTACGACGGATTCATCGGCTGGGTGCTCAGCCTGATCGAGACCCTGGGCGAGGTCGGCGTCGGCCTCGCCGTGCTCATCGAGACGTTCGTCCCGCCGATCCCCTCGGAGGCGATCCTCCCGGCGGCGGGATTCCTTGCCTACGACGGGCGGATGAACGCCTGGGGCGCCTGGGCCGCGGCCACCATCGGCGGACTCGTCGGTGCATGGATCTGGTATGCACTCGGCGCGGCCGTGGGCCGGGACCGCACACGGCGCATCGTCGGACGCATCCCCCTTCTCGACCACGACGACTTCGACAAGGCCGAGGCGTTCTTCGCGCGCTGGGGCGGCGGTGCCGTGCTGTTCGGTCGCTGCGTGCCCCTCGTGCGCTCGTTCATCTCGATCCCGGCCGGCATCGAGCGCATGGCGCTGTGGAAGTTCACGCTGTACACGCTGGTCGGCTCGGCGGTCTGGAACGGCATCTGGATCGGCCTGGGCTTCGCCTTCGGCCCCGCCATCCGGCCGATCCTCGAGCAGTGGAGCGGCGTGATCTCCGATGTGGTCGTCGGCGTGCTCATCCTGCTGCTTCTGGTGTTCATCGCGCTGCGCATCCGCCGCCGCATGCGCGAAGCCGCGGCACGGCGGGCAGAGGACAACGGTCAGGCCTGAGGCCCCTCCCCCGCGCGGCTTCGTGTCACGAGGTGTCAGCCGGCGGCGTCGGCCGCGACGATGTCGCCGAGCTTCCAGGACCGATCGAAGTACGGCTGCAGCGGCCCGTAGAAACGGAAGTAGCTGAACCAGTGCCGCCCCGGAATCGTCTGCACCCACTTCGAGCGCCCCTCCGTCGGCGGTTCCGGGCCGAACCACAGATCGACGGAGCCGTCCTCGTTGTATCGGAGGTCCTCATCGCGCGACCCGCGGTCGCCGCGCTGCTGCTCGTTGTCGATGAGGCAGCGGGTGTCGGCGTCGTACACCGTCGCAGACCAGAACAGCTTCGCCGGCACGTCCGCCGGCACGTGCAGGCGATAGGTGCGGGCACCGTCGAGCCACTCTCCGTCGGCATCGGTGTAGGCACCGAGGTAGGCCTGCCCGACACCGGGAGTGGTGCTCTTCATCGCCTCCGAGAAGCTGACAGCCTCGTAGAACCATGAGGCCCTCTCGAGGAGCTCGTCATAGCCGTCGCCCCGCTGCGCGGAGTTGTCCAGGACGATCGCCTGCTCCCACACACGGTCGGGCCAGTAGCTCCCCTGCGCGAAGCGCTTCGCGAACGTGTTCGCCTGCGCCATCAGCTCACCCGCTTCGGCGCCGCGCTCCAGGATGCGGGTGAGACGGTCGTCCGGCGCGAAGGGCTCCCCGACGCGGATGCCGAGCTGCCGCAGCATCGCGAGATAGAAGCGATCGCGTTCGTCGACGACCTCCGACTGGTAGATGCGGTGCAGAAGACGCCAGTAGTCCATGCCGCGCGGCTGATCGCCGCTCCACGGCCGACCGTCCGGAGAGATGATGCGCGTCGGTGCGGGGTCCTCCCGATCGCGGTACGGGTAGATCCGTACGGCGCGCACGAGGGCATCGGCGCGCTCCGGATCAGGGTCGAGCGTGCGGAAGCCGAACATGATGTTGACCCCGGAGGACTGCAGGATCCGGAACTCGGCCGTGATGTCTGCGGGGACGGTCGCCCCGGGCGCGACGATCACGTACTTGCCGCCGCGCCCCTGGTCCGGCCCCATCTCCCCCATCGCCCCGACCTCCCGCTGCCAGAAGTCGGAGACGCCGCCGGCCGTGTGCCCCGGGGGCAGGTCGATGACCAGCGGTCCGGTCTCGGCGAGGTCGAAGAAGTTCAGGATGTACGGCGTCGTGGCATTCGCCGTGATGAGGCCGAGGCGGTCGCGATACGTCAGGTATCGGACGAGATCACTGCTCGTCGCACCGAAGACCTCCTCGTGCTGCGACTTCCACTGCGCGTAGGAGACGAGCGGAAGAGCCCAGAGGTAGGCCTGGCAGGCGAACTGGAAGTCCAGCTCGTCGAAGATCGCGGGGATCGACTCCCGCGCCGGCAGCTCGCCGTCCTTCCGTACCCCGTCGAGTCCGCTCGCTCCGGTCATATCCGTCCCCCTCTGTCAGCGCGCTCCCGTACTGCGCGAATCGGCTCCGCCTGAACCCCGACAGTAGTGGGGCGGACGAGCACGCGGAAGAGGTGTGATGTCGGCGGGGCGGGGCACGATGGTGGCATGACGGACGGCTACGACCCCGCGTTCCTCGGCATCCCGCTGCCGCTGCCCGTGCCCCCGATGCCGGTGCGCGCGCTCCCTGCGCCCCGGTTCACGGTGCTGCTCGATCCGGAACGGCGCCTCGCCGCGGTGACGGGCGTGACCATCGATGGCGCCCGCCTGCGGGATCTCCCGCGCACGGGTGAGTGGCGCCTCGACCCCCGGGTGCCCGCGGAGGAACAGGCGGGGTCCGCCGTCTACGCCCGGAACGACCTCGACCGCGGACACCTCGTCCGTCGCCGCGACCCGGGCTGGGGGGAGCTCGACGAGGCCCGCGCCGCTGCGGAAGCCACCTTCACCTACCCCAACGCGGCCCCGCAGGCGGCCGCCTTCAACCAGTCGAAGGACCTCTGGCTCGGGTTGGAGGACCACGTGCTGGCGTATGCCGAGGCGACCGCGCAGCGCCTGTCGGTGTTCACGGCCCCGGTGCTCGCGGACGCCGACCCGCCGTACCGCGGCATCCGCGTGCCCCTGCAGTACTGGAAGATCGTGGCGTGGCGCTCCGAGGACCGACTCGCGGCCGCCGCATTCATCCTCGACCAGACCGAGCTCGTGGACACGCGGGAGGGCGTCTTCGCCGTCGCGAGTCTCGGGGCCTTCCGCACGTTCCAAGTACCGGTCGCCGAGGTGACCGCCCTCACCGGAGTCGACCTCGGCCCCCTTCCCGACGCCGATGTGCTCCCCCGGCGCGGACTCCGCGAGACGGCATGGCGCCCGCTGCACACCGCCGACGACATCGTCCTGTGACAGCGGGCACCCCGCGTCACTCGCCGGCGCGCACGCCCTCGAGCGACGGGTAGTCGATGTACCCCTCGGCAGTCGAGCCGTAGAACAGCTCGGGGCGGGGCTCGTTCAGCTCGGCCCCGGTCCGCCACCGCTCCACGAGGTCGGGGTTGGCGATGACGGGACGCCCGGCCGCGACCGCGTCGGCCCAGTCCTCCGCGACCAGTTCCTCGGCCGCGGCTCGGGTGGTCTCGACGCCGAAGCCGGTGTTGACGATGAACGCAGCGCCCGCCGCTCGGCGGATGGCCTGCACGAGTTCTCCGGCCGGCTCGGGGTGCAGCACATCGACGAAGGCCAGCCCCAGAGGTGCGAGTCCTTCGGCGAGCGCGGTGTAGGTCGCGAGCACGTCGGCGGGGTCGTCCTCGATGACGCCCTGGATGCCGTGGGCCGGTGAGAGGCGGATTCCGGTGCGGTCGGCACCCACGGCTGCTGCGACCGCCGTGGTCACCTCGACCGCGAAGCGCGCACGGTTCTCCGGCGAGCCGCCGTACCGGTCGTCGCGGACGTTGGACACCGGGGACAGGAACTCGTGGACGAGGTAGCCGTTGGCACCGTGCACCTCGACGCCGTCGAAGCCGGCCGCGATCGCGTTACGCGCGGCCTGGACGAACTGCTCGACGACCACGGGGATCTCGTCCAGGGTGAGGGCATGCGCGACGGGCAGATCGGCCTTGCCCTTGAGGGTCCGCGTCTGCCCGGGGGCCGCCAGAGCACTCGGCGCGACGACGCGGGGCTCGCCGGAGATGTCCGGGTGGCCCACACGGCCGCCGTGCATGAGCTGCATGACGATGGTGCCGCCCTCGGCGTGCACGGCGTCGGCCACGCGGCGCCATCCCTCGATCTGCGCGGGGGTCACGATGCCCGGCTGCCCAGGGTACGACTTGCCTTCGAGGACCGGCCAGACCCCCTCCGAGATGATGAGTCCCTGCCCGGCCCGCTGGCGGTAGTACTCCTCGATGATCGCGGTCGGCACGCCCTCCGCGTCCGCACGGGTGCGGGTGAGCGGCGCCATGACGACGCGGTTGGACAGGTGCAGCGAGCCGAAGTCGGCGGAGTCGTAGAGAGTCACAGTGGGGCCAAGGCGTCCGACCGCCACTGTATTCCCGTGAATCGATGACGTATTCCGGTGTATCAACCGCCCAGATCGGCGACGAGGTTCGCGAAGTGGTCGAGGTCGGCGGCGGTCCAGCCGCGCAGGCGCTCGCCGATGCGCCCCTCATACCGGGAGCGGGCGAGAGCCACGCGCTCCTCGGCCAGCGGGGTCGCCACCAGCACCCGGGCGCGACCGTCCTCGGGATCGGGGATGCTCTCGACGAGCCCGAGCTGCTCGAGCTGACGCACCTGCCGGCTCACCGCGGACTTGTCCGTCTGCAGGCGCTCGATGAGTGCTCCCGCCGAGGTCGCCCGTCCGGCGAGGATCGAGGTCAGCACCTGGTAGCCCAGCGGCTGGAGATCCGGATGCACGGTGACCGCGGCCTCGCGCCACCCGACGCGGATGCGGGCGAACAGCCGGCCGAGCTCGTGCTCGACGCGGGCGACCGCCTGGTCGAGGTCGTCGATCGGAGCGCCGTCGGCGGGTTCGTCGGACGGGGCGCTCATATCGCCAGTGTACGGCGAAGCCCCGCGACCGGATGCGGTCGCGGGGCTGTGCTCAGACCTCGGCGAGGAGCCGGAACACCTTGGATGCGGCGTCGATCTCCGCGGGCGTGAGCTCATCGATGACAGCGCGGAGTCGGCTGCCGTACTCCCGGCGGACATCGGTGAGCGCGGTGCACGCGGCCGGTGTCGCGGTGAGCACCCGGAGCCGGCCGTCGCGCTCATCCGGCACCGAGGCGATCAGCCCGAGCTCCTCCAGCATCCGCACCTGGCGGCTGACGACGGACTTGTCCATCTCGAAGCGCTCGGCGAGCTCATGCGCGCTGGCCGAGCCCGCCCGGTCGATGAAGGTGAGCAGCTTGTACCCCGCCACCTGCAGCTCCGGGTGGACCCGGGACGCCGATTCCTTCCACAGCGACCGGGTCCGCGCGAAGATGAGGTTGAGATGCGCCTGGAGGTCGCTGAGGGCGGTATCGACGTCGGGGGTGCCGACCGCCTCGGACGCGCTCATGTCAGCGCTCCTGCTTCCGATCGTCGCGCTCGAGCACGCTCACGGACCCCGTGGTGGTCGCCGGTTCGGCCTGCCCGGTGCGAATGGTCCCGGTCGAGAGGTTCGCGCCGACCTCGGCCTCGGAGACCTCGATGACGGACTCCTCGGCCTGCTCGCGCAGCTGCTCCGCGGCGTTCTTGGTGGACAGCGGCTTGTTCTTGATGAACGCGATCGCGATGATCGCGATGACCGCCAGCGGGATGGCGAGGATGAACGCGTCCGCGATGCCGTGCCCGTAGGCGCTCTCGACGATCGTGCGGATCGTGTCGGGCAGCTCGCCCACCTTCGGCACGTCGCCGGAACCCAGGCGCTCCAGGGCGCTGATCTCGTCGGGCGTGGTCGGGACGAAGCCCTTCAGACCGTCCTTCATGAAGTCGGCGACGCTCGTGGAGAGCAGCGACCCCATGACGGTCACACCGATGGTGCCGGCGATCGTACGGAAGAAGTTGACGTTCGACGAGGCCGCGCCCAGCTGCTGCGGAGCCGTGTCGTTCTGCACGATCAGGGTCAGGTTCTGCATGACCATGCCGAGCCCGGCACCGAGGACGAACATGTAGACAGCGACCAGCGGGAACGGGGTGTCGTAGCGCAGCGTCGCCATCAGGCTCACGCCGATCGTGGCGAGGATCGAGCCGGTGACCATCCAGCTCTTCCACTTGCCGAAGCGGCTGACGAGCTGGCCGATGATGATCGACGCGCCCATCTGACCGATGATCATCGGGATGGTCATCAGGCCCGACTCGGTGGGCGTCGCGCCCCGGGCCAGCTGGAAGTACTGCGCGAGGAAGACCGAGGTCGCGAACATCGAGACGCCGATCGCGATCGAGGCGATGACCGACAGCGTGAAGGTGCGGTTGCGGAACAGCGTCATCGGGACGATCGGCTCCTTGACGAAGAACTCGACCACGATGAAGGCGGCGATCGCGACGACCGCGGTCACGATGAGCGCGATGCTCGTCCCGGAGTCCCAGTCGAACTGGTTGCCACCCATGGACACCCAGATGAGGAGCGTCGAGACGCCGACGGCGAGCAGGACGATGCCGAAGTAGTCGATCGAGACCTTCGTGCCGCGCTGCGGCTTGGGCAGGTGCAGCGTGAACTGCAGCAGCACGAGGGCGAGGATCGCGAACGGGACGCCGACGAAGAAGTTGGAGCGCCAGCCCCACACGTCGGTGAGGAGTCCGCCCAGCAGCGGTCCGCCGATCGTGCCGAGGGCCATGATGCCGCCGACGACGCCCATGTACTTGCCGCGCTCACGCGGCGAGATGATGAGGGCCACCGCGATCATGACGAGCGACATGAGACCGCCGACGCCGATGCCCTGCACGACGCGGACAGCGATGAGCATGTTCGTATCGGTCGAGAATCCGGCGATCACGGTGCCGACCGTGAAGAGGATGAGCGAGATCTGGACCAGCACCTTGCGGTCGACCAGGTCGGCGAGCTTGCCCCAGATCGGGGTGGAGACGGCGGTGGCGAGAAGGCTCGCGGTGATGACCCAGGTGTACTGCGACTGCGTGCCACCGAGGTCGGCGATGATGACCGGCATCGAAGTCGAGACGACCGTGCCGGAGAGCACGGCGACGAACATGCCGACGATGAGGCCGGAGATCGCGGTGAAGACCTCGCGGGCCGAGCGCGTGGTCTCGGAAGAGGATGAGGTGTGTGTCACGGGGGAATGCTCCTGCATAGAAAGTTGATCGAGATCAACCATACGCCGATAGTTGCGGTTTCGCAACTATCGACGGCTACCGCACTCGGAGGCCGGGGTCAAGGACGTCGCCGGGGTGGGCGGGACGGACGACCCTGACCGCATGACCTCCGGAGCCATGCCCCGCCCCGACCGGCGCCTGCTGCTGTCGGGCTTCCTGTTCGGCTGCGGGATCGCCGCCTCGATGATCGACCTCTTCGTCTTCCACCTGGTGCTGCACTGGCACCACTTCTACGATCTGTCGACCCCTGACGTGGCCCTCGTCTCGGACGGGTTCTTCCATGCGTTCGGCTGGTTCATCACGATCCTCGGCGCCTTCCTCCTCGCCGACGTCCGCCGTCGTGGCCCCGTGCGATGGACGCGCTGGACGGGCGCGGTGATCACCGGGGTCGGGTTCTTCCAGCTCTTCGACGGCGTGGTCGATCACAAGCTCCTCGGGATCCACCAGATCCGCTACGGCGTCGACCTCGTGCTCTACGACACCGTCTGGATCGTGTCGGCCGTCCTGTTGCTCGCTGCAGGGATCCTCATGGTGTGGCGGACCCGCCCGGACCCGGCGCGGTGACGGCCATGCGCGAGGGTCACGACGGACACCACGGACCGCCCGAGACGCCGGGCATCGACACCGACGCCGTCGGAGGCGGGATCGATCTGCTCGCGCCGGTCGCGCTCGTCGCCCTCCTCGCCGCAGCCGTTCTCTATCTCGTCGGGTTGCGGCAGACCCGGGACCGCAGCCCCTGGCCTCGGCCGCGGACGGCCGCCTGGATGGCGGGTCTGCTCTGCGCCGGAGTCGGCATGGTCGGACCGTTCGCCGCCCTGGCCCACAGCAGCTTCCCGGTGCACATGGCCGGGCACGTGCTCGTGGGGATGCTGGCGCCACTCCTCCTCGTGCTCGGGCGGCCGGTCACGCTGGCCCTGCGCGCCCTCCCCGTGCCGCGGGCGCGCACTCTGTCCCGAGTGCTGCGCAGCGGCCCGATCCGGGCGCTCACGCATCCGGTGGTCGCCGGCGCCCTCAATGTCGGCGGTCTCTGGCTCCTCTACGCCACACCGCTGTTCCCCCTGATGCACGCCTCACCATGGCTGCATGCCGCCGTGCATCTTCACGTGCTGCTGACCGGATACCTGTTCACGGCGAGCATCGTGGGGCTCGATCCGGATCCGCACCGCGCGTCGGTAACCGTGCGGGCCGGGGTCCTCATCGTCTTCGTCGCCGCGCACTCGATCCTCGCCAAGTGGCTGTGGGCCCACCCGCCCGCTGGCGTCGACGTCGGGGACGCTCGGATCGGCGCGGAGCTGATGTTCTACGCCGGTGACGCGGTGGACGTGCTGCTCATCGTGCTGCTGCTCCGACAGTGGTTCGTGGCGACCCGACCGCGGGATTCGGCTCAGCCGCAGAACGAGGAGAGCCCGTCGTGGAGGCGTTCGATCGCCTCGACGGTCTCCGGAGCCTGAAGGTCGGTCATGCCGCCGAGCTGATCGGCGCCGGAGCGGATGAGGTCGCCGAGCTGTCCGTCCATGCCGTCGGCGACGCGGTCGAGCGTGGCGACGAGGTCGTCGCGGGCGGCGTCGAGCTGCTCCGCGGACACGTCGCCCTGCGCGAGCAGCGCCTGGTACTGGGCGTATGCGTCATCGAGCGTGGCGCAGGTCTCCACGACCGGGACTCCGAACGCGTCTCCGGCAGCCTGAGTGACCTGGGCGCACCCGGCCAGAAGACCGGCGGCGAGCAGCAGGGGGACGATGGCGATTCGGCGCATGACCCGAGGGTAGCCGCGCCGCCTGGGGCGCGGCTGACCCTCGGGCGGTGCGGCGGTCAGCCGCCGGACGGGTTCTCGAGGGGCTTGCCCTCGTCGTCCGTCGTCTCACGCTCGAGCACGTCGTCGGTGCTCTCGCCGCTGTCGTCGGGAGCGCCGCCGGAGGCCGTGTCGGCTTCCTCGTCGGCGCCGGGAGTGCCCTGCGTGTTCTGGGGGTCGCTCATGCTCTCCTCCTCTGTTCGTTCCGACGACCGTATGCGCGCCGGCCCCGGCGACGCAGGGGGTTGACCGGGGACACCGCGACGGCCACACTGCCGGCGCGCCGGGGCGTCATCCCTGCGTCCAGAGCCGTTCGATCGGTACCGTCCGTCCGAGAATGCGCTCGGCCGCGCGATGCCCGGAGAACACGGCCGCCGGCACGGTCGCCGGGTCGTCGGTCCAGGTGGCTTCGCCCGCCAGGTGCAGCACGCCGCCGACCGGGGTGGCGAGGTCGTCGTGATCCGCGGTGGTCGACCCGACCGTCATGTACGCGTAAGACCCGTGCGCGAACGGATCGTCCTGCCAGGCCGTGCGATGCAGGCCGATCGGATCCGGGATCCCGTCCCCGTACAGCCGGCGGAGCTGGACCATGATCGAGGCCTGCACCTGGTCGTCGCTCCAGTCCCTCGTCGCGACGGCCGCGGGCCCTGCGGCGAAGGTGAGCAGGAGCGGCTCGTCGTGCAGCGCCGTGAGGTCGTACCAGGAGTGCCACCACCGTGCCTCGGGCCCCTGCTGCCGGAACGCGTAGACCCCGTCTTCCCAGAACCGGGTGGGGAACCGCAGGAAGACCTTCTCGAAGGCGTTCATGCGCAGCCGTCCCAATGCCTCGGCGTTGACGGGCGGCAGCGGAGGCACGATCTCCATGGTCCCGGACTGCAGCACGCCGACCGGGACCGTGACGACCGTCGTATCGCCGGAGAACTCCCCGCGCGAGGTCCGCGCCCAGACGCCGTCCTCGCTCCAGTCGACGCGGGTGACGATGTGCTCCAGCCGGACGTCCAGCCCTTCGGCGAGGCGCTCCGGGAGCACCCCGTACCCGTCCGGGAACACGACCTCGTCGCCCGCGATCGCGTCGTCGTCGAGGCCATGCGCGGCGAGGTCCTCGATCCACGCCCCGTACTGCTCCTCGGCGCGATGCTCCAGGTATTCACGCACTCGCTGTGCGCGGTCCGCGCTCCACTGCCGGCGTGAGAGCACCTGGTCCGTGACGTCGCGGTAGGAGGCCTCGGGGCCGGAGGCGGCGATGACAGCCGGCAGCGCCTCGTCCACCGCGTGGACATCCGCGGCGAAGGCGCGCGCCTCCTCCGCCGAGAGCGGGCGACCGTCGGGACCGTGATACGCGATCGGCCGGCTGTCCACCTGGAACCCGCCGACGGTGAACTCCACGGTCCGCATGCCGAAGGCCTCGGCGGCGGCAGCCACCGGGCTGCCGTCGACACCGTGGATCCACGAGGCGCCGAGATCGACGATGCCGTCGGTCCGGTCCGTATGCACCCGGCCGCCGACCCGGTCGCGCGCTTCGAGCACCACGACCGTCCGCCCCTCGCCCTGCAGCAGCCGCGCAGCGGTCAAGCCCGCCACGCCCGCGCCCACGATCACCGCGTCGACCTGCTCCATGCGCCCCTCCTCGCAGCCCCGCCGCACGGAGCCGTGCCCCGACGATAGCCCAGGCGGGCGGGCATCGACAGGGTGGCGGGGCCTCTGCGTCAGGCGGCGTGCTGGATGACCCCGAGCAGGGTGCCGTCAGGGTCGAAGAACTTCAGGAAGAGAGCGAAGCCGCCGTCGTCGAAGCTCACGACATCGACGCCCTCTGCCGCGAACCGCTCCGCGAGGGCGTGGACCTCGGTCGTGCGCAGGAAGAAGATCGGCCGCTCCTCCCCCGCCACCGTCAGCTTCATCGGCGCGTGCCCCGGCGCTTCCCAGAGCATGAGGTCCGGGCCACCCTCGGCCCGGAGCATGGCGCTCGTGCCGTAGTCGGTGAGGACGCGGAAGCCGAGCAGGCGCTGGTACCACGCGATGGACGCGGCCAGATCGGCGACGGGCAGCTGGATGTGGTCGAGTCCGGTGAGGACGGATGCCATGTGGGAAACCCTCCGTGGTCGTGTCCGTTCACCGTAGCGCTCCCCACCGACCACACCGCCGACCGGATGACAACCCCCTGGGCGCTGCAGGCGGAACAGCGCACCCTGGGTCCATGAGCCACCACCCCGATGACATCAAGCAGCCCCTGGACCACCTCCCCCCGGCGGATGAGCGGGACAAGGCCGTCGAGATCGACGAGCCGCACTATCCGACGTCCGGCGCACCCGCCGACAGCCCGGACGTGACGCCGGAGACGGCGGCAGAGCCGGACAAGCCGAACCGCCACGGCGTGGACAAGCTTCCGCCCACGTCGCGCTGACCCGTTCCGCCCGTTCCTCAACTATTGTTGAGGTCTACGGAAGGGCGGCGGATGGAACCCGACGATCTCCTCCCGATCGGAGAGGTCACCCGACGCACGGGCGTCGCCCCCTCCGCGCTGCACTTCTACGAGCAGCTCGGTCTCATCGCCTCGACGCGCACGCCCGGCAACCAGCGGCGATATCGCCGACACATGCTGCGCCGGATCTCCATCATCGTCGTGGCCAAGCGCATCGGCATCCCGCTCAGCGAGGTGCAGGAGCTCTTCCAGACCCTGCCCGTGGACGCGCCGCCCTCGCACGGCGACTGGCGCCGCGTGGCCAAACGCTGGCGCGCCGAGCTCGAGGAGCGACGGACGCAGCTCGAGCATCTGCAGCGCGAGCTCGCGGGCTGCATCGGTTGCGGCTGCCTGTCCCTCAAGGCCTGCCGCCTGCTGAACCCCGAGGACGCCTTGGGCGAGAACGGTCCCGGCCCTCGCCGCATCTGAGACCGGGGACCTCCGCCGCGACCGCTGGACGAAGGTGGGGTGTTGCGAATCCGGGATAGGTGAGACCGTAGAGATATCCCCACCAGCGATCAGCGTGGTTGCGCCTCTTGGCAACGGGTTCCTGTGGTGATGGAACGAAGGATCCATCCAATGGGCAAGTTCATCTACGAGGGCGGTCCGAAGGTCGAGATCGAGGACCGCGCTCTCACACATATCCAGCTCGTCATGATGACGAAGCTCCGGCGCGGAGAGCCGATGCCGTTCTCGTGGAAGGAAGACGCCTCCGTCGGCGGCGGCCGGACGACAGTCTGGGTGCACGCGAACGCGAACATCGTGTTCAAGTTCTTCGGCAGCAGGCCCCCGGCCATCAACCGGCGGTGGGTGGACGCTCTGGCGTACACCGCGAACACGACGAACGGTCTGTACCTGGTGCCGGAGCCGACCGAGACGAGCAGTGCCTCCCGGCAGCTCGCGGACCTCACCGTCTGACACCGGCTCCGCCGACGCGGAGGTCGCAGGCCCGAGGACTCAGTCCTCGAGGTCGGCGTCCTCCGCTTCCGCTTCCTCCGCCTCCTCCTGGGCCTTCTCCGCCTCCTTCTCGGCGCGCTCCTGAGCCTTCTCGGCCTTCTTCTGCGCGTCCTCCTCGGCCTTCCGCTGCTCCTCGGCGGCCTTCTGCGTGGCCTTCTCCGCGGCCTCCTGAGCCTTCTCCGCCTTCTTGTCGGCCGGCACGCCGGGCCCGGGTTCCGGTGCCGCGGGCGGAGCCTCGGCCGGTGTCGACGGCTCTTCCCCGTCTTCCGGGACGGTCACGGGCACCACGACTGCCGGCGTGGGCGATGAACGAGGGCTCGGCTCGGTGTCGACAGGCGTCACCGCGGGATTCGGGTTGAGTGCCCCCGCCGCCCAGAGCGTTCCGGCGACGGTGAGCGCCACCGCGACCGCGACCGCGCCGGTCAGGAGCCCGCGGCGCCGCCGGACGCGCTGCGTGCGAGGGGCCTGGGCGCGGAGCATCGCCCCCTCGGCAGACGGACGAACGGGAAGCACGCGGGTCTGCGTCGGGGGCGCGGAGGGGCCGGTCGGTGTCCGATCCGCGAATGCTGCGGCGGCGATGGGGGCCGGCACCGGCGGGCGGGGCGGCAGCGAAGGATCCTGTGCGAGCGCGGACACCGCCGCGAAGACGCCGGCGGCGCTCGGCCGGTCCTCGGGATCCGTGGCGGTCATCCGCTGGAGCAGCGCGGACCACGCCGGACCCACGGATTCCGGGATCGTAGGCGGCTCGATCAGGCGGGCCAGGGTGGCCCCGATCCCCTCCGCCTCGGCGAACGCGCGCTCTCCGGTGAGCGCTTCGCGCAGGACCAGCCCCAGTGCGTAGATGTCGGCGGCGGGCGCCGGCGCCGCGCCGTTCAACTGCTCCGGCGCCAGGTACGCCGCGGTCCCGATCACCGTCCCCGGAGACGTCAGCCGGGCCGCGTCCACGAGCACCGAGATCCCGAAGTCGGCGAGCTTCGCGCCCGATCGGCTCCCGGCGAGAGAGCGACCCGTGAGCAGGACGTTGGAGGGCTTGATGTCGCGGTGCACGATGCCCGCGCCGTGCACGACGTGCAGGGCCTCCGCCAGGTCGGCAGCCAGCGCCGCCACCTCGTCCGAAGGAAGCGGCCCCTGGGCGATCCGCGCCGCGAGGGTCGGCCCGTCGATGAACTCCATGACCAGGTACTCGGCCCGCCCGGGATGCAGCTGCGCGTCGTACAGCGTGACCAGCGCGGGATGGTTGAGTGAGGCGAGGACGGTCATCTCGCCACGAGCGCGCTCGGACGCGGCCCCCTCCTCCGTCTCCGCACGCAGCATCTTGATGGCCACTGTGCGCCCGAGCAGCGAGTCCTCGGCGCGGTACACCCGCGCCATCCCGCCCTGCCCGACGCACTCCCGGAGGTGGTAGCGACCATCGAGCAGCGCCTCCGTGGGAAGCGAGTCATCCGTCATCGTCGAGTCCTCCTGCCACGGCGTCGGGAGCGCCACGGCGAGGCCACTCTAGAAGCGTGGCCGGAGGTCGTCTCGGGCCTTGACAGCGGGGCGGTCGATCGGGAGGTCCTCGCCCGCGGGAGAATGGGACATATGCCCGCGCGTTCCCCTCAGCGACTGCTCCACTCCGTCCGCCGGCTGCTGCACACCGATCCGTCCACCGTCGCCCACACCGAGGCGATGCCCGTGATCGACGAGCACACCGTCCCGCGGGTCCTCGATCTCGCGACGCGCATCGGGGAGTCGATGTTCGCGGTCGGCGCCTCCGCCCACGAGGTCACGCTCGCGATCACCCGCGTGTGCGAGGCCTATGGACTCAAGGGCGTGCAGGTCGACGTGACCTACAACTCGATCACGGTCTCCTTCCATCTCAGCGGGGAGGTGTGGCCGGAGACCCTCGTCCGCGTGGTCCGCGTCGCCGCCCCGGACCACGCCAAGCTGCAGCGCGTGCAGGCGCTCGTGGCCGACATCGACGGCGGCCTGGACCTGGAATCCGCGCGCACCGCCTTCCGCGTCATCCGCCGCGTGCCCTTCCGCTATCAGCAGCCCGTGGTGATCGTCGCACGGGCGCTCCTCGCGGTCGGGGTGAGCATCATGCTCGGGGCCTCTCCGCTCATCGTGGGTCTCACGTTCGTCGCGGCCCTGGGGGCGGCGCTCACCCAGGCGGGCCTCGCCCGGCTGCGGGTGCCGCTGTTCTTCAGCCAGATCGCCGGGGGCCTCGTCACCACGGTCGTCGCGGTGGCTGTCTCGGCGCTCGGCAGCGCGGGGATCGAACCGTTCGTCGGCATCCGTCCGTCGATCATCGTCGCCTCGGGCATCGTGCTCATGCTCGCCGGGCTCACCGTGGTGGGCGCGGCGCAGGACGCCATCGACGGCTTCGCGCTCACCGCCGGCGGGCGCATCCTCGACCTGACGATGCAGACGCTCGGCGTGGTGATCGGCATCCTCGTCGGGCTGGAGCTCGGTGGCGTGCTGGGCTTCACGATGGAGCTCCCGGACGACCCGGCGCCGTTCGGTCCCCTGCTCAACCAGTTCGCGGGGGCCATCATCATCGCGGTCGCGGTGGCCGTGTTCAACGGCGCCGGGATCCGCATCATCCTCGTCAGCGCCCTGCTCAGCGCCGTCACCCTCGCCGGGTACGCGGGCACCGTCGCGCTCCAGCTGCACCCGGCCGCGGCGAGCGCGGTCGGAGCATTGCTGGCGAGCTTCATCGGCATGCTCATCGCACACAACCTGCACGTGCCCTCGGTCGCGGTGACGACGGCGGCGATCGTCCCGCTCGTCCCCGGCGTCGCGGTCTTCCAGGGCCTGCTCGAGGTCGTGCACGCGGCGGGCACCTCCACCGGGATGCTGACCGTGGGCGGATCGCTCATCGACGCCGCCGTGATCGGCATCGCCCTCGCCTCCGGCGCCTCCCTCGGGCTCTACCTCGGAACGCCGGTGCGGGCGACTCTCGCCGGGGTGGCGAAGACCAGGGCGCGCGTGCGCCGCTGACCCGACGGCGTCATCCCGTCGAGGAGTCGGCGGCGAGGTCGAGCACCCACTCGTTGACCGTGAGCTCGGCCCCGCGGAAGTCCTCCGTGATCGTTCCCCGGCGAGTGAACCCGCCGCGACGACACACGGCGTTCGACGCGGGGTTGTCGACCGCGGGGAACGCGAGCAGGAGCCGCCCGTCCCCCACTCGACCACGGAGCACGTCGACGAGCAGAGCGAGAGCGCGGGCGGCCACCCGCCGGCCCTGCGCGGCAGGCAGCACGAACCAGCCGGTCTCCCACGCGGGCTCGTCCTGCCACGTGATCCGCCACGCGCCGATCGAGCCGAGAGGCTGCCCCTCGTCGTCGATGATCGCGAACATCAGGGCCTCGCCGTCTGCGACGAGACGCAGGTACCTCTCGTGACGCGCCTGCACCTCCGCCGCGCTCTCCGGCCCGTTGAGGTGCACCGTCATCTCCGGGGTGTTCGCCGCCCGCAGGAGAGGGAGATCGTCGGCCGACCAGGGCCGGAGGCTCAGTGTGTCCACGCGCGCAGCCTTGCACGCCCCACCGACACCGGAGACGACGATGCGCCCGCCGCGGGCGGATCCACGGCGGGCGCATCAGTGGGCGGTCAGTGGCCGCCGAGGTCCCTGACCAGCTCGGCCTCGTCCTCCTTGGACAGCGAGGTCTGCACGACGGTGCCGTTGTACGGGGCGAGCGCCTCGGCGAACTTGTCCTCCGTGAGCTTGAGGGCGTAGATGACGACGGCCGACTTGCCGGCCGTCACGGTGGCCTTGACCCGGTCGCGGAACTCGGCGTCGATGCCGGTCTTGTCGAGACCGGAGAACAGGGCCCCGAGCAGGCCGCCGAACACCAGGCCGGCGACCGGGATGAAGAACAGGATGCCGATCAGCGCGCCGAACAGGGCACCAGACGCGACGCCCAGGCCGATCCTGCTCCCGGCGCCCGGGTACTCCACCTTCGTCTTGCCTTCCCCGTCGACCTTCACGAGCGCGAGGCCCGCGAGCTCGACGACGAGGTCGTCCTGCAGGGCCTGGACGCGGTTGTAGGCGCCCTCCGCGTCGCTCTCGGTGTCATAGGAGATGACGATCAGTTCAGCCATGGTTTCCTGCTTTCGGTTGCGGTCGGAGATGCTCTCCACGCGCGCAGAGGCACCGGTCTTCGCCACCGACCCTAGGCGCGCCCCTGGGGACACGACAGAGCGGCGAGCGATGTTCACCCTGGTGACTCCGCGCGGCGATGTCCGTGGCCTGGCCTACGGTCGCTGTCGTGCCCGAGTCCGTGCAGCAGTGGTGGGCGAGACGGCAGTTCTCGCGCGGACTCGACGTGCCTTACGCGGTCGGGACGTACCGGGCGGCGTGGGCGGCTTACCCCGAGCTCATCCGGCAGTACCACCCGGAGCTCAACCACGGCATCGTGCTCTCGCAGATCCCGCTGGCCGCCGATGTCCTGCTCTGCTGGGAGTGCGCCGTCGGGCACCTGTTCGCGGCGACGCCGACCGAGCAGCGCGAGCGTCCGGGGCGGGTCCGACGGCGCTCGTCCTGGTGTCCGGAGTGCGCGGCGCTGGCGCGGCCGCAGCCGGTGATCCTCGGAGAGGCGCGTGCGCTCCCCGCCCGTCCGAAGAAGCCGGCACCGGCGCTCTGCACCAAGACTCCTGCGCTGCCGACGGGAACCGCGTTCCTGAGCGCATGCGCTCCGAAGCCGGCCTCGGCGGCGGAGGGGAAGCTCCGGCAGGCACTGGCCGAACGGCTGGTGTTCCCCGACGAGCTCAACGCGATCAAGGTCGGGCGGCCCTTCTTCCGGCATACGGAGGTGTGGCCCGACATCCTGCTCCCCGAGCTGCGCATCGCGGTCGAGTACGACACGGTCGGCCGGCACGGGCTGGAGCACGTCGGCAAGCGGGAGGAGACGGACCGCCGGAAGGACCGCGCGGTCCGCAGCGCCGGATGGGAGGTCGTCCGGCTGCGCATGGGGAAGCTGGAGCCCCTGGGCCCGTTCGACCTTCCCCTCGCCTCCGTGGGCACAGCCGGGATCACCCGGCTCATCGACCGGCTCCGCGACATCCGCGGCGCCCTGATGGTCGACGCCTATCTGCGCTGAACCGCTTATCCCCTGCTCGAGGATCGACGCAACCCCCGTGCCGGAGGGTGCCGACGACGACAAGATGTCCTCATGAAACTCGTCTCCTACGCCGGCCAGCAGCTCCTCACCTCTGACGACGTCGCCGAGACGCTCCTCACCCTCGCGGCCGCGATCGCCAGCGAGGGCGAGTCCGAAGCGGTGGAGATCCCGATCCTCCTGGACGGGGAGAAGGACTGGGCCGATCTGCTCGTGGGTGTCGGCAACGATGTGCTCGTGAGCCCCCACCACACCGCGGACCCCGAACCCGACTTCGCGACGGAGGTCGACGAGCTGCGCGCGCATCGCCACTTCCCGAAGACCACGGGCGATTCGTCATCGCGCGGAGACATCGACATCCCCGCACTCTCCGACTTCGACATGGGGCACGGTCTCTGACCGCACCGCCGTGCGCGCGTCCCGGCGACGCGGATCGGCCTGGCGCACCCCGTCGAGGAGGGCGATCCCGTGGTCGGCCGCCGCGATCAGCCCGGCGTCGTGCGTGACGCAGATCACGGTCGCTCCGCGCTCGGCCTCCTCGCGCAGCACGGCCCGGATCCGCTGGACCGATTCCGCATCCAGAGCGGTCGTCGGCTCGTCCAGCAGGAGGACCGCCGCGCCTGCCGCCAGCCCCTGAGCCAGCAGCACCCGCTGCTGCTGGCCACCGGAGAGCTCCGCGAACGGACGACGCCCCAGAGCCTGCACGGCCGTGCGTTCCATCGCCGCCTCGACCGCGTGGCGCGCACGCTGATCCCGCCGCCGGAAGGCGCCGAGGCGCCCCCACGTACCCACCTCCACGACATCTCGCGCCGTGAGCGGCAGGCCGGGAGGCACCACGGCGCGCTGCGGCACGAAGGCGATCCGGCCCGTCACGCTCCGCCGCCCTCGCGTCGGTGAACGCACGCCGGCGACGACCTCGAGAAGGGTCGACTTCCCGGCGCCGTTCGGGCCGGAGACGGCGACGACCTCTCCGACTCCGATCGACAGGGTGAGGTCGCGCAGCGCATCGCGCTCCCCGAACCACACGGAGACACCGTCCAGGCACACCGAGGGGTCGGTGGTCGATGAGAGCGTCGTCATATCTCCAGTTTATGAATTTGATAATCATTCTCAACTACGCATAGGCTCGCGTTCCGTGACCTCCTCGTTCTCCGCCCTCCTCACCCCGTTCACGCTCGAGTTCTTCCAGCGCGGGCTCCTCGGCGGCGCGCTCGTCGCGGTCCTCTGCGGGGTCGTCGGCACCTGGGTCGTCGTCCGAGGGATGGCGTTCCTCGGTGAGGCACTGGCCCACGGGATGCTGCCCGGTGTCGCGCTGGCGACAGTGCTCGGGGCTCCCGTCCTCGTGGGCGGAGCGCTCAGCGCCGTCGCGATGAGCATCGGCATCGGCGCCCTGCAACGACGCGCCCGGCTCTCCTACGACACGAGCATCGGTCTGCTGTTCGTCGCGATGCTGGCTCTGGGCGTCATCATCATCTCCCACTCGGGGAGCTTCGCCACGGACGCGACGGCCATCCTGTTCGGCGACATCCTCGCCATCACCCGCGCCGATCTCCTCCTGCTCGCCGCAGCCGCGGCACTGGGAGTGATCGCCGCCACCCTCTGCCACCGACCGTTCGTCGCGCTGGCCCTCGACACCCGGATCGCGACGGTGCTCGGGCTCCGTCCGCGGTGGGCCCAGGCGGCCCTGGTCGGGCTGGTGACCCTCGCGGTCGTGGCGTCGTACCAGGCGGTCGGCTCGCTGCTCGTCGTCGGTCTGCTCCTCGCTCCGGCGGTCGCCGCCGCACAGTGGACGTCGCGGCTGCCCACGCGCATGGTCCTGGCCTCCGCGTTCGGGGTCGCCGCGGTCCTCGTCGGGCTCCTCGCGTCCTGGTACGCGGCCACCGCGGCCGGAGCGTCCGTCGCCGCCGCCGCGATCGGGCTCGCCGGCCTCTCCTGGGCGGTGCGGGCCGCCGTGCGCACACGGCATCCGTTCGCCGACCGGGCCGCCCATCCCGACCCTGCTCCCGCCTCCTGACCCGTCTCCGAAAGGTTCTCGTGCGCTCCCGCCTCCTGCCCCTCATCACTCTCGCCGCCCTCTCCCTCGCCCTCACCTCCTGCGCCGGTCCCGCGGCGCAGAGCCCGGCCGCGCCCTCGACTCCCGCGGACGGGCACGGCGCGATCGCCGGAGCGGAAGAGGTCGCCGAACCGCAGCTCGGCCTCACGACCGTCGACGACGCGGGTCGGGTGACCCACCTCGACCTCCTGGATGAGAGCGTCACCGACATCGGTGCGGTCGCCGCCCCCGAGGGCATGGCCACCGATGGCCGGTACCTCTTCGCGGACACCGGCGACGGCGTCGAGGTCGTCGACAGCGGCGTCTGGACATGGGACCACGTCGACCATTTCCACTACTACCGGGCGGAGCCCGCGCTGCTCGGCACGGTCGAGGGCCACGGCACGGCAACGGTCGCGACGACGAACAGCTCGACCACCGGCGGCACGGGGATCTCCTTCTCCGGATCCGGTGACGCGGTCCTCCTCGATACGGAGGCCCTGTCGAAGGGGGAGATCCGTGAGCTGTTCCGCATCGAGCGCACTCCCCACGCGGGTCTGGTGGTACCGGTCGGGTCGTTCGCCCTCGTGACCGAGGCCGATGGTGAGGCGGGCGGATCCGTCGTCGGCCACACGGCACACGGCGAGCGCACCGGGCTCCGGGAGAGCTGCGTCGCGCCGAGCGGCACGATCACGACCAGGGTCGGAGCGGTGATCGGCTGCGCCGACGGCGCCCTGCTGGCTCACGTCGAGGACGGCGCCGTCGTCGTCGACCGCATCCCGTACCCGGAGGACGCGCCGGCCGGAGCCGTGACGTCCTTCCACAATCGTGAGGGGCGCCCCACGGTCGCCGGCCTCGCCGGGCCCACCGACATCCGCATCCTCGACACCCGGGCCCGGGCCTGGACCCTCCTCACCGCTCCGGCCCCACTCGTGCAGGTGACAGCCGTCGGCGATGAGGACGACACCCTGCTCGCCCTCGCGGAGGACGGCCGTGTGCTCGTGCTCAGCGCGCTCGACGGGGCGGTGCGAGCGGAGACGGCGCCGCTGGTGGCGGAGTCGGTGGCGGGGGGAGCCACCCCGGTCCTCATCGCCGACCAGCACCGTGCCTACCTCAGCGGCCCGGCGGAGCACCGGCTGTTCGAGATCGACTACGCCGACGGCGCCCGCGTCGCGAGGACCTTCGACACGACCGACGCCCCGGCCTTCGTCGCCGAGACGGGGCGCTGACATGCGCTTCCTCCGCGTTCTCACCGCCACGGCGCTCGCCGCGTGCGCCGCTGCCACCCTGACCTCCTGCGCCACCCCTGCCGACACGCGACCGGTGGTGGTCGTCTCGACGAACATCCTGGGCGACGTGGTCGGCGAGCTCGTCGGGGGTCAGGCTCGCGTCGTCACCCTCATGAAGCCGAACGCGGACCCGCACTCGTTCGAGATCTCGGCGCAGGAGGCCGCCACGCTCCGGGACGCCGACCTCCTCGTCTCCAACGGGCTCGGGCTCGAGGAGGGCCTGCAGCAGCATCTCGACGCGGCCGTCGCCGCGGAGGTGCCGTCCTTCGTCGCCGGCGACGCGATCGAGGTGCTGGACTACCGCGACGGCGACGCCGCGGGAATGCCCGATGCGCACTTCTGGACCGACCCCGCGCGCATGATCGACGTCGTCGATGCCCTGGAGCCCGCCCTGGCCGCGCTCGACGGGATCGACGCCGACACCCTCGCCGCGGACGTCGCCGACTACCGCGAGGAGCTCACGACGCTCGACGCCGAGATGACCGTCGCATTCGCCCGAATCCCGGACGAACGCCGGGCGCTCGTGACCAACCATCACGTCTTCGGCTACCTCGCCGACCGCTTCGATTTCGAGGTCGTCGGCGCCGTGATCCCGGGCGGAACCACGCTCGCGGCACCCTCGGCCTCCGACCTCGCCGACCTCGTGGGCGCCGTGGAGGACACGGGCGTGCCCGCCGTCTTCGCGGAGTCCTCCTCCCCCGACCGCCTCGTCCAGGCGCTCGCCGAGGAGGCCGACGTCCACGTCGAGGTGATCGAGCTGTTCACCGAGTCGCTCACCGCGGAAGACGGCGGCGCCCCGGACTACCTGACCATGATGCGCGTCAACACCGAGCGCATCTCCTCCGGTCTCACCCGTTGAGACCACCCTCACAAGAAAGAAGCACCGCATGAAGACACTCCCCCTGCGCCGGGCGCTGGCCGGGGCGGTCGCCCTCGGCGCCGCCGTGACGCTCGCCGCCTGCTCGACCAGCCCCGGGTCCGGCTCCGCCGGAAGCGATGCCCCGGAGTCGGACCCCGGCCCCCGGGTGGCCATCTCGTACGAGGGCGGCATCCTCGTCCTCGACGGGGAGACCCTCGACACCGTCGCCGGCTTCGATTCGGAGCCGTTCACCCGCCTGAACCCGGCGGGCGACGGTCGCCACGTCATGGTGACGATGAGCGAGGGCTTCCAGGTACTCGACACCGGAGCCGGGTCGACCGATGACGCGGCGCTGACCGACACGGTGTTCGAGGCCGACATCCCCGGCCACGTGGTCCGTCACGGCGGCAAGACCATCCTCTACGCCGACGGCACGAGCGACACCACGATCTTCGACACCGCCGCCCTCGGCGACGACGGCCTCCCGGAAGTGGAGACCATCGACGGCGTCGAGGCGCACCACGGCGTCTCGGTGCTGCTGGAGGACGGCACGTTCCTCACCACGGTGGGCGATGCGGACGGTCGCAGCGGCATCGTGGTGCGCGATGCGGAGGGCACGGAGATCGCGGCGTCCGATCAGTGCCCCGGCGTCCACGGCGAAGGCACGGCGTCCGACGAGGTCGTCGTCTTCGGCTGCGAGGACGGCGCGCTCGTCTACAAGGACGGCGAGATCACCAAGCTCGCCGCCCCGGACCAGCCGTACGGCCGCATGGGCAACGCCTACGTGAGCGAGACGAGCCCGATCGTGGTGGGCGACTACAAGAACGATCCCGACGCCGAGGGGTACCTGCTCGACGCCGTAACGCTCATCGACACCGCGGCGATGACGTCCGAGGTCGTGTCCCTGCCGGAGGGAGCGGAGTACACCTTCCGCGACGTCGTGCGGGGGCCGGACGACCTGGCCTACATCCTCGGCGCCGACGGTGCCATCCATGTGCTCGACCCCGAGACCGGGGAGATCACCGACTCCTACCCCGTCATCGAGGCGTGGGAAGGGCCGGCCGAGTGGCAGGACCCGCACCCCGCCATCGTCGTCGCCGGTGACATCGCCTACGTGACCGAGCCCGCCGCGGACAGCGTGCACGCGGTGAACCTCAGCACGGGCGAGGTGCTCGCGAGCACCGAGCTGGAGGTCACCCCGAACGAGATCGCGCCGGCGGCCGGCTGAGCCTCGGCGCTGCGGGTCCGTCCCGTTCCGGGGCGGACCCGCAGCATCGTGTCCCGTGCACGTTCCCGGCACGACCAGACGCGGAACCCTCAGGGCAGCAGGGTGAATCCCGACTCGTAGCTCGTGGCGCCGAGCGCGGCGAGGACGATCTGGAGGAACCCCATCGCCTCGAGCTCCCGAGCACGGGACAACGGACCGACGTCGACGGCGCGGAGCCCCGCATCCTCGATCAGCGACGCGACGGCGATCTTCGCCTCCGCGTAGTCACCGGCGAAGAGGACCGTCGTCCGCGTGGTGCCGTTGGTGCCGGTGACCAGGGTGTCGCCGAGGTTGACGTTGAACGCCTTGACGACCGCTGCCCCCTCGGGGAGCATCCGCGCGAGTTCCGCGGCGCTCGACGAATCGGACGGGACGGTCAGTTCGTCGTAGGTCGTGAAGTCGATGGGGTTGCTGATATCGATCACGACCTTGTCGCGCAGGCGCTCGCGATAGTGGTCGAGGATGCTCGGGTACGCCGCAGAGGGGACTGCGAGCACCACCAGGTCACCCGTGAGGTCGTCGCCGAGCGCGGCATACGTGACGTCGGGGCGGTCGCCGGAAGAACTGGCGGTGCTCCGACGGACGATCTGGATACCCGCGCCGGCGCGCGCGGCGACGTCCGCGATCGCCGCGCTCATCCTCCCGCTGCCGATGATGCTGATCGAGGTCATGCGTACTGCTCCTTCCGGAAGCGGGCCAGCGCCCTCTCGGCGACCTTCCTCGCGTCGTAGTCGAAGACCGCGCTCCGGCGGAAGTCGCGCCCGACGCGCAGGTCGGTGTCGCGCTTCCGCCGGTCCGCGAACTCGTGCTGCGCGTCGAACATCCACCCCGCCCGCCGTGAGCCGTGCTGCAGGATCGCGGTCCGCTGCATGCGGACCGAGGTGTAGCGCCGGAACGCCTCCGGGATGTCGGCGACCGTGTCGGCGGCCTTCAGGAACACGGCGAGCGCCATGCTGTCCTCGATCGCCTGGTTCACGCCCTGGCCCTGGTGCGGCAGCATCGTGTGTGCGGCGTCGCCGAGCAGGGTCACCGCTCCGTGGGACCAGTTGCGGAGCGGCTCGTGGTCGAAGAGCCCCCACCAGAACGTCTTCTCGATCGCTCCCAGGAAGCGCTGGAGCCGGGTGTCCCACATCTCGCCGGCGAACTCGGCGCGGAGCTCGCTCACGTCGGCGGGGCCCGACCAGGGGCCGTGGAGCGGGCGGTCGCTGGGCACCCCGGCGACGAAGTTGAACAGGGTGCGCTGTTGCAGCGGGTAGCACATGAAGTGCCGCTGATCCCCCATCCACACCTGGCTGATCCGCGGCCAGTCCGCGGGCAGGTGGGAGGCGTCGACGACGCCCCGGTAGACGATGTAGCCGGAGTACACGGGCTCCGGATCGGGCACGATGCTGCGGCGCACCACGGAGTGGATGCCGTCCGCCCCGATGACCGCGTCGAAGAGGTCGGTCACCCCGTTCTCGAAGGTGACGCGGACGCCGGACTCCTCCGTGCGCAGGGAGGCCAGGCGGTGCCCGAGGCGGATGCTCTCCCCGTCGACCTCGCGCGCCAGGACCTCGATGAGATCCGGGCGGTACATCCCGATGTTCCGGTACTGCTTCGCGGAGTCCTCCCACGCCGCGTCGGTGACGAGCGCCCCACTCGCATCCAGGTAGACGCCGTGCCCGTCGGGGGTCGCCCCGGCCCGTCGCACCTGGTCGAGCACACCGAGGGCGTCCAGCACGCGCTGCGCGTTCGGGGCGACGGTCACGCCTGCTCCCACCTCGCCGAGCGCCGTCGCCTGCTCGAACACGGTGACCTGGACACCGGCGATCCGGGTGAGGGCGATCGCGGCCGTGAGCCCGCCCATCCCCCCGCCGATCACGGCGATCCTCGTCCTGCTGTCTACCATTGCCTCTCCTTCATCGAATGACGCACGAACAGGCGTCCTCTCACTTCGCGGCCAGCGCGGGCGCAGCCGGGCGCGACCGGAACATCGTGGCTCCCGTGGCCTGCTCGGCCTCGTGGTCCGGTCCCAGCGGAATCCCCGATCGATCCCGCAGACACAGCGTCGCGATGCCGCCGAGGAGCGAGGCCACCAGGAGGTAGGCCGACACGGCCACGGTCGTACCGGTCCTGTCGAGCAGCAACTGGGCGATCATCGGTGCGAACGCACCACCCAGCACCGCGCCGATCGCGTAGGTGATCGAGACGCCCGAGAAGCGGATCGAGGCGGGGAAGATCTCGGAGTACCAGGCGGCCAGCGGTCCGTAGGTGAGGCCCAGTCCGGTCGAGATGAGGACGAGCGCGGTGTACAGCCCCGGGAGACCTCCGTGGTCGACGAGCCAGAACACGGGGAAGACGACGAGAGCCTGCAGGGCGAAACCGATCAGGAAGGTGCTCCGCCGCCCGATCACGTCGGAGAGGTACCCGGCGAGGAGCGTCGAGAAGAACCAGACGACGGCGGCCACCGACGCGGCGACGAGCACCGCCGTGGTGTCGAGGCTCTGCACGTTGATCGCATAGCTGTTGAGGAAGCCACCCGTCGTCATGTACCCGAGCGTGCCGTTGCCCGCGAACACGAGGGCGGCCAGGAGCACCAGATACCAGTGGCGCCGGAACAGGGTCACGATCGGCGCCTGGGACTGCCGTCCGCGGCGTGCGATCTCCGCGAAGACGGGGCTCTCCGACACGGAGCGCCGGATGACGAACCCGACGGCGATGAGCACGACGCTCACCAGGAACGGCACGCGCCAGCCCCACTCCAGGTACGCGGCACCCGGGGTGATGACGCCGGTCATGAGGGCCGTCACTCCGGAGGCGAGGAGGAAGCCGAGGGGCACCCCGAGCTGGGGCCACGACCCCGCGCGCCCTCGACGGTCGGCCGGGGCATGCTCGACGGCCATCAGCACCGCGCCTCCCCACTCACCGCCGGCCGAGAGACCCTGGAGGATCCGGAGCAGCAGGAGGAGGATCGGCGCGGCGATCCCGATCTGGGCGTACGTCGGCAACAGACCGATGAGGGTGGTGGCCGCTCCCATCAGCACGAGGGTGAGGACGAGCATCGTGCGCCGCCCCAGGACGTCGCCGAAGTGCCCGGCCAGGAAGGCGCCGAGCGGACGGAAGAGGAAGGAGATGCCGACCGTGGCGAAGGAGAGCAGCAGGCCGATCTCCTTGCCGGCGGGTTGGAAGAAGAGCTGTGCGAAGACGAGCCCGGCGCTCGTCGCGTAGATGAAGAAGTCGTACCACTCGATGGTCGTGCCGATGATCGTCGCGAAGGCGATGCGGCGCTGCGAGCTGGCGTTGCCTGATGCGGAAGAGGAGGTCATGGTCGTCCCTAACGTCGTTGTCCCCCTCGCGAGCGAGGGGATCGGGATGTGTCCCTCTCATCGTGAGGGCGGGGACTCTGTACGTAAATCGCACTTCTTCGTGGTTATAGTTCAGGTGAGCGGAAGAGGAATCGAGGGGAGCCGTCATGTCCGACGTGAGCATGAGGCAGCTCGAGCTGTTCGCCGCCCTGCCCAACTTCCCGACCCTCAGCGCCGCGGCAGCTCATCTGCACATCTCGGAATCGGCGCTGTCCCAGGCGGTGACGAGCCTGGAGCGGGCGGTCGGCGCCCAGCTCTGCGTGCGACGGAAGGCACGCGGCCTCACTCTGACGCCGACCGGTCAGCAGTTCGCCAAGCAGGCCCGTCGGATCGTCGCGGATGCTCAGGAGCTCGTCCTCGACGCGCGCCGCGGCACCGAGCTGCGCGGCCCGGTCACGCTCGGGTGCTACGCCAGCTTCGCGACCAGCGTGGTTCCGGAGCTGCTCGAAGGCTTCCCGAAGCGCCATCCGGGCGTGCAGCTCGAGATCATGATCGGCACGAACGAGGAACTCCTCGCGGCACTCGACGCGGGAGACCTCGATGTGGCGCTCGTGTACAACGTGTCCCTGCCCGCCGGATACCGTCGTCGGCGGATCTATGCCACCGAGCTCGAGGTCCACCTGCCGCCCACGCACCCGCTGGCCGATGCGGCGACCCTGGACCTGCCGGACCTCGCCGACGAGCCCTACATCCAGTACGACGCCAGCCCGGGGACGCGCAACGTCATCGATGCCTTCACCGCGCGCGGACTCGAGCCCCGGATCGAGGCCCGCGTCAGCCAGCTCGCCCTCGTCGAAGCCCTCGTGGGCCGAGGCCTGGGCTACGGCCTCCTCATGTCCCGCCCCAACACCCTGCCCGTGAGCAGCGAGGGACGCCCGGTCGTGATCCGCCCCCTGGACCCCCCGGTGACGGTCTCCCACGTCGTGGGGATCTGGCCGGCGGACATGACCCTGACGTCGCGTGCCGATGCCCTCCTCGACTTCGCGGTGGAGAAGCTCGGCGACTACGGACGCGCGGACGTGCGGACACCTGTTCCCTGATCCGTTCCTCGCCGTCGGCGACGGCGGGTCGCGATCAGCACGGCCCCGAGGAGCACGAGCAGACCACCGGCGCCTGCCATCACGACCGTCGCCGGCGCGAGCCCTGTCGTGGCCAGGTCGGAGGCCGCCCCGCCTTCCGATCCGGTCGCCGGGCCGGGGCCTCCGTCCGTTCCGCGATCCGGGTTCTCCGGTTCCGGTTCGGGTTCGGGCTCGGGCTCGGGCCCCGGGTCGTAGACGTTCGTGACCGTGCACACGGTGTCCATCCCGGCCGTGACCTCGACGACGTCGCCCTCCAGCGCTCCCCCGGTGCACGCCCAGCCGTCGCTGCGGTAGTCCGCTGTGGGCGCCCCCGCGACCGCCCGCTCCGAGAGCCGGAACGCACCGGCGCCGAGCGGAGCGAGGGTCACCGCGGTCTCTCCGGACGCCCCCTCGATGCGCGGACGCGGGAACTGCCCGCCGCCGATGGCGCGCAGGGTCCAGTCCGTGGCGTCGGCGGGCCCGGTCGGCGCCCCGGGGCCGACCCCGACGATGGCCTTCCGAAGCGTCAGGGTTCCGCCGACGAACGTGTTGGTCGCGGTGCAGATCGCGTCCTCCCCGAACCCCAGCGTCGCCGTGGTCCCGTCCCAGGCGGTGCCCGTGCAGGACCACTCGCCCTCGTAGCCGCTCGGGCCGTCCTCGGAGAAGATGTAGTCGCCCGGCGGAAGCTGCATGTCGGTGACGAACTCCGAGCCGCTGGGACCGGAGAGAGCCGCATTGCCCGGACCGCGGGCCTTCAGCTCGAAGTCCGCAGGCACTGCTCGGCCGCGCTCGCCGTTCACCACCTGCTTGACCAGCGTGAGGCTGGGCGTGATCGATGCGTTGGTGAGGATGCACACCACGTCCTTGGACGGAGGAACCTGGACGACATCCCCGGACACGGACCCGCCCGAGCAGTTCCACCCGAGAGGGTCGTAGCCGGATGGGCCTCCCGTCTCGCCGAGGGTCCACGCGCCGGGGGCGACCGCCGCCTGCGTGACAGCCGGGGAGTTGGCGGGCCCCGACACCGTGGCGGCGCCGTCGGTCGCGGTCAGCGTCCAGGCCGAGGGCAGGGCCGGCGTGCCGAAGGCGGAGGCGACCTGCTTGCGCAGCGTCAGGGTCGACTCGGTCCATCGATTCGTGACGGTGCAGATCACACTCTCCAACGGCACGACCTCCACGGTGTCGCCCGTGCCGACCGGAGTGCCCTCGTCATCGACGCACGACCAGCCCTCGCTCGTATAGGAGCCCGCCTCCGGAGCGGTACTGGCCTCCGACAGGGTGAAGGTCCCCGGTGCCACCGCCGCGAAGCTGACCTTGCCCGAGCCGGAGGCGCCGCTGATGACGGTGTCGGCCGATCTCGCGGTGAGCTCCCAGTCCTGCGCGGTGAGCGGGCCGCCGCCCGCGTTCACGACGTTCTTCACCAGGGTGAGCTGGCCGACCTCGAGGGTGTTCGTGACCGTGCATGTCACGTCCGCTCCGGCGCCGACCGTCACGGTGTCGGTCGCCAGGGCGCCGCCCGTGCACGACCACGGGCCGGCCGCATACCCGGCGGGGCCATCCGCCTCGGCGAGCGCGTAGTCGCCGACCGGCACCGGGACGCGGGAGACGGCAGCGGATCCGGAGGCACCGGTGACCGTTTCCGGTCCTGCAGCCGTCAGGGTCCAGTCGGACGGCGGTTGGTCGCTGCCCACCACGTTCTTGACGAGGGTGAGCCAGCCGCCCGCGAAGGTGTTGGTGATGCGGCAGGTGATGTCGGAGCTTTCGCGCACGAAGAGGAGGCCGCCGTCGATGCCGCCGTCGCTCGTGGCGTCGACGCAGGTCCACGCGCCTCCGCTGTATCCGGCAGGGCCGCTCTCGGCGAGCGTGTAGGCGCCGGGGTCGATGGAGGCGTGGTCGACGGCGTCCGAGCCGGAGGGACCGGAGATCCGCTCGGGTCCGCTCGCGCTCAGCACGAAGTCCGACGGGGCGGCCAACGGGTATCCGGTGGCTGCCGGGTCGACGACCTCCTTGACGAGCGTCAGGTGGGGCAGATCCCCGGTGTTCGTGATCTGACAGGTCACCGCACCGCCGAGCGTCATCTCGAACTGGTCGCCGCTCACGGGGACCTCGGCGACCTCTCCGGTCGTCAGATCCCGCCGCTCGCACGTCCACGGCCCCGGCACGTAGCTCCCCGGTCCGCCGAACTCGCTCAACGTGTAGACGCCGATCCGGGCGGGCTGGTTCTGCACTTCGGCCGAGCCTCCCACCCCCTCGATGGTCGACGGTCCCTGGGCCCGCAGCGTCCACTCCGACGGGGCCGCGCCGCCGCCCTGCACGTTCTTGACGAGCGTGAGTCTGCCCTGGATGGCGTTGTTCTGCACCGTGCACGTCATCGACTGGTTCGCGGTGATCGTGATCGTGCGTTCCGGCTCCGTCGTCATGTCGCCGTCGCAGTTCCAGGCGAAGAAGGCGTAACCGGCCACGCCGCCGGTCTCGAAGATGCGGTAGGTGCCCGGCGGGACGAGGCGCGACTGCATGCCGTTGAGGCCGTCGCCGGTGAAGGTCTCCCCCGTGGCCACGTTGACGGCGTGCATCGTCCACAGGGTCCGATCCCCCAGACTGGCCCCCGTGTCGAGGTTCTCGATCGCCTTGAAGAGCGAGAGCCGGGCAGTGGGCTCGGCCGCGACGGCGGGGAGTGCGCCGCCGAAACCGACCACGGCGGCCAGCAGCACGCCCAGAACGCCGAATCGGACTCTTCTCATGATCGAACGGCCCCCGCCTCGGGTGCGGATCCCACCCGTCACCTCACCGTAGGGGCGAGGACCTCGTCAGGGCAAGGGTTGCCGACGGATGGGGAGGGGTGGGCTACGGTCGCCTCATGGCCGAGCCGTTCTTCACCATCGGGCACTCCACCCGCACGATCGATGAGTTCCTCGCGTTGGTGCAGGAGAGCCGTGTGGAGAGCGTCGTGGACGTGCGCCGCCTCCCCGGTTCGAAGCGGCATCCGCAGTTCGACCAGGACGCACTCGCGTCCTCCCTCCGCACCGCCGGGATCGCCTACCACCGTGCAGAGGGGCTGACGGGTCGCCGCCCCGTGAGCAGGGACGTTCCCTTCGAGACCAACGCGTGGTGGCAGAACCGCAGCTTCCACAACTACGCCGATCACGCCCTCTCCGCGGATTTCGGGCAGGCCCTGGACGAGCTCCGCGCCGAGGGCCGCGAGCGGCGCGTCACGGTGATGTGCTCGGAGAGCGTGTGGTGGCGGTGCCATCGACGGATCATCGCCGACCACCTCCTCGCGCGGGACGAAGTCGTCCGCCACATCCTCGGTCCCGGGCACGTCGATCCGGCCGAGCTCAGCGCCGGCGCGGTCGTCCGCGCGGACGGGACGGTCACCTACCCGGCCGCATGACCGCACGCCGGCACAGCATCCCCCTCGTCTCGTCTTCGCGCAACCCCCGTGCCGGAACACCTCTTCTCCTCATAGGACTGGATCGCGGGAGCAGTGCTCGCGCCGACGCCGAGGAGGAGCCATGTCGAAGGCAGCCACAGGACGAAGCGGATCCGCGTCCGCTCCATCGCCAGAGCACGACGAGAAGCCGGACAGCCCGACCGATCTGCAGAAGCGGTCGTGGAAGTACGTCCTGGTCAAGAGCGTCCGGGAGTTCTCCGCCGATCAGTGCATGGACGGCGCCGCGGCCCTCACGTACTACGCGGTGCTCTCGATCTTCCCCGCCATGATCGCCGTCTTCTCGCTGCTCGGCGTGTTCGGCCAGGGCGGGGCCGCCGCCGACGCCGTGCTCGGCATCATCGGCGACGTGGCACCGCCGGAGACCGCGGAAGCTCTCCGCGGTCCCATCGAGCAGATCTCCCAGGCTCCCGGCGCCGGCATCGCGCTCGTGACCGGGATCCTCCTCGCGCTGTGGTCGGCCTCGGGCTATGTCGGGGCGTTCAGCCGGGTGATGAACCGCATCTACGAGATCGAGGAGGGGCGGCCGTTCTGGAAGCTGCGCCCCATGCAGCTGCTCGTCACGCTCATCACCGTCGTCTCGCTGACCATCGTCGCCATCGTGCTCGTGCTCTCCGGAGATGTGGTGTCGGCGCTGGGCGACGCGATCGGCGCCGGCGAGGGCGTGCAGCTCGCGTGGAGCATCGCCAAGTGGCCGCTGCTGCTGTTCGTCGTCGTCTTCCTCGTCGCGATGCTCTACTACGCGACCCCGAACGCCAAGCAGCCCAAGTTCCGGTGGATCAGCATGGGTGCCCTCGTGGCGATCGTCGTGCTGGCCGTCGCCACCCTCGGCTTCGTGCTCTACGTCACCACCTTCTCCAACTACGAGCGCACCTACGGATCGATGGCGGGCGTCATCGTGTTCCTGCTGTGGCTGTGGATCGCGAACCTCGCCCTGCTGTTCGGCGCGGAGTTCGACGCGGAGCTGGAACGCGGCCGCCAGCTTCAGGCCGGGATCGCCGCCGAGCGCGACATCCAGCTCCCCGCACGCGACACCCGTCAGAGCGACAAGCGGGCGGAGAAGGAGCGGAAGGACATCGAGGAGGGACGGCGCATCCGCGTCGAGAACGACGACGACGGGTCGGAGCCGGAAGGCCGGACGACCAGAGGACGATGACCCGGTCGGGCTATGGTGAGAGCCATGCCCTTCGCGTCGCCTGTGCGGCGCGTTTTTCCTACCCCAGAGGAGCGAACGAAGCGATGTGCAGGCCTGGTCGTCGCGCGCCGATGCGCAGGATGAGCACCGGAAGACCACTTCTCCGCGAGATCGGGATCATCGGAGGGTGGCTCGCGATCGCGGCAGCGCTCGCCGGCTGCACGGCGATCCCCGCCGACGTCGACGGCACCCTCGACAAGGCCCGCGACGGCCAGATCCGGGTCGGGATCACGCACAACCCGCCGTGGACGGACACGACCGATCCGTCGGACCCGGCCGGGGTTGAAGTGCGCCTCGTGGAGGAGTTCGCCGAGACGCTGGACGCGACCGTCGTCTGGACCGTCGACAGCGAGGCGAACCTGGCCGAGCGGTTGCACGACCATGCCCTCGACCTGGCCGTCGGCGGGTTCACCGACGACACCCCCTGGGTCGAGAAGGCGGCGATGACCGTCCCATTCGACGACGCGACGACCGCGGGCGAGACGAAGAAGCACGTGATGCTCACCGTTCTGGGGGAGAACCGGTTCCTCACCACCCTGGAGACCTTCCTGCTCGAACGAGGAGACGCGCGATGAGGGCTCACCCCGACCTTCCGCCCGCGCAGCAGGACACCCTGCGTCGAGCGATCCGCTACGAGTGGTTCACGCTCGCGTTCCTCGCAGTGGCGATCACCGGCGTCTACCTGGTCATGGGCAGCTCGCAGGCGATGAAGGCCGCGTGGATCGAGGACCTGCTCTCCCTCGCCCCGCCGATCGCCTTCCTCGTCGCCGTCCGCATCATCGCGAAGCCGCCGACCGTCAAATACCCGTACGGGTTCTTCCGCTCCGTCGGTGTGGCCCACCTCGTCGCCGGCGTCGCCCTGTTCGCGATGGGCGCGTTCCTCCTGGTCGATTCCGTCATCGGGCTGGTGAGCGGCGACCGGCCTCCGATCGGGTCGGTCCAGGTGTTCGGCCATGCGATCTGGTCGGGCTGGCTGATGATGGGCATGATGGCGCTGACCATTCCGCTGCCGATCTACTTCGGGCGTGTGAAGATGCGCCTGGCCAAGGATCTGCACAACAAGGTCCTCTATGCCGATGCGGACATGAACAAGGCCGACTGGATGACCGCGGCCGGCTCGATCGTCGGGGTCGGCGGGATCGGGCTCGGGCTGTGGTGGGCGGACGCCGCCGCGGCGACCTTCATCGCGGGGAGCATCCTCTGGGACGGGTGGCGCAACACCCGCGCCGCGATCACCGACCTCATGGACACCAGGGCGACGACCTTCGACGACGAGAAGCCGCACCCCGACTCCCACGCCGTGCTGGACCACCTCCGCACCCTGCCCTGGGTCCGCGACGTCGCGGTGCGGACGAGGGATCAAGGCCAGTTCTTCCACGTCGAAGCGTTCATCGTGCCCGTCGACGATGCCCTGCCCTCCCTGGCCGACCTCGACCGCGCGCGCCAGGAGTGCCACGAGCTGGACTGGAAGCTCGTCGACGTCGTCCTCGTGCTCGTGCCCGAACTCGCCGACCATCTGACGCGGCGGGAGGACGAGGTCGAGGCATCGTCAGCGCAGGTTCGCCCGTCGCCGCACCCGTAGCAGGGCACCCGCGAGCAGGAGACCGAGCCCGGCCACCGTCAGCGCGCCCGTCATCGGCGTCGGCCCGGAGGCGGCGAGCCCTTCGCCCTCACCGCCGCCCTCGCCGCCTTCCTCGCCGCCGCCGTTGCTCGGCGACTCGACGGGGTCGTAGGTGTTCGTCACGGTCACCGCCACCGGGGTGGTCGCAGCGGCGTCCACCGTCACGGTCGCCGGTTCGATGGTCTGCGCGGCGAGCGTGACCGCGTCGTTGGCGCCGTCCGCGGACTCGCTGACCGTGCAGGTCGCGCCATCCGGCAGCCCGGAGAAGACGACGGGGTCGGCGGCCGTCGCTCCGGCGGGGATCGTGGCGGAGACGATGACGCCGGGTGCCGGGGCGGGCGTGCAGGCCAGGTCGATCGTGATGGCGCCCTGAAGTCCCGCGCCGTCACCGGTGATGATCTTCTGCACGGTGATCTCGCCGGAGGCGTAGGGCGTCGCCCGGACCCCGGCGCGGACCGGGAGCGTCGTCGTCTGCGCGAGGACCAGCTTCTGCGCTGCGGGTCTGTCCGAGGACTCCGGGTCGTAGAGATAGACCGTGCCCTGCGTCAGGGGCACCTGCGCCGTGATCCGGAAGCCGTTCACGGGTGCCGCGGGTCCGGTCCAGCGCGCCCAGAGCTGCGCCCCGGACGCGACAGCCGTGCCGACCGGAACGGGCTGGGTTCCGGCCTGATCGAGGAAGACCTCGACGCCCGCGGCGGCGTCGAGCGTGCCGCTGGCGGTGCCCGAGACGGTGAACGGTCCCACGATCGAGCCGTCTTCCGGGATCGTCGTCGTGCCGGGCTCGATGCCGAGCGTCGGCACCGACGGCTCCGGGAGACCTCCGCTGTCCAGCGCATCCTGGACGACAGCGGCCGTGGCGTTCCGGATGGTCGCGGTGGTGCCGGTGGCCAGGACGAATCCGTCACTGAAGTACCAGATCGCGCTCTGCACGGCCGCCACCTGCTGGGCGAGCGTGAGCCCGGAGATCGGGTTGCTCGTGTCGAACGGGAAGTAGTTGGTGAGGATGTAGTTGATGTAGTCGAGATTGGGCACGTTGGACTCGTCCCACTCGCCGATGTTGTAGCCCGCCCCGACGCCGGTCTCGGTACTGAAATCGATGCAGTACGCCGAGGCCGTCGCCCCCGAGACCGGATCGGCGATGGTGATCAGCTGGGGGCTCACGGCCTCCACGGAGGCCCCGGTCGCCGGATAGGGGCCGGGCGTGGGCCCCAGCGTCGTCAGCTCGCCGGTCACGTTCGTCGGGTACTGCGAGCCGGTGATGGTGACCTGCGTGAAGAAGCCGGCCCGCGGAAGCACCGGATCGGGATCCCACAGAGCCGATGCCGGCGTGGCTCCGAAGAGCACCATCGCCGCGGCGATGGCCGTCGCCAGAAGAGCCCCTGCCGTGCGCGTACGCGATCGCGTCGTCTCGGTGTGCATGGTGTCCCTCGATCTCGCCGATGATCCGAGTGACGGGTTCCCCGACCTGCGACAGCCCGCCGTTGGTCACCGACGATAGACACAGGCTCCTCCGGCGAAAAGGGGCTGAGCGATGTTCACCCGGGTGAGTCCCGGGACTCTCGCGCAAGCGAGCACCTTCTCGCGCAGCGGAGCGCCCGCCGGGGGAGGGAGTTGGGTGGCAGGCGCTCCGTCGGCCGCAGCGCGACCGGCAAGGCCCCCCGAGTCGATCGGTGCAGCACGTTCAGGATGAACCATGCGTACGGCCCGCGCAACGGGTGTCCGTCACGACAGATCCCTGACGATCCATCTCCTCCTACCCCGACGACGACCGCATCGTAGCCCGTCCGCGGGGACCGACGCCAAGGGGTCGAACCGCGGGGAGTGCGCGATCACCATGGCCGCATGAGCGCTTACCTGTCCCGAGGCCTGGGCCTCGCCCTTCGAGGGGTCATGGCCCTGATCCTCCTCGTCCGGCACCCCAGGCCGATCCACGCGCACGGCGCCATCTTCGACGGGCGGCTGACCCTGCGGCCGAACCCGGGATCCGGCATCCGAGGGATCGATGACCCTCCGGCCGCCGAGGTGCCGGTCGTCGTGCGGGTCTCGCGCTCGGTCGGTACGCCCTCGTGGGCGCCGGACGTCTATGGGCTCGGCATCCGCTGGGTGCACGGCGCCGAGGAGGTCGACCTTCAGCTGGCTTCGACGGGCATCGGCGTCCCCGGGCGGTTCCTGCTCCTCCCCCGTCTCACGCCGACCCGCGCGACGTTCAGCAGCGTCGTGCCGTACCGGACGCCGCGCGGTCCGGTCATGCTCGGCGCGCGAACCGTTCCACCCCGTCCCCTCCCCGGCGCCGTGACGGAGCTCCGCAAGGCGGTGGACGATCAGCCGTGGCAGCTCCGGCTGTACTTCGCCTCGCCCGGCGGACTCTGGCATCCCTTCGCCGAGGTGCGGCTCGACTCCGCCCGGGATGCGGACGACGCGAGCCTGCGTTTCGACATCGACCGGCGGCCCCTTCCGGGCGCCGAGACATACCCGTCGGTGCGGGCCCTTCGCGGGCCCTCGTATCGCCTCACGCAGGGGTGAGCCGCAGGAACACGGTCAGTCCAGGCGCGCAGACAGCTCCGCCGTGATCCGCGAGACCTGGGTCCGCGCCTCCGCCAATCGCCCGACCTCCTCGTCGAGCCCGGACCGCATGGACGGCGAGGCGCCGTGTGCGCGAGCGAGCTGCAGGTTGGCGCGGAGGTTCAGGGAGGCACCCGAGAGGCCGGCCTCTAGGGCCTCCGCCGCGACGGCGAGGTCCACGGCGAGGTGCGGGTTGCCGCGCGACGCGAGAGTGCGCGCCTCCGCGACCAGGGTGATACCGATGCGGCCGAGGCGCGCGACGGACGCAGCGGCGTCGAGGGCGGCGTTCCGCACCCTCTCCTCCCGTGCCGGGTCCTCCGGTGCCAGTGCGAGCGCGGCACCGAAGCCAGCCGACACCACGCCGTCCGCCTCGACGGCCTGCAGGAGCTCCGCGCGCACGGGGTCGAGGCGGCCGGTGCTCTCGGCGACAGCAGGATCCTCGCGGGTGTATCCGGCGACCATGCCCATCAGTGCCGCGGCCAGGCCGAGCATGACCCCCGACGCCGCACCTCCGCCAGGCGAACCGGTGGGCTGACTGAGCGCGTCGAGCCAGGCGTCCATCGGGCGGGACGTCGGGATGTCTGCAGAATCCGTCATGCCGGTCAGACTATCCGTGGGAAGGATGCAGTATGACGGCGGATCAGCGAGCGGTCCTCCGTGATCCGGCGCCGCGTCTCGCACGACTCCGGATGCATGCGTCTCTACGATGGACTCGTGCAGCTCGTCGACACCCTCTCCGTCGTCGGCGAGGTGCTGTCCTGGATCGGCCTCGGCATCGGCGTGCCGCTCCTCATCGTGGCGATGCTGATCCACCTCGTCGAGGGGCAGTGGGTTCCGGTCGAGATCGCCGTGATCGATCGGGACGGCCGCCGCACCGCTCGCTGGTTCGCGGGCGGCGACTTCCACGAGAGACCGCTGCGCCGCAGCGAGCCCACGGCCACCACCGATGGATGGCTCGACGGGTTCCACAGCTCGAACGACCCGGCCCGCAGCCGGATCGGTGAGCCGCCGCATCTGCGCCGGGTCCTGCGGACCGTCGGGGTCGTCTTCGCCGCGGTCGGTGCCGTCGGCCTGATGGTGTCGTTCCTCCCGCTGGTCCTCTGACGTCGCGCGCGGAAGCCTCACGCCGTCGACGGTCGCTGCGAGGATGACCGGCGGAACGATTCCAGCGCCGTGCGATACGTGGCGGCGTCGTTCCGTACCGCATCGGTGACCAGGAGGGCGCGAGGTCCGATCTGCCGGACGTACACCCCGCGGCACGGCAGCGTCACCACCTTCCCGAGGCCCCGACGCCAGGCGTCGGCGAGCGTTGCCACGTCCCCGTGTTCAGGGCTGTCCGCGAGTGTCGTGCGGTTCGTCGCGAGGTGCGCGTCGGAGCCACGCCGCTCCCATTCGCGGTACGCCGCGTCGTCGAAGACATCGTCTCCGAACTCATCCCGCGCCGTGGGGCCGACGAGCTGGCCGAGCAGCGTCTCCCGCTCATCCGGACCCATCGTCGGATCGAGGGCGCGGTCGAACAAGGCCCGATCCGGCTCCGTCGCGGCGTGCGCGACAGCCTTGTCCCAGATCCGGGGCCAGACCTCCGCCCAGTGCTCACGGGTCTGCGCGTCCACGGGCCGCTCCGCCTCCGCTGGTCGGTCGACCAGGAGCGGCGGGAGCGCGTCGTCGACGGGGACCAGCCCGTGCGCCTCCCGGACCCAGAGCAGTTCGAGCAGGGCGTGAGGGCGATCGTCGACGGTGATGATCATGTCGTGCGGCCACGGGTCCCCCGGGATCGGGGTCATCGATCGCATGCGCCCTCCGCTCCCCTCGTCGGCTGACCGGCGCCGCGGAGCACCGGGCCGACGACCCCTCGCAACGCGCTGACGCCCTCGTCGTGTTCGGTGTTCATCGGCCACCCCTCCCCCGGCTCGCCCCTCATCTTCGCATCCTCCGATCGCGTGGAGCCGTGGTCACCGAGAACGACGCTTTCGTCGCGCGATCAGGCTGTGGCTAGGATCGCCCCGTGAGCCAGATCATCCCGTCACCTCGTCGCCGAGCCTTCGGATGCGGGGTCGCGGCCACCGTCGTGGCGCTCGTCGGGATCCTGCCGACCGCGATCGTCTTCGTTCTGGCGGGGACGGCGGACCCGAACTACGGATGGCTGTTGTTCCTCACGCTGCCGCTCGCGGTCCTCTTCGGTGGCACCGCCCTCATCCTCGGCGTCATCGGGCTCGTCTTCGCCCGTGCCGACCGCGTCGGCTACGCGTGGCCGGTCGCGGGAACCGTGCTGGGGGCCGTGTCGGCCCTTCCCACCGCCGCGTTCCTCATGGGTGGCTGAGCCGCCGCGAGCCGGGTGTCAACCAGCCCCAACAACCCTCGCCCTCACTGCTTCCTGAAAGAGAGCCCTCGTGCGCCGGAACCCGCCCGCCAACAGACTGATGCTCGCGATGGCTGTGGCCCTGGCGGCGTTCTTCGTCTGGGGGACACTCGTGCGTCCCCTGGTCGAGGGCGAGCCGCCTGTGGCGACATCGCTGGTATTCGCGACGGGGGTACTGCTCGCGGGTCTGATCATCTGGATCGTGCTCGGACGCATCCAACGACTGCAGCGCACCCAGCGGCGAGCACTGCGGGAGCGCGAGCCGCAGGCGCGAACCTTCGGCTCCTACGCGCTCAACGGTGTTGCAGCCTACCTGTCACGTGCGATCCCCCTCCTCGCACTCGGCCCCGCCCCCCGCGGCATGTTGACGGCGAGCCCCACGGGCGTCATCGACCCTTCGGGGTTCCGGGTGGTCCGCGGCGGGGACCGTCTCCTCACCGCATACAGCGTGCCGCGGGATCGGATCCAGGGCGTGACGAGAGGTGCCATCCAGGAGGGCGCCTTCCTCTACCCGACCCTCGAGATCGTGGTCTCGCAGGGAGCGGGACAGGCCACGATCCCGGTCCCGGTGACCAGGGACGACGCGCCGCTTCGCCGGGAGTCACCGGACGGCATGGACCGTTTGATCTCTGACGCGGCACGCATCTGGGGCGTTCCGGTGCTCGGCGACGGCGGCTGACGCGAGCGACTCCGTGACCGGAATCGACGCGCGAGCGCGGGCCGGTAGAGTACGGGAAACAGGGGGGAACATTTTGTCTGACGAGTCCATGGCGCAACGGCGCGACTACAACCCCGGACCGCGAGTGGGGATCACCTTCTCCACCTTCGACCTGCTGCACGCAGGGCACATCATGATGCTCGCCGAGGCGAAGCGGCAGTGCGACTACCTCATCGTCGGCCTGCAGATGGATCCGACCCTGGACCGCCCGGAGAAGAACGCGCCGACGCAGACGGTCGTGGAGCGCTACATCCAGCTTCGCGGCTGTCAGCACGTGGATGAGATCGTGCCGTACTCGACGGAGCAGGACCTCGAGGACATCCTTCGGTCCTTCAAGCTCGATGTGCGCATCGTCGGGGATGAGTACCGCGATCGGGACTTCACCGGCCGCGCGTACTGCGAGGAGAGTGGCATCGAGCTCTACTTCAACAGCCGAGACCATCGGTTCTCCAGCTCGGGCCTCCGGAGGATCGTCGCGGAGAAGGAAGCGGAGCGCGCCGCGGGTCGCTGACCCGCGTTCTGCCTGTGGCGACCTCCGGTCATCGAACTCCGCGAAGAACAGGTGACGGATGCGCACATCGACAGCGTGGGGGTTGATCGCAGCGATGACCGCGGTCTCGCTCGTCGCCCTCGGCGTCGTCATGACCTACCGCTTCACGACTCCGCTCGTCGATCCTGCCCCGCCGACGCCGGACTACGGGGTCCAGGCGCTCGTCGCCGGCGTGACGATGGCGGCAGTGGTGGTGGGTGGCCTCGGCGCGGGCGTGTACGCGACGAAACGCGAGGTCGCCCGAGGTCGCGTCGTCGGTTGGACGGCCGCCGCGATGCTCGCGGGCACCGTCCTGGGAGCGGTTCTGGCCTTCGTCCTGAGCGCACGCTGAGGTTCGGGCTCCCGCGATCTCTGCCGGAACACGAAGGATGCCCCTGCGTCTTATCTCACGCCCGCCTCACGAGATCACGGTGCCTGAACCCGCACGTCGCGAGCGACCCCATCAAGCTGCGCCGCCGCGTCGAGGAACCGCCGAACAGTGCGTCGCCCCGAACCTGGTGCGGCGCCACACGGCGTGGCGCCGCACCACGGACTCAGAAGTCCCAGTCGTCGTCTTCCGTGGCCTCGGCATTGCCGATGCCGTAGCCCAGGTTCATCCAAGGTGAGCGAAGAGGACATCGACCTCGTGAAGATCCTCGCGGTCGCTGTTCGACCACTCACGACGGTCGAAGTCGTCGTCCGGGTCGGGCTCCCATACTTCATTCAACCGCTCCCGGACTCTCTCTTGCACGTCCACAAATTCGACCGGGAAAGACTCGAGTACGCTCTGCAAAGCGTGGAGCAATTCAAAATCCGAATCGTACCCGTCCCTGTCGGGATCATCGAGGGCCCATTCGATGCTCTCGACAAGCATGGCTTCGAGATGTGACTCCACCCCAGACTCGCATTCGCGCTCAAACTCGTGAGCCGCTGAGATGTCGTGCATCCCAATCTCATCATCGACCCATACTCGGCGAACTTCCGTGGCGAGAATCTCCGCCTCACTCGCAGTCAGCAACGGCTCAAGCGCCCAGTACGCCCGAATACGCGCGTCAACATCTGACTCCTCACGCATGAAATCATGCGTGAGCTTCAGTATGTCGGTTGTCGCGCTAACCCGACCCCTGTGAGCATGATCATCCAGAACGCCCATGCCCATGGCAACGAGCCGTAGACCGTCTAGTCCTCGAGACCGCCTCAGAATCGGCACGAAGAACTCATCGACTGCTCCCAAAAGAGCCACCCGGCTTGGAACCTCAAGATCCTGCCACGGCCTGGAGGCGCGGATTCCCTTGCCACTCAGCATTGCGAAGAGGACTGCGATCGATGAAGGTTCTGCTGATTGCAGGTGCGCCCTGAAAGCTCGAAGATCTGAAAAGAGTCGCGATAGTAGAAAGTCTCTGATGCTTGGGTTTTTTGCCGAGAACTCATATTCTCCGAACGCGTCTCGGTCAACATCAATAGAAATACCCTCGAGGACGTCTACGTCAGAGTCAGTTACCACCGTAGATTCACCCCACGCCGATAAAACCGATTGCGCAGTCGCACTTGCACTTGCCTTGGAAGTATCCGTCAACCCGACACAGATCGCTAACGCCAGCGCTCTCTGGGCACTGGAGAGCTCCACCTCGTACACACTGTTCCACAAGGCAGAGGGCGAGTTCAGCGAACTCAACATGAACTCCGCAAACCCTGCGCCCTTCGACCCACCCCCAAGTGCTTGAGCAGCGGACACAATCGACTCGATCAGACGAGGATTGTAGTTGGGGTGCCTAATCACTCGGAGATAGGCGCGATTGCGGATAATACTTCGCCTAGCGGCCTGCCCTAGCCCGGAGTAGTAAATATGATTGAACAGGATATGTCCGCGTTGAAACGCGTTGTACGTACTGACATCTACAACAACGTTTGAATCGAGAACGCGGGCAGTTCGCAACTTACTATAGGTGCTTTGAGCTGCAGTCAGGATGTACTGACGCGTGGTCAGAATCATCTTGTGTGATTTCGAATCGCGTAGTCGCTGCGCTAGTAAGTCGAGGGAGTGATCCTCACCCTTCGACAGCTTCTCCATAAGGCTTGTTTGACCGAGAAAGTCGTCGTACAGAAACAGCTGCTTCGCACCGGGCTGCCACACGTTCTCTATCTCCGAGGCATTCCGAACGTCGAAGACCTCGTAGCCGTCCGCAGCATATGTCAGAGCTACCGATTCTGCGAGTGTAGTCTTCCCCACCCCGGGAGGACCGGTGATGATCGACATCCCGTACTTCCCTAGCGATTCGTGCACGAACTGAGTCGCGTCACTCGTAACGAATAGTCTCGCCCGCCTTGCGGCGCGCTCGAGAAAATATCGTTGCCGCTCGTATACTGCATGATGCAAAACAGTCTTTAGCACCGCCAGGCTCGAAACGTATAGCTTCACGTGCAGGCGCTCAACCTCACCGTGACGATCGAGAAGGTTCTCGAGATCCTCACATGCAAGAATGTGCTCTTGCCGCAGCTTCTGTTTCCCAAATATTGCGGCGATTGTAGCTTTCGCTCCCGGGCTCGCGCGCGCTGTTGTCGCTAGCCAGTACTCGCCAAGGTCGCTTGAAGCCACCTTTCTAGCTTCACGCTCCAGCTTCGACTTAAGCTGAAGGAGCGTTCGTCCCGGCGAGTGCTTACACTGGACGGTACGCAGTGCGCCAGCGCGCAGAAGCCGGACGTCGACCCCACCATCCGGCCCAGGAGAGAACGACTCGAGCCTCTCCTTCCATTCGGCTTGAAGAAGGTCCCTAACTAGACGCTCAAAGTCGTATGAAGAGAGCGATTCATATGCGCGCAATTCCGCACCCGCGGTTCCTCAGAAGTCCCAGTCGTCGTCTTCCGTGGCCTCGGCCTTGCCGATGACGTAGGACGAGCCCGACCCACTGAAGAAGTCGTGGTTCTCGTCCGCGTTCGGGGAGAGCGCCGACAGGATCGCCGGGTTCACGTTGGTGACGCTGGAGGGGAACATCGCCTCGTAGCCCAGGTTCATGAGGGCCTTGTTGGCGTTGTAGTGCAGGAACTTCTTGACGTCCTCGGTCAGGCCGACGCCGTCGTAGAGGTCCTGCGTGTACTGCACCTCGTTGTCGTAGAGCTCGTAGAGCAGGGAGAACGTGTAGTCCTTGAGCTCGTCCTTGCGCGCCTGGTCGGCCGTCTCGAGTCCGCGCTGGAACTTGTAGCCGATGTAGTACCCGTGCACGGCCTCGTCGCGGATGATGAGGCGGATGAGGTCGGCCGTGTTCGTCAGCTTCGCCTTCGAGGACCAGTAGATCGGCAGGTAGAAGCCCGAGTAGAACAGGAACGACTCCAGCAGCGTGGAGGCGACCTTGCGCTTGAGGGGGTCGTCTCCCTGGTAGTAGTCCATGATGATCTGCGCCTTCTTCTGAAGGTTCGCATTCTCCGTGGACCAGCGGAACGCCTCGTCGATCTCCTTCGTCGACGCGAGCGTCGAGAAGATCGAGGAGTAGCTCTTCGCGTGCACCGACTCCATGAACGCGATGTTCGTGTAGACGGCCTCCTCGTGAGGCGTGATCGCGTCGGGGATCAGCGACACCGCGCCGACGGTGCCCTGGATCGTGTCGAGGAGCGTGAGCCCGGTGAACACCCGCATGGTGAGCAGCTGCTCGTCGGGGGTGAGCGTGTTCCACGACTGCACGTCGTTCGACAGCGGCACCTTCTCCGGCAGCCAGAAATTGTTCACCAGACGGTTCCAGACCTCGAGGTCCTTGTCGTCCTGGATGCGGTTCCAGTTGATCGCCTGCACGCTGGAGACCAGCTTGAGCGGGGAGTGAGGAGTCATTCTTGTCCTAGTTCCTGGGTCACTGAGCCTGTCGAAGTGTCAGAGCATGCACGAGACGCACTCGGTCATGTCGGTGCCCTCGAGCGCCAGCTGACGCAGACGGATGTAGTAGATCGTCTTGATGCCCTTGCGCCATGCGTAGATCTGGGCCTTGTTGATGTCGCGCGTGGTGGCGGTGTCCTTGAAGAACAGCGTCAGCGACAGACCCTGGTCGACGTGCTGCGTGGCCGCGGCGTACGTGTCGATGACCTTCTCGTAGCCGATCTCGTACGCGTCCTGGTAGTACTCCAGGTTGTCGTTCGTCATGAACGCCGCCGGGTAGTAGACGCGACCGAGCTTGCCTTCCTTGCGGATCTCGATCTTCGAGGCGATCGGGTGGATCGAGGAGGTCGAGTTGTTGATGTAGGAGATCGAGCCCGTCGGTGGCACGGCCTGCAGGTTCTGGTTGTAGATGCCGTGCTCCTGGATCGACGCCTTGAGCTGGACCCAGTCCTCCTGCGTCGGGATGTGCTTGCCCGCGAAGAGCTCCTTGACCTTCTCGGTCTCCGGCACCCACGCCCGGTCGATGTACTTGTCGAAGAACTCGCCGGACGCGTAGGTGGAGTCGGCGAACCCGTCGAACGTCGTGCCGCGCTCGATCGCGAGCTGGTTCGAGGCGCGCAGCGCGTGGAACAGCACGGTGTAGAAGTAGATGTTCGTGAAGTCGACACCCTCCTCCGAGCCGTAGAACACGTGCTCGCGGGCGAGGTAGCCGTGCAGGTTCATCTGGCCGAGGCCGATCGCGTGCGACCGGTCGTTGCCATCCTCGATCGAGCGGACCGAGCCGATGTGGCTCTGGTCGCTGACCGCGGTGAGCGCGCGGATCGCGGTCTCGACCGTCTGACCGAGGTCGTCGGCGTCCATCGACAGCGCGATGTTCATCGAGCCGAGGTTGCAGGAGATGTCCTTGCCGATCTCCTTGTACGACAGGTCGTCGTTGTAGGTGGTCGGCGTGTTCACCTGCAGGATCTCGCTGCAGAGGTTGGACATGTTGATGCGCCCCTTGATGGGGTTGGCCTTGTTGACCGTGTCCTCGAACATGACGTACGGGTAGCCGGACTCGAACTGGATCTCGGCGACGGTCTGGAAGAACTCGCGCGCGTTGATCTTGGTCTTCTTGATGCGCGGGTCGTCGACCATCTCGCGGTACTTCTCGGTGACCGAGATGTCGCCGAACGGAACGCCGTAGACCTTCTCCACGTCGTACGGCGAGAACAGGTACATGTCCTCGTCGTTCTTGGCGAGCTCGAACGTGATGTCCGGCACCACGACTCCGAGCGACAGCGTCTTGATGCGGATCTTCTCATCGGCGTTCTCGCGCTTGGTGTCGAGGAAGCGCATGATGTCGGGGTGGTGGGCGTTGAGGTACACCGCACCCGCCCCCTGACGCGCGCCGAGCTGGTTGGCGTAGCTGAAGCTGTCCTCGAGGAGCTTCATGACGGGGATGATGCCCGAGGACTGGTTCTCGATCTGCTTGATCGGGGCACCCGACTCGCGGATGTTCGACAGCAGCAGGGCCACGCCGCCGCCGCGCTTGGAGAGCTGCAGCGCGGAGTTGATGCCGCGGGCGATCGACTCCATGTTGTCCTCGATGCGCAGCAGGAAGCAGCTGACGAGCTCGCCGCGCTGCGCCTTGCCCGCGTTGAGGAAGGTCGGGGTGGCCGGCTGGAAGCGACCGGAGATGATCTCCTCGACGAGGTTCACGGCGAGCTTCTCGTCGCCGTCCGCGAGGGCGAGCGCGGTCATCACGACGCGGTCCTCGAAGCGCTCGAGGTAGCGCTTGCCGTCGAACGTCTTCAGCGTGTAGCTCGTGTAGTACTTGAACGCGCCGAGGAACGTCTCGAAGCGGAACTTCTTCGAGTAGGCGAGGTCGTTGAGCTTCTGCACGAAGTCGAACGAGTACTTCTCGATGACGGCGCCCTCGTAGTACTCCTTCTCCACGAGGTAGTCCAGGCGCTCCTTGAGCGAGTGGAAGAACACCGTGTTCTGGTTCACGTGCTGCAGGAAGTACTCCCGCGCGGCGCGCTTGTCGGCGTCGAACTGGATCTTCCCGTTCGCGTCGTACAGGTTCAGCATCGCGTTGAGGGCGTGGTAGTCCAGACCCTCATACGCGGGGTTCACCTTGAATGCCACTGTCTCGGTCACTGAAGATTCCACCGTCGTTCCAATCCGTCGCTCACGCGATCCACGTCGTCCTGTGTGCCGAAGATCTCGAGCCGATACAAGTGAGGCACGTGACACTTGCGGCTGATGATGTCGCCGGCGAGGCAGAACGCGTCGCCGAAGTTGGTGTTGCCCGCGGAGATGACCCCGCGGATGTGACGCCGGTTGCGCTCGTCGTTGAGGAACCGGATCACCTGCTTGGGCACGGCCCCCTTCTCGACCCCGCGCCCGGCACCCCCGCCGTAGGTGGGGGTCACCAGGACGAAGGGCTCGTCGACGACGAGGTCCTCTTCGTTCCGGTGGAGGGGGATGCGTCGGGCGGGAAGCCCGAGCTTCTCGATGAAGCGCGCGGTGTTACCCGACACGCTCGAGAAGTAGACCAGGAGCGGCGCAGCGGTCGCGACGGCGCTCATAGCTCTCTCCTTGGGTTCCTGAGCCTGTCGAAGGGCCGGGTCGGTGAGCCTGTCGGACTACGCCAGGCGGGACGCGAGCTCGTCGATCTTGTCGGGACGGAAGCCCGACCAGTGGTCCTCGTCGGTGACGACGACGGGCGCCTGCATGTAGCCGAGCGCCTTGACCTGCTCCAGCGCCGTCGGGTCCTCCGACAGGTCGTGAATCTCGTACTCGATGCCCTTGGCATCCAGGGCACGGTAGGTCGCGTTGCACTGGACGCAGGAAGGCTTGGTGTACACCGTGATCGACATCTGAACCCCTCAAATCTCTGGTTTCTCCGGCAGACCTCCGCCGGGATCTCAATACTACATATAGGGACGTACATTCGGTGCGACCACAAGGGGTAGTAGTTACATCCGTGTAGTTTTTCCACCGCTCTCTACAGATACAACACAGGTTGTCCACCGTTTCTTCCACAGGCGGACCCCCTCTCGCGGGGTCGACGACCCGCGGGAAATCGCGGCTGGGAGGAGCCTGGGAGAGATCCATCCACAGGAGGCACCCTACGAGGGGCATCCGACATCCCCAGGCCTGTGGAATTCGTCGTCCGGCGTGTCCACGGCGTGTCGCGGCGTGTCCATCGCCGGCCCATCGCACCGACGTCCCCGCCGCCCGGTACCGTTGTCGGGTGGCGGGCTATCGGGATCTTCTTCGCACGCCGGGAGTGGGCCGCATGATCGCCGCCCAGCTCACCGCGCGCTTCCCCAACGGGATGATGTCCTTGGCGATCCTGCTGCACGTCGAGCAGCAGACCGGATCGTACGGATCGGCGGGCCTCGTGCTCGCCGCGACCAGTGTCGGCCAAGCGGTCGCCGGCCCCATCACCAGCCGGTGGATGGGCGCCTGGGGCATGCGGCGGGTGCTGACCCTCACCCTGTCCGTCTGCGTCATCGCGGTACTCGGCCTGGGACTGCTGCCCCTCTCGGTCCCGGGATACATGGCCCTGGGCATGATCGCCGGCCTCTCGACGCCGCCGGTGCAGGCGGCCGTCCGCACCATCTACCCCAAGCTCGTGAACGCCGGTCAGCTCACCCCGCTGTTCTCCCTCGACGCGTCCCTGCAGGAGATCATCTGGGTGCTGGCGCCGGTCGTCATCACCCTCGTCTCCACCCAGGTCGGCACCATGGAGGGCCTGCTCCTGGTGGCGATCGTCCTCGTCGCCGGCGGTGCGTGGTTCATCCTCTCCCCCGAGGTCGGCCGCGTGCGCATCCCGCGCAGCCGCAACGCGCTGGGCACGGTCGTGCTCAAGCCGCCCGTGCTCCTCGCGACCGTCATCGGATTCCTGCTCATCGGCGCCTGCTCCGCGGTCGAGGTCGGCGTGGTCGCGACGTTCGAGCACGGCAGCCTCGCGGCGGGTCTCGTCCTCGCGGTCTTCTCCGCCGGCAGCCTGGCCGGCGGCCTCGCCTTCGGCCACATCCCGATCGGCCCCTGGGCGATGGCGCGCCGCCTGCTCATCGTCACGGTGGGCCTCGCCCTCACGATGGTCATGCTCAACGTCTACTGGCTGGGCGGCATGCTCATCCTCGCAGGCATCGGCATCGCCCCCGCCCTCGCGGTGCTGTTCGCCATCACCACGGCCAGCGTGAAGTTCAGCGAGACCGCCGAGGCCTTCGGCTGGGCGGGCACCGGGCAGCTCATCGGCGCCGCAGCCGGATCGGCGGTCGCCGGCTTCCTCGTCGACGTCGGCGACTGGCGCGGTGCGTACCTGGCCGCCACCATCTTCGCGGCGGTCGGACTGCTCGTCTCCATCGTGTTCGTGCGGTCCTTCCCCGATCTGCGTCACCGCGACGCCAGCCCCCATCCCGACACCGAGCCCCTGGCGGTCACCCCCTCATGAGCCCCTCCGTCCCGTCCTCCTCCCCCGCGATCGTGTGCGTCGGCGAGTCGATGGCCCTGATCACGCCGACCGGCGCCGACCTCACGACCGCCGACACCGCGTCGATCACCCACGCGGGTGCGGAGGCGAACGTCGCCGTCGGCGTCGCGGCCGCCGGCCACCGGGCCGTCTGGGCCTCTCGTCTCGGCGACGATCCTCTCGGCCGCCGCCTCTCCGCAGAGCTGGAGCAGCGTCGCGTCGAACTCTGGACCGAGGTCGACCCGGAGGCGCCGACCGGAGTGATGTTCAAGGATCCCGGCGTGGAGTCCTCGGCGGTCTACTACTATCGCCGCGGCTCGGCCGCCTCGCGCATGGCACCCGGGTTCCTGTCCCCCGCGCAGCTCGCCGGCGTCCGTATCGTGCACACCACGGGCATCACCCCGGCGCTGTCTGCGACCTGCCTGGCGATGGTCGACCGGCTCTTCGCGGACGCGCGCACCGCCGGAGCCGTCGTCTCCTTCGATGTGAACGACCGCCGGGCGCTGTGGAGCCCCGAGGAGGCGGCCGCGACCCTCGCGCGCCTGGCCGACGCCGCCGACATCGCCTTCGTCGGCCGTGACGAGGCCGAGCGCATCTGGGGCACCGCGACGGCCGCGGAGATCCGCGCGCACCTTCCGCACTGCGGTCTGCTCGTCGTCAAGGACGGCGACGTCGGCGCCACGGCCTTCGCCGGTGACGCGGACCCGGTCTTCGTGCCCGCGCCGACCGTGGACGTGGTGGAGCCCGTCGGTGCGGGGGACGCCTTCGCCTCCGGGTTCCTGGCCGCGACGCTCGACGGCGCCGACCTCGAGACCCGCCTGGCCGCAGGACACGAGGCCGCAGCGCGAGTGCTCCGCATCGCGGCCGACCTGCCGCCCCTGGAGCCGGCGCGCTGACTCCGCCCGCCGCGTCCTGGCGCGGTCGTAGGCTGGTGCCATGCCCGCTCCCGTCACCCTTCCCCGCCTGAGCTGGGGCGATCCCGCGGCGGGGCGACGCGCCCTTCTCGTGCACGGTCTCGGCTCGTCCGGCGCACTCATGTGGCGGCTCGGCGATGCTCTCGCGGCGGCCGGTTGGCACGCGACGGCGGTGGACCTGCGCGGCCACGGTGACGCCCCGCGGGCCCTCGACTACTCCGTCGCGGCGTATGCCGCGGATCTCGTCGCGACGCGGCCTGCCGGGTCGCGCGCCTGGGACGCCGTCGTCGGGCACTCGCTCGGCGGGGCGGCCGGTACGGTGGCCGCCGCCGACGACACGGGCTGGACGCACCGCCTGGTCCTCATCGACCCCGCGATCCACATCGTCCAGCGGGACGCGGCCATCGTCCGCCACAACCAGGAACGCGCCTTCGCCGACAACCGCCTCGACGCCGTGCGGCAGGAGCATCCGCACTGGCACCCGCAGGACCAGGAGCTCAAGGCCGACGCCGTCCGGCGGGCGAGTGCGTGGGCGGTCGAGCAGACCAGCGCCCAGAATCAGCCGTGGGACGTCCGCGGACACGCGGCCCGCCTGACCGTGCCCACGCACGTGATCGGCGGCGACCCCGCCGTCTACAGCATCTTCACCGGACCCCTCGCCGACGAGGTGCTCGCGAGCAACCCCCGCATCTCCCTGTCGGTCGTGGCCGGCGCCGGCCACTCGGTGCATCGCGACCGCCCGGAGGAATCGATCCGACAGCTCCTGGAGGCTCTGGCATGAACGACTTCGACCCGTCGGCGTATCTCCCCGACGACCTGCTCGACCGCATCCGCGAACGGGCGCCGATCCACGACCGGGAGAACACCTTCCCCCAGGCGGACCTCGACGAGCTCCGCGCAGCCGGCTACCTGTCCATCCTCGTGCCCCGGGAGCGCGGCGGCGCGGGACTCGGCCTGGAGCAGGCGGCCGTCCTCCAGCAGCGGCTCGCCGGCGCCGCGCCCGCAACGGCCCTGGCGATCAATATGCACCTGGTCTGGACCGGCGTGGCCAAGGTCTTCTCGGATCGCGGGGTCCCCGGTCTCGAGTTCGTGCAGGACGGCGCCGTGGCCGGAGAGGTCTTCGCGTTCGGCATCAGCGAGGGCGGCAACGACCTCGTGCTGTTCGGGAGCGACACGGCGGCGGTCCCGGACGGCGGCGGCGGCTACGCCTTCACCGGCACCAAGATCTTCACCTCGCTCGCCCCCGTGTGGACGAAGCTCGGCCTGCACGGCCTCGACACCACGAGCCCGGACGCGCCGAAGCTCGTGTTCGCCTTCGTCGACCGCACGTCCGCGGTCACCACTGCGGATGACTGGGACACCCTCGGCATGCGCGGCACACAGAGCCGGACCACGCGGCTCGACGGCGCCGTCGCGGATGCGGCGCACGTGGTGCGGCGCATCGACCCGGGACCCAGCCCGGACCCGATCGTCTTCGGCATCTTCTCCGTCTTCGAGATCCTCCTCGCCTCCGTCTACACCGGCATCGCGCGCCGGGCCCTCGAGCTGGCCGTGGCGGCGGCGCACCGACGTCGCTCGAAGAAGAGCGGCACCGCGTACAGCCAGGATCCGGACATCCGCTGGCGTATCGCCGACATGGCCCTCGCCTACGACGCGCTCCCGCCGCAGATCGCCGCCCTCGCCCGCGACGTGGATGAGCGCGCGGACCGCGGCGCCGGCTGGTTCCCCGCGCTCTCGGGAGTCAAGCACCGGGCGGTGACGATGGCCAAGCAGGTGGTCGACGAGGCGATGCTGGTGGCCGGTGGCGGCTCGTACTTCTCCGGCAACGAGCTCTCCCGGCTGTACCGCGACGTCCTCGCCGGGGCGTTCCACCCCTCCGACCCCGAGTCGGCGCACGCCACAGCGGCGAGCGCCTGGCTCGGCCCGATCGAGGCCTGATCGGCGCACGCGGACCCCGTTGTCCGCGATCGTCCGCAGTGCCAGGATCGCACCATGGCACCGTCGAAGAAGGACCACACCCTCGACGCGATCTCCAAGACCATCGTCGAGATGCTGCAGGAGGACGGCCGCCGCTCGTACTCCGAGATCGGCCGCATCGTGGGGCTGAGCGAGGCCGCCGTCCGCCAGCGGGTGCAGCGCCTCACGGAGTCGGGCATCATGCAGATCGTCGCGGTGACGGATCCCATGCAGCTCGGCTTCCACCGGCAGGCGATGGTGGGCGTCAAGGTCGCCGGCGACGCGCGGGGCGTGGCCGAGGCGATCGCCGACATCGACGAGGTCGACTACGTCGTGATCACGGTCGGATCGTTCGATGTGCTCGTCGAGGCGGTGTGCGAGGACGACGACCATCTGCTGGCGCTCGTCAACGACCGCATCCGTCCGATCCAGGGCGTGGTGTCGACGGAGACCTTCATCTACGCGAAGCTCCAGAAGCAGCAGTTCGCCTGGGGCACACGCTGACCGTCCCGCTCAGAGCGGCGGCGTCGTATCACGACGGCGGGCGAGCAGGGCGAGGTGCAGGGCGGCGAGGGTCTCCCCGTCGTCCAGATCCGCGCCCAGCAGGTCGCCGATGAGCGCGAGGCGCTGATAGAACACCGAGCGGGAGAGATGGCTCGCGGCCGCCGCGGCGGAGCGGTTGCCCGGGTGCGCCACGAGAGCGGCGAGCACGGCGAGCAGATCGCCTCGGCGATCCCTGTCGTGACGCACGAGCGGATCCAGCATCTGCTCGCTGTGCGCCTGGAGTCGCCGATCGTCGCGCAGGGCGGACACGAGGCGCTCGAGCGGCCGGTCGGCGACGCGGCGGACCGCCGGCACGTCACCCCCGGACGGCCGCGCGGCGAGGTCGAGCGCGGCACGGGTCGAGGCCAGGAGTCCGAGCACGCCTTCGGCGCTCGGACCGAGGATCGCGGGCGCACCGCCGGAGAGGTGGCGGACGGCCGCATCGGACAGGGCGCCGACGCCGGTCGCGACGAGCAGCACCACGTCGGCGCCGCGCCGCGAGCCCACCGCAGCCAGACCGGCCGCACGCGCACGGGCGACCAGCCGGTCCGATGCCTCGTCGGTGCGGAACACGAGCCCGGTGCCGGTGGTGCCCGCGAGATCCAGCCCGAGCCGCCGGAGCCGGACCTCGACATCCTCCTCACGGGCGAAGCGCGCGCCGAGGAGATCCTCGATGAGGCTGCGGTGCGCGAGCACGGTCCACGCGCCTTCCCCGTCGGCGAGGCAACCGAAGGCGAGGGCGGTCGCCCCCAGCTCCAAGACGGTGGCGCGACCGGCGGGATGCGGTGGACCGTCCGCCGCGATGAGCCAGCCCCAGCGCACACCGCGCGCCTGCACCGGCACACGGTCACCGCCATCCGGGCCGGGCGGACGGAGAGCCTGGCCGACCGGAACGCGGAGAGCTTCGACGGCGACGACCTCTCCTGCCAGGTTCTCGAGGTGGACGGGGACGTCGAGCGCACGGGCGACCTCCGACACGATGAGGTCGGCCGGTGCGCCACGGAGGCTGAGGGCGGTGAAGAGATCATGCAGACGCTGCCGTTCGCGGAGCGCCGCGGTCTGCGCTTCGATCAGCGCCCGGTGCACGGCCTCGGTCACCGCGACGAACTTCACCTCCACCGCGAGCGCGACGAGGGCGAGACCGGCGGCGGCGCAGGCCTCGATGACCGCGTCCGGGACGCGGGACATCCGCGGGCCGAGTTCGATCACGATGCCCGAGACCCCGATCGCCGCCAGCTCCGCCACGAGCACGCGCAGTGCTGCGGTGCCGGTCGGCCAGGCGGCGCCGGTCGTGAGCAGCAGCTCGCCGCCGTCGAGCAGGCGGGCGACGTCGGCGCTGTCCGAGACGTGGACCCACCGCACCCCGGCCTCGAGTGCCGGGCCGCCGACAAGGACGGTCGGCGCTCCCTCCTGGACCGCGGGAAGAGCGAGGACGTCCCCGACGAGCAGCGCCGACGAGCGCCGATCCGGACGGTCTGTCCGACCGAAGAAGAACTCCTGACGCTCTGCCACTCTGCACGGGCTCCGTTCTCTGTGAGCATGGGCCGAGCCCCAGCGTAGCGACCCTCGGTCAGAGTGTGCGATACGCGATCCACTGCGAAGGAGCACCTGTGAACACCGTCCGTCATCTCATCAACGGCACCGAGACGGCCGCTGCGGCGCGCCGCGGCCCCGTCTTCGACCCGGCGACAGGAGCCGTCACGAAGGAGGTCGCCTTCGCCTCGGCCGCCGAGGTCGACGCCGCCGTCGCCGCCGCGGCTGCGGCACTCCCGGCGTGGCGGGAGACGAGCCTCATCAAACGCGCCGACGTGTTCTTCCGGCTCCGCCAGCTCCTCACGGAGCGCACGGACGAGCTGGCGGCGATCGTCACGTCCGAGCACGGCAAGGTCCTGTCCGACGCGGCCGGCGAGGTGTCCCGGGGCATCGAGAACGTCGAGTTCGCGGCCGGCCTCGTACATCTGCTCAAGGGCGAGCGCAGCGAGCAGGTCGCCCGCGGGGTCGACGTGCACTCCGTCAAGCAGCCGGTCGGGGTGGTCGCCGCCATCACCCCGTTCAACTTCCCGGTCATGGTGCCGCTGTGGATGGTCGCCTCGGCCATCGCCTGCGGCAACACCGTCGTCCTCAAGCCCAGTGAGAAGGATCCGTCCGCCGCGGTGTGGCTCGCACGGCTGTTCCACGAGGCGGGCCTGCCGGACGGCGTCCTCAACGTCGTGCACGGCGACCGGGAGGCCGTCGACGCGCTTCTCGAGTCCCCGCGGGTGCAGGCGGTGAGCTTCGTCGGATCGACGCCCATCGCCCGGGCGATCTACCAGCGGGCGTCTGCCGCCGGGAAGCGCGTCCAAGCGCTCGGTGGCGCGAAGAACCACATGGTCGTGATGCCCGACGCCGACATCGACGCGGCCGCCGACGCCGCCGTCTCCGCGGCCTACGGCTCCGCGGGCGAACGCTGCATGGCGGTGTCCGTGCTCGTGGCCGTGGGCGACATCGCCGACGACCTCGTCGCCGCGATCGCCCGCCGCATCGACGGCCTCTCGATCGGCCCCGGCACGGACCCGGCGAGCGCGATGGGCCCGCTCATCACCGCGGAGCACCGCGATCGCGTCGCGTCCTATGTCGCGGGAGCCCCCGGAGAGGGCGCCAGGGTCGTCGTCGACGGCACGAGCGCGGAGTTCGACGGCGACGGCTTCTTCCTCGGCGCGAGCCTGATCGACGACGTCACCCCTGGCATGCGCGTCTATGACGACGAGATCTTCGGCCCGGTCCTGTCCGTCGTGCGCGTGGGCTCCTACGCGGAGGCCGTCGCGTTGGTCAACGCGAACGCCTACGGCAACGGCACGGCGATCTTCACGCGCGACGGCGGGACGGCACGGCAGTACGAGTTCGACATCGAGGTCGGCATGGTCGGCGTCAACGTCCCGATCCCGGTGCCCGTCGGCGCGTACTCCTTCGGCGGGTGGAAGGACTCCCTCTTCGGCGACGCGCACATCTACGGCCCGGAGTCCGTGCACTTCTACACGCGGTCGAAGGTCGTGACGACGCGGTGGCCCGACCACACCCCGTCGCAGATCGACCTCGGCTTCCCGAGCAACCACTGACGAGGAGCGATCACGATGACGACCTTCACCGACCGCCACGGGGTCTCCTCCCCCCTCCCCGCCCCCGACGCCGAAGCGCAGGTGCGCGCCGACGACCGCGCCCACGTCTTCCACTCCTGGAGCGCCCAGGCGCTGATCGACCCGTTGCCGGTCGCCGCCGGCCAGGGCTCGACGTTCTGGGACTACGAGGGCACCGCCTACCTCGACTTCTCCAGCCAGCTCGTGAACCTCAACCTCGGCCATCAGCACCCGGACCTCGTCGCCGCGATCCAGCGGCAGGCCGGGCGGCTCGCGACCATCCAGCCGTCGATGGCCAATGATGTGCGGGGTGAGCTCGCGCGCCTCATCGCCGAGGTCGCCCCGGACGGCTTCGAGAAGGTGTTCTTCACGAACGGCGGCGCGGAGGCGAATGAGTACGCGGTGCGCATGGCCCGGCAGGCCACGGGCCGCCGGAAGGTGCTGTCGATGTACCGCAGCTACCACGGCTCCACCGCCACCGCGATCTCCCTCACCGGCGACCCCCGTCGCTGGGCGAACGACGTCACGGACACCGGCGCCGTGCGGTTCTTCGGCCCGTACCTGTACCGCTCCCCGTTCCACAGCGAGACGCCGGAGCAGGAGACGGAGCGCGCCCTCGCGCATCTGGAGCAGACCATCCAGCTCGAGGGCCCGCAGACGATCGCCGCGATCATCGTCGAGACAGTGGTCGGCACCAACGGCGTGCTGCTTCCGCCGCCCGGCTATCTGCCCGGGGTGCGCGCGCTGTGCGACCGCTACGGGATCGTCTTCATCGCCGACGAGGTGATGGTGGGGTTCGGCCGGCTCGGCGAATGGTTCGGCATCGACGCCTTCGAGGGGCGCCCCGACCTGATCACCTTCGCGAAGGGGGTGAACTCGGGCTACGTCCCGCTCGGCGGCGTCGTGATCTCGGACCGCATCGCCGCAGCCTTCGACACCGTTCCGTTCGCGGGCGGGCTCACGTACTCCGGACACCCTCTCGCCTGCGCGGCCGGTGTCGCCACGTTCGAGGTGTACCGCCGCGACGGCATCCTGGAACGGGTACGCGACCTCGGCGAGCGGATCGTCGGCCCGACGCTGCGCGCGTGGGCATCGTCGCATCCGAGCGTGGGTGAGGTACGCGGCCGCGGCCTGTTCTGGGCGGTGGAGCTCGTGCGGGACCAGCAGACCAGGGAGCCGCTGGTGCCGTTCAACGCGACCGGTACCGATGCCGCGCCGATGACCGCGTTCGCAGCCGCCGCGAAGCGGGCAGGAGTCTGGCCCTTCACGCACTTCCACCGCGTGCACATCGCCCCGCCGCTGGTGATCGAGGAGGCGGAGCTGGTGCGGGGACTGGCCGGGATCGAGGAGGCGCTGACGGTCGCCGACGATATCGCCGCCGGCTGAGCGGCCGGCGGCGCCCGCCTACTTGCGGTCGAAGTCGAACGCCTTGAGGAGCTCGCCGACGGCCTTGTCGCGCTCCTCGCCGCCGTCCTCGAACATGTGGGTGACGTGCGTGCGCAGGTGGTTCTCCAACAGCAGACGGTTGAGTGACTCGAGGGAGCGCTGGATCGCGCGGGACTGCGTGATGATGTCCATGCAGTACTCCTCGTTCTCGATCATCCGCGCGACACCGCGCATCTGACCCTCGAGGATGCTGGTGCGGTGCAGAGCGCGCTTCTTGATGTCTTCGATCACGTATCGAGGCTACTCGCCCCGTGAAAGGATGACGTCATGCCGCGAACACCCACGACGCTGCTCTCCGTCGCCGACCAGGAGCGTCGGCGCGCGCTGCGGCGGATGAAGGCCGTCGCGCTCGGCGCCCTCATCTTCATGGCGCTCGCCTTCATCGTCGCGTTCGCGTTCCAGGAGCGGGTCGGTGGGCTCGCCTACGTGCGAGCCGCGGCGGAGGGCGGGATGGTCGGCGCGCTGGCGGACTGGTTCGCGGTCACGGCGCTTTTCCGCCGTCCGCTCGGCCTGCCCATCCCGCACACCGCGATCATCCCGAACCGCAAGGACGAGATCGGCCGCACGCTGGGCGAGTTCGTGGAGACGAACTTCCTCGCTGCCGACGTCGTGCGCACCAAGCTGACCAGCACCGCGATCGCCCTCCGCGCCGGCGAGTGGCTCCGCGAGACCCCGCATGCCGAGCGGGTCGCTGCCGAGGGCGCGACGGTCGCGACGGCGGTGCTGAACGCGCTGAGCGACGACGACGTGCGCGACCTCCTCGCCGACCTCGCCCGCGAGCACCTCGTCGCACCGGAGTGGGGGCCGCCCGCCGGAGCGTGGCTGGAGAAGATCGTCGACGCGGAAGCGCACCACGGCGCTGTCGACCTCGCGGTGGACAGCATCGGGCGGTGGCTCGACGCGAACGCCGCGTCCTTCGCCGGACTCGTCTCCCGACGACTCCCCGGGTGGATGCCGAAGATCGCGCACCGCCTGATCGACGACACGGTGTACAACGAGGCGGTCAAGTTCGTCCGCGCCGTGCAGGCCGATCCGCGGCATCCGGCCCGCCTCGCGATCGACGGGTACCTGTCCCGCCTCGCTGATGCGCTGCAGAACGATCCCGCGACCCGCGAGAAGCTGGAGAACGCCAAGGCCGCCCTCTTCGACAGCCCGCGCGTCGGTGCCCTCGCGGCGGAGGCCTGGAACACCGCCAAGAACGGACTCCTCACCTCCCTCGCCGACCCGGAGAGCGGGCTGCGGCGTCGCGCCGTGCAAGCCCTGCAGGAGGTCGGCGAGCGGCTCACGACCGACGCCGCCCTGCAGCGCCGGGTCGACACGTGGGTCTCGGACGCGGCCGTCTTCCTCGTCGACCGGTACCGGCACGACATCGCCTCGATCATCACCGACACCGTGGAGCGCTGGGATCCCGCCGAGACCACCGAGAAGATCGAGCTCATGGTCGGCCGCGACCTGCAGTACATCCGTCTGAACGGCACCGTCGTCGGCGCCCTCGCCGGCCTCGCGATCTTCACCGTCGCCCACGCCCTGATCCCGGGAGTCTGACATGGCGCTGTCCCACGATCCGCTCTGGCCGCGCGCCGGGGCCTGGCCCGCGTTCGAGGACACGGCCGATGCGGTGCTCCTCGGCGTCCCGACCTGGCGCACCTCGCTGTCCCCGACCGGAGCCCACGCGACGCCGGCCGCGATCCGCGAGGCGCTCCCCCGCTACGGCACGACGGTCCTCGGCCCGCCGACGATCGACCTGGACGAGGTGCTCCGCATCGCGGATGCCGGGGACGTGCCGGAGCCGGACGGCGACACCGGAGAGGCACGGACGATCGAGCGGGTCCGGGAGCTGGCGCGAGCGTCCGACCTCGTCATCGCTCTCGGCGGCGACAACTCCCTCACCTACCCTGTCGCCCTCGGTGCGGAGGCCACGGGCCTGATCACGTTCGACGCCCACTTCGACCTGCGCGACGGCGTCTCCAACGGCACGCCGGTGCGACGACTCGTCGAAGACGCCCCGGCGGCGTCCGGCCTCCCCACCGCCCGCATCGACCCCACCCGGATCGTGCAGATCGGCCTCGCCGATTTCGCGAACTCCGCCGCCTACGCGCGCCGGGCGGCGGACTGGGGCATCCGGGTCGTCACGCTCGACGACGTGCGCCGTCGCGGGATCGCCGACGTCGTGGCCGAGGCGGTCGAGATCGCGGGGGCGGGCGACCGGCCCCGCGTGCACCTCGACATCGACGTGGACGTGTGCGACCGCGCGGTCGCCCCGGGATGCCCGGCCAGCGTCCCCGGAGGCCTGGCGGCGTGGGAGCTGCGCGCCCTCACGCGCGGTGTCGCCGCCGACCCGCGGGTCCGGAGCGCCGACATCGCCGAGGTCGATGCGACAGCGGATGCCGAGGACGGTCGCACCGTGCGACTCGCGGCCCTCTGCGTGCTCGAGCTGCTCGTCGGCCTCGCGGCACGCTGAGCAGAGGAGCGGCCCGGGCGACGCGCCGGATCAGCGCACGACGAGCTCGGGCGTGATGAGCGCGTGCGCCGAGCCGGACTCGACCCGACGCGGCGCGACGACGTCCCCCGTCGGCCCCATCAATAGATGGAGGATCGCCTCCGCCACATCCTCCGGTCGCTGCTCGACGCTGGAGAATCCCAAGGCTTCGGCGGTGGGCGTGTTGTCGAACCCGATGACCGGGACGGTCTTCCCGGCGTCGGCGAGGCCGAGCAGGGCCCCCACGGCGAGAGAGTCGCTGGCGCAGACGATGGCGTCCGCCCGGATGCCGTCTTCCAGCGCCCGGGTGATCGCCCGACGCGCCTCGGGAACCGAGTCCTCGGCGACGACCCTGGCGCCGTGCGCCCCCGCCTCCGCGACGGCCTCGCGCCACCCGCGTTCTCGATCGTCCCCCGTGCCCGACCCCGACGGCCAGCCCAGGAAGGTCACCGCGCTCCCGTGCTCGAGCGCATACGTCGTCGCCGCCCTCGTGCCCGCCGCGCCGTCCACGTCGACCCAGAGATGCATCGGATCGGAGATGTCGTCATCCCCCCACGGCCGTCCGAAGGAGATGAACGGCAGACCGAGCGCGTCCAGCCGCGTGACGCGGGGGTCGTCGCGCACGGTGCCGGTGAGGATCGCCGCATCGATCTCGGATCCGTCCCACAGTTCGGCGAGCCGGCCGAGTTCCTCCTCCGGGGTCCGTGCCGCGTACACGAGCATGCGCATACCGCGATCACTCGACCGCTCCGTGATGGCGTGCACGAAACGATCCAGCACCACCCCCGAGATCCCACCCAGGTACGGGTCGAGCCGGATGCCGATCGTCGAGCTCCGACGCAGGCGCAGCCGGCGGGCCGCCGCGTGCCGACGGTAGCCGAGCTCGTCGATGGAGGCGAGCACGCGCTCCCGGGTGGCCGGCCGGACGATGTCCGGGGTGTTCAGGACGTTCGACACCGTTTGGCGGGAGACGCCGGCGTGTGCCGCCACATCCTCCACCGTGGGGGCCTTGGCCATCGCACTCCTCGATCCCGGCGGCTTGACACGTCCGCACTGCCGCACCTAGCGTATTCCATGCAGAGTTTGATCGTTCAAATTCCTGCCCGCCGGCCCTCATCAAAGGAGAGAGAGACATGACACGGCAGACCACACGCGCCTGGCTCGGCGCCGGAGCGGTCCTGATCACCACCACCCTCGTGCTCACCGGGTGCGGCTCCGGGTTCTCAGGCGAGGAGCAGAGCGAGGGCCACACGGACCTCACCTCCTCCGACGACGGCCTCACGATCCTCATCGGCTCGTCGGGCGACGCCGAGACCGCCGCAGTGCAGTCGGCGCTCGACGCCTGGTCCGAGGAGTCCGGCACCGAGGTCGACCTCCAGGTGGCGAGCGACCTGGCGCAGGAGCTCTCCCAGGGCTTCGCCGCCGGGAACCCCGCCGACCTCTTTTACCTCGCACCGGAGCAGATGGCCGGGTACGCCTCGAACGGCTCCCTCCAGGCGTACGGCGACGAGCTCTCGAACAAGGACGACTTCTACCCCTCCCTCGTCGAGAACTTCACCCTCGACGGCACGTTCTACTGTGCGCCCAAGGACTTCTCCACGCTCGCGCTCGTGATCAACACACGCATGTGGGCGGAGGCGGGACTCACCGATGCCGACCTCCCGAAGAGCTGGGACGACCTCGCGGCCGTCGCGCAGAAGCTCACCACCGCCGACCACGTGGGTCTGGCCTTCGGAGCCGAGTACCAGCGCGTCGGCACGTTCATGGCGCAGGCCGGCGGCGGGCTCGTGAAGGACGGCACGGCGATCGCGGACGACCCCGCGAACGTCGAGGCGCTGGAGTACGTGCAGACCCACCTCGTCGATGGCACCTTCGCCTACGCGAAGGACGTCGGGGCCGGCTGGGGCGGCGAGGCACTCGGGAAGGAGCTGGCCGCGATGGTGATCGAAGGCAACTGGATCACCGGTGCGATGGCGAACGACTTCGGCTCCGTGGACTACACCGTCGCCGAGCTTCCCGAAGGACCGGGCGGCCAGGGCACCCTGCAGTTCACGAACTGCTGGGGCATGGCTGCCGACAGCCCCAACCAGCAGGCGGCCCTCGACCTCGTCGAGTACCTCACCAGTGCTGACAGCCAGCTCGCCTTCTCGAAGGCGTTCGGCCCGATGCCGTCGATCACCTCCGCCGCCGACCAGTGGACCGCGGACAACCCGGACCTCGCGCCCTTCCTCGCGGGAGCGGACTACGCGCAGTTCCCGCCCAACCAGGACGGCGCTGCGGACGTGATCGCCGACTTCAACGCGCAGCTCGAGTCGCTGAAGACGGGAGACCCCGCACAGATCCTCGACACCGTGCAGTCGAACCTCGAAGCGATCGTCGAGTAGCGATGGCGGGACAGGCCCTGTCTCGCCGCGGGCGAGCCTCCGGACTCCGCCGCGGCGAGGCCGCAGCCGGGTGGCTCTTCACGGCGCCGGTCATCCTCATCCTCGGGGTCTTCTTGCTGGTCCCCGTGCTCATGGCGCTCTGGGTCAGCATGTCGGACTGGGCGGGGCGCGGCAGCCCCCTCTCGCCGTCGGTCTCGTTCGTGGGCACCGAGAACTACTCGGCCGTGCTGGCCGACGGCGGCCTCCCGACCAAGGACTTCGGGACCGCGCTGCGCAACAACTCCTGGTACGTGCTGCTCGTCGTGCCCCTGCAGACGGCCATCGCCCTGTTCCTCGCCGTCCTGGTGAACAGAGCGGTGCTGCGCGGCCGCGGGTTCTTCCGGACCGCGTACTACTTCCCCTCCGTCACGAGCTCGGTGGCGATCACGGTGCTCTGGCTCTTCCTGTTCTCCGCGAGCGGAGCGGTCAACAGCGTTCTCGCCTGGTTCGGCCTGAACGGTCCGAACTGGTTCAACGACCCCCGCGGGATCCTGCATCTCGCGCTCAGCGGCATCGGCATCGACACCGGACCCGCCGCGCTCACCGGCGGCGGGATGCTGGGCATCTCCTGGTGGGAGTGGCTCGCCGGTCCGTCGATCGCCATGAGCGCCTACATCCTGATGGCCATCTTCACGACCTCCGGCACCTTCATGCTGCTCTTCCTCGCCGGTCTGCAGAATCTCGGCGCGGACGTCGACGAGGCGGCCATGATGGACGGGGCGAACGGGTGGCAGCGGTTCTGGCGGGTGACCCTGCCGCAGCTGCGGCCGACGCTGTTCACGGTGCTCACCCTCGGGCTCATCGGCTGCTGGCAGGTGTTCGATCAGATCTATACCGGCACCCGTGGCGCCCCCAGCAAGACGACCCTCACCCCGGCGTACCTGTCGTACAAGACGGCGTTCACGGACCAGGAGTGGGGTCAGGGCGCGGCGATCGCCTTCATTCTCTTCGTCATCATCGTGATCTTCACGCTGCTGCAGCGCTGGGTGCTGCGCGACCGGCCGGTATCGCGGCGCCGCATCCGCGCGTACGAGGTCGCGCGCGAGGGAGGGACGTCATGAGGCTCTCGCGCACGCAGCTGACCTGGCAGATCGTGCTGTACACCGTGCTGATCGTGCTCGCCGTCATCTACATCTACCCGTTCCTGATCCAGGTGTTCACGAGTTTCAAGACGGACGAGGACGCCGCGAGCTCCGGCGTGAACCTGCTCCCGGAGTCGTGGACGTTCGCCGCCTATGAACGGCTCTTCGCCAACTCCGACTTCCCCTCGTGGTTCGTCAACAGCGCCATCGTGACGATCTTCGTCACCGCGGGGCGGGTGTTCTTCAACTCCCTCGCCGGATACGCGCTCGCGCGTCTGCGCTTCCGCGGTCGAGGAGTCGTGTTCGCGGCCCTCGTCGCCGTGATGTCGGTGCCGACCGTCGTCCTGCTCATCCCGAAGTTCCTCGTCATCAACCAGCTCGGCATATTCAACTCCTACGCCGGCATGATCCTGCCTCTGCTGGTCGACGCCGCCGGCGTCTTCATCATGAAGAACTTCTTCGAGTCGATCCCCGCCTCGGTCGAGGAGCAGGCACGGATCGACGGAGCCGGTGCGTTCCGGACCTTCTGGTCGGTCGTGCTCCCGATGGCGACGCCCGCCCTCATCACGATCGTCATCCTGTCGTTCCAGGGGTCGTGGAACGAGCTCAGCCACTTCATCGTGTCCACGAACGACCCCGCGCTGACGACCCTCACGAAGGGTGTCGCCTCGCTCGCCAGCGGGCAGCTCAGCCAGGGCACCCAGTACCCGCTCAAGCTCGCCGCGGCGCTCATCATGACGATCCCCGTCGCCGTGATGTTCTTCATCTTCCAGCGCCGCATCATGAATTCCACCGAAGGAGCCGTCAAGGAATGACCGACCGCCCCCACCTCCAGCCGCTGCTCGACGACGCCGTGGTGGTGCTCGACGCCCCCACCCAGGTCTGGTCCGACCGCGACGGCGACGTGGGCGGCGCCCCGATCCACGGGGTCTACCACGGCGACGTCCGTCACATCGCCACGATCGGACTCGAGGTGCGGGACACCGCCCTGGAAGCCATCGCCTGCTCGGCGCCGGTCCCGCAGCGTGCGCTGTTCACCGGCCTGCTGCGCGGACTCGACGATGCCGCCGCCGATCCGAAGGTGCGCCTCGACCGGGATCGCACCGTCGAGGCGGGAAGACTGACCGAGACCCTGCGGGTGTCCTCGCACCTCATGCACGAGGTGACGGCCGAGCTCACGGTGCGCATCCGCCCGGATTTCACCCCCCTGCAGCTCGTCAAAGCGGGGGTGGCCCGGAGCGAGGAGTGGTCGTGGGACGGCGAGCGCTGCCGCGCAGGGCAGGCGTCGTTCACGCTGCGCGCTGTGGACGCCGCCGTGTCGATCGACGGTCGGGAGATGCTGCTCGCCTGGCGGGTGACCGTCCCTCCGCGCGGCGAGGTCGAGGTGACGTGGTCGGTCGACCTCGACGATCCGACCCTGGTCGTGACGTCCTCGCCACGGACAGCCGGCGTCCGGCCCGTCCCCACCGGAGCGGACCCTCGCGCCGCGCGCTGGCTGGAGCGCGCCTGCGCCGACCTCGATGCCCTGCGACTGGCCCTGCCGGATCAGCCGGACGAGGCGTTCTACGCCGCGGGCGCCCCCTGGTTCTTCACCCTGTTCGGACGGGACTCGATCTGGGCGGCCCGTCTCGCCCTCGCCGCCGACCGCGACATCGCCGCCTCCACCCTGCGGGTGCTCGCGCGTCTCCAGGGCACGGTGCACGACCCCGGCACCGCGGAGGCCCCGGGCAAGATCGCGCACGAGCTCCGCAGCGCGGAGCTCTCCCTCCCCGGCGAGGGCGTGCTGCTGCCTCCGCTCTACTACGGCACGGTCGACGCGACACCGCTGTGGATCTGCCTCCTCGCCGACGCCCGCGCGGCCGGCCTGACGATCACGGAGCTGAAGGACCTGGAGCCCGCGTTGCGCGCCGCAGTGACGTGGATGATCGAGCACGGCGACGCTTCCGGCAGCGGTTTCATCGACTATGCGGATGAGTCGGGCCACGGCTTGGCGAATCAGGGCTGGAAGGACTCCGGTGACTCGATCCAGTGGCGCGACGGCCGTCTCGCGGAAGGTCCGATCGCGCTCAGCGAGGTGCAGGGATACGCCTACGAGGCCGCAGTGCGCGGAGCAGCGCTCCTCGACGAGCTGGGTGCAGCCGGCGGTGACGACCTGCGTTCGTGGGCGGCGGACCTGCGGCGACGCTTCCGGGAGGCCTACTGGGTCACCACGCCGGAGGGGCGGTACCCCGCCATCGCCCTCGACGCCCACGGCGCCGCGGTCGACACGCTCACCAGCAACATCGGCCATCTCATCGGCACCGGGCTGCTCGATCCGGACGAGGAGCGCGCCTGCGCGGAACTGCTCGTCGGCGAGACGATGTCGAGCGGCTACGGCGTCCGCACGATGTCCACGGAGGCCTCGGGATACTGGCCGCTGAGCTACCACGGCGGCAGCGTGTGGACCCACGACACCGCGATCGCCGTGCACGGGATGCTCCGCGCCGGCCTCACCGATCATGCCGGACGCATCGCCGCCCAGCTGCTCGATCTCGCCGAGGGCTTCGACTACCGCGTGCCGGAGCTGCACTCGGGCGAGCCCCGCGTCGACGGCGGCCGACCGGTCCCCTACCCGGCCGCCTGCCGTCCGCAGGCATGGTCCGCCGCTGCCGCCGTGGTCTGCGCCGAAGCCCTGCGGTGAGGGGCGGGACGGTCAGACGACGGCCGTCCCGTCCTTCCAGACGCGCTGCACCAGCGGCACCCCCGGCCGGTACGCGAGGTGCACGCGAGAGGGGGCGTCGAGCAGCACGAGGTCGGCGCGCACACCGGGGGCGATCCGGCCGATGTCGTCGCGCCGGAGCGCGCGCGCCCCGCCGGCCGTGGCGGCCCAGACCGCCTCCGCCGTCGTCATACCCATGTCGCGCACGGCGATGGCGATGCAGAAGGCCATCGACGACGTGAAGCTCGACCCCGGGTTGGTGTCGCACGCGAGCGCCACGGTCACCCCCGCGTCCAGGAGTCCGCGGGCGTCCGGATAGGGCTGACGCGTGGAGAACTCCACACCGGGGAGCAGCGTGAGCACCGTGTCCGACGCGGCGAGCGCGGCGACGTCCGCGTCGGTGAGGTAGGTACCGTGGTCCACGGAGGCGGCCCCGAGCTCGACCGCCATCCGCACGCCATCGCCCGTGCCGAGCTGGCTCGCATGCACGCGAGGAGCGAGACCCCGGGCGATGCCCGCCTCCAGGATCCGCCGCGACTGCGCCACCGTGAAGGCGCCGGTCTCGCAGAACACGTCGATCCATCGGGAGTGCGGGGCGCAGGCGTCGAGCATCGGCCCCACGACGAGGTCGACGTAGGCATCGGGATCGTCAGCGTACTCGACCGGCACCACGTGCGCCCCGAGGAAGGTGACCTCCGACGTCACCTCGGCGGCGAGGCGCACGAGGCGCTCCTCCTCCGCGACGGCGAGACCGTAGCCGCTCTTGATCTCGACCGTGGTGGTGCCCTGCGTCCGCAGCTCCTCGATGAAGCCACGCAGCCGGCTCCGCAGCTCGTCGTCGCTCGCCGCCCGGGTCGCCTGCACCGTCGAGCGGATGCCGCCCGCCGCGTACCGCTGCCCCGCCATGCGCGCCTCGAACTCCGCCGCGCGATCGCCTCCGAAGACGAGGTGACTGTGGCTGTCGACGAATCCGGGGATCACGGCCCTCCCCCGGGCGTCGACGACCTCGTCGGCGGCGGGGGCTCCCGCGGACGGACCGACCCACACGATCCGCTCGCCGTCGATCAGCACGGCGGCGTCTCTGAGCGTGCCGCTCGGATCGCCCTCGGCGGCGACGTTGGTCGTCAGCTCCCCGATCCCGGTGATGAGGGTGGTCGTCACAGCATCGGCACCTTCAGTCCGCGGTCGCGCGCGACCTCCCTGGCGTGTTCGTAACCGGCGTCCGCATGCCGCATCACGCCGGTTCCCGGGTCGTTGGTCAGCACGCGCGCGAGCTTCTCCGCGGCGATGGCCGAGCCGTCCGCCACCGTCACCTGCCCGGCATGGATCGAGCGGCCGATCCCCACGCCGCCGCCGTGGTGCAGCGACACCCATGAGGCCCCGGAGGCTGTGTTGAGGAGGGCGTTGAGCAGCGGCCAGTCGGCGATCGCGTCGGAGCCGTCCTTCATGGCCTCGGTCTCCCGGTACGGGGACGCGACGGACCCGGAGTCCAGATGATCGCGGCCGATGACGATCGGTGCGGAGAGCTCTCCCGACGCGACCATCTCGTTGAACTTCAGCCCGGCGAGGTGCCGCTCCTGGTAGCCGAGCCAGCAGATGCGCGCCGGCAGCCCCTCGAAGTGGACGGCCGACCCCGCCTTGTCGAGCCAGCGGTGCAGCGCGGCGTCCTCGGGGAAGAGCTCGGCGATCGCACGGTCCGTCTTGAAGATGTCCTCCGGGTCTCCGGAGAGCGCCACCCAGCGGAACGGTCCTCGCCCCTCCTCGAACTGCGGACGGATGTAGGCGGGGACGAAGCCCGGGAACGCGAACGCCCGGTCGAAGCCTCCGAGCTGCGCCTCCGCGCGGATCGAGTTGCCGTAGTCGAAGACGGCCGCCCCCGCGTCCTGGAAGCCGACCATCGCGGCGACGTGGGCCGCCATGGACGCGCGGGACAGCCGGGTGAACTCCTCCGGATCGCGCGCGGCCTCCGCCTTCCAGCGGGACACGTCGATGCCGATCGGCAGGTAGGCGAGCGGGTCATGGGCGCTGGTCTGGTCGGTCACGACGTCGATCGGCACGCCCCGGCGCAGGAGCTCGGGGAAGATCTCCGCGGCATTGCCCACGACGCCGACCGAGAGGGCGTGACCGGCGTCCTTCGCCGCGACGACCCGGGCCACCGCCGCATCGAGGTCGGTCGTGTACTCGTCGAGGTACCGGTGCTCGACGCGGCGGGCCAGCCGCGTCTCGTCGACGTCCACGATCAGGACCGCGCCCTCGTTGAGGGTCACCGCGAGAGGCTGCGCCCCGCCCATGCCGCCGGCGCCGGCGGTCAACGTGAGCGTGCCCCGCAGGGAATCCCGGCCCAGCGAGCGGGCCACAGCGGCGAAGGTCTCGTACGTCCCCTGCAGGATGCCCTGCGTGCCGATGTAGATCCAGGAGCCGGCGGTCATCTGGCCGTACATGGTCAGCCCGAGCTCCTCCAGGCGGCGGAACTCCGGCCAGGTCGCCCAGTCGCCGACGAGGTTCGAGTTGGCGATGAGCACGCGCGGTGCCCACTCATGGGTGCGGAACACCCCCACCGGCTTCCCGGACTGGACCAGCAGCGTCTCATCCGGCTCCAGCTCGTCGAGCGTGCGGACGATCGCCTCGTACGCCGCCCAGTTGCGCGCCGCCTTGCCCGTCCCGCCGTAGACGACAAGGTCCTCCGGGTGCTCGGCGACCTCGGGATCGAGGTTGTTCATGAGCATGCGCTTGGCCGCTTCCGCGCCCCAGCTCTTCGCGGTGCGCTCGGCACCTCGGGCTGCGCGTACCGTACGCGCTGCGGTGTCCTCAGTCATGCATGTGCTCCTTTGCGACACGGGCGACGGCGCCCGACTGGACGAGGGCGGTCACGGCCTCCATCTCGGGCGAGAGGTGGCGGTCGGGTCCGGGGCCTGCGGCGACGGTGCGGACGAGGTCGCGCACGGCCCCGGTCGCCGGGCCCGCCTGCAGCGGCGCGCGCAGGTCGAGCGCACGGGCCGCGGTGAGGATCTCGATCGCGAGGACCCGCGAGAGGCCGTCGACCGCGCGCCGCAGCTTCCGCGCCGCGGCCCAGCCCATCGAGACGTGGTCCTCCTGCATCGCCGAGGACGGGATGGAGTCCACCGAGGCCGGAACCGCGAGGCGCTTGAGCTCCGAGACGATGCCGGCCGCCGCATACTGCGCGATCATCAGACCGGAGTCGACGCCGACCTCCGCCGCCAGGAACGGCGGGAGCCCGTGGCTGCGGGCCGGGTCCAGCGCCCGGTCGGTGCGGCGCTCGGACACGGAGGCGACGTCGGCGATGGAGATCGCCAGGAAGTCGAGGACAGCGGCGACCGGGGCCCCGTGGAAGTTGCCGTTGGACTCGATGCGGCCGTCGAGGGTGATGATGGGGTTGTCGATCACGCTGGAGAGCTCGCGCTCCGCGATCATCGCGGCGTGCCCGAGCGTGTCACGTGCGGCGCCGTGCACCTGCGGCGAGCAGCGCAGCGAATATGCGTCCTGGACGCGGCCGTCCTCCGGGCCCTTGTGGCTGGCGACCATGGGGGACCCGGTGAGCAGTGCACGGAGGTGGCCGGCGGAGACCGCCTGGCCCGCCTGCGGACGCAGCGCCATGAGGTCGGCGGCGAACACGGCATCGGTGCCGAGCTGCGACTCGACCGACATCGCCGCCGCCACGTCCGCCGTGAGCAGCAGCGTCTCGAGGTCGTGGAGCGCGAGCACCAGGGTGCCGAGCATGCCGTCCGTGCCGTTGATGAGGGCCAGCCCCTCCTTCTCGACGAGGGTGAGCGGAGCGATGCCGGCCGCGGCGAGGGCGTCGGCCGCGTCGACGAGACGCCCGGCGGCGTCGCGCACTTCGCCCTCCCCCATCGCCGCGAGGGCGATGTGGGCGAGCGGGGCGAGATCCCCGGAGCACCCCAGTGACCCGTACTCGCGGACCACGGGGACGATGCCCGCGTTGAGCAACGCGGCGTAGGTCTCGACCACGACAGGACGCACGCCCGTGCGCCCCGAGGCGAGCGTCTGGAGGCGCAGCAGCTGGAGCCCGCGGACCACCTCCCGCTCGACCTCGGCGCCGGTCCCCGCGGCATGGGAGCGGATGAGGCTCGCCTGCAACTGCAGTCGCCGCTCAGGAGCGATGAAAGTCGTCGCCAGCGCGCCGAAGCCGGTGGACACCCCGTAGTGCGGGTGCGGGTCCGCGGCGAGGCCGTCGATCACACGGCGGCTCTCGGCGACCCTCGCCAGCGCGGCGGGATCCACCCGGACGGGCACGTCATGCCGGACCACGCGGACGACCTCCGCCGGGGAGAGAGGGACGGCGCCGACGATGACAGGGGCAGGATCGCTCATGTCTCGATTCCACACCCGCCGGGTCGACGCGCACGCGGCTTCGTGGCAACCTGTGTCTGTGATCCCAGACATCCCCGAGACCGATGAAGCCCAGGTGCCTGCCGCGGCGCAGACCCTGCGCATCCTCAGCTACCTGGCGGGGCGGCCGGCACCGGTGGCGGCGTCCGCGATCGCCCGCGAGCTGATGCTTCCGCGATCGACGGTTTATCACCTGCTCCGCACGCTCGCCGCACATGGCTTCGTCCTGCACCTCCGTGAGGAGCGTCGATGGGGACTCGGCACGTCGGCCTTCGAGCTGGCAGGGGGCTACGCGCGGCAGCAGCCGTTGGCACGGCTCGGCCGTCCGCTCATCGCCGCACTCTCCGACCATCTCGGGGAAAGCGCACACCTCGCGGTGATGAGCGGCGGCGATGTGCTCTACATCGTCGAGGAACGGGCGCCGCGACGCCCGGCACTGGTGACCGACGTGGGCGTGCGCCTCCCTGCGCATTTGACCGCAACGGGACGCGCGATGCTCGCCGCCCTCCCCCGAGAACAGGTGCGGGCGCTGTATCCGGATGCTTCGGCCTTCTCCGACCGCACGGGACGTGGTCCCCGTAGGCCCGGCGAACTGCGCGAACTCCTTCGCGAAGTACGGGTCCGCGAGTATGCGACCGAGGACGGTGAGGTCGCGGACGGACTGCGCTCCGTGGGCGCAGTGGTGCGGGACGCTGCGGGATGGCCGGTCGCCGCCGTGGCGGTCACCTGGGCCGACGACGACGGCAGGGAATCTGCGCTGGCGAAAGCGGTACGCGAGACAGCGGCGACGCTCGAGGCACGCCTGGCGCGCTGAGTCCGTCCTGCGGGCCGCGCCGCGGAGCGATCGCGCTAACGCAAGAAGGCCACCCAGCATTGGGTGGCCTTCTTGACTAAAAGGAGTCCGGCGGTGTCCTACTCTCCCACAGGGTCCCCCCTGCAGTACCATCGGCGCTGTGAGGCTTAGCTTCCGGGTTCGGAATGTGACCGGGCGTTTCCCTCACGCTATGGCCGCCGAAACACTATTGATGTTTCAATCAAACCTAAAGCAATGATGAATCATTGTTGAAGGTAGTTCTCGACCGTACATCGAGAACCACTCAGTGGACGCAAGCACCAACAAACGGTGTGTTATCAAGTCATCGGCTTATTAGTACCAGTCAGCTGCACACGTTACCGTGCTTCCACATCTGGCCTATCAACCCAGTAGTCTGGCTGGGAGCCTCTCACCCGAAGGTATGGAAGTCTCATCTTGAGGCCGGCTTCCCGCTTAGATGCTTTCAGCGGTTATCCATCCCGAACGTAGCTAATCAGCGGTGCTCCTGGCGGAACAACTGACACACCAGAGGTTCGTCCAACCCGGTCCTCTCGTACTAGGGTCAGATCCTCTCAAACTTCCTACGCGCGCAGCGGATAGGGACCGAACTGTCTCACGACGTTCTAAACCCAGCTCGCGTACCGCTTTAATGGGCGAACAGCCCAACCCTTGGGACCTACTCCAGCCCCAGGATGCGACGAGCCGACATCGAGGTGCCAAACCATGCCGTCGATATGGACTCTTGGGCAAGATCAGCCTGTTATCCCCGAGGTACCTTTTATCCGTTGAGCGACAGCGCTTCCACAAGCCACTGCCGGATCACTAGTCCCGACTTTCGTCCCTGCTCGACCTGTCAGTCTCACAGTCAAGCTCCCTTGTGCACTTACACTCGCCACCTGATTGCCAACCAGGTTGAGGGAACCTTTGGGCGCCTCCGTTACTTTTTGGGAGGCAACCGCCCCAGTTAAACTACCCACCAGGCACTGTCCCTGAACCGGATTACGGTTCGAAGTTAGATATCCAGAGTGACCAGAGTGGTATTTCAACAATGACTCCACGGTAACTGGCGTCACCGCTTCAAAGTCTCCCACCTATCCTACACAAGCCACACCGAACACCAATACCAAGCTGTAGTAAAGGTCACGGGGTCTTTCCGTCCTGCTGCGCGTAACGAGCATCTTTACTCGTAATGCAATTTCGCCGAGTTCGCGGTTGAGACAGTTGGGAAGTCGTTACGCCATTCGTGCAGGTCGGAACTTACCCGACAAGGAATTTCGCTACCTTAGGATGGTTATAGTTACCACCGCCGTTTACTGGGGCTTAAATTCTCAGCTTCGCCTTGCGGCTAACCGGTCCTCTTAACCTTCCAGCACCGGGCAGGCGTCAGTCCGTATACATCGTCTTGCGACTTGGCACGGACCTGTGTTTTTAGTAAACAGTCGCTACCCACTAGTCTCTGCGGCCTCCAAACGCTTTCGGAGCAAGTCCTAATACGTCGAAGGCCCCCCTTCTCCCGAAGTTACGGGGGCATTTTGCCGAGTTCCTTAACCACGATTCTCTCGATCTCCTTGGTATTCTCTACCTGACCACCTGAGTCGGTTTGGGGTACGGGCGGCTAGAACCTCGCGTCGATGCTTTTCTCGGCAGCATAGGATCATCCACTTTTTATCCGCATCGTGTCTCAGCCTGTATGAGTCGCGGATTTGCCTACGACTCGGCCTACGCACTTGCACCAGGACAACCATCGCCTGGCTTGGACTACCTTCCTGCGTCACACCTGTTAATACGCTAACCGCACCAGCATGGGGTCACGTGCTCCCCTCCACGGTGTCACCCGAAGGTGACGATGTGAAGGCTCGGACGTTTAGCACCACTGGATTAGCTTGGGCGGTTCTTCGCCGGTACGGGAATATCAACCCGTTGTCCATCGACTACGCCTGTCGGCCTCGCCTTAGGTCCCGACTTACCCAGGGAAGATTAGCTTGACCCTGGAACCCTTGGTCTTTCGGAGGACGTGTTTCTCACACGTCATTCGCTACTCATGCCTGCATTCTCACTCGTGTAGCCTCCACGGCTGGTTTCCACCGCCGCTTCGCTGGCCACACGACGCTCTCCTACCCATCAACACGGCTGGACCACGAAGGCCTACCAATAATGTCAATGCCACAACTTCGGTGGCGTGCTTGAGCCCCGTTACATTGTCGGCGCGGAATCACTTGACCAGTGAGCTATTACGCACTCTTTCAAGGGTGGCTGCTTCTAAGCCAACCTCCTGGTTGTCAGAGCAACTCCACATCCTTTCCCACTTAGCACGCGCTTTGGGACCTTAGTTGGTGGTCTGGGTTGTTTCCCTCTCGACTATGAAGCTTATCCCCCACAGTCTCACTGCTGCGCTCTCACTTACCGGCATTCGGAGTTTGGCTGACGTCAGTAACCTTGTAGGGCCCATCGGCCATCCAGTAGCTCTACCTCCGGCAAGAAACACGCAACGCTGCACCTAAATGCATTTCGGAGAGAACCAGCTATCACGAAGTTTGATTGGCCTTTCACCCCTATCCACAGCTCATCCCCTCAGTTTTCAACCTAAGTGGGTTCGGTCCTCCACGACGTCTTACCGTCGCTTCAACCTGGCCATGGATAGATCACTTCGCTTCGGGTCTAGGACATGCGACTGAATCGCCCTATTCAGACTCGCTTTCGCTACGGCTACCCCACACGGGTTAACCTCGCCACATATCGCTAACTCGCAGGCTCATTCTTCAAAAGGCACGCTGTCACACCTACCAGGGGTGCTCCAACGGTTTGTAAGCAAACGGTTTCAGGTACTATTTCACTCCCCTCCCGGGGTACTTTTCACCTTTCCCTCACGGTACTTGTCCGCTATCGGTCATCTGGGAGTATTTAGGCTTATCAGGTGGTCCTGACAGATTCACACGGGATTTCACGGGCCCCGTGCTACTTGGGATACTCTCCACGCCAGAACACGCATTTCGACTACGGGGTTGGCACCCTCTATGACCGGCCTTTCAAGACCGTTCGTCTATACGCTTCTGTAACGTCGCCAGCTCGGCAGAACTGACTGGTGAGTCCCACAACCCCGAATATGCAACTCCTGCCGGATATCACACACACTCGGTTTAGCCTGATCCGGTTTCGCTCGCCACTACTAACGGAATCGCGGTTGCTTTCTCTTCCTGTGGGTACTGAGATGTTTCACTTCCCCACGTTCCCTCTACCCGCCCTATATATTCAGGCGGGAGTCACTAGGTCGGCACGCCGCCCAGCGGGGTTTCCCCATTCGGACACCCTCGGATCAAAACTTGCTTATCAGTTCCCCGAGGCTTATCGCAGATTGCTACGTCCTTCTTCGGCTCCAGATGCCAAGGCATCCACCGTTTGCTCTTAAAGACTTGAAATCACATGAGTTTGAATCAAAAACTCGACCCCATCCGAAGATGGAATCAGAAATTGACTAATGATCTTTAAGATCATCTTGTGCAACCAGCTCGAAAGCCGGCTGCAAGATGCTCGCGTCCACTGTGTAGTTCTCAAAGTACGGGCGGAACCCCCATCCACCTGCCCCCACAGGGACAAACAGAAAGAGGTCCAGAGGTTCAGACCAGACCCCGAAGGATCCGCATCCGGTCCCTCAGGACCCAACAGCGTGCAGGCACCGGTCCCCTCACCCAGAACCTTCCAACCACCGAAGCGGCGTACTAGTCCCGAGATCAGATCTCGATGCCATGTCAAATGTTCCACCCATGAGCTCCCAGCGAAGAACGTATGCCTTCGATCTGGGTTCTGGACGCCGAAGCGTCAGATGCTCCTTAGAAAGGAGGTGATCCAGCCGCACCTTCCGGTACGGCTACCTTGTTACGACTTAGTCCTAATTACCGATCCCACCTTCGACGGCTCCCTCCACAAGGGTTAGGCCACCGGCTTCAGGTGTTACCGACTTTCATGACTTGACGGGCGGTGTGTACAAGACCCGGGAACGTATTCACCGCAGCGTTGCTGATCTGCGATTACTAGCGACTCCGACTTCATGAGGTCGAGTTGCAGACCTCAATCCGAACTGGGACCGGCTTTTTGGGATTCGCTCCACCTCACGGTATTGCAGCCCTTTGTACCGGCCATTGTAGCATGCGTGAAGCCCAAGACATAAGGGGCATGATGATTTGACGTCATCCCCACCTTCCTCCGAGTTGACCCCGGCAGTATCCCATGAGTTCCCACCATTACGTGCTGGCAACATAGAACGAGGGTTGCGCTCGTTGCGGGACTTAACCCAACATCTCACGACACGAGCTGACGACAACCATGCACCACCTGTTTACGAGTGTCCAAAGAGTTGACCATTTCTGGCCCGTTCTCGTATATGTCAAGCCTTGGTAAGGTTCTTCGCGTTGCATCGAATTAATCCGCATGCTCCGCCGCTTGTGCGGGTCCCCGTCAATTCCTTTGAGTTTTAGCCTTGCGGCCGTACTCCCCAGGCGGGGAACTTAATGCGTTAGCTGCGTCACGGAATCCGTGGAATGGACCCCACAACTAGTTCCCAACGTTTACGGGGTGGACTACCAGGGTATCTAAGCCTGTTTGCTCCCCACCCTTTCGCTCCTCAGCGTCAGTTACGGCCCAGAGATCTGCCTTCGCCATCGGTGTTCCTCCTGATATCTGCGCATTCCACCGCTACACCAGGAATTCCAATCTCCCCTACCGCACTCTAGTCTGCCCGTACCCACTGCAGGCCCGAGGTTGAGCCTCGGGATTTCACAGCAGACGCGACAAACCGCCTACGAGCTCTTTACGCCCAATAATTCCGGATAACGCTTGCGCCCTACGTATTACCGCGGCTGCTGGCACGTAGTTAGCCGGCGCTTTTTCTGCAGGTACCGTCACTTTCGCTTCTTCCCTGCTAAAAGAGGTTTACAACCCGAAGGCCGTCATCCCTCACGCGGCGTTGCTGCATCAGGCTTTCGCCCATTGTGCAATATTCCCCACTGCTGCCTCCCGTAGGAGTCTGGGCCGTGTCTCAGTCCCAGTGTGGCCGGTCACCCTCTCAGGCCGGCTACCCGTCGACGCCTTGGTGAGCCATTACCTCACCAACAAGCTGATAGGCCGCGAGCCCATCCCCAACCGAAAAATCTTTCCAAACGCAGACCATGCGGTCACGTCACATATCCAGTATTAGACGCCGTTTCCAGCGCTTATCCCAGAGTCAGGGGCAGGTTGCTCACGTGTTACTCACCCGTTCGCCACTGATCCCACAGAGCAAGCTCCGTGTTCACCGTTCGACTTGCATGTGTTAAGCACGCCGCCAGCGTTCATCCTGAGCCAGGATCAAACTCTCCGTAAAAAGAAATTGCATACGAACCGGGGAAAAACCGGAACGCAGCGAGTTTGATGCTGACCAAAGAGATAAATCATTGCTGACTATCCATTGCCAACCCCACAAGGAGGTTGGTCTTTGATCCAAAGGAATTCTCACCCAGCCGAAGCTAGACGAGGATAATTTGGCATTTGACAAGTGCACGCTGTTGAGTTCTCAAGGATCGGATGCTCCCACGACCCAGCCATCACGACCAGGCCCGCAGGGCAACTTCTCTATCTTACCGATCTCGTTTCCGTTGTCAAGTCCGAGTTTCTTCGGCCAGACCGTGGGAACGGATCAGCATCCTTCATCCTGTTCACTCAGTGAGTGTGTGGGATTCGGGAGGTGTTAGCTGCTTGACGGGAGCCGGTCCGAGGACCTCCGCTCAACCGTTTGGGGCGAACAGGTAATAACTTACGTGGGTTCCAGGCATCGGGCAAATCACCGCCGATTCCCGGGCGTGTCGCCTCCTCCCGCTCCGTCCGACACCCTCTCCGCCGATGCGATCACCGACGGACCGGACGCCTCCTCGGGCTGCAGGTCGCCGATGCGCTTCGGCGTCGCGACGACGGCCAGGAGCGACAAGAGGCAGGCGGCGATGACGAACAGCACCACGAGCCAGAGCCCTCCCCCGGCGGCCACGACGAGCGCGGTGGCGATGAGCGGAGTCGGGCCGGCGACCAGCGCGCCATTGAGCTCCCGGGCCGTCGCGACGCCGGTGAAGCGGTACCGGGTCGGGAAGAGGTTCGTGAGGAAGGTCCCGGTGGACGCCGCGGTCGCACCCACGGCGATGACGCCGAGCGCCGTCATCCCGAGAGCAGCCAACACCGGGTCGCCGGACTGCAGGGAGAGGAAGACCGGGTACGTGAGGACGATCCCGGCGACCGAGCCGAACATCACCACGCGCTTGGCCCCGAACCGGTCGACCGCGACGCCGCCGAGGACCGGAGCGAAGGCGGTGAGCAGTGAGGACACCAGGACCGCGATCAGCGCCTCGACCCGAGGCATCCCGACCGTCAGCGTGAGGTAGCTCAGCGCGAAGGCGCTCAGGACGTAGTTCGTCACATTGTGCCCGCAGACGCTGAAGAAGCCGATGACGAGCTCGCGGGGGCTGCGGCGGAACAGCTCCGCCAAGGGCACCTTCGTCGCGGACTGCTCCGCGTTCGTCACCGCGTCCCGGTACTCGGGCGTCTCCTCGAGGCGACGACGGATCCAGAGCGCCAGGACGAACAGGACGGCGGAGACCAGGAACGGAATGCGCCAGGCCCCGCCGAGGAGCACGTCGCCGGGCAGCATCGAGGCGAAGGTGAAGGCCAGAGTCGCGAGGAACGCTCCACCAGGGGCGCCTGAGGTGACCAGTCCGATGACCCGCCCTCGGCGGCGCTCTGGCGCGTACTCGGCGACGAGCGTGAGCGCACCGGCGAGTTCCGCACCGGCGCCGAAGCCCTGGATGAAGCGGAACAGGATCAGCAGGATCGGCGCCGCCACCCCGATCGCCTCGGCAGTCGGGAGGAGCCCGATGCCCACGGTCGCGATCCCCATGAGCACGATGGTCAGGATCATCGCGGGCTTCCGGCCGACCCGGTCGCCGAGGTGGGAGATGATGAGGCCGCCGAGCGGCCGCACCACGAAGCCGACGGCGAAGGTCGCGAAGGCGAGCATCGAGGCGGAGGCGGGGATGACGTCCGGGAAGAAGAGCGGGCCGATCACGAGGCCGGCGGCGGCGCCGTAGAGCGCGTAGTCGTACCACTCGATGAGCGTGCCGAAATAGGCTGCGGCGATCGCCCGCCTCGCCTGCGGGGTCATGGTGCGCTGCTGTTCGTTGGCCATGGGGTGTCCTTTCGTCATTGAAAAGTGCTGGCGTGGTCGTGGTTATCCGGTCGGTGCGAGGACCGTGGTCCCCCGGCCGCGTAGTTCAGCGGTCGTGCGCACGCCGAGAAGCTGCATCGTCGACAGGGTCTCGTTCGCCACGAGGTCGAGTGCTCGCTCCACCCCGATCCGTCCGCCTGCCATGAGGCCGTACATGTACCCCCGGCCGAGGAAGACGAAGTCGGCTCCGCACGCGATCGCGGCCACGACGTCGAGGCCGCTGCGGATGCCGGAGTCGAGGAGGATCGGGACGTCGTCGCCGACGGCGGCGCGCACCGCACCGACGACCTCGATGGGCGCGATCGCACGGTCGAGTTGGCGACCGCCGTGGTTGGAGACCCAGATGGCGTCCGCTCCGGCGTCGATGAAGCGCTCGGCGTCGATGGCGGAGAGCACGCCCTTCACGACGATCGGCCCGTCCCAGTTCCCCCGCAGCCAGCGCACGTCGTCCAAGGACAGCGCGGGATCGAACATGCTGCTGACCACGTCGGTGACGCTTCCGGATCGGGGCCCGAAGTTCGCCATGGCCGGTGCATCGTGTGCCAGCAGATCGAGCGACCACGCGGGATGCAGCGCCGACTGCATGGCGGTGCGCAGCGTCAGACGCGGCGGCATCGAGAGTCGGTTGCGGTCGTCGCGGTAGCGCTGCCCCGGCACCCGGGTGTCGACGGTCAGCACGAGGGTGTCGAAGCCCGCCGCAGCAGCCCGCTCGATGAGGGCGAGCGACGCGGCACGATCCCGCCGCAGGTAGAGTTGGAACCATCGGCGCGCAGCGGGCGCGGCATCGGCGACGTCCTCGATGCTCCGCGTGCCCATCGTGGAGAGCACGAACGGCACATCGCGGTTCGCAGCCGCGCGGACCCCGTCGGTCTCGCCGGCCGCGCGCATGAGGGCGGTGAGGCCGATGGGGGCGATGCCGATGGGCATCGCATGCTCGCGTCCCAGCAGGCGGGTGGTGAGCGACGCTCCGGCTGCGCTCTCCGTGACGGAGGGCACGAACCTCCGGCGGGCGAAGGCCGACTCGTTGTCTCGGGCGGCTTGCTCGGTCACCGCGGCACCCTCGACGTAGTCGAAGACGAATCCGGGCACGCGACGCTTCGCGAGCCGGCGGAGGTCGCCGAGGCTACGTGCCTCCGCCACGCGCTTCGCCTCGGTGGGAAGCGCCGGCGGAGCGAAGCTCAGCAGCTCGATGAAGGTGCGGATGCGGCGTCGCAAAAGTCCTGGTTCCTCTCGGCAGCCCCGGGGCGGCCGGAGAGCCGACCGCGGTGTCGGCACCACCATAGCCACCAAATATCTTGGGCACAATAGCGATATGCGTCAGATATATCTGAGACGACCAGAGGGTCGCTCCTTCGCGACGAGCGCGGGTCAGGCTTCGAGGAATGCCTGGAGGACGAACTCCCGCAGCTCCACGAGGTGGCCGCGCATGGCCTCCTCGGCAGCCTGCGGATCGCCGGTGCGGATCGCCTCGAGCACCTGCTGGTGTCCGTTGTTCTCGACGTCCGAGTGGATTCGCGCATCGATCGCCGGGATCAGGTGATGACTCCGTGTCGTCTCGTCGAACAGGCCGCTCATGAGCGTCTTGGCCCGAGCGTTGCGCGCCGCGCCGAGGATGCACTCGTGGAAAGCGCGCGCCGCATCGGTCAGCTCCGCCGTGCCTGAGCCGCTGCGCTGCGCGTCCAGGATCGAGCTGAGCTCCTCGATGAAAGCCTCGTTGCCGTAGCGCGTCGCACTCGCGGCCATGGGCGGTTCGATGATCAGGCGCAGATCGAGCACCTCGCGCACCTCGTTGATGCCCAGCGGGCGGACGACGTAGCCGCGACGAGGAAGGGCGACGACGAGCCCCTCGACGACGAGGATCTGCAGGGCCTCGCGCACGGGCGTCTTCGACACCCCGAAGCGCGCGGCCAGCTCAGGTTCGATGACGACCTCGCCCGGGGCGAGCCGGGTGCGGACGATGTCGTCCCTGAGCGCCACATACACCTTCTGCGTGCGCGACAGCACGCGATCCCCCTCGCCGAGGGCCGCGGCACGGCGCTGGCTGTCGACGGCATGCGTGTGCAGGGTCGAGCCGGATTCGCTGGGCGTCGCGTCCATGTCCTCAGCCTAGGGGCACGGAATCGAACCCCCGCCGCTGCCGAGCGGTCTCGTCGCAGCGGTCGGTCCGGCCCAGCGCTTCAACGAAAGAACCTCGCCCTGCGAGATGCGGGGCGAGGCTCTTGCGTTCTGTTCCTGTGGACCTAAGGGGATTCGAACCCCTGACCTCCTCGATGCGAACGAGGCGCGCTACCAACTGCGCCATAGGCCCGTGAACGACATCTACGTTATCACGCTCGGGATAGCCGACAGGACGAAGGCCCCGCATCCCCGTCATATCAACGGGAGCCGGGGCCTTCGTGGTGGCGGTGACGGTGGGATTTGAACCCACGGTAGGGGGTTACCCTACACAACTTTTCGAGAGTTGCACCTTCGGCCGCTCGGACACGTCACCGCGGATCAGTTTACGACACCGGGGCCGAGCGCGCGAATCGACGGGTCACCAGGCGGCGGCGACCTCGGCGTGGGTGCGGAGGATGCCTCCCGTGGAGCCGGCGGGGGCGCGGCCGATGCCGCACTCCGTGGCGACGCCGAACTCCGGGGCGAACGGGACGGCGGCGGCGATCCGGCGGCGCGCACCCTCCGCGCCGTCCTCCCGGTGCACGAGGCCGAGGTAGAGCTCCTCGACCGGGGTGAGCTCGGCGAGCGGGGCGAAGTAGGCCTCGTCATCGTGGCCGATCGGCACGGGAAGGTGCAGCCAGGTGAGCGGACGGTGGGCCGCGGCGATGACGGCGTTGGCGTAGTGGACGAGGGCGCCGGCGTCGGTCGGCTCGAAGAAATGCTTCTCCCCCGCGTCGCCGTAACAGAGGTGCACGCCCACCTCGACGTCGTCCGGGACGGCGTCGACGAGGGCGGCCAGACGCGAGACGAGTCCGTCGAACGGGTCACCGGGCCACCACGCCTCCATGACGGCGCCGTAGCCGGAGGCCCCCTCGATGATGCCCATCTCGCTCGCGACGTCCCACTGCACGGCGAGGTCCCCGTGCGGGATCGCGGCGAGGGTCTCGTCGAGCTCGCGGAGTATCGCGGCGGTGTACACGGGCTCGATCGCGGCCCGGTCGTCGCCATGGAAGAAGGAGGAGATGACGGCGAGCGGGGTGGGCAGCGACACCTGGAACCGGGTGCCTGCCGCGACCACTCCCTCCTCACGCAGCCGGGCGAAGCGCCCGTACGACTCGATCGCCGCGGAGGCGTACCCGAGCGGAGGCAGTGCGATCGTCGCCGGGTCCACACCCTCGACGATGCGGAGGCCGCGGGCGTCGATGCCGGCGGGGAACGGGATGGGCTCGTCGCCGATCCGCTCGATGCCGTCCGCCTGGCCGATGACGTCGGGCTGGAACATGATCCAGTGGAACCGCTTGCCGACCTCGCCGTCCGGGATGCGGCGCAACCGGTCGCCGAGCAGCTCCGCAGCGGTGCGAATCGTGGTTTCGGCGTCGTCGAAGTTCACACTGCCCACGAGAAGGGCACCCTGGGGCTGCGTCATGCCCTCAGAATATCCCTCGCCGACCCATCCCCTTCCGGCCGGGCCACCCCTCTGCGTGCGGCCGGAAGGGGGTGGGACACACGCAAGGGGGTGGGTCGGCGAGGGGAGGTCGGGATTAGGATTGCCTAAGAACCCGCCGCCTCCGGGGGCAGAACGACGGGAAGGATGCAAGCAGCATGGGATTCATCACGTCTGCGGCGCTCGCCGAGACCGGATACGTGGTCCTCGACGACGAGACCACCCCGGTGGACCCGTCCGAGTGGCGTGACCTCGAGTACGTCGGCTGGCGCTCCTCCGGCATCACCCGCTTCGCACCCCTGACGAGCTACGCCGGCGACATCGACTGCAACGGCTTCTGGAACCACACACCCCCGCGCACCGACAAGGACGGCGTCTGGATCCCGGCGCAGGTCGCGATCGCCCCGACCCTGCAGCGCCGTGCCCTGGCCCCGGGCGCCGGCGTCGGTCGCTGCCGGGTCATCGAGCTCCAGCCCAACGACTACGCCGACGCGATCTACAACCTGCACCAGGACGACAACAACCGCCTCAATGAGCCGGGCACGGGCTGGGTGGTCCGCGGGTATTACAACCTCACCGACGACACCGACTCGATGCTCATCCTCCGCTCCGACCGGTTCGACCCGGCCACCGAGGTCCGGCTGCCGCTGCGCGCCGGTTCGCGGATCATCGTCGACACGCAGCGCTTCTGGCACGCCGTGTGGCACCGCGGCACGGGCCCGCGGTACGCGCTCATCACCTCCTGGACCAGCGGCCCCGAGCTCGACGCGTACATCGCCGCCCACCACGGCGACCCGCATCCGGCGACGGTCGACCTCGACCCGCGTCTCATCGACGAGGCCCAGGTCGAGATGCACCGAAGGATCGAGGAGCGCCGGCGCGCGTTCGAAGCGCAGGGCATCGTGATGGAGCCGCCCGCCGACATGAACCTCGTCGGCTGAGGCTCAGACCGTCCGGCCGCCCTCGATCCGCACGACCCGGTCGACCGTCCCCGCGGGCGGCGCCACGTGCGAGATGAGCAGCACCGACTGCTCCCCCGTCGCCTGCAGCAGATCGCGCAGCAAAGCGTCCGAGGCCTCGGGGTCGACGCCCGCCGTCGGCTCGTCCAGCACGAGCACCGGGAAGCCGCGCAGCAGCGCGCGAGCCAGGGCGATCCGCTGTGCCTGACCGCCGGACACCAGCGCACCGCGGTCGCCCACTCGGGCGTCGAGACCCCCACGCTCGCGGACCCACGCCGCGAGGCCCACACGGTCGAGCACGGCGAGGAGCTCGTCATCGGTGGCGGTATCCCTCGCGAAGAGCAGGTTCTGCCGCACGTCCTCGTCGAACAGCTGGGGCTGCTGCTCGCACAGACCGACGATGCGCCGCAGTGCCGGTCCGGACAGGGCTGCCGCGTCGAGGTCGCCGATCCGGTACTCGCCGTCCACCCGGAGGAAGCCGACCAGTGCGGCCGCCAGCGAGCTCTTGCCCGCCCCGCTCGCTCCGGAGACGAGCACCCGCTCCCCGGGTGCGAGGTCGAGGTCCACGCCGGTCAACGCCGCCGCGCCTCCGGGCCAGTGCGCCGTGGCACCGCGCAGGACGAGGGCGGGCACACCCGCGACCTCGGCATCCTGCCCCGCGTCGGGCCGCAGCTCCGGCGGCATCCGTTCGGGCAGCACGTCCACGATGCGCTCCGCACTCGCGCGCACGCTCCGCCACGAGGCCGCGGCGATCGGCACGGCGCCGAGCACCTCGAACACGACCATCGGCACGAGCACCGCGACCGCGAGCCACGGCGCATCGATCGCCCCCGTGTCGAGGCCCGGAGCCGCCGCGGCGAGCGCCCACACGGATGCGGCCCCGGCCATCAGCGACACCACTCCGGCCGCGACGGCCTGCGCGAGCGACGCCCGACTGACCACGCGACGCAGCGCGGCGTCCGCGACGCGGATCCGCTCCCGCGCCTGCGCCTCCGCACCGAACGCGAGGAGCACGTCGAGACTGCCGAAGTAGTCGACGAGGGCCGCGGACACCTCGGCCCGACGCGCCGACACCGCGGCCTCCGCGCGGGAGCCGAAGATCCAGCCGAGCCCGACCGCCGCGAACGCGGCGACGAGGAGGCAGACCGCGAGGGTCAGCGCGGCGGGTGGCGAGACGAAGGCGAGGAAGCCCACCGCTCCGAGGGCGACGACGCCCGAGACGGCAAGCGGCTGCACGACCCGGAGCGGGAGGTTCTGCAGGTTCTCCACGTCGTCGACGAGCGCCGCGAGCACCTGCCCACGGTCGGTCGCACCGAGCCCCGCCGGCGAGAGCGGGATGAGGCGGCGCACCATGTCGGAGCGGGTCGTGGCGAGCTGCCGGAGCGCGGCGTCGTGACCGCTCAGCCGCTCCAGGTACCGCGTGACAGCCCGGGTCACGGCGAAGAACCGCACCCCGACGACCGCGATGGACAGCGGCACGAGGGAGTCGACGATCGACGCGCTCACGATCAGCCAGCCGCTCACCGCGAGAAGGCTCACTGCGGCGGCCGCCGACAGCACCCCCCAGATCAGCCCGGGGAGGAAGCGGCGGAACGGCGGCTGCGCGAGCCGGAGCATGTCCCGGACCCGCTCGCTGCGCGTCGTCTCGGTCATGCGCTCACCCCCAGCGCCACGATCCGGTCGGCGATGTCCCTGGCCGAGCGGCGGTGCGAGACGAGGAGGATGGTCGCGCCGGCGTCCGCCCGCGCGCGCAGCGACCGCCACAGCCGCTCCTCGGTGTCGGCGTCGAGGGCGCTGGAGGGCTCATCGAGCGCGAGCATCCGCTCCGGGGCACCGTCGTGGCGATACAGCGCCCTGGCCACCGCGACGCGCTGCGCCTGCCCTCCCGACAGCCCTGCGCCCTGCACGCCCAGCACGCGGTCGGCCTCGATCCCCTCCGCGCACGCGGCGTCGAGGGCCCGGCGCACGCGGGCGAGGTCGGGAGCCGCGTCGCCCAGAGCCACGTTCTCCGCGACCGTGCCGCGCATCAGCCCCGGCGTCTGGCCGGCCCAGGCGAGCCATTCCGACGGCGCGAGCTCGACGACGTCCCGTCCGTCCCAGGTCGCGGTCCCCGTGTAGTCCACCGCTCCGCGGAGGGCGGCGAGCAGACTCGACTTCCCGGAGCCGCTCGGTCCCTCGATCAGGGTCACCGTCCCCGGCTCCGCGACGAACGACACCGGCGGCAGGTCCCTCACCCGGAGCCCCTCGACCACGAGTCCGTGTGCCACCTGCACGACTCCGGCACGGCTGCCGGACGAGTCCACGGGGTTCGGTCGTGCATCCGTGTCCGGATCGTGCCTGCGCACCCCGCCGCGGTCCCGGTCGCGCGCCGCATCGAGCACATCGAACACGTCTTCCGTGGCCGCGACGCCCTCGGCCGCGGCGTGGAACTGCACGCCGACCTGACGGATGGGGAGGAAGGCCTCCGGGGCGAGCAGCAGCACGAAGAGCCCGACCTCCAGGCTCAGGTCTCCTGACAGCAGCCGGAAGCCGACCGCGACCGCGATGAGCGCGACCGCGAGCGACGACAGCAGCTCCATCGCGAACCCCGAGAGGAACGAGAACCGGAGCACCTTCATGGTCTCGCGGCGGTACTCGTCGGCGGTCACCTCGATGCGGTCGGCCGCCCGACGGTCCCGGCCGAACAGCCGCAGCGTCGACAGCCCCTGCACCGTATCGGCGAAGCGGGCGGCGAGGTGCTGCAGAGTCTGCCACTGCTTCTTCTGCACCGTGCGGGTCGCGATGCCGATGAGGATGAGGAACAGCGGGATGAGCGGCAGGGTGATGACGGCGGTGAGCCCGCTCGGCCAGTCCTGCCACCACATGACCGCGACGAGCACGGGCGTCGCGATGACGGTGAGGACGAGCTGCGGGATGTACCGCGCGAAGTACGCGTCCAGGGCTTCCAGGCCGTGACCGGCGGTGACGGCGATCTGCGTCTGGTTCCGCTGAGCGAGCCACCCCGGCCCGAGTCGCCCGACCGCTGCGACGAGGGCCGCGCGCAGCTGCATCCCGGTGCGGGCCGCGGCCTGCGTGCCCGCCGCGTCGGAGGCGGCGATGAGCAGCCCCCGCAGCAGCGCCGTCGCCAGCAGCCAGAGCAGGGTCGCGGTGACGTCGCGACCCGCGATGGCGCCGACCACCGCCTCGGTGAGCAGCCACGCGAAGGCGATCGTCACCGCGGTCTGGAAGACGCCGATCGCGGCCGACGCCAGGAGGAACCCCCGGGCGGCGGCCGCGTATCGGAGCAGCCTCGGATCGACGGGTTTCACGCGTGCGCCGGAGCCCCCTCGATCGACCGGCGGGTGACGCGCTTGCGGAACACCCAGTAGGTCCAGGTCTGGTACGCGATGACCAGCGGGAGGGCGATCAGCGCGGTCCAGCTCATGATCTGCAGCGTATACGGAGTGCTGGACGCGTTGGCGATCGTGAGGCTGAACGCCGGGTCGATCGTCGAGGGCATCACGAACGGGAAGAGGGCGGAGAACAGCATGACGACGGCGAACATGACCGTGAGCATGCCGGCGAAGAACGCCCACCCGTCGCGGCGGACGAGCGAGAAGCCGACCGCCGCGATCAGGCTGACCGCCGCGAGCGCACCGGCTCCGATGACCAGCCACAGCAGCGGCGCCTCGCGGCCCATCGCGATCGCGACCGTCCAGACCACCGTCGCGGCTGCGACGAGGATCGTCGGGATGGCGGCCTTCTTCGCGAGCTTCCGGGCATCCTCGTGCACCTGGCCGTCCGTCTTCAGCGCGACGAACAGCACGCCGTGCAGGAAGAAGAGCAGCAGGGTCGTGACGCCGACCAGCAGCGCATACGGGTTCAGCAGCGAGAAGAAGCCGCCGACGTAGATGTGGTTCTCGTCGATCGCGACGCCCTGCACGATGTTGCCGAAAGCGACGCCCCAGAGCAGTGCCGGGACGACCGAGCCGATGACGATCATCCGGTCGAAGCCCTGCTTCCACTTCCGGCTCTCCCGCTGGTGGCGGTACTCGAACGAGACGCCGCGGAGGATGAGTGCCAGCAGGATGAGCAGCAGCGGCAGGTAGAACCCGCTGAACAGGGTGGCGTACCACTCGGGGAACGAGGCGAACAGCGAGGCCCCGGCCACGATGACCCACGTCTCGTTGAGGTCCCACACGGGACCGATCGTGTTGATGACCTGCCGGCGGGAGACGTCGTCCTTGCCGAGGAACGGCAGCGACATGCCCACACCGAAGTCGAACCCGTCGAGGACGAAGTAGCCGACGAACAGGAAGGCGACCACCCAGAACCAGATCGTTGCGAGATCCATGATGCTCGTTCCTCTCAGTACACGACCGACGGCAGCTGAGCCGTCTCCTCATGGGGCTGTTCGTCGGTGTCCGGCCCCTTCTGGGCGGCCTTGACGATCAGCTTGACCTCGACGACGGCCAGCGCGGCGTAGATCGCGGTGAAGGCGATCAGCGAGATCAGGACCTCGAGTCCGCTCACCCCCGGCGAGACGCCGTCGCGGGTGGACATCAGACCGAACACGATCCACGGCTGTCGGCCCATCTCGGTGAACACCCAGCCCATGATGTTGGCGGCGAGCGCGAGCGGGAACGACCAGATCGCGACCTTCCACATCCACGGTGCGACCGGCTTCGTGGCCTTCTTGCGCGTGACCCAGAGGCCGGCGACGGCGACGAGGGCGGCGGCCATGCCGAGGCCGATCATCCAGCGGAACGACCAGTACGTGATCCACAGGACGGGGGCGAAGTCGGTGAGGCCGGTGCTCGCGTAGGTCTGGGCGTACTCGGCGTTCAGGTCGTTGATGCCGTGCACGCAGGCGTCGAGCGTGTGGGTCGACAGCAGCGACAGCAGGTACGGCACCCGGATCGAGAACAGCTCGGAGCTGCCGTCCGGCGTGCCCAGCGTGAAGATGCTGAAGGAGGCGTCGGCGCCGCAGACCGTGTTGAACGTCGCCTCGGCTGCGGCCATCTTCATCGGCTGCGCGGCGTACATCGCCAGGCCCAACTGGTCACCGGTGAGCACGACGCCCGCGGTGGAGAAGATCATCGCCCAGAGGCCGAACTTCAGCGAGACGCGCATGGTGTCGAAGTGCTGCCCGCGGGCCAGGTGCCAGGCGGACACCGAGATCACGACACCGGCGGCGAACATGAGCGCGCCGAAGATGGTGTGCGGGAACGCGGCGAGGGCGACGGGGTTGGTCAGCAGCGCCCAGAAGTCGGTGAGCTCGGCGCGGTTGGTCACCTCGTTGTACGTGTAGCCGACCGGGTTCTGCATGAATGCGTTGGCGGCGATGATGAAGTACGCCGACAGGATGCTGCCGATCGAGACGCACCAGATGGTGGCGAGGTGGATCTTCTGCGGGAGCTTGTCCCAGCCGAAGATCCAGAGGCCGATGAAGGTCGCCTCGAAGAAGAACGCCAGCAGGCCCTCGAAGGCGAGCGGGGCGCCGAAGACGTCACCGACGAAGCGGGAGTAGTCCGACCAGTTCATCCCGAACTGGAACTCCTGCACGATGCCGGTGACGACCCCCATCGCGAAGTTGATGAGGAAGATCTTGCCGAAGAAGCGGGTGAGGTGCAGGTACTGGACCTTGGCCGTGCGCACCCACGCCGTCTGGAAGATGGCTGCGACGAGCGCCATGCCGATCGTCAGCGGGACGAAGAGGTAGTGGTAGACGGTCGTCAGCCCGAACTGCCATCGGGCCAGGGCGAGCGGATCAAGCCATTCCATGAGCGACTCCCGTTCTGTTCGACGCCTGCGCGGCGGTGTCGCGCAGCTGCACGGTGCATTCGGAGGGCAGCGCGGCCTCGCGCACGCACTCGGCTTCGAGCGGACCCCCCGCTTCTGCCAGGATGCCCTGCATCAGGCCGAGATGCACCTGGCACAGCATCGGGCGGTCCTCCGGCCGGCCGGCCGCGTGCGGGCACGGGCTCAGGTCGACGGTCAGCCCGCGGTCGTCCACGACCGGCTCGAAACCGCTCTCCTCCAGGTGCTCGACGAGGGCGTCGAGCTGGTAGGTGGCGTCCCTCCCGAGGGCGCTTCCGGTGCCGGGAAGGACGCTGCGGAGGAGGTCGCCGCGACGGGCGGCGGCCTTGGCCTTGTTCCGCGCGACCGGGCTGGAGGCGTCGGGGGCGCCGGTGGCGGCACGGTACAGCGTACGAGGACGGCCCCGGGTGGTGCGGTGCTCCACGGTCGGGATCACGTAGCCGCCCTCGATGAGCCGCTGGAGGTGCTCGCGCACCGTGTTCGGGTGGAGGCCGGTGGCCTCGCACAGGTCGCCGATCGCGAGTTCTCCGGAGGCACCGGAGTGCCCGGCCTCGAAGAGGAGGTGCAGGATGCGCACCCGGGAGTAGCTGGAGATCGGCCCGCAGACGGACCCGCCGTTGGACATGTCTCAATTATCGGCCGGGACCGGTGGCCGTCGGGGGAACCGGGCCGTGAATAATCGCCTGGTCGATAGGGATGTCTGATCCCGCCGATAGCCTGGGGGCATGGCCACCCGGAAACCCGCTCCCCCCGCGTACGTCTGCACCGAGTGCGGGTGGACGACGGCCAAGTGGGTCGGCCGCTGCGGGGAGTGCCAGCAGTGGGGCACGGTCCAGGAGCAGGCCGCGCAGACCGGGATCCTCCGTCGCGTGAACGCGCTCGCCCCGACCGCCGATCGCGCCGCACGACCGATCACGCAGATCACGACCCAGGACGCCCCGCGGCGCACGAGCGGCGTCGGCGAGTTCGACCGTGTGCTCGGCGGCGGCATCGTGCCGGGAGCCGCGATCCTCCTCAGCGGCGAGCCCGGCGTGGGCAAGTCGACCCTGCTGCTCGAGGTCGCCGCGCAAGCGGCGCGGAGCGGGCGACGGGTGCTGTACGCGAGCGCGGAGGAGTCGCCGGCCCAGGTGCGGCTGCGGGCGGAGCGGACGGGCGCGCTGCACGACGAGCTCTACCTCGCGAGCGAGACCGACCTCGCCACCATCCTCGGACACATCGACGAGGTGCAGCCGCAGCTCGTCATCGTCGACTCCGTGCAGACCGTGTCGTCGTCCCTCACCGACGGCGCGGCCGGTCAGCCCAGCCAGGTGCGGGAGGTCGCCGCGACCCTGATCCGGGTGGCGAAGGAGCGCGACCTGCCGATCATCATCGTCGGGCACGTGACCAAGGACGGCCAGGTCGCGGGGCCCCGGGTGCTGGAGCACCTCGTCGACGTCGTGTGTCACTTCGAGGGCGACCGGCAGACCTCGCTGCGCTTCATCCGGGCGCTGAAGAACCGCTTCGGCCCCACCGACGAGGTCGGCTGCTTCGAGATGACCGGAGACGGCATCGCCGAGGTCCCCGACCCGTCCGGTCTGTTCCTGTCGCAGGGCGCCTCCGAACCCGGGACCTGTGTGGCCATCTCCCTCGAAGGCCGTCGCGCTCTCCCGGTCGAGGTGCAGGCGCTCACCGTGCCGAGCAACGCCCCGAACCCCCGCCGCATCGTGCACGGCCTCGACTCCTCGCGGGTGGCCATGGTGCTGGCGATCCTCGAGCGCCGGGCGGGCGTGCCCACCGGCAGCCTCGACGTGTACGTGTCCACGGTCGGCGGCGTGCGGTTCACGGAGCCCGCGGCCGACCTCGCCATCGCGATCGCCGTCGCCGGATCCATCCAGATGATCTCGGTCCCGCGTACGGTCGCCGCCGTCGGCGAGCTCAGTCTCGCGGGTGAGGTGCGGCCGGTGACGCAGGCGGCGCAGCGGCGGTCCGAAGCCGCGCGACTCGGCTACGAGCAGGTCGTGGACGACCGTTCGAAGACGCTGCGTGCCGCGCTGGGAGACGTCAGGGCACGGAACAGCACCCGTCGGCCCGACCGGGACATCCCGCCGTTCTGAGCCGGAGCGCGGCTGAGGTCAGGCGTCGAGGGCCTTGAGCAGTTCCACCGGGTCGGCCTGCATCGGGTGCGGTCCTGCGATGTCGAGGAACACGGTCGTGATCGGGTGCGCGGAGAGGAACGCCCGCAGCCAGGTCGCGTCGTAGATGCCCACGCCGGGCGGCAGGTTCGCCGGCTTGTTCTTCGCGTCGCTGAACAGGAGGAGGGCGAGGTCACCCGAGTTCGGGTCGCGGTAGGTCCAGACCTCGCCGCTGTCGAGCGGGTTGTCGCGGGCGCCCGGCTTGATGAGCGGGACGACGGTGGTGCCGTGCCGCAGGGCGAGCGCGACTGCGGCGACGTCCTGCTTCTCGAGCGCGAGCGCGAGTGCTTCGGACCGGAAGTCCTCCGGGGCGGGCTTCTTCTTCGCGCTCTTCCCGGACTTCGCCTTCTTCGCTGCCATGCATCCAGCTTAGGCATCGGGGCGACGCGGCGGCGCCGGGGAAAGATTGGGGCCCTCTCGAGTCCTCCATTGGGGACTGGGGTACTCGAGAGGGCCCTCGGACTCTCGAGCGGCGGTGTCGAAGCGCTGGGGACGCTGTGATTCGACGCCACTGGGGATGGCATGTTGCCGCATATCGGGAGAGTCACCTCTATGGTATCCCAAAGAGTGAGCCCTGTCAGCACAGGTGCCGGTCACGCTCTCAGAACAAGAGGATCTGGGTGGTCGTGGCGCTGGGGAAACCGCCGATCGAGACGCCCACGTGATACGAGGCCCCACCGCCGGGAGCCCGTTGCCGGTTCTCCTGCGCGCAGGTCTCGACGCTGGAGCGCGTGCGATCCCAGACGACCGGCTCCTTGCTCACCACGGTGGATCCCGCGGTGAGTGTGGCGATCATGCTGCTGGGGTTCTCCTGGCAGTCGGTCGACCGCCACCACACGTCCGAGCCGCTGGAGACCGTGAAGACCTGGGTCGTGGAGCCGACGTCGATCGTGCAGTCCCTGGTGCCCTTGTTGGTCAGCGAGATGGAGAGCTTCGGCGAAGCACCGTCGGCGTACGACTCGGCATCCGTCACGGCCTTCACCTCGACGTCCTTCGCCTCGCACGCGACGACGGCCGGAGTGGCGTCCGCAGAGGGCGAGGGTGAGGGCGACGGCGAGGCTGACCCGGACGGCGTCGGACCGGCGGTGGCGGAGGAGGTCGGCGCGGGTGCGGTCCCCTGCCCGTCGGCGGCCGCCCACGGTCGTGCGACGAGGAGCCAGACGGAGGCTCCGACGAGCGCGAGGACGAGGAGCAGTCCCAACAGCACCGCCAACCGCCGACGACGATAGACGGCGGCGGAGTGACGGGGCATGCCTCCAGGTTAAGCGATCCCCCTCCACGAGCCTGGGAGGCGCGAGCGGTCGTCCGGGGCTCAGAGCACCTTGAGCATCCGGGTGTTGCCGAGCGTGTTCGGCTTCACGTGCGCGAGGTCGAGGAACTCCTCGACGCCGGCGTCGCCGCTGCGGAGGAGCTGCGAGTACACGTCCGGATCGACGACCTGCTCCCCGATGGGGGTGAAGCCGCGACGGCCGAAGAAGTCGACCTCGAACGTGAGGCAGAACAGGCGCGTGAGCCCGAGCGCCCGCGCGTTCTCCTCGAGCCGCTCGACGATCGCCCGACCGACGCCGTGATGGAGCCAGTCGTCGCGGACGAGCAGGGTGCGCACCTCGCCGAGGTCCTCCCAGATCACGTGCAGCGCGCCGCAGCCGATCAGCTCGCCGTCGGCCTCGGCGACGACGAACTCCTGCACGGCGCCGTAGAGCACGGCGAGGTCCTTGCCGAGCAGGATGCGCTGCTCCACCATCGGCTGGAGCAGGTTCCGGATGCTGACGATGTCGGCGCTGCGGGCCGGCCGGACGATGTACGCGCTCACCTGACCAGCCTAGGACCCACCCCTCCCGTCGGCTCTCAGACGGGGCACAGCTTCGGAGATCCCGACCGACACTCCGGCACCCAGAAGCTGCGCCCCGCGTGTCGTCTGTCATCTCCGAAGTTGTGGCCAGGAGGGCGGCGGAGTGGGGACGACGAAGGGGCGGATGCTGTCGCATCCGCCCCTTCGGGTGACCGTGTCGAGGATCAGTCGTTGCCGGTGATCGCCAGGTCGGGCGTGCCGGAGATGGCGCCGCCGCCGGTGTTGACGCCGACCGCGACCTTCTCGCCGCGCGGGCCGTGCTCGAACAGGAACTCCCCGTCCTTCGCGTCGACCTTCACGTGGTCGCCCGAGTCGAGCTCGCCGTGCAGGATCTTCTCCGACAGACGGTCCTCGATCTCGTGCTGCATCGCGCGACGCAGCGGACGAGCACCCAGAGCCGGGTCGAAGCCGATCTCGATCAGGCGCTCCTTGGCCGACTGCGACAGCTCGATCGTCATGTCGCGGTCGAGCAGACGCTCGCCGAGGCGCTTCGTGAACAGGTCCACGATCTGCACCAGCTCGCTCTTGCTCAGCTGCGGGAAGACGATGATGTCGTCGACGCGGTTGAGGAACTCGGGCTTGAAGTGCCGCTTGAGCTCCTCGTTGACCTTGCCCTTCATCCGCTCGTAGCTCGTGGCGTTGTTGCCCTCGATCTGGAAGCCCACGGGGCCTCCGGCGATGTCACGCGCACCGAGGTTCGTGGTCATGATGATGACCGTGTTCTTGAAGTCCACGATCCGACCCTGGCCGTCGGTGAGGCGACCCTCCTCGAGGATCTGCAGCAGCGAGTTGAAGATGTCCGGGTGGGCCTTCTCGATCTCATCGAAGAGGACCACGCTGAACGGCTTGCGCCGCACCTTCTCCGTGAGCTGACCGCCCTCTTCGAAGCCGACGAACCCGGGAGGGGCACCGAACAGCCGCGAGACGGTGTGCTTCTCGCCGAACTCGCTCATGTCGAGCGAGATGAGCGCGGCCTCGTCGTCGAAGAGGAACTCCGCGAGCGCCTTGGCCAGCTCGGTCTTTCCGACGCCCGTGGGGCCGGCGAAGATGAACGAGCCGGAGGGACGCTTCGGGTCCTTGAGGCCGGCACGCTGACGACGAATGGTCTTGGAGAGGGCCGCGATGGCCTCCTCCTGGCCGATGACGCGCTGGTGCAGCGCCTTCTCCATGAAGACGAGTCGGCTGGACTCCTCCTCGGTCAGCTTGAACACGGGGATGCCGGTCGCCTGGGCGAGCACCTCGGCGATCAGACCCTCGTCGACGACCGCCTGGGTCGCGACGTCGCCCGCACGCCACTGCTTCTCCAGACGCAGGCGCTCGGCGAGGAGGCTCTTCTCCTCATCGCGCAGGGAGGCGGCCTTCTCGAAGTCCTGCTCCTCGGAGGCGATCTCCTTCTGCTCGCGCACGGCGGCGATCTTCTCGTCGAACTCGCGCAGCTCGGGCGGGCTCGACAGGATCGACAGACGCAGGCGGGCGCCGGCCTCGTCGATCAGGTCGATGGCCTTGTCCGGGAGGAACCGGTCCGAGACGTAGCGGTCGGCGAGGTTCGCCGCGGCCACGATCGCACCGTCGGTGATCTGCACCTTGTGGTGCGCCTCGTACCGGTCGCGCAGCCCCTTGAGGATGTTGATCGCGTGCGGCAGCGTCGGCTCGTTCACCTGCACCGGCTGGAAGCGGCGCTCGAGCGCGGCGTCCTTCTCGAAGTGCTTGCGGTACTCGTCGAGCGTGGTGGCGCCGATGGTCTGGAGCTCACCGCGCGCGAGCAGCGGCTTGAGGATGCTGGCCGCGTCGATCGCGCCCTCGGCGGCGCCCGCACCCACGAGGGTGTGGATCTCGTCGATGAAGACGATGATGTCGCCGCGCGTGCGGATCTCCTTGGTGACCTTCTTCAGCCGCTCCTCGAAGTCACCGCGGTAGCGGGACCCGGCGATGAGCGAGCCGAGGTCGAGCGAGTAGAGCTGCTTGTCCTTCAGCGTCTCGGGCACATCGCCCTTGACGATCGCCTGGGCGAGGCCCTCGACGACGGCGGTCTTGCCGACGCCGGGCTCGCCGATCAGGACGGGGTTGTTCTTGGAGCGGCGGGAGAGGATCTGCATGACCCGCTCCGCCTCCTTCTCGCGCCCGATGACCGGGTCGAGCTTGTTGTCGCGCGCGGCCTGCGTGAGGTTGCGACCGAACTGGTCGAGCACCTGCGAGCCGCCCTGCGCACCCGACGGGGTGTCGTTGGACTGCGCGCCGACGGACGCGGGCTCGCGGCCCGGAGCGCCGGAGAGCAGCTGGATCACCTGTTGCCGCACCTTGTTGAGGTCGGCGCCCAGCTTGACGAGCACCTGAGCGGCCACGCCCTCACCCTCGCGGATGAGGCCGAGGAGGATGTGCTCGGTGCCGATGTAGTTGTGACCGAGCTGCAGGGCCTCGCGGAGGCTCAGCTCGAGCACCTTCTTGGCGCGCGGCGTGAACGGGATGTGGCCGGTCGGCTGCTGCTGACCCTGGCCGATGATGTCCTGCACCTGCTCGCGCACGGCGTCGAGGGAGATGCCGAGCGACTCCAGCGCCTTGGCTGCGACGCCCTCGCCCTCGTGGATGAGGCCGAGCAGGATGTGCTCGGTGCCGATGTAGTTGTGGTTGAGCATCTTCGCCTCTTCTTGGGCGAGGACGACCACTCGACGGGCTCGGTCCGTGAATCTCTCGAACATGTTGACTCCTTATTCGCACGGGGCGAAGACGCATGAAGCGCTTGTACATCGAGAGTAACGACCAGAAATGGCGGGTATGCCCGTGTTCGCCGTGGGCATAGCGAGGCCTTGACGGGTTTATCGACAGTCGTTATGTTAACGAAAGTCGATAAACACCGACCCACAGGAGGAGCACATGCTCGCCACGGAAAGACACCCTTCGCTCGCCGACGGCATCGCGCTCGGGCTCATCGCCACCGGTGCCGTCAGCGTCGGGATCGGCGCCATCGTCGCGGTCGCCCAGGCCGCCGACGCCCTGTTCTCCCCGTCGCCCACGGTCGTGATGCCGGTGCACGACGTCGACCTCTCCGCCCTCGACGGGGTGGCCGGGATCGAGGGCGCCGCCGTCGACTCCGCCCTCGTCACCCTCACCGCGCCGCCCACGGGCGCCCGCTGGCTGCTGCTGCTGGAGACGGCGCTGCCCGCGCTCGCCACCGTGGCCCTGTGCGCGGTGGTCTGGTGGCTGGGCGTCTCCCTCATCCGCTCCCGCCCGTTCCGCGCCTCCCTCGGGTGGATGTTCGCCGTAGCCGCCTGTCTGCTGATGGCGGGCACGCTGTTCGGCCAGCTCGCCGGCGGCATCGGCCGGGCAGAGATCGTGAAGGACCTCGCCGCGACCGACCCCGCGGTCGAGGACGTCCTGTGGACGCTGCTCATGGAGTTCGATCTCGCACCCGTCGGGTGGGCGTTCGCGCTGGCTCTCGTGGCCGGCGTCTTCACCATCGGCCGCCGCCTGCAGCGCGACACGGAGGGACTGGTCTGATGGCCACCACCGCCACCCGCTCCGAGCGGGCCGATGCGATCACCGTCATCCTCTATGCGGCGGCGGCCCTCGTGACCGTCGGCATCGCGACGGTGCTCCGCGTGGGCGGCACCTTCCGCGACGACGGGATCGCGTGGACGCTCCCCATCGACGAGCAGCCGATCTCGGCGACCACCGATTCCGGGCAGATCTCGATCGAGGGCATCGCGCAGGAGGCGATGGTCTTCGCGACGGGGGTGAACAGCGTGTCGATCGCCGCCATCGTCGCCGCCATCGCGCTGTGGGCCCTGGCCGCCGTCGCCGTCATCGGCGCGGTCACGCTCGTCGCCTGGAACTTCCTCCGCGGACGGTTCTTCGTGCCGGGCAATGCGCGCGCCTTCGACGTGATCGGCTGGACGCTGGTGCTCGCACCGATGGCGATCGTGATGCTCGAGACGATGGGACGCAACGGCGTGACCGCGGCGCTCGGCCTCGGCGACGGGGAACCCGTGCACCCGATCGAGTTCTGGGCGATCGCGCCGATCTTCGCCACCGGGGTCACCGTCGGCCTCATCGCCGTCGCGTTCCGTCGCGGCATCCGGCTGCAACAGGAGAAGGTCGTGCTGGAGAAGGAGACGGAGGGACTGGTCTGATGATCTCGTTCGGTTCGGAGGCCGTCTGGCCGTCTCTGCTCAACATCGGGATCGCGCTCGCGGTCTGCGCGGCCGTCGTCGCCCTCGTGGTCTGGAACAGCCGTCGCCGTGGCAGTCGCACGGTCGCCCTCGACGCGGCGCTCACGCTGTCCGGGTGGTGGATCACGCTCTCCGCGCTAGGCGCGGTGGTCATCGTCGTCAAGGCCTTCACCGTGGACTGGGCGGAGCTGCACGGTGCGACGACGGTCTTCCTCGACTGGCCCTCCAGCCTCCCGTGCTCGGAGTACGGCGACAGCACGACGACCATGCTCACCTGCGGCGGCACGGAGCTGTCGGACTTCACGGTGGGCAACGCCTCGCTCGGGCTGCGCCTCCTCGCTGCGGCCGCACAGCTCAGCACCCTCGCCCTGACCACGATCCCCGCCGTGGTCCTCGCGCTCATCTGCTTCCACACCCTCCGCGGCCGCGCGTTCTCCCGCACCGTGACCCGCGCCCTCGTCGGGGGTGCGATCGCGTTCGGGGTGCTGGGCGTTCTCTCGGACCTCCTCAACGGCATCGCCGCCACCACCGGACTGCGGGAGGCCCTGCCGGCGGACAGCACCTGGTATCCGCAGACCTACTGGCTCACCGTGACACCGCTGCCGTTCGCCGCGGCGCTCGGCCTCCTCGCCCTCGCCGCGGTGTTCCGTCAGGGCATGCGCGTGGAGCAGGAGCGGGCCGCCCTGGAGCGCGAGACGGAGGGGCTGGTGTGAGCCCGGCGGAGAGCGACGACGAGTTCACGGGCATTCACTGCCGTCTGGACGAGCTGCTGGCGGCTCGCGGGATGACGCTGACGGAGCTGAGCGCCGCCGTGGGCGTCAGCATCGTGAACCTGTCCGTGCTGAAGAACGACCGCGCCCGCGCGATCCGCTACTCCACGTTGCGGGCCATCTGCGAGGCGCTCGACTGCGAGGTCGGCGACCTCCTCGTCCTCGCCGATCGCTGACTCCCGTCGACCCGCCCCCTTGAGCGCGCCCCGGCCTCTTGCGGACGCACGCAGGGGGCCGAGACGCACGAAGAGGGGTGGGTCGGCGGAAGGGCGAGCACGGTCTCACAGTGGATTGCAAGCCCCTTCTATGAGTCGGCTGTGAGTGGATACGGTCGTCCCATGATCAGCACCCGCACCCCCTCGCGTCGCGGCCTCCGCCTCCTGGCGATCGTCCCGGCCGCTGCCCTCGCCTTCTCCCTCGCCGCCTGCGCCGGAGAGAGCCGCCCCTCGGTCGACGATGTCGCCGACGGCATCCAGAAGGTCTTCGAGGGCACCCCGCAGGAAGAGGCCATGACCGACGATGCCGCCACCTGCCTGGCCGAGGCCCTGGTCGACTCCGACCTCAGTGATGAGACGCTCGGCTACATCGCCGACGGGGAGGACAAGCAGCGGGACGAGGCAGACAAGGCCCTGACGACCCAGATCATCCAGGACAACCTCCAAGACTGCGTCACGCCCTGAGGGCGGGATCGCAGCGAGGGATGACGGCCTCGGGAGGGCGGCCGTCATCCTTCGTCATATCCGCCCAGGGAATTCTCAGGCTCTCCTAGCGTTGAGCCTCATGGCGTGCACCCGGCGCGCCGCGATTCTGGAGTCCCCACCTCAATGAGCACCACCGCACGCGCCCAGAAGGCGCCAGACACCCGCGGGCCGGTCCGGAAGCTGCTGACCTCGTTCGGCTTCCAGATCATCGCCGCCCTCGTCCTCGGCATCGCCGCCGGTCTGATCGGCCGCCAGCTCGGCGCCACGGCCGAGAACCCGACCGCCCTGTCGGGCACCCTCGACACGATCGGCAGCTCCTATGTGACGCTGCTCCGCGCGGCCGTCGTCCCGCTGATCTTCACCGCGATCGTCGCCAGCATCTCGAACCTCCGTCGCGTGCAGAACGCCGCCCGCCTCGCCGGCCAGACGATCCTGTGGTTCGCGATCACCGCTTTCATCGCGGTCATCATCGGCATCGTCCTCGGCCTCGTGATCCAGCCGGGCAGCCACGCCGGCGACGGCCTGGAGCCCGGCGAGCCGTATACGGTCGGCACCTGGTGGAACTTCCTGCTCGGTCTCATCCCGCAGAACTTCCTCGGCCTGACCGTCAGCACCTCCCCCGGCGCCACCGAGGGTGCGTTCACCTCGAGCGTCGGCTTCAACATCCTCCAGGTGATCGTGGTCGCGGCCGTCGTCGGCATCGCGGCGCTCAAGGCCGGCAAGAAGGCCGAGCCGTTCCTCGTCTTCACCGAGTCGCTGCTCAAGGTCATCCAGCGCGTGCTGTGGTGGATCATCCGCATCGCGCCCCTGGGCACGTTCGGCCTCATCGGCTCCGCCGTCATCAAGTACGGCTGGGAGAAGCTCGCCTCCCTCGGCTGGTTCGCGGGCGCGGTCTACATCGGCCTCGCGCTCGTGCTGTTCGTCGTGTATCCGATCCTGGTGCGCACGCACGGCCTCTCCATCAAGCAGTACTTCTCGGGTGTGTGGCCCGCAGTGCAGCTCGCTTTCGTGAGCCGCTCCTCGATCGGCACGCTCCCCCTCACGGAGCGCGTGACCGAGCGCAACCTCGGCGTCCCCCGCTCCTACGCCTCGTTCGCGGTGCCGCTGGGCGCGACGACGAAGATGGACGGCTGCGCCGCGATCTACCCGGCCATCGCCGCGATCTTCGTGGCGCAGTTCTTCGGCATCGAGCTGAACTTCGTGCAGTACCTCCTGATCGTGATCGTCTCGGTCGTCGGTTCCGCCGCCACCGCCGGCACCACGGGCGCGGTCGTCATGCTCACGCTGACGCTGTCCACCCTGGGACTGCCGCTCGAGGGTGTCGGTCTGCTGCTCGCGATCGACCCGATCCTCGACATGGGCCGTACGGCGGTGAATGTCGCGGGTCAGGCACTCGTCCCCGCGATCGTCGCGAAGCGCGAGGGCATCCTCGACGAGGAGCTCTACAACGCACCCCGCGAGGGCCTGCCCTTCGCCGACGACTCCGGCGACGACGCCCCCGAGGCCGACGCCGCTTCCACCCCGGAGCCCGCCGGCGCGCGCTGACCCGGTCTCCTCACGAGCGCCCCACTTCCTTCCGGAGGTGGGGCGCTCTTGTCTCCCCTCCCCACCCCCGTCGACCCACCCCTTTGCGTGCGTCCCGGCCCGTTGCGGGCGGTCGCAGAGGGGTGGGTCGACCGGAAGGGGGTGGGTCGAGGGGAAGGAGGGGTCAGCTGCGGCTCAGGGGGCGGGTCGCGCCGCGGGTGTCGAGCGCGAGCTCCTCGGCGTCCATCGCGGCCAGCAGCTCCCGCATGACCTCCTCGTCGAGCTCCCCGGCATCGCGCTCAGCGACGAGGATCTCCCGTCGCACCTGCAGCCATCCCTTGGTCAGCGCGACGAGGTCGTCGTAGGACGGGCGGGCCACGGTGTCCTCGACCTGCTGCGCGTCGTCGGTGTCCTTCTCCACCCGGGTCATGCGCTTCGTGAACGCGTCGAACATGCCGAGGTCGACCTCGCCGTGCTTCTGCTCCCACTCCCGACGCTTCTCGGCGAGATAGGCCTTGCCCGCCTCGCGGCTCTTGGCCTTGACCGTCTCCAACGCCGCGACGTCCTCCTCGTGCTCCTCATCCCCGGCGATCTCCAAGCGCCGGATGAGCAGCGGCAGCGTGAGCCCCTGCAGCAGGAGCGTGCCGACGGTGACGATGAAGGCGACCACGACGATGGCGTGCGCGGCCTCGGTGTCGAGGCCGGCCAGGTCGGCGGCGGCCACCGCGATCGCCAGGGTCACCACGCCGCGCATGCCCGCCCAGGAGATGACCGCGTTGTCCTTCCACGTGAGCCGCAGACCCGCCATGCGCTCCCGCACGATCTGCGTCCGCAGCTCGTCCGTGCTCTGGTCCCGCCATCGCCGGGACCGCCGGCGACGCTCGTCGAACTCCCCGGAAGCGATGCCACGGTCCATGCGTGCGAGCCGGCGGCGGTCCTGGAAGTTCGACCAGGCGCTGATCGGGTAGATGTAGAGCGGCCGGACGACGAGCACCACGAGCAGCACGGCGCCGGAGAGCAGGAGGATGTGCCCCACCGACTCGCTGCCGAGGTCGTTGAGCACCCGCGGGAACTGGAGGCCGATGTAGGCGAACACGAAGCTCTCCAGCAGCAGGTCGGCCGACAGCCACAGCGGCGCCTCCTGCTGCCGGGTCGTGTAGTCGGTGCGCGGGGCGTTGAAGCCGACGAAGAGGCCCATGGCCACGACCGCGAGGACGCCGGAGCCGAGCAGATGCTCCGCGATGTTGTACGCACCGAACGGGGCGAGAAGACCGAAGGTGCCGATCACGACGGGGTCGCCGATGCGCATCCGGAGCTGGTGCAGCACGATTCCGAAGACGAGCCCGATCCCCACCCCTACGCCGACAGCGAGGAGGAACTGCCCGACGCCGCCCCCGATCGACACGGTCGCCCCGGCGAGGATCGCGGCGAACACCCGGTAGAGCGTGAGCGAGGTCGCGTCGTTGATGAGGCTCTCCCCCGACAGCACCGTCATGATGCGGCGGGGCAGACCGAGACGACGACCGATCGCCGCCGCCGACACCGCGTCCGGCGGAGCGACGATGGCCCCGAGCAGCAGCGCGCCCGGCAGCGTGAGCGACGGCAGGATCCACCAGGCCACGAGTCCGACGGCGAACGCGGTGAGCAGCACCAGCCAGATCCCGAGACGGCGGATCTGCGGGAGGCTGCGCTTGAACCCGACGAACGACACGTCGAGGGCGGCGGAGTACAGCAACGGCGGCAGCACGAGGCCGAGCAGCAGGTGCCCGTCGATCTCCAGCTCCGGCACGAACGGCAGGAACGACGCGGCCAGCGCGACGACGGTCACGAGCAGCGGGGCCGGCCATCCGCGCCACCGCGCGACGGCGGCCACGGCGACGGCTCCGACGAGGACGTAGAAGATCCCGGCTTCCATGCGGAAAGCGTAGCGGCGTCGTCCGCGCTCCCCGGTCCGCGGAGCATGGGCGGGGTGTCAGTCGCGGACGGGGCGCTCCCGTCCCGGCCCGTCCGCATCGAGGGCTTCGCGGAGGCCCGCGTTCTCGTCTTGCAGGTCGAGGACCCGCGCGATCCCGGCGATGTTGATGCCGTCCCCGCGGAGTTCGGCCGCGCGACGCAGGCGGGTGATGTCGTCGTCGCTGTACCGACGCGTGCCGCCGTCACTGCGAGCGGGCGCGAGAAGCCCCTTGCTCTCGAAGAGTCGGATCGTCGCCTCCGGCAGGTCGACGAGCTGGGCGGCGACGGCGATGCCGTAGAGCGGGGTGCGCGAGTCGCGTGCGGTCATCCGGGTGTCCTCAGGTCGGGGTTGCGAAGAATCCTGCAAGTGTTCTATAACAAATCTACACCTGACGTGCAGATAATCTGCACACCACCTCAGCCCTTGCAGGGCCGCACGAAAGGAGAAACCTCATGGCACTGACCTTCGATCCCTTCAGCCAGCTCGACCGCTTCGCCGCGAGCGTCTTGGACTCCGTGCGCGCGCCCCGGTCGATGCCGGTGGACCTGTACCGCGACGGGGACCGCTACATCCTGCACGCCGACCTCCCCGGCGCCGACCCGGGCTCCATCGACGTCGACCTCGACGGCGGTCAGCTCACGATCCGCGCCCAGCGCACGGCCGACACCCGTGAGGGCGTGCGCTGGCTCGCCCGCGAGCGCGGGGCCGGGTCGTTCCTGCGCCAGTTCTCGCTCGGCGACGGTGTGGACCTCGACAACATCAGCGCCTCGTATGAGAGCGGTGTCCTGTCGGTCGTCATCCCCGTCAGCGAGCGGGCGAAGCCGCGCAAGATCGTCGTCGAGTCCGGCGAACAGCGCCAGGCGATCGACGCCTGATCATCCTGGGGGCGGTGCACTCGCGCCGCCCCCGCTCTTCTCCTCTTCTCACGGAAAGGACGACGAATCATGGCACTCTCCTCGACCCTCGACCGTTTCCTCGCCGACATGGAGTACCCGGCGACCCGCGACGATCTCCTGCGCGAAGCGACGCGGGACGGGCTACCGGCGGAAGATCGCGCGGTGCTGCGCGACCTGCCCGAACAGAGCTACAGCGCCGCCTGGCTCATCCGCTACCGCCTCGCCCGCACCGCCCTCGCCGACGCGCTCACCCCCGCCTCGCGACTCGCCGCCTAGGGAATGCCGGAGCGGCCGCCGAGGTTACATCCGGAGATGAACGACGTCGCCCTCTCCGTCCTCGACCTCGTGCCGGTCCGCTCCGGCCAGACCAGCGCCGAGGCCATCTCCGCCTCCCTCTCCCTCGCCGCGACCGCCGACCGGCTCGGCTACCGCCGGTACTGGTTCGCCGAGCACCACAACATGCCCGCGGTCGCCTCGACCACGCCGCCGGTCCTCATCGCGGCCGCCGCCACGCGCACCTCCCGCATCCGTCTCGGCTCCGGCGGCGTCATGCTCCCGAACCACGCGCCCCTCATCGTGGCCGAGCAGTTCGCCGCCCTGGAGGCCATCGCGCCCGGACGTATCGACCTGGGCCTCGGCCGCGCCCCCGGCAGCGACCCCGTGATCACCCAGCTCCTCCGGGGATCCGGGACCACCAGCGACGTGGAGCAGTTCCCCCGCCACGTGCAGGACATCGCGGCGCTCTTCACCGCCGACGGCGCCACCGTGCGCTTCACCTCCGGCGGGGAGTACACCGTGCGGGCGACCCCCGCCGCGACAGGAGTGCCCGAGGTGTGGCTGCTGGGGTCGAGCGACTACTCCGCACAGCTCGCCGCCTCCCTCGGCCTGCCGTACGTGTTCGCGAACCACTTCTCCGGACAGGGCCTGGAACGCGCCCTCGACCTCTACCGCACGAACTACCGTCCGAGCGAGGAGCATCCGGAGCCGCGGACCTTCCTCACCGTGAACGCCGTCGCGGCACCGACCGCGGAGGAGGCGGAGGCCCGCGCCCTCCCGCAGCTGCGGATGATGGCGCGACTCCGGCTCAACCAGCCGCTCGTCGCGCTGGAGACCGTCGAACAGGCCCTCGCCGCAGAGCACGACGCCGCAACGGACCAGGTGGTCGAGGCCGCGCGGTCACGGTGGTTCGTCGGCACCGGGGAGTCCGTCGCCGCGGAGGTCCGCTCCTTCGCGACGACCTACGGGGTGGACGAGGTCATGCTCTCCCCCGTCGCCGGAGCCTACGACGCGGAGCCGAAGGACTCGGCTGCGGGGCGCGCCCAGACGCTGGAGCTCGTCGCGGGGGCGTGAGTCGCGTCTCGCGTCGCGGGCGCGTGAGTCACGTCGCGGGCGCGTGAGTCACGTCGCGGGATCGATAACGGTCCCCCGCGCGGTCCGGCCGGCACTCTTTTGATCCCGGGTCCGGCCCCTTCCGAGGTGTGGGATCGATAACGGCCCCCGCCTGTCCTGCGCGGCGCCTTTCTGATCCCGCACCCTTGACACCCGCCGCCCCCTCGCTCACGCCATGTGCGCCGCGCGCCTCAGCACGCGGGACCAGAAACGTGCCTCGGACCGCGATCGGAGGGGCATCTCTGATCCCGCTCGACGGGGACGTCTCCGCCACACGTCCACGTAGGTCCGGGTTTTCCACAGGAGTCGGACGGAGTGAGAACAGATCGTTGGAGGGCGGGCACGCCACGGACAGCATGGACGCATGCGACACCGGATCCCTCTTCCACCTGACCTCGGCCCTCACTTCGCCGTGCGCGACGCCGCCGCCAACGGGGTCGGGCGGAAGAGGTACTCCAGCAGAGACCTCTCGCGGCCGTTCGCCGGCGTGCGGTCGACGGTGGAGCCCGCCACGTTCGACGATCGAGTCGCCTCCTACCTGCCGCGCCTCCGCCAGGGCCAGGCCTTCGCCGGCCGTACGGCCCTGCGACTGTGGGGCCTTCCCACACCCGTCCGCTGGTCGCCCGGCGAGCCCCTCGATGTCGCTGTGCCCACCGGGACATCACCGCCCCGGACGGCCGGTGTCCGGGGGCGTCGTATCGCGCCCGGACGGGCAGATGCGTGGCACATCCACGGAGTGCCGACGGTCGACCCGGTCAGCACACTGTTCCTGTGTGCACGGGAGTTCGCGTCGACGCCGATGGTCGTCGCGCTCGATGCCCTGCTCACGGCGTCCGATGTCTATCCGGGGCTGAGGACGGGCCGGCCTGTGGCAACCGCGGACAGCATCGAACGGCACTTGGTGCGCTGGGAACGCTTCCCCGGGTGCGGCCGCATCCGAGAGGCGCTGCCGCTCGCGCGCCCGGGTGTCGAGTCCCCGAAGGAGACGGAGACCCGCCTGCTGCTCGTGAGCCTCGGACTGCCGGAGCCCGCCGTCCAGCACGTCGTCTCCACGGGCGGACGCTTCCTCGCCAGGGTCGACCTCGCCTATCCGGAATACCGCATCGCCATCGAATACGAAGGCGACGGCCACCGGACGGACCGCGATCAGTGGCGGGCCGATATCCGGCGCCAACGCGACCTCGAAGACCACGGGTGGCTCGTGATCCGGATGACCGAGCTCGATCTGCGCGATGGCGGAACGGTTCTCGCCGCGCGCGTCCGTCGTGCGCTCGACGTTCGACGCCACCTCTGGGGTTGAGGTCCGTGTCACGGGCCGAACGGGAAGGCTTCTCCCCGGGAAGGGGCTGGCCCCGGGCCGCACTGAGGCGTAGCCTCGGCCGCAGAGAGAGGGGTTCGACGATGAGCACCAAGACACTCGCACTGTGGGTCGCCTACGGGACGAACGGTGTGGTGGGGAGCATCCGCCACGATGAGGACGGCTATGTGGTGACCATGGCGGGAGCGGACGCGGCGGCCGGAACCTATCCCAGCCTCGCCTCTGCGAAGGGCGCGCTGCATTCCCGCATGCTGCCCGGCAGCGCCTGGCCGCGGTTCCAGGAGCACTGAGCACCCCACCACGCGTGCGGGATCGAAAAGGCGCCTCCCGCGACGGGGAGAGGCGCGAATCTGACCCCGCAGTGATCGCTACCGCGGGAGCGAGGCGGTATCTCCGCGTGGGTGTGTCCGGACGCTGCCCCGCAAGGCCTCGAGTGCCGGGATCAGACGCGCTCGTCCCGCACAGCCTCAGGCGCCGGGATCAAAAGGGTTCCTCGCCGCGCCCGGAGACGCGCATTCTCGAACCCACGTGGATGATGCGGCGCGATGCGGGATGGAGAACGTGCGCGAGTCGGGCCGGGGACGTGCGTTTTCGATCCCGCACCCGGCATCCCTGCGGGACTCCAGGACTCCGGGACTGCGGGCCGGCGGGCCGGCGGGACTGCGGGACGGAATCCGCGCGTTGCCCGCGTCGGGGAGGCGCGAGATGGATCCCGCATGCGCACGGCACACGGGGGCGCGCGACGCACGGGCCGCGGCGAGACTCAGGCCTCGGGTTCGCCGGAGAGGATGCCGCGGAGCCAGTCGCGGGCCTCGATGAAGACCTCGTCCGAGTAGCGGTCGGGGTACTGCACGATCTGCCGATCGGCACGGGGATAGGACCCGAGGAACACCACGCGGGGGCTGAAGCGGCGGATCCCGAGCAGGGCGTCGGCCATCCGCTCGTGCTCGATGTGGCCGTCCGCGTCGATCACGAACCGGTACCGGCCGAGCTCGTCGCCGATGGGCCGGGACTCGATGAGCGAGAGGTTGATGCCGCGCGTCGAGAACTGCTCCAGCATCTCGAGGAGCGAACCAGGGTGGTCGTGCGGGAGCTCCACGATCAACGAGGTCTTGTCGGCACCGGTCGGCGCGGGCGAACGCGTGGTCCGCGTGACGAGGACGAACCGGGTCACGGCCGCCGCGTTGTCGCCGATGCCCTCGGCGAGGACGTCCACGTCATAGTGCTGCACGATGCCCGGGGCGGCGATCGCGGCCTGCGCGGGCGAGCTGCCGTCGAGGACACCGATGGCCGAGGCGACGTTGCTCGCCGCCGGCACGTGCGAGTGGGTCGGGAGGTGTTCGCCGAGCCAGCCGTGGCACTGCGCGTAGGCGACAGGGTGCGCGGCGATGACCTCGACCTGGTCGAGAGTGGTGCCGCGCGGTGCGACGAGGACGAAGTTCACCCGCACGAGGTACTCGCCGATGATCCGGAGCCCCGGCAGAGTCGCCAGCGCATCCTGCGTGGTGGACACACCGCCCTCGATGGAGTTCTCGATCGCGATCATGGCCGCGTCGCTGCGTCCTTCGAGCACATCCGCGAGCGCCTCACCCACGTTGTGCACCGGCCGCCAGTCCTGCCCCCTGGCCTCGGCCACCTGGTCGAGCGCCGCCTCCGTGAAGGTTCCGGCTGGTCCGAGATAGCTGTAGGTGCGGCGTGCAGTCACGGCGTTCAGCCTATCCCTCGGTGACTCATCGCGATCCCGCATGTCAAGCCGGATGCGAGCATCCGCCGCACGGGGCAGACTGAGTGCATGAGCAGCCGTGCCGGCCTCCCCGCGGAGGAAAGTGACCTGATCGACGTCGACGAGCTGATCGCCGCCTACTACGACCGCGTGCCGAACCCGGACGTCCCGAGCGAACGGGTCGTGTTCGGCACCAGCGGCCACCGCGGCTCGTCGCTCACCAAGAGCTTCAACGAGAACCACATCCTCGCCACGACCCAGGCGATCGTCGACTACCGTGCGGCGCAGGGCATCACCGGCCCCCTCTTCCTGGGGCGCGACACCCACGCCCTCTCCCTCCCCGCAGAGCGGAGCGCCATCGAGGTCCTGCTCGCGAACGGAGTGGACGTGCGCGTCGACGCCCGGGACTCCTGGGTGCCGACCCCGGCGCTGAGTCATGCGATCCTCACGTACAACCGCGACCGCGCCGCCGACGACCCGGGGCGCGCGGACGGCATCGTCGTGACCCCCTCGCACAACCCGCCCCGCGACGGCGGCTTCAAGTACAACCCGCCCCACGGCGGTCCCGCCGACACGGATGCGACCGGCTGGATCGCCGACCGCGCCAACCAGCTCATCGCGGGCGGCCTGGCCGAGGTGCGCCGCGAGCGCTTCGCCGACGTGGACTGGGACGCCATCACCGGATACGACTTCCGCGACGCCTACGTGCGCGACCTCCCGTCGATCATCGACATCGAGGCGATCCGCCGCGCCGGCGTACGTATCGGCGCGGACCCGCTGGGCGGCGCCTCGGTGGAGTACTGGTCGCTGATCGCCGAGATGCACGACATCGACCTCACGGTCGTCAATCCCGAGGTCGACCCCACGTGGCGCTTCATGACCCTCGACTGGGACGAGAAGATCCGGATGGACCCGTCGTCTCCGTCGGCCATGGCGTCGCTCGTCGCGAAGAAGGGCGACTACGACATCCTCACCGGGAACGACGCCGACGCGGACCGGCACGGCATCGTCACCCCCGACGCCGGGCTCATGAACCCGAACCACTTCCTCGCCGTCGCCATCGACTACCTCTTCTCGCACCGGGAGCACTGGCCGCGCGAGGCGGCGGTCGGCAAGACGCTGGTGTCGTCGATGATCATCGACCGCGTGGCCGAGTCGCTCGGGAGGCGTCTGCTGGAGGTCCCGGTCGGCTTCAAGTGGTTCGTGCCCGGGCTGCTCGACGGTTCCGTGGCGTTCGGCGGCGAGGAGTCGGCGGGGGCCTCGTTCCTGCGGCACGACGGCTCCGTATGGTCGACCGACAAGGACGGCATCCTCCTCTGCCTGCTCGCGGCCGAGATCCTCGCGGTGACCGGCAAGACCCCGTCGCAGCGCTACGCGGAGCTCGAGGACGCCTTCGGTTCGTCCGCCTACCAGCGCGTCGACGCCCCGGCCACCCCTGAGCAGAAGGCGACGCTGGGCAAGCTGACTCCGGAATCGGTGACGGCGACCACCCTCGCCGGCGAGGACATCATCGCGAAGCTCTCACACGCTCCCGGCAACGGTGCGGCGATCGGCGGCCTGAAGGTGCAGACTCCGCACGCCTGGTTCGCCGCGCGGCCGTCCGGCACCGAGGACGTCTACAAGCTCTACGCCGAGAGCCTGCGCGGCCCGGAGCACCTCGCCGAGGTGCAGGCCGAAGCCCGCGCCGTGGTGTCCGCCGCCCTCGGCGACTGACTCCGCCCCCGCGGGATCCGCAGGTGCCGCGGGTGCCGCGGGATCGAAACCGCTCCCCTCGGCCACCGCCGAGGGGAGTTTTCGATCCCGCACCCCGGTGGACACCTCGTGCGGGATCGAGAGTGCGCCTGGCACGCGCCGGAGAGGGACGTAATCGATCCCGCGACCCGGGTCGAGCGAATCCGCCGAGTGCGCGCGTACGTCCCAAGGCCGTGGCGACGAGTCCTTCCGTTGTCGCAGGTCGGCCGCCCGTCTTCCGCCCACCGCTCCCGGTCGCGGGGTCGAAAACGTCCCTGCGAGAGATCGCGGAGGAGCGGTTTCGATCCCGTCCCGCCGGCCACCCCTGTCGCGGGATCGAAAACGTCCCTGGGGGAGACCGCGGAGGAGCGGTTTCGATCCCGTCCCGCCGGGCCACCCCGGTCGCGGGATCGAAAACGTCTCTGGGGGCCTTCGCGGAGGGGCGGTTTCGATCCCGGACGGGACGGGACGGGGCGGGACGGGACGGGACGGGGTCAGTCGGCGTCGGTGGAGGAGCCGAGGAGCTCGCGGACGCGGCTGGAGACGCGGTGGAACTCCTCCGTCTCCAGAACGTCGGCGTAGCCGCGGCGGGCCGGGAGGTCGACGCGGTGCTCCTCCAGGATCCGTCCGGGGCGCGGACCCATCACGATGACGCGGCTGGCGAGGTAGACGGCCTCCGCGACCGAGTGGGTCACGAGCAGCACGGTCGTGCCGGTGGCGCTCCAGATCCGGTTGAGCTCGACGTTCATGCGCTCGCGCGTGAGGGCGTCGAGGGCACCGAACGGCTCGTCCATGAGCAGCACCCGCGGCTCGTGCAGCAGCGCCCGACACAGCGACACCCGCTGCTGCATGCCGCCGGAGAGCTCGTGCGGCAGCGACTTCTCGAAGCCGGTGAGGCCGGTCATCTCGATGAGCTCGTCGGCACGGGCCTGGGCCTTGCGCATGTCCATCCCGCGCATCTCGGCCTGCAGGAGGATGTTGCCGCGAACGCTGCGCCATTCCAGGAGCGCCGCCCGCTGGAACACGTAGCCGATGTCCTGCCGCGGACCCCGGACCTCGTCGCCGCGCAGGCGGATGCTGCCCCGGCTCGGCGCGGTGAGTCCGGCGACGGCCTTCAGGAGGGTCGACTTGCCGCAGCCGGAGGGCCCGGCGATGGAGAGGAACTCCCCCTCCTCGACGCGCAGGTCGACGCCCTCGAGAGCCGTGACCTGGCGCCGCTTGGAGGCGAAGGTGATCGCGAGATCCGAGACCTCGAGCGCCGGAGCGGTGCTCGTGGTCGCGGGTCCGCGCTCCTGCTGAACGTGAGTGTCCATGACGATCGGTCTCACTTCCCGGGGGTGAAGGCGTCGTCGAAGTAGGTGTCCACGTCGCCGTCGCCCGAGATGAGCCCGGCCTCGGACAGCACCTCCAGCGTGGACTCCCAGTCCTCGGTCGCGTTCGCGCCGGGAGCCTCACCCTCGGTGGCGTCGGTGTGGAGCAGCTCGATGGTCTCCTCCCACTGGTGCAGCAGGACCTCCTGCGACGGCATCTGCGGGTCCTTGCCCTCCATCGCGGCCACCGCGGCCTCGGGGTCCTCCTGCGCGGCCTCGAAAGCCTCCGAGGTCGCGGCGACGAGGGCCTCGACGAGCTCCGGGTCGTTCTCGATGGTGTCGGTCGGCGCGATGAGGCCGTTGCTGAAGAAGTTCAGGCCGGCGTCGGAGTAGCGCAGGTACTCGACGTCCTTGCCGCTCTTGTCGGCGATGGTCGGACCCTGGTCGTGTGCGAAGCCGATGAGACCGTCGACCTTCCCGGACAGCATGGCGGCGATCTTCCCCGCGGCGTCGAGGTTCTGCTGCGTCACATCGCCCTCCTCCAGGCCCACGGCCTCGAGGTACATCGGGAAGGTCGTGGTCGGGGCGTCGCCCGCAGAGACCGCGATGGTCTTGCCCTTGAGGTCTTCGGGGCTGGAGATGCCGGAGTCGGCGAAGACCTGCACGGCCGACGGCGTGGTCTGCAGGAAGACGCCGACGCTCTTGATGCCGACGCCCTTGTCGATGTTCGCGAGGACGGCGGGGGTGTCCGCCCAGCCGAAGTCGACCTGCCCCTGCCCGACGGCCTGCGCGGTCTTCGTCGAGCCCTGGCCGGCCTTGATCGTGAGATCGATGCCGTGCTCCTCGAAGATGCCCTGGTCGACGCCGTAGTAGAACGCCGCGTGCTCGCCGTACGGGTACCAGTTGAGCATGAGGGTGACGGGCGTGAGCTCCCCGCCGTCACCGTCGCCGGAGCTCGCCGGGGTCGTCGATCCTCCGCAGCCGGAGAGGGCGAGCACCGCGGCGGACGCGAGGGCGATCGAGCTGAGGATGGTGCCTGACTTCTTCATCAGTGCCTTCTTTCGTGGGGGCGAGGGGGGTCAGAGTCGGACGGTGGCCGCGGCGACGTCGCGCTTGGAGGCGTGCCACGGGATGAGGAAGCGTTCGGCGATCTGGATGATGCCGAAGAGGATGACGCCGAGCAGCGACATGATGATGAGCGCGGCGAAGAGCATGGCGGTGTCGAGGTTGCCGTTGGCCTGCAGGATCACGTAGCCGAGGCCCTCGTTCGCGCCGACGAACTCGCCGACGACGGCACCGGTGACCGCGAGCGTCGCGGCGACCTTGAGACCGGAGAGGAGCTCGGGCAGCGCCGCGGGCAGCCGCACCTTGAGGAAGGTCTTGAAGCGGCTCGCTCCCATGGTCGACGCGAGCTGGAGGATCTCCGGGTCGACGGTGCGCAGGCCCGCGAGGCCCGAGATGACGACCGGGAAGAACGCCATGAGCACGGCCACGAGGATCTTCGGCTCCGCGCCGAACCCGAGCCAGACCACGAACAGCGGAGCGATCGCGATCTTCGGGATGACCTGGGCGAAGAGGATGACCGGGTAGAGCGTCTGCTCCAGACCCCGCGAGTACACCATGAGCACGGCGACGAGGACGCCGACGACGACCGCGATGACGAAACCGATCACGGTCTCGTAGGTGGTGACCCAGGTGTTCTGCGCGAGGTAGGCGGCGTTGTCGGTGAAGGCCGCCCAGGTGTCGGCGGGCGACGGGATGATGAACGCGGGCACCCACCCGAGGCTCGTGGAGACCCACCAGAGGGCGAGCACCGCGAGCACGAAGACGAGCGGGTGCCAGTGACGGCTCCACCAGCGGACGATGCCCGGAGGCTCGGGGCGGTCGGCGGCGATCGCCAGGGTCATGGTCGCGGAGGGGGCAGACGACATGGGGTCCTCGACATCTTCGTGAAGGATTCGGGAAAGCGCATTCCCGTTCGGTGTTGCGAGTCTATGCCGACCGTTCTGCCGTGTCAACGCACCGTGTCGCGCCCGCACGGATCTCGCGCGTCGGCGCGGCCTCCGGGTCGGTCACCGCGACCGGGCCAGCTCCGCGCCCGCGACCCGGAGCCAGCGCGCAGGGTCGGCCACGGCGGCGGCGGACGACCCCGCCAACGCGGTCAGCGACACGGCCCGCGTGAACAGGCCGGCGTCGGCATCTTCCGCGATCCGACCCGCGGCGAGCAGAGGACGCGCCCCCACCTCGACGGCGAGCGCGGCGAGGAAGGACGGCACCTTCCCGTCACCCGACTGTCCGTCGTACGACCCCTCGCCGGTGATCACGGCCTCGGCGCCACGGACGGCCCCGGCCAGATCGACGAGCGCGGCCACCTCGGCCGCCCCCGGGGCGAGGATCCCGCCCCAGCGCACGAGCGCCGCCCCCGTACCGCCGGCGGCACCCGTGCCGGGGAGCTGCGGATCGACGGGAAGGAGGGCGGCGAGACCGGCGAGCGCGTCGTCGACCCGGGCGATGTCGCCGGGCTCCGTGAGCCCCTTCTGCGGACCGAACACCGCCGCCGCGCCGCGAGATCCGGTGAGCGGATTCGTGACATCGGTCAGCACGCGGACATCCGGCGCGGTGCGCAGCGCGCCGAGATCCGCCGTGGCGATGTCCGCCAGACCCCGGGCTCCCCTCGCGACCGGCCGACCGTCCCCGTCGAGGAAGCGCGCGCCGAGGGCGGCGAGCATGCCGGTGCCGCCGTCGGTCGAGGCGCTGGAGCCGATGCCGAGGATCAGTCGCGAGACGCCGTGATCGAGGGCGGCGGCGATCGCCTGCCCGAAGCCGGTCGTATCGGCATCCCAGGGCCGCAGGCCGTCGAGGAGCTCGATGCCCGAGGTCGAGGCGATGTCGACGACGCCCGTGCCGCCGGGAGCATCGGTCGTGCTCGGCAGGAGCAGCCAGGACGTCTCGACGGGAGCGCCCGCCGGGCCGTCGACGGTGACCGGCATGCGCTGTGCATCCGGTACGGCCGTCGCGAACGCCGCGACGGTCCCCTCCCCGCCGTCGGCCATCGGGCGGAGGACGATGTCCGCCGCCGGCTCGACCTCCCGCCAGCCGTCGGCGAGCGCTGCCGCGGCCTCCGCCGCCGTGATCGTGCCCTTGAAACTGTCCGGAGCGATGACGACGCGGGTCATGCCCGGAGCCCCGGGGTGCTCGCGCGCACGACCACCTCGAGCGGGAGCGTCGGCTGCTGCCAGTCCTCGTCGACGATCGCGCGGAAGGCCTGATACCCGGCATCGCTCAGCGGCACGCAGACCGTGGTGAGGGCCGGTGTCACATCGCGACTCGAGGGCACGTCGTCGAAACCGCAGACGGCGATGTCCGCGCCGACCTCCCGGCCCGCCGCGCGGATGGCCGCCATCGCCCCGATGGCCACCACGTCGCTGATGCCGAACACGACGGTACCCTCGGGGACTCCGGCTGCCAGGGCGTCGGCCATCGCCGTCGCCCCCGACTCGCGGCGGAAGTCTCCGCGGACGGTCTGCGCGACCTCGCCGCCGCCCTCCGCGAACCCGGCGCGGAAGCCCGCCAGCCGGTCGTCCGAGGTGCGCACGCCCTCCGCCGCCCCGACGAGCACCGCCGAGCGATACCCGAGTTCCGCCATCCGACGGCCGAGCGCGGCGGCCCCGGCCCGGTTGTCGATCTCCACCCGGCGGTCGCCGTCGCCGTCCGCGCCGAACGCGACGACACGGCCCCCGAGGCGGGTGAACTCGGCGAGCTCGCGGGCGGTCTCCGCCTGCCCCTCCTCCTGCGTGCGCGAGGCGGCGAGGATGAGCCCCTGCGGTCGCTGTCCGCGCAGCGCACGGACGATCCGCGCCTCCCGCGCCGGGTCGCGCTCGGTGATGGCCACGGTCACGACGAGACCCTGCTCGTCGGCACCCCGCGCGACGCCCGATGCGATGAGTCCGAAGTAGGGGTCGGCGATGTCCGCGACGAGGAGCGCGATCACCGGCGAGCGTCCGCGGGCGGTCGCCTGCGCGGAGACGTTGGCGGTGTAGCCGAGGGCCTCGGCGGCGGCCTCCACGCGTTCCCGGAAGGGCGCCGCGACCTTGCGCTCGGAACCGTTCAGCACGCGAGAGGCGGTCGCCAGCGAGACCCCGGCCTCGAGCGCGACGTCATGCAGCGTGGGCGCCGGTCCCCTGGCGTGACGGGGGCGACGCGCGGCCGGCGGCTCTGCCGGTGTGGCGGACGGGGTCATGCTCCGAGCCTACCGACGAGGACGGATCCGCTTCGAGGGACGCTCACGGCCGCCGTCCGAGGAAACCGAGCAGGGCGGCGGCCTCACCGGCGAGGAGCTCGGGGGCGTCGTCGGGCACGAACTCCAACAGGGCGTCACGCGGCGGGTGCGGGGTGGCGGCCGCTTCCGCGAAGAACCGTGTCCAGAGCGCGGACCTCGAGCGCAGCGGGTGCCGTTCGGTGCGCGGCCACCAGGAGAAGACATGAGCGGCGGAGACATGGGGGCTGAGCCGACGGAACTCCTCGAGCACCGCGGGGACGGCGGCGCCGACCGTGGGCTGCCAGTACGTCGACAGCATCGGGTGGTCGACCTCGTGCAGGAGCGCGAGGGTGGCCGGGGCGGTGTCGGCGAGCGTGCCGCCGTGGAACTCCAGGGCGAGCCCGATGCCGCGGGCAGCCGCCTCGACCGCCGCCGCGCGAAGCCGCGTCACGACGCGGGCACGCTCCTGCGCGGACACCTCCGCCGAGCCGTGACTCCCTGCCCACACCCGCATGCGGTCGGCTCCGAGGGCCGCGGCGCTGTCGAGGACCGCGGTCAGCGACTCCTCCGATCCGGCGCGGAAGTACGACCCGTAGGACGCGACGGCGAGCCCGGCATCCGTGGTCATCCGCGCGACCTCCGCCGCGTGTCCGACCTCCCCCGGTGGCACATGCACGTCCCCGCCCCACTCGATCACGTCGAGACCTGCGGCGGCCGCGAGCGCGACGATCCTCTCCGGCGGCAGGGCACGGAACGTCACCGAGCACAGTCCCGCACGGATCCCCGTCATCCCGTCATCCTCTCAGTCCTCCCGATCTCCCCGACACCGGCCGGCCCGTCCATTCCCCGGGCTCCTCGGTCGGACGTCCCGGCCCCTTCCGTTCCCCGTCCTCGAGTCCCACCTGCACGACCCCGTCCCGCCTGCACGACCGAAACCTAGGTCTGACCGTGCCCACGGACCCGGGTCGTGCAGGTGTCCCCCCGTCGGCCGACACACGACGACCGACACACGACGACGGGACTGGGACGGATGCACGACCCGGGCACGTCGGGACGACCGACACCCGGGGACGGGCCGTGCATCCGGGAACGGGTCGTGCATCCGGAACCACGCCGGGACCAAGGAGGGACCGGAGACGAGGGACCGGGACCAAGGAGGGGCCGGAGACCGAGGGACCGGAGACGGAGGGACCGGGGACGGGGGTCACCGGGGCTCACAAGTGGGGGGCGACCGCCGTCGCGAAGGCCTCGGCCGTGCGCCGGACCACACGGGCCGGGTCGTCGGCCCAGACGTCGGCATGGAAGATCTCCACCTCGATGTCGCGGTCGTAGCCGGTGTCCTGCACCGCCCGCGTGAGGGTGACGAAGTCGATCACTCCGTCCCCCGGATAGTGCCGGGAGAGCAGGGGGTCTGCGGCGAGGGGGGTCTTCCAGTCGCACACCTGGTACGTGGCGATGCGCCCCTCCCGTCCGGCCCTGGCGATCTGGTCGAGCACCTGCGGATCCCACCAGATGTGGAACGTGTCGACCGCGGCACCGACCACGGCAGGGTCGAAGTCCGCGGCGATGTCGAGCGCCTGACCGAGGGTGGAGACCACGGCACGGTCGGAGGCGTACATCGGATGCAGCGGCTCGATCGCGAGGGTGACCCCGGCGGCCCGGGCGTCGTCCGCCAGGGCGCCGATGGCGTCGCGGACGCGCTCGCGCGCCCCGACGAGGTCACGCGACCCCTCGGGCAGACCGCCGGCGACGAGGACGAGCACCGCGGTCGAGCCCTCCGCACCGGCCGCCGCGAGGGTGGCCGCCTCCTCGATCGCCCGGCGGTTGTCGTCGAGCGCGGCGTCACGCTCCGGACCGGCCGGAAGGGTGAAGAAGCCCCCGCGGCAGTGCGTCGTGAAGCGCAGGCCGGAGTCGGCGAGCATACGGGCGGCGACATCGAGCCCCACCGCCTGCACGGGCTCCCGCCACAAACCGATGGCCTCGACCCCCGCCGCCGCCGTGACGCGCAGGGCCGTGGCGAGGTCCGCGTGCTTCACGGTGGCCTGGTTGATCGAGAGCCGCGGATGCGGCACGGTCCCGACGCCGGGTGTCCGGGACTCGCGCTCCGCCGCCAGGCTCCGGGGGGCGGTCATGCGTCCACCCCGTTCAGCCGGAGCAGGCCGTGCCATCGCTCCCGGGCGAGCTCCGGCCGCTCCAGGGCGAGCGCCCCGTTCGCCAGCTCGACGATGCGGCTGAGGTGCGGCAGGCTCCGTGCGGAATGCAGCCCCCCGACCATCTGGAACGCGGGCTGATGGCCGTTGAGCCAGGACAGGAAGGCGACCCCGGTCTTGTAGTAGTAGGTCGGTGCCGCGAACACCTGCCGACTCAGCTCCTCCGTCGGGCCAAGGAGGTCGAGGTACCGCTCCGGGTCGTTCGCGTCGAGGGCCTGGATCGCGGCGGAGGCCACCGGGGCGAGCGCGGCGAACGCGCCGAGCAGCGCATCCGAGTGGCCGCGCGACGCGGACCCCTCGGGCGCGGCAGCCCCGGTCAGGCTGTCCCCGCCGATGAGGCCGACGTAGTGGAAGTCGTCGCCGGTGAACATGCGCACGCCCTCCGGCAGCCGCTCGCGCACCCACACCTCGGAGTCCGCGTCGAGCAGGCTCATCTTCACCCCGGCGACAGCGGCGCGGTTCTCGCCGATGATGTCGAGCAGCACCCCGGCGGCCTCCTGCCACGCGGGACCACCGCTCCCGGCGGGCGACGAGGGCGCGAAGTAGCCCGCGAGCTCCGGGTCGAACGCGGTGCCGAGCCAGTGCAGCACGACGGGAGCCGACGCGCGGGAGAGCACCTCGCGGTAGACGCGGCGATAGTCGTCGGCGGTCTCCGCGACCCGAGCCAAGTGGCGCGAGGCCATGAGCACCGGCCCCGCCCCCTGCTCCTCGGCGAAGTGCAGCTGCTCGAGATAGGCGGCGATCACCTGATCGAGCGGGATGCGCTCCTCGTCGACGTGATCGGTGTTGACCCCGACCACGACCGTGCCGCCCTCCTCGCGGGCGACCTCGGCGCTGCGGGCGATGAGCTCGCGCACCGCCGCCGCATCCAGCCCCATGTTGCGCTGCGCGGTGTCCATCGCGTCGGCGACGCCGAGACCCCACGAATACACGTTGCGGCGGAAGGCGAGGGTCGCGTCCCAGTCGATGTCGGCCGGCTGCCCCGGGGTGTTGTCCGCGTGGACCTTCGGGACGACGTGCGCGGCGGCGTAGGCCACCCGGCTGCGGAGCGGGCCCTCCGGCCGCGTGACACCGGCGACCTCGCGGAGCTCCGTGTCGGCGGTGCGGCCGTCGGCGGCGAGCAGGCGGAGGGTGGTCATGCCTCGTCCAGGGTCAGGGGCTCGAGCACGATCTTGCGTCCCTCGGCGCTGGACGCGAGTCCGGCCTCGGCGAACTGGACCCCGCGCGCGCCGGCCAGCAGGTCGAACGGGTAGTCCGTCCCGAGGGCGAACGAGGTGAGGTACTCCTCCCACTGCTGCCGGAAGCCGTTCTGGAACACGTCGTTCGTCGGCACCTGCTGCCAGTCGGCGTCGTAGTCGTGGCTGTCCTCCAGGTCGGGGTTCCACACGGGCTTGGGCGTGGCGTTGCGGGGCTGGATCTTCGCACCGAACAGTCCGACGACCGCGGAGCCGTGCGTGCCGTCGACCTGGAACTCCACGAGCTCGTCGCGGTTCACCCGCACGGTCCACGAGGAGTTGATCTCGGCGATCGCCCCGCCGTCGAGCTCGAAGATGCCGTACGCGGCGTCCTCGGCCGTGGCCGTGTAGTGCTCGCCCTTCTCGTCCCAGCGGTCGGCGATGTGCACCGCGGCCTGCGCGTAGACGCTCTTGACCTCGCCGAACAGGTTCTCCAGCACGTAGTTCCAGTGCGGGAACATGTCGGTGATGATGCCGCCGCCGTCCTCGGTGCGGTAGTTCCAGCTCGGACGCTGCGCGGGCTGCCAGTCGCCCTCGAACACCCAGTAGCCGAACTCGCCCCGGACGGAGAGGATGCGGCCGAAGAAGCCCGAGTCGATGAGACGCTTGAGCTTCTGCAGCCCCGGGAGGTAGAGCTTGTCGTGGACGACGCCGGTCTTCACACCGGCGTCGCGGGCGAGGCGGGCGAGCTCCAGAGCCTCGTCGAGCGACTCGGCCGTGGGCTTCTCGGTGTAGATCGCCTTGCCGGCGGCGATGGCCTTCCGGATCGCGGATGCCCGGGCCTTCGTGACGAGGAAGTCGGCGTAGATCTCCCACTGCGGGTCGGCGAGGGCCGCGTCCAGATCGGTCGTCCAGTCCTCGATGCCGTGCTTCGCCGCCAGTTCGGCCAGCTTGGCCTCGCTGCGTCCGACGAGGATCGGCCGCACGGTCACGCGGCTGCCGTCGGGGAGCTCGATCCCGCCGTCGTCACGGATCGCGAGGATCGACCGCACCAGGTGCTGCCGGTATCCCATGCGCCCGGAGACGCCGTTCATGATGATCCCGATCTCGCGGGTGGGGGCCTGTGCCATCTCGGTCCGTTCCTCTCGGTGGAAGCTGTCGGCGCTGACAGGAGAATGTTGGTAAGCGCTTTCCGAGATCATGGCATGAGACGCTCGACCTCGCAACCGCGCCTAACGCGGAGGGGCCGTGCTCGCCCGCACGTGCAGCGCCGGGGCGACCTCCACGCGCTCGGCGGGCCGGGTGGTCCCCTCGCGCAGCCGATCCCGGAGAAGCTCCACCGCGCGGCGTCCGACGTGCTGCTTGGGCGGCCGCAGCGCGGTGAGCGGAGGGGAGCCGTGCTCCGCGACCTCGTCGTCGTAGGCGATCAGGGAGAGGTCGTCGGGCAGCCGCCAGCCCGCATCCTGCAGATGTTGCTGGAGCAGGAGCGCCTGCGGGTCCGAGTGCACGAGCAGCGCGGTCGTGCCCGTGTCACGGATCTCGGCGAGCACCGAGGACACGACGTCCGCCTGCGCGGGCCCCTCCATCCGGTCCAGCGCCGCATCGCGATCCACGCCCACCGCGAGACCGAGCTCCGCGACCGCCCGCGACCAGCCCTGCCGGAGCCCGGCGGAGGTCGGCGACTGCGGCGACGTGAGCACCCCCACCCGCCGGTGCCCGAGTGCGGCGAGGTGCCCGGCGGCGAGCGCACCCCCGAACGCGTGGTCCGTCGCCACGGTCTGCATCCGGGTGAGGGCGAGAGCGGGCGGGGTCCGGCGCTCGACCAGCACGACGGGAACCGGGAGCGTGTCCAGCCACGAGAGCAGCGCGTGTCCGTCGGCGCCCTGCGTCTCGGGGGCCACGATGAGGCCGTGCACGGTTCCGGATTCCAGGAGCGCCGCGATCTGGCGACGCTGGTCCTGCGCGGCGTAACTGGCTCCGCGGAGCACGAGCTGCACCCCGGTCTCCACCCCGGCGCTCCGGGCGCCGACGACGACCTGCGGCCAGTAGTAGCTCAGCGACGGCACCACCATGCCGATGCGGAACTGCGGCCCGGGAAGGGCAGCGCGGGCGACGGTCGTGTCCAGCGCGCTCCGCAGCACTGCTCCCCCGTGCACCCTGGTCAGCAGTCCGCGGTCCGCCAGCGCGGTGATGTCGCGACGGATGGTGAGCTCGGCCACCCCGAAGTCACGGGCGAGCTCGGCGACGCGCACGGCGCCGGTACGGCGCAGCTCGTCCAGGATGCGCTCGCGGCGGGAGAGGCCGAAACGCGGGGTGGGACGCTCTTCGGTCACACGATCCTCCCGACGTGCCGCACATCTTCGAGGGTGATGCGGGGGATCAGCATCCGGCTGCCTTCCGTGTACGAGTGTGTTCGATCTGGATGGTTCCTGTTCGATCACGTTGCCTGGGCTCGAACGCACAGTCTTCACTGGAACGGCACGCTTCGGCAAGCGCATACCCGAGACCCGCGGAGACTCATGGCCCACCGACCGTTCACCATCGCCGCCCTCTCCACGGAGGCGTGGGACCTCGTGTTCGACGACGCTCGGCGCGCCCGTCTGCGGACGCTCGTGGCCCCCGGCGCCCCGCTGCACACGCCCGCGCTCGACGCGGCGGCCGCGGCCGACCGCGTGTCAGGGATCGAGGTGCTGGTGACGGGCTGGGGCGCCCCCCTCCTGGACGCGGCCCTGCTCGACCGGCTCCCCCGACTCCGCGCGGTGTTCCATGCGGCGGGGAGCGTGCGCGGCGTCGTGTCCGACGCCTTCTGGGAGCGCGACATCCTGCTCACGTCCGCCGCCGAGGCCAACGCGGCCCCCGTCGCCGAGTACACACTCGCGATGATCCTGCTCTCCGGCAAACGCGCCCTCCTCCCGCTCCGCGGGGACGACGCACAGCGCGACCTGCGCATCGGGCCCCGCGTCACCGGCCGCATCGGCAACCTCGACCGCACGGTGGGCATCGTCGGGTTCTCCCGCATCGGGCGCCGCGTCGTCGACCTGCTGCGGCCCTTCCCCGGACTGCAGGTGCTCGTCGCCGACCCGTACGCGGACGCCGAAGAGGTGGCCGCGGCGGGCGCACGGCTCGTCCCACTCCACGCCCTGCTCCCCGCCGTCGACCTGCTCTCCCTGCACGCACCGGCGCTGCCCGCGACGCGGGGGATGATCGGCCGCGCGCAGCTCGCGGCCCTGCACGACGGCGCCACCGTGCTCAACACCGCGCGCGGTGCCCTCCTCGATCACGACGCGCTGCTCGCGGAGTGCGCCTCCGGTCGCCTCGACGCGATCCTCGACGTCACCGATCCGGAGCCGCTTCCGCCCGACCACCCGCTGCTGCACCTGCCGAACGTCGCGGTCACCCCGCACCTCGCCGGCTCGCTCGGCACCGAGGCGCACCGGCTGGCCGACGCCGCCCTCGACGAGCTCGAGGCGTGGGTGGCCGGCCGTCCGCCTCGACACCCCGTGCACCGCGCCGACCTCGCGCACAGCGCATGACGATCCTCGCGCTGCCTCCGGAAGACCGGGCGCTCTCCCCGCACACGGGATGGACGCGCGCGCACCTGATGACGGTGGCCGATGCCATCCTCGACGGGGCCGCCCGTCATGCGAGCCGGGCGGGCGCGGGCATCCGGTACCCCGGCGCGCCTGGCGGCTTCGGCGCCGCGGTCGACGCGCTCGAGGGTTTCAGCCGCACGTTCCTGCTGGCCGCGTTCCGCATCGCCGGCGACCCACGCGGCACAGAGCCGTTGGCCGAGCGGTATGCCAGAGGGCTGGCGGCAGGTGTCGATCCGGCCGGTGCCGAACGGTGGCCGCGCCCCGACGAGGTCGACCAGGCGAAAGTCGAGGCCGCGGCGCTCGCCCTGGGTCTGCACCTCACCCGCGACACGGTGTGGGCGCGCCTGGACGACAGCGCCCGGACCCGCACCGTGGACTACCTGGCGGCCGTCGTCGGTGGGAGCTATCCGCCGAACAACTGGGCCTGGTTCCGGGTGCTCGTCGAGCAGTTCCTGGAGAGCGTCCGCGGGCCGTCCTCCGACGCGGACCGCGCAGCCGACTTCGCGCTGCTCGACGGCTTCGAGCGGGACGGCGGATGGAGCGCGGACGGCGCCGCCCGATCGTTCGACCACTACGCCGGCTGGGCGCTGTCGTTCTACCCGCTGCTCTGGGCGGACATGGTCGGCGACGAGCCGCGCCACGCGGATCGCATCGCCCGGTATCGCCGGCGGCTGGACGCGTTCCTCGACGACGCGCTGCACCTCGTCGGCGCCGACGGAGGACCACTCATCCAGGGCCGCAGCCTCACCTACCGTTTCGCGACGGCCGCCGCGGCCGGGGTCGCGGCGTTCTCCGGCATCTCGCGGCACGACCCCGGCCTCCTGCGCCGGGCGGTGAGCGGTCAGGTCCGGCACTTCACCGACCGCGGTGCGCCGGATGCGACCGGAGTGCTGCCACTCGGCTGGCACGGCGCCTGGCGTCCGCTCGCCCAGGACTACTCCGGCCCCGGCTCTCCGTACTGGGCGGCGAAGGGTCTCCTGCCGCTCGCCCTGCCCGCGGCGCATCCGTTCTGGACGGCCGTCGAACAGCCCCTGCCGATCGATCGGGGTCCGTTCACCCGCGTCCTCATCGCCCCGGGGTGGCTCGCGACGGGTACCGCGGACGGCATCGTGCGTGTGGTCAACCACGGCACCGACCACCGGATGCCGGGTGCCCACCAGCCGGATGCGCCGTTGTACGCGAAGCTCGGGTACTCGACCGCGACAGCGCCCGTGCTCGCCGGCCCCGGGGTCCGTGATCCGCTCGACGGCACGGTCGCCGTGGTGCGTGGCGGCCGAGCGAGCCATCGCTCCGGCTTCGCGACCGGAGCGCTGCGGAAGGTCGACGACGCCGTGCTCGGCGGCTCCTCCGGCCCCGTGCACTGGCACGACGGCTTCCGCGCGGAGTTCGATGTCGGCGGAGGCGGCGCGGCCGCCGAGACCACGGTCGGCCCCATGGTCGACGTGGTGTCGGCGCTCCGCGGACCGTGGGAGGTGCGGCTCGTGCGGGTCCGGGAGGGCGCGGGGACGGACGGGGTGATCCGCGACGGCGACGTCCTCCGCATCGGCGGCTGGGCGCTGTCCTCCCCGACGGTCGTCGAGACCGGCCCCGCGGCTGTCACCGCCGCCCTCGCCCTCGGCGGCGAGACGCAGAGCCGGGTCATCGGACTCCTCGGAGTCGACGGTGCGACCGCGGGGGTCCGACGGGAACGGGACGCGACCCCGCTCGGCCCGGAGACCGCCACCCCGTGGCTCTCGGCGGCGGTGCGGCCGGACGTCTGGATGGCCGTCGGCGTGCTTCTCGGGAGTTCCCCCGGCGTGCCGCAGCTCGACCTGCGGGCAGGCGACGCGGCGGTGTCCTGGCCGGACGGTGCCACGACGCGCTTCCGCCCCGAGGAGTTCCTTCCGCGGGGGTGAGCGTCAGCGGCGTGCCGTACTCGCGCGCTCGACGAGCCGAGTCGGCACCACCACGGGCGCGGCGGGATCGGTCGCCGCCGCGTCGCCCTCCACGGCGGCGATGAGCGCTGTGACCGCCCGCTGCGCGAGCGCCGGGAAATCCTGGCGGATCGTCGTGAGCGGCGGGAGGAAGTTCGCCGCTTCCGGGATGTCGTCGAAGCCGACCACGCTGACGTCGCCGGGGACCGTGCGTCCGGATTCCGCCACCGCGCGCAGCACCCCGAGCGCCATCTGGTCGTTGGCGCAGAACACCGCCGTCGCCTGGGCCAGGGCCGCCCCCGCGGCGAAGCCGGACTCCGCGCTCCAGTCCCCGTGCACGACCGCCGGAGGCGTGAGACCGGCAGCCGTCAGAGCCTCGCGCCACCCGCGCTCGCGCTCGGCGGCGGCGAACGACTCCGCCGGTCCCGCGAGGTGGTGGACGGTCTCGTGCCCCGCGGCGAGCAGGTGGCGCGTGGCAGCCTCTGCTCCCGCGGCGTGATCGCTGTGCACCACGATCGCTCCGGCTCCTGCGGGAGCGTCCACGACGACAAGACGCAGCTCCGGCGGCAGAGTGGCGGCAGGGACCAGCGCCGAAGCCTCGTTCAGCACGAGGGCACCGTCGACGCCCTGGTCGGCGAGCCGGGCGAACGCCGCGTCCACGCCGTCCGCAGCCGTGACGACCGTGAGCGCATAGCCGCGTTCCGCCGCCGCCTCGGCCGTGGCCTGCAGCATCCGGGAGTTGCCGACCGTGGCCAGGGTGGTCACGACGAGACCGAGGGTGTGGCTGCGACCGGTGCGCAGCGCCCGCGCGGCCCGATGCGGCCGGTACCCCAGTTCGGTCATCGCGGCCTCGACCCGCGCCCGCGTCTGCGGGTCCACGCGCGGACTGCCGTTGACGACGCGGGAGACGGTCTGTCCGGAGACACCGGCTCGCGCCGCCACAGTCGCCATGGACACGCGGGCGGACACCGACGCCGACAGCTTCCGGGCCACGGGATCCTCCGTTCACAACTCCGTCATGTTGACGTTAGCACGCAGCCCGACCTAACATGTTGACGTGAACACGCCCGAATCTCCTGAGTTGCGCACGGAGCGTCTCGGCGCCGGTGTCGTCAAGCGCCCGACCACCCTCGCCGACGGCCGTGAGCTCATCTACTACGACGACCCGGAGACGACCCTCGGCGCGGAACGGTCGGTCGACGCCCGCACCCTTGCCCCTCGACCCGACACCGCGACCATGCGGCTCGACGTTCTCACGGGCGACTGGATCACCGTCGCCGCCAACCGCCAGAACCGCGTCATGATGCCGGGAGCCGACGCCGACCCGCTCGCGCCGCAGACACCGGGGAATCCGTCCGAGGTGCCGTCCCGGTACGACGTGGCCGTGTTCGAGAACCGCTCCCCCGCGTTCGGCCCCGCTCTCGCCGAGCCCGTCGGCACCGTCCCGGGGGCGACGAACCCCCCGCGCGGCCTCGACGACCTCGCGGCCCTCGGACTCGGGCGCACCCGCACCGCCGTCGGCCGCTGCGAGGTCGTGTGCTTCAGCCCCGAGCACTCCGGCTCCTTCGGCACCCAGACCGCGACCCGTGCCCGCACCGTGATCGAGGCCTGGGCCGACCGCACGGCCGCTCTGTCCTCCCTGCCCGGCATCCAGCAGGTCTTCCCGTTCGAGAACCGCGGCGAGGCGATCGGCGTGACCCTCCCCCACCCGCACGGGCAGATCTACGCGTATCCCTACGTGACCCCGCGCACCGCCCGGGTGCTGGACGCCGTCGACCGCACCGCACCCGACCTCTTCGCCCGCATCCTCGCCGAGGAGCAGGCCTCCGAGCGGGTGGTGTTCCGCGGCGAGCACTGGACCGCGTTCGTGCCCTTCGCGGCGCGGTGGCCGCTCGAGGTGCACCTCATGCCGCATCGGCACGTGCCCGACCTCGCCGAGACCACGGCGGAGGAGCGCGACGAGCTCGCCCCGCTCTACCTCCGTCTCCTCCGCGGCGTCGACGCGCTCTACGACAGCCCCACCCCGTACATCGCCGCGTGGCACCAGGCTCCGGTCCACGTCGGCCGCGAGAGCGTGCGCCTGCACCTGCAGCTCACGAGCCCCCGCCGCGCCGCCGACAAGCTCAAGTTCCTCGCGGGCTCCGAGGCCGCGATGTGGGCCTGGGCCGCCGAGGTCGCCCCCGAGCAGGGGGCCGCCCGACTCCGCGAGGCCCTCGCTCGCGCCGACCAGGAAGCCTCCGCATGACCTCCGCACACGACGCCGCCGTCGACCTCTTCGCCGCCCTCGCCGGGCGCACGCCGGACGGCGTCTGGTCGGCCCCGGGGCGCGTGAACCTCATCGGCGAGCACACCGACTACAACGACGGCTTCGTGCTGCCGTTCGCGATCCCGCAGCGCACGGTCGCCGCCGTCCGCCGCCGTGCCGACCGAAGGCTCCGCGTCGCCTCGACCCTCGCGGACGACCCCGTCGAGATCGCTCTCGACGACCTCGACCGCCTCTTCCCCACCCCGCCCGGCACGGCGCCCGCGGTGCCGGAGTGGGCCGCGTACCCGCTCGGCGTCGCCTGGGCCCTCCGTGCGGCCGCCCCCGCGACCGCGGCCTCCGGCCTGGACATCGCGATCGCCTCCGACGTCCCGGTCGGGGCCGGGCTCTCGTCGTCCGCCGCGATCGAGGGCGCGACGGCCACGGCACTGAACGAGCTCTGGGACGCCGGCCTCGATGCCGTCGCCCTCGCCCGGATCGGACGGACGGCGGAGAACGAGGCCGTCGGCGCGCCCACCGGCATCATGGACCAGATGGCCTCGATGCTCGGGGAGCCCGACGCCGCGATCTTCCTCGACTGCCGCTCTCTCGCCGCCGACGTCGTGCCGCTGGGCATGGCCGACGCCGGCCTCGCGGTGCTCGTGATGGACACCCGCGTCACGCACGCGCACTCCACCGGCGGCTACCGGGAACGCCGCGCCGCATGCGAACGCGGAGCCGCGATCCTCGGAGTGCCCGCGCTGCGCGACGTCGCCGTGGCCGACCTCGCCCGCGCCGAGAGCCTGATGGACGACATGACCTTCCGCCGCGTGCGCCACATCGTCACGGAGAACCAGCGCGTGCAGGACACGGTGGCGACGCTGCGCACCGCGGGCGCACGCGGCATCGGCGACCTCCTCGTCGCGTCCCACGCGTCGATGCGCGACGACTTCGAGATCTCGACGCCGGAGCTCGACGCCGCGGTGGAGACCGCCCTCACCTCGGGGGCGGTGGGTGCGCGCATGACCGGCGGCGGCTTCGGCGGTGCCGCGATCGCCCTCGTCGACCGCGGTGCCGTGCCTCACCTCGCCGACGCGGTGCGGGGGCGGTTCGCCGCCGAGGGCTTCGTCGCCCCGCACCTGTTCGAGGTCAGCCCGTCCGCAGGTCCGCGCCGCGACGCCTGACACAATGAAGGGTCGAGCCGCCACCGCCGCGGCAGGAGAGGAACGCATGTCCTGGATCGTCACCGGCGGCGCCGGCTACATCGGTGCCCACGTCGTCCGCGCTCTCGCAGAGGCCGGTCTCTCCCCCGTCGTCCTGGACGACCTCTCCAGCGGCGTCGCCTCCTTCGTGCCGGAGGGCGTGCCCTTCGTGCAGGGCAGCATCCTCGACCGCGCCCTCGTCGAGGAGACCCTGCGCACGCACGAGGCGGAGGGCGTGATCCACGTCGCGGGCTACAAGTACGCCGGCGTCTCGGTCCAGCGCCCGCTGCACACCTACGCCCAGAACGTCGAGGGGACGCGGATCATCCTCGAGGCGATGGCGGCGGCGGGCGTCGCGAACATCGTCTTCTCCTCTTCGGCGGCCGTGTTCGGCACCCCGGACGTCTCCCTCGTCGTCGAAGACACCGCCAAGAGGCCCGCGAGCCCCTACGGCGAGTCGAAGCTCATCGGCGAATGGCTGCTCCGCGACCAGGCCGTCGCCACCGCCCACGCCGACCGCCCGCTGCGTCACACCTCGCTGCGGTACTTCAACGTCGTCGGCTCGGCCGACCCGACGGTCTACGACGTCAGCCCGCACAACCTCTTCCCCATCGTCTTCGAGGCGCTGATCGAGGGCCGCACCCCGAAGATCTTCGGCGACGACTACGACACCCCTGACGGCACGAACGTGCGCGATTACGTGCACGTCGGCGACATCGCCGCCGCCCACGTCGCCGCAGCGCAGCGCCTGGCCTCCGGCGCCCCGATCGAGCCCGCGTACAACCTCGGCTCCGGCGACGGCCTCAGCGTGAAGCAGATCATGGATGCGGTCGCCCGCGTCACCGGCATCGACTTCACCCCCGAGGTCGGCCCTCGCCGCCCCGGCGACCCGGATCGAATCGTGGCGACCGGTGAGCTCGCGGCCCGCGACCTCGACTGGACCATGCGCTACACCGTCGACGAGATGGTGCGCACGGGCTGGGAGGCCCGCCGCGCCGCCGGCTGATCTCAGAGGTCGCGCGTGCGGATGGGGTAGAGCCAGAAGCACAGCCACCCGACGGCGGTGAACGCCAGGGGGATGACCGCCAGCATCAGCCGGATGCCGCCGTCGACGGCCTCCGGCTGCGCGTCGCCGAGCCCGGCGTCGAAGCCCGTCGCGGTCAGCACAGCCGCGGCGACGATCGCCTGGAGGACAACGGAGCCGCGCACGACGAACCCGTTCACGCCGAAGTACGCACCCTCGCGACGGTGGCCCGTGCGATGCGCGTCGTCGTCGATGATCTGGGCGAGCACGACCTCGAGGAGCTGCAGCAGCCCGCCGACGCCGACGCCGACCGCCACCCCGACGAGAGCCGCCGCCCCCACCGACGTCGGGACCAGGTAGCCGAGCACCGCGACCCCGAACACCGCGACGCTCCACAGCAGCGCCGTGCGCGGGGAGGTGCGCCGGACTACCGCGCTCCACAGCACGATCGACGGGATGGCCGTGAGGAAGATGGCGCCGAGCAGGAGGCTGCCCCCGCCCTCGGCCGCCCCCAGCGAGTAGCGGACGTAGAACGGGACGGCGGCGAGGATCACGGCGATCGAGGTCTGCACGCAGAGCGAGCCCAGCACGTACGGCACGAAGGCGCGGTTGCGGAACGTGTAGACGAGCTGGTCCCGCCAGCGCATGGCCTCGGAGGCGGCCTCGGGCACCCGGCGCTCGATCATCCCGCCGAGGAACGACCAGGCGAGCAGCACGAGACAGACACCGCTCAGCACGAGCGCCATCCCGGGCCAGCCGATCGCGTCGTAGAGCGCGGGGGCTCCTGCCGTGCCGAGCACCATGCCGAGGATCGCGAAGATCTGCCGCGGCACGTTCCCGCGGGCGCGCTCCTCCGTGGTGCGGAAGATCTCCGGGAACAGCGCCGAGATGTTCAGCACCACCACGACGAAGGCGATGTCGTAGACCGCGACGACCACGAGGAACCACACGATGAGCCCGGCCGCCGGGAGCGCGGGCGGCATCCAGACGAGGGCGAACGCGACGACGAGCGGCACGATGCCGAGCCCGATCCACGGGATGCGGCGGCCCCACGGCGTGCGGATCCGGTCGGAGAGCGCCCCGACGACAGGGTTGAGCGCCGCGTTGAGGATGCCGTGGGCGATCATCGCCGCCGCCACCCACCCCGCGGGGACGGCGAGGTGCGAGACGTAGAAGTAGACGACGAACGCCGAGAACGTCTGCGTCATCAGCTGCGTCGGGAACCCCGAGGCCCCGAAGGCGATGGTCTGGGAGCGGGTGGGAGCGGCGTCGAGACGGCGGTCGCGCAGCCGTTCGCCGAGCGCCGTCACCGGGCGTCTCCGCGCTGCAGCTCCCGCAGCGCGCGCCAGCCGACGCGGACCAGGCCCTCCTCGGCGATCGTCTGCTGCACGAGCGGGTCGTCGAGCAGCCGCAGCTCGTAGCCGCGTTTGGCCGCCGCGAAGTCCACCGCGGCGCGCAGCTCCTCACCGTCGGCCATCGGATGCAGGTAGATCTCGGTGACACCGGGCGGGACGGCGCGCAGCACCGCGAGGAACCCGTCTCGGACCTGCTCGTACGACTCCTCATCGGCGGTGCCCTCGCCGCGCAGCTCGAACGGGTGCGTCCAGAGCCGATCGACGATCTCCACGCCGAACGCATCCGCCACCGCCGCCGCCTCGGTGAGCTTCGCCTGCAGCATCGGATCGGCGTCCGCTCCCTCCATCTCGCGGGGCAGGCGGAAGGGGAGGCCGTGCCGGGCGGCGAGCTCGAAGACGGCGCGCAGGAAGTCCCGGCCGGTCAGCAGCCCGTAGACGGAGCCCATGTGGTTGTCGAGGTGGGTCACGTCGACGCCGGCATCGAGCGCCGCCTGCAACTGCGCGGCGATCTCGGCGGCGACATCCTCCTCCGACGCGTGCTGCTCCACGGTCGCGACGTCGGCGGGGAAGAAGCCGTCGGCGTCGACGAGGGTCGAGGAGCCCGCGGTGAGCGGACGCCACCGGTACCGGCGCCACTCGCTCGTGAGGACGAGGTGCACGCCCACGTCGAGGTCGGGGTGCGCGGCGGCGAAGGCGAGTGCTTCCGGGGACCAGGCGCAGGGCACCATCACCGTCGCCGAGTCGATCCGGTCACGCGCCAGGAGTCCGGAGATCGCCGCGTTCGCGGCATGGCACATCCCGAAGTCGTCGGCGTTGAGGATGACCGCCCTGGCACCGGACGGCAGCCCGAGTCGGTCGGCGAGAGCGGCGGAGGCGGTCATGGCGTGTCCTGTCGGGCGGTCAGCGGCCGGTGGCGGGTGCGCGGGAGGGTGTGAGGATCCGGGTGAAGACGTCGGCGCGGAGCGCGGAGGCCGCCTCACCCACAGCTCCGACGAGCGGCGCCTCCGGACCGAACGCCGAGGCGAGGAAACGGAGCGGCAGCTGCGCGGCGAACTCGTCCGCGACCCGCTCGATCGCATCCAGGAGCGCCGGGTGCACCGCCTCCCCGCCGAGGATGAAGGCCTCGGGATCGAGCACGAGGGCGACGCTGCCCGCCGCGAGGAAGAGCCGTCGTCCGATCTCCGCGACGAGGGCCTGCGCCGCCTCGTCTCCGCGTTGCGCCGCCTCCAGGTGGGCGAGGAAAGGCGCGTCGACATCCAGTCCGAGCCCGAGGGCGAGGTCGCGCACCACCGCGGCGCCCGCGACCGGGGCGCCGATGGGCACCGGCGTCTGCGGGAGGTACATCACCTCGCCCGCCACTCCCGAGAACCCGCGATGCAGCGCCCCGTCGATCACGATGCCGGCGCCGAGGTCGTCGTCGAGCAGCAGGAGCGCGAAGCTCGCGAGGTCGATGCCGACACCGGTGGTCGACTCGGCGAGCGCGGCGAGGTTGACGTCGTTCTCGACGCGGACCGGGCAGTCGAGGGCTGCCGCGAGAGCCGAGCGGAAGGCGCCGCCGTCCGGTCCCTGGTCGTCGCGGATCGCACCGTCCGACGCGACGATGCCGGGCACTCCGACGACGGCGAGGTGGAGCGCGCCCTTCACGGATCGGCGGCAGGCCGCGACGAGGGCGGCGATGTGCGCGACCCGGTCCTCGCCCGCGGGGAAGGCGCCGTGCCGTTCGGCTCTGATGGTGCCGGTCGCGTCGACGAGGACGACGTGGGCGGCGTGATGGTCCACGTGCACGGCCGCCGCGACCCCGAGGGCGGGGTGCAGAGCGACCCGGCCCGCCGCCGGTCCGCGGGTGTCGCGGTCGACCCCGGCCGCAGTGACGGCTCCCGCGGCGTCGAGCATCCGCAGTACCTGGGTCACGGCCGTGCGGGAGAGGCCGGTCGCCGCCATGAGCTCGGCCCGGGTCTGCGGTCCGCTCCGGGCGAGACGCTCGAGGATCGCGCGGCCGTTGAGCGTGCGGAGCAGGGTCTGCGGTCCTGCGAGGGGTCGTGACATGCGGCGGAACCTCTGGGGGGTCGATTCTCGTGCGGAGTCGGTGCCCGCCAGCCTGCCACATCGCGTCGCACCCGTCGACCCGTCCTTCCCGGCTGCGTCGCCTGCACGACCCGGGCACGGTCGCACGACGAATCCCGGGATTCCTCCCCACAGACGCACCCATGTCGTGCAGGTGTGACCGGGGAACCCGGAAGGACGTCGGCGGGCCCGCATAGGGTGGAGGGATGACGCCCCTGGTGATCCGAGACGCCGTCGCCGACGATGCCGAGGCCGTGGCCGGAGTGCACGTGCGGTCGTGGCAGGCGGCCTACGAGGGCCTCATCGACCAGGAGGTGCTGGACGGGCTGTCCGTCTCGGAACGGGCCGACGGGTGGCGCCGCATCTTCGCCGATCCGCTGCCCACGAGCCTCGGAACCCTGGTCGCGGAGCGCGACGGCACCGTCGTCGGCTGGGCGTCGTTCGGCTCCGGCCGCGACCCCGACGGCTTGGACGATGCCGAGCTGTACGGCATCTACGCCGACCCGACCGCGTGGTCGACGGGGGCGGGGCATGCCCTCCTCGACGCCGCCGAGCAGCGCATGATCGATGCCGGCCACACCCGCGCCTACCTCTGGGTCCTCGACGGCAACGACCGCGCCGACGGCTTCTACGCCCGGCACGGGTGGGAGCTCGACGGGGCCACGAAGATCGATCAACGCCCGCAGTTCACGCTCCGGGAGCACCGCCGCGTCAAGCTCCTCGCCCCGCGCTGAACGACCGCCGCGTCAGTCGAGCGCGCTCATCACGTGCTTGATCCGGGTGTAGTCGTCGAAGCCGTACTGCGACAGGTCCTTCCCGTATCCGGAGTGCTTGAACCCGCCGTGCGGCATGTCCGACACGAACGGGATGTGGGTGTTGATCCAGACGCAGCCGAAGTCCAAGTCGCGGGAGAAGCGCATGGCCCTGGTGTGCTCCCGCGTCCACACCGAGGCGGCGAGCGCGTACGGCACGTCGTTCGCCATCGTGAGCGCCTCCTCCTCGGTATCGAAGGGCTGCACGGTGAGCACGGGTCCGAAGATCTCGCCCTGCACGACCTCGTCGTCCTGCTGCACGCCGGTCACGATGGTCGCCTCCCAGAAGTAACCGCGGTCGCCCTGCCGCCTCCCACCGGTGGCGATGGTCGCGTGCGCCGCAAGCCGGTCGATGAAGCCCTGCACCTGAGCGAGTTGGGCCGCGCTGCTCAGCGGTCCGTACAGCACGCCCTCTTCGTCCGGCACCCCGGTCCGCGCGTGCGTGCGGGTCCGCTCCACCAGTGCGGCGACGAGCTCGTCGTGCATCGACGCGTGCACGAGCACCCGGGTCGCCGCGGTGCAGTCCTGACCCGCGTTGAAGAAGGCCCCGGTGACGATGCCCTCGACCGCCTTCTCGATCGACGCGTCCGGGAAGACGATCGCGGGCGCCTTGCCGCCGAGCTCCAGGTGCACGCGCTTGACGTCGTCGGCCGCGGAGCGGGCCACGGCCATCCCCGCGCGCACCGAGCCGGTGATCGCCACCATCTGCGGTGTCGGATGCTCGACGAGGGCCGCTCCGGTCTCGCGGTCGCCGAGCACGACGTTGAGGGTGCCCGCGGGGGTGTGCGCGGCGACGATCTCCGCGAGCAGCAGCGTGGTGAGCGGCGTGGACTCGGCCGGCTTCAGCACGACGGTGTTGCCGGCGGCGAGCGCGGGAGCGATCTTCCACACCGCCATGTTCAGGGGGTAGTTCCACGGCGTCACCTGCCCGATCACGCCGATCGGCTCCCGGCGCACGAAGGAGGTGTGCCCGGGGAGGTACTCCGCGGCGGCTCGACCCCCGAGGCTCCGCGCGGCCCCGGCGAAGAACCGCAGCTGGTCCACCGACTGCAGGATCTCGTCGGCGACGAGCGTCGCCCGCGGCTTGCCGGTGTCCTTCGACTCGAGGTCGGCGAACTCCTCGGCCCGCGCGGCCATGTCCTCGGCGATGCGGAACAGGGCGAGTTGGCGCGCAGACGGCGGGGTGTCCCGCCAGGTCGGGAACGCCGCCGCGGCCGCGGCATACGCGGCATCCACGTCGGTGCGGTCGGAGATCGGGATCTCGCCGTAGGCTTCCTCCGTCACCGGATCGATGAGCGGCAGGCGCCCGCTCCCCGATGCGGTGACGGCGCGACCGCCGATGAAGTTCTGCAGGGGCACGGTCATCGTCGACGGTGAGGACATAGCGCCATGGTAGCCATCCGAGCGCGGAATCTGTAGCTTTTCGTCCACAGATCGACGGAATCAGTTGCGCAGGGCGGGTCAGAATGTCACGATCGGTACATGAGTCCGAAGACGCCTCCCCCCGCCCTCGACGACATCTCGAAGCGCATCGTCGAGCTGCTGCAGGAGGACGGGCGGCGTCCCTATGCGGAGATCGCCCGCGAAGTAGGGCTCAGCGAGGCCGCGGCCCGCCAGCGCGTGCAGCGCCTGACCGAATCGGGTCTGATCCAGATCGTCGCCGTGACCGACCCGCTGCAGCTCGGCTTCCACCGCATGTCGATGATCGGGATCCGGGTGTCCGGCGACCCCCGCGCGATCGCTGAGGAGCTCACGGCGATCCCCGAGCTGGCGTACGTCGTCGTCACCCTCGGGACGTTCGACATCCTCGTCGAGGCGGTGTGCGAGGACGACGACCATCTGCTCGACCTCATCGCCACCCGCATCCGCACCATCCCCGGCATCATCCAGACGGAGAGCCTGCTCTACGCCGGCCTCTACAAAGACCTCTACAACTGGGGAACGCGCTGACGCGCTCCCCTCGCATCGGAGTGAACATGGGCACCACGGTCTTCGAACGCCGTCATCCTTCGCAGTCCGTCGTCGACGACGCCCTGCGCGACACGGCCCTGTCGGTCTTCTGGCTCGACGACGTCGAGCGGCCCGCGCATCCGCCGCTGCGCGGCACCGTGCACACGGACCTCGTGGTCGTCGGCGGCGGCTACACCGGGCTCTGGACGGCCGTGCGCGCGAAGGAGCGGGATCCGGAGCGGAAGGTGGTCCTCCTGGAGGCATCCCGCGTGGCCTGGGCGGCATCCGGGCGCAACGGCGGCTTCTGCGAGTCCAGCCTCACGCACGGCCACGAGAACGGCGTGAACCGCTGGCCCGAGGAGATCGACCGCCTCGAGGAGCTGGGCCACGAGAACCTCGACGGCATCGCCGAGACCGTGCGGCGGTACGACATGGATGCCGAGTTCGAGCGGACGGGCCAGCTCGCGGTCGCCGTGGAGCCGCATCAGGTCGAGTGGCTGCGCGAGGAGGAGGGCTTCCTCGACCGGGAGGCGGTGCAGGCGGAAGTGCATTCCCCCACGTTCCTCGCCGGCGCGTGGGACCGGGAGGGCAGCGCTCTCGTGCACCCCGCGAAGCTGGGCCTGGAGCTCGCACGGGTGGCCGTCGAGCTCGGCGTGGAGATCCACGAGCACAGCCTCGTCCGGCGGATCGAGGGCGCGGACTCCGGTCCGGTGACCCTCGTCACGGAGCACGGCCGGGTGACCGCCGACGCGGTGGCGCTCGCGACGAACGTGTTCCCCTCCCTCCTGAAGCGCAACCGCCTCATGACGGTCCCGGTGTACGACTACGTGCTGATGACGGAGCCGCTCTCGGCCGAGCAGCTCGAGTCCATCGGCTGGCGCAACCGTCAGGGGCTCGCCGACAGCGCCAACCAGTTCCACTACTACCGGCTCACCGCCGACGACCGGATCCTGTTCGGCGGCTACGACGCGGTGTACCACTTCGGCGGCAAGGTGCGCCCCGCCTACGAGGATCGGATGGAGAGCCACCGACGCCTGGCCTCGCACTTCTTCACCACCTTCCCGCAGCTCGCCGGCCTCCGCTTCACGCACCGCTGGGCCGGGGCGATCGACTCGTCGAGCCGGTTCTGCGCGTTCTTCGGCACCGCCCGCGGCGGTCGGGTCGCCTACGCCACGGGGTTCACCGGACTCGGGGTCGGGGCCGCCCGGTTCGCGGCCGATGTCATGCTCGACAAGCTCGACGGCGAGGAGACCGAACGCACGCAGCTGCGGATGGTGCGCGAGAAGCCGATCCCGTTCCCGCCGGAGCCCGCCGCGTCCGTCGGCATAAACCTCGTCCGCGCCGCGATGGACAGGGCCGACCACAACGGGGGGCGCCGCAACCTGTTCCTGAAGACGCTGGACGCCCTCGGCATGGGCTTCGACTCGTGACCGCGCTCACCCCGGGGGCCGTCGTCAACGCGGGGAACCTCGCGCTGACGCACGCCCCGCTGCCCGACGAGGACGTCCGCGACGGCGCGCCGACCACGGCGTACACGGTGCTCGACGACGCACGCGGCATCGAGATCGGCGTCTGGGAGATGACGCCGGGCACGGCGGTGGATGTCGAGGAGGACGAGGTGTTCGTCGTGCTCTCCGGTCGCGCGACCGTGGCGTTCACCGCACCCGCGCTCCCGCCCGTGGGACTCGGCCCAGGGTCAGTGATGCGGCTCACGGCCGGCATGCGGACGGTCTGGACCGTGAACGCGACCCTGCGGAAGGTCTCGATCGGGATTTGACGGCTCGTGCCGAGCGCGTCCCACTCAGGCCCGGCGGACCTCCGCGTGCGGGATGCGTGCGGCCATGACCCGCACCGCTTCCGGGTTGTCGTCCACGAGCACCGCCTCCCGACCGAGTGCGGAGGCCACCGCTCCGGTCGTGCCGCTTCCGGCGAAGAGGTCGAGCACCCGATCGCCCGGTCGGCTGGACGCGGTCACGATGCGCCGGAGGATGCCCTCGGGCTTCTGCGTCGGATAGCCCGTCTTCTCCCGTCCGGTCGTCGGGACGATCGTGTGCCACCAGACGTCGGTCGGGAGCTTGCCGCGCGCCGCCTTCTCCGCGGTCACCAGCCCCGGCGCCATGTACGGCTCCCGGTCGACGTCGTCGGAGTTGAACACGTACGTCCGCGGGTTCTTCACGTACACCAGGATCGTGTCGTGCTTGGTGGGCCACCGCCGCCGGGATTTCGCGCCGTAGTCGTACGCCCAGATGAGCTCGTTGAGGAAGCAGTCCCGGCCGAACACCGCGTCGAGCATGACCTTCGCGTAGTGCGCCTCGCGGTAGTCGAGGTGCAGGTACAGGGTGCCGTCGTCGGCGAGCAGCCTCCAGGCCTCCTCCAGCCGCGGCATGAGGAAGGCGCCGTAGTCGTCGAAGCTGTCGTCGTACGCGCGCAGCATGCCGCGCACCCGCTCGTACCGATGTCCGTGGAAGCCGTGCCGCACCTCCGGCCCGCCGACCGCGTGTTCAGAACTCAGGAGATCCGACGCGGTTTCGGCCGGTTGGGAGCTGCCCCCGTCCGGATCCGCCGATTCTTCCGGAGTTGTGAACGTGCGGCGGGCGGTGACCACCTGCCGCTCCCGCACTCTTCCGGTGTTGAACGGCGGGTCGAGGTAGACGAGCGTGAAGGACCCGGACGGCAGGGTCGCCGCGACGGCGAGGTTGTCCCCCTCGATCACCGACACCCGCCCCGGGACCTGGACCCCTGGGCCGTCCTCCTGGGTCCCTGAGCCTGTCGAAGGGCCTGAGCCTGTCGAAGGGCTCACGGAACCCGATGCAGCCACGCGTCGGTCGAGAACTTCGACTCCACCAGAGCCTCGGCATCGGCGTACTCGTCCGGCGTGATGCCGCCGTCCTCGGCGGAGGTGAGCGAGCGGAACGTGTCCTTGAAGCGCTCGATGATCTCGGCGCGTTCCAGTCCGGTCTGGCTCCGCAGCGGGTCGACGCGCTTGGCGGCCGAGGTCGTGCCCTTGTCGCTGAGCTTCTCGCGGCCGATCCGCAGCACCTCGGTCATCATCTGGCCGTCGATGTCATAGGAGAGGGTGGCGTGGTGCAGCACACCTCCGTTCGCGAGGCGCTTCTGCGCGGCGCCGCCGATCTTGCCGGTCGGGCTCGCGATGTCGTTGAGAGGCTGGTAGACGGCGTCGATGCCGAGCGAACGGAGCGCCTGCAGCACCCAGTCGTCGAGGAACGCGTAGGAGTCGGCGAAGGTCATTCCGGCGACGAGTGACGCGGGGACGTACAGCGAGTAGGTGATGATCTGCCCCGCGGCCATGAGCATCGCTCCGCCTCCGGAGATCCGGCGGACGACGTCGAAGCCGTGCTTCGCAGCGCCCTCGGGATCGACCTCATTGCGATACGACTGGAACGACCCGATGACGACGGCCGACTCGTCCCACTCCCAGATGCGCAGCGTCGGACGCCGACGCCCCTCGCCGACGCGGGAGGTGAGCACCTCGTCCAGGGCGAGGTTCATGCGCGGCGAGACCGCCTTCTCGTGGACGATCTCCCAGTCGAAGTCGCCCCAGCCGGGCGCCGTGACGAGCGCGCGGCGGACGACGGTGCCGACCGCCTCGGGGGTGAAGCCGAGCAGCTGGGCCCCCTCGGGGAGGGCGCCGCGGACGGCCGCGGCGATGGCCGTGGCGTCGGACTCGACGGGGAGACCCTCGACAGCGGCGTTGATGTCGTCGAGCGCGGAGTCCGGTTCGAGGAAGAAGTCCCCGGCGAGCCGGAACCGCGCGATCCGGTCGTTCTCGACCTCGAGGTCGACGACGACGAGCTTGCCCCCAGGAACCTTGTATTCACCGTGCACGGATCCAGCTTAAGGCGCGCGCTGCCTCCGTGGTCAGCCGCCGAGCACGACCACGCGCTCCCCCGCCCTGATCGGCGTGGAGTAGCGGTTGCCGGGCGTCGGCAGGGGGCAGACGAACTGGTCGGAGAACGCACAGGGCGGCAGGTACGCCCGGTTGAAGTCGAGCACGGCGGATCCATCGGCGGCGGGTTCGTCGACGGGGAGGAACCGGAACCGATACGTCTCCAGCCCATTCGTCCCGTCGGCGAAGACCGCGCTCAGCGCTCCGCTCCCACTGCGGGTGACGGTGAGCTCGTGCGGGGCCCCGGCGAGTTCGAACCGCAGGCGTCCGGCGATCGCGGTCTCGCGCTCCTCACCGTCGACCGAGGTGACGACGACCCGCTCGTCTGGCGCGGGTTCGAACGTCGCGGGGAGCCGCCAGCGCTCGTCCGGGGCGTAGGCGTCGATCGCCGTGAACCACTCCCGCTGCGGACGGGCCGGATTCCAGACGCGGAGGGCCAGCAGCCCGTTGCGATCGAATACCCGCAACTCCCGCCGCCCGAGGCGCAGGGTCTGGGCGCCGCGGAGGGTGACGACCGACCCCGACGGTCCGAGTTCGCTGCCGCGGATGCCGCCGTCGCCGGTGAGGGCCCAGAGTCCGGGGACGCCGTCGACCGCTGCGGGTTCGGTGATGAGCCAGTTCGTCGACTCCAGCGCGGACGGCCCGTACTCCGACCCCGCATAGCGTTCACGCGCCGCATGCCACTCATGCCAGTCCGTCAGGAAGCTCATCGCCGCGGGCCCTCCCCCTCGCTCGTGCGGATGTGCCCCGAATCTAGGACTGCCCCCACCTCCCGTGGCCTCCCTCCGTCACACGCCTTCACCGCGCGTCATCCCACGTCACACTCCCCCGCGGTCGCTCCATCCGCGTGCGGGATCAAACCCGTCCCTCGCCGCACCTTTCCCCGCCCGTTCCTGATCCCGCCGGCGCAGCCCCCGCGCACATCCCGCGGGATCAAAACCGTCCCCCATCCCACCCTCCCCCGCCCGTTACTGATCCCGCCACCCGTGCGCAGCCCCCGCGCACATCCCGCGAGATCAAAACCGTCCCCCAGCGCGCCCTCCCCCGCCCGTTACTGATCCCGCCACCCGTGCGCAGCCCCCGCGCACATCCCGCGGGATCGAAATCGTCCCCCAGCGCGCCCTCCCCCGCCCCTTATCGATCCCGCCACCCGGGGTCGTCCGCGGCGCGACGGAAGCCGAAGATGCGCCGCGCCTCCGCGCCCCCTATTCGCGGGGGCGCGGGTGATTCCCCACTGCCACCGGCGCGCGAATCACCGTGCGTGTTCGAAAAGGCTCCCCCGAGGTCCGTCCCGGGCACGAAAGTGATCCCGCGGCAGTGGCGGGAGGCACAACATTGATCCCGCGGGATGTCCGGAGGCACGAAGGTGATCTCGCGGGCGGTGACGGGAGGCGCGGCCTTGACCCGACAGGTCATCGCGGACGCGGACTCACCGGCGCACCCACGCACAGTGCGTGTTCGAAAACGTTCCGCTGGGGCCTGTGCCACGCGCGAAAATAATCCCGCGGGACCGGGGGAAGGGGCGAAAGTGATCCCGGACCGTAAAGGGACCGGAACCGGACCGGGACGGACCGGAACCGGACCGGGACGGGACGGGACGGAACGGGACTGAACAGGCCGGGGAAGGGCCGGACTGGGATCGGACCCGAACCCGGGACGGGAGTCAGCGGGCGGGGATGTGGGCGTCGAGCCAGGCGAGGACGTCGGCGCGCACCTCGTCCTGCTGCAGCTCCTGGAAGATCTCGTGCCGGGCGTCGGGGTAGACGAGGGTCGTGACGTCGGTGAGTCCGGAGCGGCGCCGGTACTGGTCGGCGAGCTTGTGGACGCTGCGGGGACCGCCGACCGGATCGTCACGGCCGACGAGGAGGAGCATCGGGAGGTCGCGCGCGAGGTGCGTCGCCGGACGCCCGTACAGTCGCGCCGCGTCGAGCAGACCGAAGAGCTTGAGCAGAGGCACCCCCGTCGTGAGCGGGTCCTCCTCGAAGGCCTTCCACACCGCGGGGTCGCGGCTCAGCCACTCGTACCCGGTCGCGTCGTCCGCGGCCCACGCGGCGTTCAGCGGCGCCGGGTTCAGGGAGCGGGGCGTGCGCAGCGCCGAACCCGACAAGATCACCGCATCGAAGGCCTCGGCGTGCTCGTTCACCAGCATCTGCGCGAGGAACGACCCCCACGAGTGCCCGAGGAGCACGAGCGGAAGGTCCGGGTTCTCGTCGCGGATGATGCCGGTCAGCTGCCAGATCGCATCCTTGGCCGCCCGGAGACCCCCGGGGCCGAGCCGTCCGAGCCGGGCCGGATCGCCGTGCTGGCGCATGCCGGTGCGCCCGTGCCCACGGTGGTCGTCCGCGTAGACGGTGAACCCGGCTCCGGTGAGCGCGGCGATCAGCGCCGGATACCGTCCTGCGTGCTCGCCCACCCCGTGCAGGAGCTGGACGACACCGCGGGGCGTGCCCTCCGCGGGGTGGACGTCGTAGACGATGGCGATGCCGTGGCTGTCGGTGTACTCGCGGGTCTCGGTCATGAGTCGGCCCTACCGGTCGGTTCCCGCGAGAGCGTCCCGGATCGCGAAGGCGATGTCGCGGTCCGTCACCTCGTAGCCGCCGACCCCGTCGGAGGCGGAGCCCATGCGCACGCCGCCGCCCTCGGTCACCGCCCGCTTCGCGGAGAAGTGGAGGGCATCGACGCCGGCCGCGGTGAGCACCGGAGCGCTCGCGACGTCGACGCCGCTGCCGGCCATGACCTCGATCTGCCCCTCGGCCGCGGCGACGAGCGCGCGCAGGGTGTCGATGCCGTCGATCGCGGCCGATGCCCCTCCGGACGTGAGCACGCGCCGGAGCCCGAGCTCCCTCGCGGCCCGCAGGGTCGCCACCGGGTCGGCGGTCACGTCGATCGCCCGATGCAGCGTCACCGGAGCTCCCCCGGCCGCATCCCGCAGCCGCGCCATGGCGTCGTGGTCGAGCCGCCCCTGGGCGTCGAGCGCGCCGATCACGACGCCGGCTGCGCCTGCGGCGACCGCGTGCCGCACGTCGCGTTCGGCGACAGCCAGCTCGTCGGCGCTGTAGTGGAAGCCGCCGGCGCGCGGACGGATGAGGACGTGCACCTCGGGGCCGTTCGCCCCCGCAGCTTCGAGCGCGAGCTCCAGGGTGGCCGGCGACGGGGTGAGCCCACCCAGGGCGAGTGCCGTGGCGAGCTCGACGCGGGCGGCGCCGACCTCGGCGGCGATGCGCACTCCGGCGGGGTCCTGGACGGCGATTTCGAGAGCGATCGTTCGGGTCACCCCTCCATTGTGCCCGCTGCCCCGGCTCCTCCTGCCCCCGCGTCAGAAATATTAGATAGACTAACTAAGTATGTCTGCGTCCGATGATTCCCTGCACCTCACCGCCACAGACCTGCGCATGGCCACGTTCCGGCTCGCCCGCCGACTGCGCTGCGCCCGCGCCGCCGACATGATGAGCGACACGCAGCTCGCCGTTCTCGCCGAGCTGCGCATGAACGGCCGGCGCACGATCTCCACCCTCGCCGAGCGCGAGCGCGTGACCGCCCCCTCGATGACGAGCATCGTGAACGGCCTGGAGGAGCAGGGCTTCGTCGCCCGCACCCCGGACGAGGACGACCGCCGCCGCGTGCAGGTGGACATCACCGCCGCCGGCGTCGAGGTCGTCGTCGAGACCATCCGCCGCCGCGACGTGCTGCTGGCCGACATGCTCCGCGAGGTCGACTACACCGAGGAGGAACTGACGACGCTGCGAGAAGCGAGCGCCCTGATGCGGAGGGTGGTGGAGCGATGAGCGCCATGTTCCGTTCCTTCGCGAACATCAACTACCGGATCTGGTTCGCCGGCGCCCTCGTGTCGAACGTCGGCGGATGGATGCAGGCCACAGCCCAGGACTGGGTCGTGCTGACCGAGCTCACCGACAACGACGCGACCGCGATGGGCGTCACCATGGCGCTGCAGTTCGGCCCACCGCTGGTGCTGGTGAGCCTGACCGGCTGGGTCGCTGATCGCTTCGATCGGCGGAAGATCCTGCTGACCACGCAGACCGCGCTGCTCGGCCTCGCGATCGCGGTCGGATCCCTGCTGCTGGCCGGCGTGATGACCCTGCCGATGATGCTCGCGTTCGCCCTCGGGTTCGGCATCGTCAACGCGTTCGACGCACCCGCCCGTCAGGCCTTCGTGTCGGACATGGTGTCCGCCACGGAGACCTCCAACGCCGTGGCGCTCAACTCCGCCTCCTTCAACCTCGCCCGCATGATCGGCCCCGCGGTCGGTGGTCTGCTCATCGTCGCGATCGGCTCCGGTTGGGTGTTCATCGTCAACGCCGCGACCTTCCTCGCCATGATCGTCGCGCTGATGCTCATGCGCACGCACCTGCTGGCGCCACGGCCGAAGAACCGCAGCCGCGGCGGCCTCGCGGAGGGCTTCCGGTACGTCTGGGCACGCAGCGACCTCAAGGTCGTGTTCGTGACGGTGTTCCTCATCGGCGCGTTCGGCATGAACTTCCCCATCTTCGCCTCGACCATGGCGCTGGAGTTCGGAGCCGGCGCCGACGGGTACGGGGTGCTGAGCTCGGTGCTCGCGATCGGCTCCCTGATCGGCGCCCTCCTCGCCGCACGGCGGGACCGTGCGAGGGTGCGCGTGGTGATCCTCGCGGCGGGCGGCTTCGGGATCGCGGCCTTCGTCTCGGCCGCGATGCCCACCTACCTCTCCTACGCGGTCACGCTCACGTTCACCGGCTTCATGATCGTGACGCTGCTGACCACGGCCAACGGCTACGTGCAGATCACGACGGATCCGGCGCTCCGCGGCCGCGTCCTCGCCCTCTACATGGCCGTGATCATGGGGTCGACCCCGGTCGGCGCACCGATCGCGGGCTGGGTGGCGGACACGTTCGGTCCCCGCGCCGCCATCATGCTCGGCGGGACGGCCGGCTTCATCGCGTGCGCGATCGGGGTGACGTGGGTGCTGATGTCGGGGAGGCTGCGCCGCGAGGAGAGCAGCCGCTTCCGCCTGACCCTCGACGAGACGCGCCCGCTGCGCGTCGTGCAGCCGGTCGAGCCGGTGGACTACACGGAGAAGGCCGCGGCGACGACGCCCATCCGGCTTCCTCGACGCGACGACGAGTGAGCTGCGGGCGCGTTTGTCAACGCCTTCCTCATCACGGCCCGGCGGTCGTAGCGTCGTGTCATGGACGAGAACATGAGCACCCCGCACCCGCAGGATCCGGCCGAAGGCGCTCCCGGCGTCGACGTCCCTGACGAGAACTCCGGCCAGGGCGACGGCACCGGCGGCGCGATCCAGGGCGACAGCTCCCGCGGCGAGTCGACCGGCGGCGCCATCCAGGGCAGTTCCGGCCCCGGCCACGACGCGCCGCTGGGCGGCGACGAGAACACCGAGGACGAGCTCGCGGCCGACAACGCCGCCGAGGAGGACACCCTCCGCACGCTCGACCCCGACTCCCCGCCGGCCTGAGCCGTCGACCCACCCCTTTCGAGACGAGCCACCCCCTTGCGAACGTTCGCAAGGGGGTGGCTCGTGCAGAAGGGGGTGGGTCGGCCGCGGTCAGGCGTCGAGCACCACCTTGAGCTGCTCGATGGCCCAGTCGAGCTCGGTCGCCCGGATGACGAGCGGGGGCGCGATGCGGATGGTCTGCCCGTGCGTGTCCTTCACGAGCACACCCCGGTCGAGCAGCTTCTCCGCGATCTCTCGGCCCGAACCGATCGCGGGGTCGATGTCGACGCCCGCCCACAGCCCGGCGATGCGCACGCCCGTGACACCGTGGCCGATCAGCGGCTGCAGCGCCTGCTCCAGGTGTGCGCCGAGTGCCCGCGCACGCTCCTGGAACTCGCCCGTCTGCAGCATCTCCACCACGCGCAGGCCGACGGCCGCCGCGAGCGGGTTGCCGCCGAACGTGGAGCCGTGCTCGCCGGGACGGATCACGCCCAGCACATCGGTGTTCCCCACCACGGCCGAGACCGGGAGGATGCCACCGCCGAGCGCCTTGCCCAGCAGGTACAGGTCCGGAACGACACCCTCGCGGTCGCACGCGAACGTCTCGCCGACACGTCCGAGCCCGGCCTGGATCTCGTCGGCGATGAACAGCACGTTCTTCTCGTCGCAGATCTCACGGATGCGGCGGAGGTACCCCTCCGGCGGGATCACCACACCGGCCTCGCCCTGGATCGGCTCCACGAGCACGCCCGCCGTGTCCTCGGTGATCGCCGCGGCGATCGCCTCCGCGTCGCCGAACGGCACGCGGTCGAAGCCGGGCGTGTAGGGACCGAAGTCGTCGTGCGCGGTCTCGTCGTCGCTGAAGCTCACGATCGTCGTCGTACGGCCGTGGAAGTTGCCCTTCGCCACGACGATCCGCGCCTTCCCCTCGGGGATGCCCTTCACGCGGTAGCCCCACGCCCTGGCGACCTTGATGCCGGTCTCCACCGCCTCGGCGCCCGTGTTCATCGGCAGGACGAGCTCCTTGCCGCAGAGCTCGGCGAGCGCGGCCGCGAAGGGCTCCAGCATGTCGCTCTGGAACGCCCGGCTGACGAGCGTGACCCGACCGAGCTGCTCGGTCAGGGCCGCGACGAGCGCGGGGTGACGGTGCCCGAAGTTGACCGCGGAATAGGCCGCGAGCAGGTCGAGGTAGCGCTTGCCCTCGACATCGGTCACCCACGCTCCCTCGCCGCGCGCGATCATCACCGGCAGCGGGTGGTAGTTGTGCGCGACGTGCGGCTCCGCGACCGCGGTGGGTCCCTGAGCCTGTCGAAGGGTCGCTGAGCTCGTCGAAGCGCCCTGAGCCTGTCGAAGGGTCGAACCGCCCGCCGTCTGCTCGATCGTCACTTCGCACCCCGCAGCTCGAGCGTGCAGCACTTGATCCCGCCGCCACCGAGGAGGAGCTCGGACAGGTCGACGGTGATCGGGTTGTAGCCGCGCTCCCGGAGCTGCTGCTCAAAGCCCTTCGCCCGCGGCGAGATGATGACGTTGTAGCCGTCGCTCGAGGAGTTCAGGCCGAACACCGCGCCGTCCTCGTCCGACACGAGGATCGCGTCGGGGAAGCGCTTCTCCAGCTCGGCACGGCTGGCGTCGTCGAAGGCCCCGGGGAGGTAGGCGATGTTCGCCCGCTCCGGACCGCCGTTCTCCACGCCCTGCACGGGGTCGAGCACCGCGATCGCGGTGTCCAGGTGGTAGAAGCGGGGGTCGGTGAGGTTGAGCGACACGACCTCGCGGCCGAAGACCTCGCCGACCTCGCGGTGGCTGTCGCCGGTGGAGCGGAAGCCCGTGCCGGCGAGGATCACGTCGCCGACGAGCAGGAAGTCGCCCTCGCCCTCGTTGACCTCCTCCGGCATGACGGTGTCGTAGCCGGCGGCGCGGAACCAGTCGGCGAAGGCCGGAGCCTCCCCCTGCCGCTCCACGAACCGGAACTCCGGCACGTAGGCGCGCCCGTCGATGAGGAAGCCGCCGTTGGCCGTGTAGACCATGTCCGGGTATCCGGGGAGCGGATCGATGAGCTCGACCTCGTGGCCGAGCTCGACATACAGGTCGTAGAGCTTCTGCCACTGGGCGACGGCGTTGGCGGTGTCGGTCGGCCGCGACGGCTCCATCCACGGATTGATGGAGTAGTTCACCGTGAAGTGCTCGGGACGGCACATCAGGTAGTGGCGGCGGTGCGCGGTGCGCGTGGGGGCGGTGGTGACGGCGGTCTCCGGCGTCGACATGGATGCTCCTCGTGTGAACGGGCGCGGCGGACGCTGTCCAGGGGCCCGGCGGTCCTTCGACCCCCTGCTCGGAAGAGGCGGAGGGGAAGATGCGACTCGGGCACGCCGGTGACCATTGTGCCACCGGACCCTGGGCGCCACCAGCATCCGTCCCGTGTCGTCATCAGCCCTCGCGCTGCGTCACCACGACCTTGCCGACCGTGTGCCCGGCCTCGACGTGCGCGAGCGCCGACACGGCCTCGGCGAACGGGTAGGTGCGCTCGATCACAGGGACCAGGTGCCCTTCCTCCACGAGCTCGAGCAGCTTCGCGAGGATCTCCGGGTGCGAGGTCGCCGCGAGGGACACCACCCGGGGTCCGCGGACCGAGAGCACGGCGGCGCGGATCATCCGCGGCACAGGACCGAGTACGCGTCCGCCGTCGCCCGTCACCAGCACCACGCGACCACCCGTGCGGACGAGACGCTGCAGCTCGCGGATCGGCACACCTCCCGCGAGGTCGATGACGGCGTCGAACCGGGCGGAGGGCAGGTGCGTGAGCGGAGACGTGCGGTGGTCGAGCGTGCGCACGGCTCCGAGGCGCTCCAGCAGCAGGGCGTTCCGGGGACGGCACGTCGCCCAGACCTCGGCCCCGCGGAGCGCCGCGAGCTGCACGGCGAAGGTCCCCACGCCGCCGGACGCCCCGATCACGAGGACCCGCTGTGCGCGGTGGCGCAGCCCCACCCCGGCCGCGTCGAGCGCCTGCCACGCGGTGCCTCCGGCGATCGGCAGGCAGGCCGCCGCCTCGGGCGTGACATCGGGCGGGACGGGCACGACGCGGTCGGCCGCGATGCGGGCGTGGGAGGCGAGGCCGCCTCCACCCTGCAGCTCTCCCACCACGAGTTCGCCGAGTTCGGCGTTCACGACGTCGGCGCCGACCGCCACGACGGTGCCCGCGACGTCGAGCCCCCGGACCGGGTGCTTCGGGCGCGTGAGGCCGAAGAAAGGCCGGACCAGCAGCGGATCGCCGAGGAGCAGCCGCACGTCGCCGGCGTTGAGGGCGGTGGCCTGCACGCGCAGCACGACCTCTCCCCGGTGGGGCTGCGGCACGGGCAGGCGGGTCAGCGAAGTCCCGGCGGCCGGGCCGTACGTCTCGCGGGTCCAGGCGGGCATCGTCTCGGTCATGCGGCACCTCCGGGGTCGGTGGGATACGCGAACAGGTCGTCGATCCCGACGCCGAAGGCCCGGGCGATCTGGAACGCGAGCTCGAGCGTCGGCGAGTACTTCTGCTGTTCGATCGCGATGAGCGTCTGCCTCGTGACCCCGATCGTGCGGGCGAGCTCGGCCTGCGTGAGTCCGGCACGCTCGCGGTGGGCGCGGATGCTGTTGGAGACGAGGGTGGGCTTGACCATCAGACCAGGCCCCGACGGTACGCGATCGCCCGGGCGACACCGCCGACGACGGCCGCCACGAGGAACCCCGCGAACATGGTGTTCGCGATCCAGAACGCGTCGGCACCGAGACCGCACAGGACGATGACCCCGAGGCCGGCGATGGCGACGAAGGCCTGCTCCACGCGCGCCCCCATCCGGCCGATGTCCCGGTCGCGGATGTCGGAGCGGCCGACGCCGTCCGGATCGGACATCCCGGCGAGGATGCCCCAGAGGATGCTGAGCACGATCGTCCCGACGATGCCCCCGCCGATCGTCCACAGCATCAGCGGGAACCAGTCCGTCGCGGTGAGCGGTCCGCCACCGGCCTGCTGCATGAGCAGCAGCACGTAGACGACCGCGACGATCGGACTGACGATGAGCCCGGCCCAGACGTTGCGCTCCTCGTAGACCATGCGCTTCTCCTCGTGTCAAAGATTCTTGACACGAGAGTACGTCCGCATCGCACCTGTGTCAAGAATCTTTTACACCCGCATTCCGTCCCTGCGCAGTCTCTTCCGGGATCACAATCGCACCCCCGAGCCGCCGCTCCCGCCCGTTTCCGATCCCGCATGTCCTGCGCAGCCCGAGGCGGGATCGAAAACGCACCTGCCGGGGGCCGGGAAGGCACCTTTTCGAGCCCGCACCGCACTGGCACCGGCGCCCGCACCCGCACCGGAACGGGCGGGGGTCAGATGACGGAGGCGCTCCAGGGGTCGGGGTTTCCGTAGCGGTGGGCGGTGATCGAGACGGACTGCTCGTGCACGAACGGGAGGAGCTCGATGCGGGCCGCCGCCGTCACCTCCGCGTCGTACACCGCGAGGTCCGGATCACCGCCCGTCGCCACCGCCAGCGCGGAGCGCAGCGCCGCCACCGACTCCCGTCCGCCCACGAGCCGCACGCGCTCATGCCGCGGAAGCACCGGAACCCCCGCGTCTCCCGATGCTCCAGCCTCCTCGGCCACCCGCATCCGCTGGAGCCACTCGGCCTCGGTCTCCAGGAACACCACGGCGTCGAGGTCGCCCAGAGCATGCCGCACGCCCGCCGGAAGCCCGACCGGAGTGGACACGACGAAGCCCGCCCCCGCACGCACCCCCGCGATCACGACCCTCAGCAGGTCGTGCAGGGCGGCGTCCTCGGTGGCGCGGATCTCCACCGGCACGGGCCGATACCGGAAGAGGTTGCGCTCGATCTCCAGCCGCGACACGTCTCGCACCCGGCCGAACTCCCGGTCCCAGGCCAGCGCGTCCGACAGGGCGGACCGCCGAAGCCACTCGAACGACTCGAACGGGAGGGAGGGCTGCGCGGCCTCGATGAGCCCGGTGATCCGGGAGTCGAGCCCGCGGAGGTGGAGGGTGCTCGACGCCGGGGACCCGTGCTGCGCGCGCCACGTTACGAGCCCGATGAGGTGGTTCGGCCCGCCGGGCTTGGCACCGGCGCCGACGGAGGAGCGCTTCCACCCGCCGAACGGCTGCCGCTGTACGATCGCTCCGGTCGTGCCGCGATTGACGTAGAGGTTCCCGGCCTGCACGCGGTCGAGCCAGAAGGCCAGGTCGTCGGGATCCTGGGTGTGGAGCCCCGCCGTGAGACCGTAGGCGACCGCGTTCTGCAGGTCGACGGCCTTCGCGAGGGTCGGTGCGTGCATGATCCCGAGGACAGGTCCGAAGAACTCCTCGGTGTGGAAGCGAGAGCCGGACTGCACGCCGACCCGCACGCCGGGGCGCCAGAGCCGTCCGCTGCCGTCGTCGGCGGGGTCGAGGGCGGGTTCGATGAGCCACCGCTCGTCGCCCTCCAGCTCGGAGAGGGCCCAGGCGAGCTTGCCCTCGGGCTTCTCGATGACGGGGCCCACCTCGGCGAGCGGATCCGAGGGCCAGCCGACCCGCAGCGAGCGGACCGCGTCGGCGAGCTGACGCGCGAAGCGCTGCGAGCGCCCCACCGGCCCGACGAGGATCGCGAGCGACGCCGCGGAGCATTTCTGCCCCGCGTGCCCGAACGCGCTCTTCACGAGGTCGGCCACGGCGAGGTCGAGGTCGGCCGAGGGCGTGATGATCATCGCGTTCTTGCCGCTGGTCTCCGCGAGCAGAGGCAGGTCGGGGCGCCAGGAGCGGAACAGCGCCGCGGTCTCCCATGAGCCGGTGAGGATCACCCGGTCCACGGCCTCGTCCGTGATGAGGGCACGGCCGAGGTCGCCTTCCTCGATGTCGACGAGAGCGAGGGCTTCGCGGGGCACGCCGCCCTCCCACAGCGCCGCCACGAGCACCGCCGCGCACCTGCGTGCCTGCGGGGCGGGCTTGAGGACGACGCCGGACCCCGCGGCGAGCGCCGCCAGAACGCCACCGGCAGGGATCGCGAGGGGGAAGTTCCACGGCGGAGCGACGACGGTCACCCTGGCGGGGACGAACACGGCGCCGGAGATCGCATCGAGCTCGCGGCACGTCGCGGCGTAGTACCGGGCGAAGTCGACGGCTTCGCTCACCTCGACGTCAGCCTCGGCGAAGACCTTGCCGGTCTCCGCGGCCGCGACCTCGATCAGCTCCCCGCGGCGGGACTCGAGAGCGGCCGCCGCGCGCAGCAGCACCTCCGCCCGCTCGGCCGCGGGACGTGATCCCCACGCTGCCGCCGCGCCCTGCACGCCGCGCACGATGCGGCCGAGGTCATCGGCGTCATCGACGCGGGCCGCGTCCAGGACATCCCTCCCGACCGTCGAGTCCGCGAGCCTCGCACGGATCCCCGCTGCCCACTCGCGATTGGCGGGGAGGGCGAGGTCGGTGTCGGCCGTGTTCACGAAGCCCGGCGCGCCCCCGGTGTCCTCCCCGCGCTCGCGCGCGGCGTACACGGCGGTCTCAAGGTAGGCGCCGGTGTCGGTGTCGTCGGAGCCGCGCACGATGCCGAGCACCGCCTTCGTGAGGTCGGCCTCCGCCACCGGACCGACCGGGGCGGGGCGCACGGACTCGTGCACGGGCGCGAGGCGGTCCTGGGTGCGCCGCGGGCCGAGGCCGAGGGCCGGGTCCCCCGCCCGGTCTAGGGCGTCGAGGAAGCGCTCGGCCTCCCGCGCGAAGAGGGACTCGTCGTCGTGCAGGTGGAACGCCGCGGAGAGGAAGTTCTCGGACGACGCGTTCTCCTCCAGCCGCCGCACGAGGTAGCTGATGGCCACATCGAACTCGGCGGGCGCGACGACCGGCACGTACAGCAGCACCGGACCCACTTCGCGGGACACCGCCTGCACCTGCCCCTGAGCCATGCCGAGCAGCATCTCGAACTCGACCGCGTCGCGGACCCCGCGCTCCCCGGCGAGCAGCCACGCATGGGCGATGCCGAAGAGGTTGTGGCCGGCCACCCCGATCCGCACCGAGGTCGTGTGCTCGGGCTGCAGCGCCCAGTCCAGGCAGCGCAGGTAGTTGGCGTCGGTGTCGAGCTTCGTGTCGTAGGGCGCGGGCGTCCATCCGTGCAGGGTCGCCTCGACGTGCTCCATCGCGAGGTTCGCGCCCTTCACGAGGCGCACCTTGATGCGGGCCCCGCCGTGGATCACGCGATCCTGTGCCCAGGCGGTGAGCTCCTGCAACGCCGGCAGCGCGTCGGGCAGGTAGGCCTGCAGCACGATCCCGGCCTCGAGTCCGGTGAGCCGAGGGTCCTCCAGGATCCGCGTGAAGACGGCGATCGTGAGGTCGAGGTCGCGGTACTCCTCCATGTCGAGGTTGATGAAGGTGCCGTCTTCCGCAGCCGTCACGTAGAGAGGGAGCAGCCGGTCGATGACCCGCTCGACGACCTCGTCGAAGCCCCACATCGAGATGCGGCTGACGATGGCGGAGACCTTGACCGACACGTAGTCGACATCCGGACGCCGGATGAGCTCGTGGATGCCGTCGAGCCGCCGCTGCGCCTCCGCCTCCCCGAGCACCGCCTCCCCGAGGAGGTTGAGGTTCAGGCGCGCCCCCGACTCCCGCAGCTTCTCGATCGCGGGTCCGAGCTTCGCCGGCCGGGCGTCCACCACGAGATGCCCCACCATCTCGCGCAGCGCCCGCCGCGCGATCGGCACGACCGGCGTCGGCAGCACCGGGGCGACCCCGCCGCCGAGCCGCACGGCGGAGCGCAGGTACCACGGCAGGAACTCCGGCACGATGGGCGCGATCCGGCGCAGCTGGGCGGCCGCAGCGGTCAGGCTCTCCGGCCGCATCACGCCGTCGACGAAACCGAGGGTGAACGGCAGGCCGTTGGCGTCGCGGAGGACGCCGGCGAGACGCTCGGCGGCGGGGTCGACGTCGGCCGCAGCCGCCTCGATCACCCAACGGCGCGCGAGTTCGACGGCCTGATCGGCGAGGGATGCGGATGCCCCCGCCTCCGCGGAGGATGACGACGACTCTGCCATGTGACCACCCTAGGTCTCCGGTCGCGGAATCCCGGGGTGCCCGACCGGGCGGGCCGCAGCCGGGTCAGTTCCAGATGCTGGGGGCGGGCGTGCGCACGGGAGGCAGGGCGGACGCGGCGGCCCAGTCGTGCACCCACGCATCGATCTCCGGCACCCCGTCGGGCTTGCCCACCGCGGCGAACAGCTCCTCGTTGCTGACCGTGCCGCCGGACCGGCGCAGGACGCGGGCCCGCACGATGGCCCTGGCGTAGACCTCGCCGGCGACCACCGCCCGGTGCTCCAGGAACAGCGCCTTCTCGTCGTGCCCGATGAAGCGGGACTGCACCTCGAACCGCTGCCAGAGCTGGAGCGACTTGCGGAAGGTGATGGTCTCGCTGGAGACCACCGCGTACCAGCCCTGCTCCTTCATCACGTCGAACAGCCCCGTGCGGATGAGGTGGTCCCAGCGGCCGAGGTCGAACAGCGACAGGTACCGGCCGTTGTTCATGTGGCGGAGGATGTCGAGGTCCGTGGGCAGGGTGGTGACGGTGACGGTGCCGACGGCGGTCGGGTCGAGGGTCTTCCCCTGCCGTACGCGACGACGCGCACCGAGGATCACGAGGAGGGTCCGCCAGATCACATTCACGAGCACTGATCGTAGCCATCCGCGCACGACGGTCGAACTTCGTTGTCCGATTCCTCCATGCCGTCGAAGGGCCTCCCACGGGCCGTCATCCCGATTTCCGATTTCCACGGACCCGCCGTAGAGTCACCGCATGAGCGCCGAAGCCCAGCCCGAAGTCATCGTCCGTCCGGTCCGTGATGTGGATGCGGAAGCCCTCGGTCGCGTGCATGCGCAGTGCTGGCACGAGACCTACGATCACCTCATCAGCAAGGCGGCGCTGGAGAAGGTCTCGCCCCGCCGTATGGCCGAGCTGTGGACGCACTGGGCCTCGCAGGGCCCCGACTTCAAGATGAACGCGGCGCTCGTCGACGGCGAGATCGTCGGCTTCGTCGGCTCGGGTCCGGCCCGCGACAAGGACGCCCCGGCGTTCCGCGAGCTGTACTTCATCTACCTGCTCGACGCCTACCACTCGACGGGCATCGGACAGAAGCTCTTCGACGCGGCCGTCGAGAAGGACGAGCCGCTCTACCTCTGGGTCGCCGAGGACAACCCTCGCGCGCACCGTTTCTACACGCGCAACGGGTTCCACCTCGACGGCGCGGCGCACACCGAGCCGTTCCTGGGCGAGACGCTCACCGAGGTCCGCTTCGTGCGCCCCTGACCCTCGTCCTCACCGAAAGGGCCGCCCCGCGGGGCGGCCCTTTCGTCTGCGCTCAGAGGCGTTCGATGATCGTGACGTTCGCGACGCCGCCGCCCTCGCACATCGTCTGCAGGCCGTACCGTCCGCCGGTGCGCTCCAGCTCGTTGAGCAGGGTCGCGAGGATGCGCGTGCCGGTCGCGCCGATCGGGTGCCCCAGTGCGATGCCGCCGCCGTTGACGTTGACCTTCTCGTGCGGCGCACCGGTCTCGCGCATCCAGGCGAGCACGACGGAGGCGAACGCCTCGTTGACCTCGAACAGGTCGATGTCACCGATCCGGAGGCCCGTGCGCTCCAGCGCGTGCCGGGTCGCCGGGATCGGTGCCGTGAGCATGAGCACGGGGTCGTCGCCGCGGACGGAGACGTGGTGGATGCGGGCCCGCGGCGTGAGGCCGTGCTCCTGCACCGCCCGCGCACTGGCGATGAGCACGGCACTCGACGCATCGCTGATCTGCGACGCGACGGCGGCGGTGATCCGTCCACCGGGCGCGAGCGGCTGCAATCCCGCCATGCGTTCGAGGGTGGTGTCCCGGCGCACGCCCTCGTCGTGGTCGAGCCCGGCGAGCGGCGCGATCTCCGCCGCGAACCGCCCCTCGTCCTGGGCCTGGGCCGCCCGGCGGTGGCTCTCCAGCGCGTACCTCTCCATCTCCTCCCGTGAGATGTCCCACCGCTCGGCGATGAGCTCCGCGCCGCGGAACTGCGAGATCTCCTGGTCGCCGTAGCGCTCCCGCCACCCGGGGGACTCGGCGTACGGCGTCGTGAAGCCGTACTCCCGGCCGACGGTCGCGGCCGCGGTGAGCGGGATCCGCGACATGTTCTGCAGCCCGCCGGCGATCACGAGGTCGCTGGTGCCACTGAGCACCGCCTGCGCGGCGAAGTGCACGGCCTGCTGACTCGATCCGCATTGCCGATCGATCGTGACGCCCGGCACGTGTTCCGGGAAGCCGGCGACGAGCGACGCGGTGCGCGCGACGTTCCCGGCCTGCCCGCCGATCGCATCGATGGCTCCGAGGATCACGTCGTCCACGGCGCCGGGGTCGATGCCGATCCGATCGACGAGGGCCCGCAGACTGTGCGCGCCGAGGTCGGCGGGGTGGATCTCCGCGAGAGCGCCGCCACGGCGTCCGACCGGCGAACGGACCGCGTCGACGATGTAGGCCTCTGCCATGATCTCCCTCTTCTCAGTCCTCCGTGCCGGCCGGCAGGAGCAGCCGGAAGCGCTCGCACAGCACCGGCATATCGGGTTCGTAGCCGCGCGGGTTCTCGGAGTGGGTGCGCCAGTAGCGCTCGTGCACCTCGCGCCAGTGCGCCAGGGTGCGATCCCCCTCCCCCTCGGCGAAGGCGTGCACCTCGTCGACCTCGTCGAACGGAACGATGTCGATCGCCGTGGTCTCGATCACGGCGCGCGGAGCGCCGGTCCCATCGAGGATGATGCTGAGCTCGCCGACGGTCGGCAGCGGATCCCCCGACTCTTCGTAGTCCCAGAGAGAGGACGCCGTGCCCACCTTGATACCCGCGAGCACGAGCTCCAGGAGCTCGTCGGCGTGCTCCGGCGTCGCGCCGAAACCCCACGCCTCGGGAAGAGGCTCCGGCAGGTGGGGCAGCGCGATGCGGGCCTCGCGCCAGTAGTCCTCGATGGCGGTGCGATCGGTCATGGATCAGCGCCCCGAGACCTTGCCGAACGCCTTCGCGATCGGGGCGAGCACGAGCGGACGCGCAGCGACCCAGGCGACCGCGATCACGACGAGCGAGGCGATGAACACCCAGAATCCCGTCCACGTCGCGGCATCCTGCGCCGCGAACATGTGGTTGAGGTTGCGCAGGAAGCCGGTCAGCATCACGAGCGCGACGTGCGCGATGATGAACGCCACGAAGTAGAGCATCACCGGGAAGTGCAGGGCGCGCGCCCACTCCACCGGGTACGCCTTCGACAGGCGCTCCGCCCTCTTGGGCCAGAGCCCCGACATGCGGAACCCGGTGACCGCGGCGAGCGGCGCCGCGAGGAAGACGGTGACGAAGTAGGCGAGCTGCTGCAGGCTGTTGTAGTTGTTCCAGCCGTTCTCGTGCGGCCAGTCGAACGAGATGTACTGGAGGGCCGCCGACAGCGCGTTCGGGAAGACCTCCCAGCTCGTCGGCACGATCCGCACCCAGTGCCCGGTGACGAACAGCAGGACGACGAAGATCACGCCGTTGACCAGCCACAGGATGTCGAGTGCCTGGTGGAACCAGAGGTTCAGGCTGATCTTGCCCTTCGGGTTGTTCCGCGGGGACCAGAACACGCTCGGCCGCTTCTCGGTGCGCACCTGCAGCCCCGAGCGGATGATCAGCACGATCAGGAACATGTTGAAGAAGTGCGCCCAGTTGACCCACGGCGCGAAGCCGGGCTCGACCGGGATCGGTGGCTCGTACTCGCCAGGGAAGGCCGCCAGGAAGTCCTGCATGAACGGGAGGCTCAGCAGCGTGCGGACGAGGGCCACGGCCGCGGCCGCGAGCACGCCGAGGGCGGCGGCGCCGAACAGCGTCGCGATCGCCTGGGTCCAGGTCGGGCGCCGGCGAGCGGTCGCGGCCGCCGAGGCGGCGGCCGGGAGATGCCGCGGTGCTCGACCGTTCCAGACCGTACGGGTCCAGGGCAGCGGCGCGCTGATGTCGGCGCCGGTGGCGAGCGCGGTCCCCGGGACAGCGGCGGGCTCGGAGACGAGGGTCGCGGACGGTGCCGCCGTCTCCGGGATCGCGGAGACATCCGCCGCCGCGGCCGGGGAGGGAGCGGAGGTCGGACGGGCGGGCACGGTCCCCGCGGGGGGCCAGGGCTCGCCACCCGGGACTCGGGGCAGTCCGCGGCGGACGCTCTCGCCTGCGGCGGGCGTCTCGGGAGCGGGCGCCGCAGCAGGAGTTCGAGCCGGCGCGGCGGACGACGCGGCGGCAGCGGGCGCGGCAGGAGGCGCAACGGGCGCGGCGGACGCCGCGGCGGAAGGTGCGGTCTCGCCCGGCACCACGGCGGGTGCGGACGGCGCCGCGGGCGCGGCCGCGACCGTAGACGGCGGCCAGGGCTCACCGCCGGGAACGCGCGGGAGACCCCGGCGGAGCGCCCGACGCGGCGCGGCGTCCGGCTGCGCAGCCTGGACGCCGGTGGCGTCCGGCGTGACCGCGGTGGGGTCGTCCTCCCCGCCCTCCGGCGTCGCGGAGACCGGCGTCGCCACCGGCGGATCGACGACGATCTCGGCCGGGCCCGCATCGACGGTCTCGACCGTCGCATCGGCGGGCGGCCACGGCTCGCCGCCCGGCACCCGCGGAAGCCCGCGGCGCAGCACCCGCGTCGCCATGACTACTTCTTCCGCGCCTCGAGCGCGGCGATCACCTGCGGGACGATCGCGAACACGTCGCCGACGATGCCGAAGTCGGCGACGTCGAAGATGGGCGCCTCCGGGTCCTTATTGATCGCCACGATGTTCTTCGACGTCTGCATGCCGGCGCGATGCTGGATCGCCCCGGAGATCCCGAGCGCGACATAGAGCTGCGGCGACACGGAGACCCCGGTCTGCCCGACCTGGTGGGACTGCGGGATGTAGCCCGCGTCGACCGCGGCGCGCGAGGCGCCGACGGCCGCGCCGAGAGCGTCGGCGAGCTCCTCGACGAGCACGAATTTCTCCTTCGACGCGAGGCCGCGGCCACCGGAGACGACGCGGGTCGCTCCGCGCAGCTCGGGACGGGACGAGGTGGCCTCGACGGTCTCGACGGGGCCCGCCGTCGCGGCGACCGCTCCGGACGGGGTGACCGCGAGCTGCTCGACCTGCGGGGAGGCGACCGCCTCGGCCCTGGCCTCCACCGCGCCCTGGCGCACCGTGACGACGAGCGTGCCGTACGTCGCGGCCGCATCGACGAGGTACGCCCCGCCGTAGACCGAGTGGTGGGCGACGATGCCCTCGTCGTCGCGGGAGACCCCGACGGCATCCACGGCGAGAGCGCTCTTCGATCGCACCGCGAACCGGCCGGCGACATCGCGCCCGGAGATCGAGTTCGAGATGAGGACGGCTTCGGGCTGCACCTGCGCGGAAGCGGCCTGCAGCGCGTCGACGATCGGGACGGTGAGCGCCGACGGGTCGCCCTCGGCCGTGAGCACGACCGCGGCTCCGGCCGCCGCGGCCGTGGCGACCGCGGACTCGGAACCGCCGACGATCAACGCCACCGGGGTGCCGATGCCCGCCGCCGCGCCGAGGAGTCCGGCGGTGCTGCTGGCGAGCTCGCCGGACGGGTCGACGTCGAGGAGCACGAGGATCGGGTTCTCGGGGTACGCCATGTCACACCAGCCTGTTCTGCACGAGGAACTCGACGAGCTTCTCGGCGGCATCGCCCTCGTCGGTGATCTTGACACCGGCCGCCCGCGGAGGCTTCTCGGAGACGGCGGTCATGATGGTGCGCGGAGCCGCCGCGGGGTCGGCCGACACGTCGAGGTCGGCGAGGGACAGCACCTCCAGCGGCTTCTTCTTCGCCGCCATGATCCCCTTGAAGTTCGGGAACCGGGCGTCAGGGAGCGCCTCGGTGATGGAGATCACGGCGGGCAGCGGCGCGGTCACCTGCTGGTTCCCCGCGTCCGCACCGCGGGTGCCGAAGATGCCGTCGGCCGTGATCTCGACCGCGGAGAGGGCGGTGGCCTGCGCCCAGCCGAGGTGCTCGGCGAGCATCGCGGGGAGCACGCCGCCGGCGCCGTCGGTGGACAGGTTGCCGGTGATGACGAGGTCGGGGGCGCCACGGCGGATCGCGGCGGCGAGCACCTCGGCGGTGAGTCCCAGGTCGGCACCGACGAGCTGCTCGTCGACGATGTGGATCGCGGAGGCGGCGCCGATCGCGAGGGCCCGTCGCACCGACGCGGTCGCGCTCTCCGGCGCCATCGTGAGGGCCACGACCTCGGTGCCCTCGTTCTTGTCGGCGTAGGAGAGAGCGACCTCGAGGGCCCGTTCCGTGATCTCGTCGAGGACCACATCCCCGGCGCCGCGATCGGCGAGGCCGGTCTCCAGATTCAACGTGCGATCACCATAGGTGTCCGGCACCTCTTTGACCAGGACGAAGATCTTCATCGAATGCTCCTCACGACACGCTGAGTCTATCCGCCCGCTCTTCTATGTAGCCAAAGGCAGAGGGATCCGCAGGCTGCACCCGACATTTCGGTCACGAATGTATACATAGTCGACAGTTGCCGTCCTCGGCTCGCCGCTGGCGACCGGGGGCGCCCCACGCCGGTACCGTAGAGACGTGGTCCGACCCCGCCCGCTTCCCGTCGACCCGCTCGCCGAGGCGAAGCGGCAGTGGATCGCGCACGGCTGGACCGAGGCCGCAGACGGCATGACGGTCGTCACGTCGGTGATGCGGGCCCAGCAGCTCCTCCTCGCCCGCGTCGACGCGGCCCTCAAACCCTTCGCGCTGAGCTTCGCGCGGTACGAGGTGCTCCGGCTGCTCGCCTTCAGCCGGGCCGGACGACTGCCGCTGTCGAGCGTCGTCGCGCGCCTGCAGGTCCACGCCACCACCATCACCAGCACCGCCGAGCGGCTCGTGCGCGACGGCCTCGTGATCCGCGAACCGCACCCCCACGACGGACGCGCCGCGATGCTCGCCCTGACCGACGCCGGGCGCGACCTCGTCGAGCGCGCCACGACCGCCCTGAACGTCGACGTCTTCGCCGACCCCGGCATGAGCGAGGCCGATGCCGCGGAGCTCGTCGCCATCGTCGCCCGCCTGCGCCGTGACGCCGGCGACTTCATCGATCCGCGCCCGCTCCCCGAACCGCTCTGATGCCCCGGTTCGTGCTCGACACCGTGATCGCGGCGCCCCGCCCGGTCGTCTTCGCCGCGGCACTGGACCCCGAACTGCATCTGCAGTCCATGGCGCGCTACAGCGAGACCATGATCGAGGAGCCTGCGGGCGGCGCGTTCACCGAGGGATCCACGGTGACCTGGCGCGCGCGGCACTTCGGCATCCCGTTCCGCCTGCGCTCCGTGGTGTTCGACATCGACGCGCCGCATCGGTTCACGGACCGTCAGATCGCCGGACCGTTCCGCGAGCTCCGGCACGAGCATGTGTTCGAGGAGCACCCGCGTGGCACCCTCATGCGGGACACCGTCGTGTTCCGGTCGCCTTTCGGGCCCCTCGGCCGCCTCGTCGACGCCCTGGTCCTGGGGCGGTACATGGAGCGGCTGATCGCGGAGCGCAACACCGCCCTCGTCGCCGCGATCGAGGACGGCGGGCGTACTCTTCCTGCATGAGCGAACTGCGCGTGCACACCGTCCTCACCGGTCGCGGTCCCGCCGCGGCGATCCTCCTCACCGACGAACAGGTGGCCTCCTTCGGCGCGGGGAAGACCTTCCCGGTCGCGGTCACGATCGGCGGCCGCACCGCCCGCCTGCGCCTGGCCCGGATGGGCGGCGAGAACATGATCGGTCTCAGCAAGGCCGCCCGCGCAGACCTCGGGGTGGAGATCGACCAGGAGGTGGACGCGGTGATCCGGCTCGACACCGCAGAGCGGACGGTCGAGGTGCCGCCCGCCCTGGCCGCCGCCCTCGACGCCGACCCCGCGGTGCGCGCGGCCTTCGACGCCCTCTCCCCCTCAGCGCGGAAGGAGCACGCCAGGGCGGTCGCCGACGCCAAGCAGGACACGACGCGCGAGCGCCGGATCGCGAAGATCGTGGAGTCCCTGCGCGACTGACCCGTTCACAACTCAGGAGAATTGCGGCCGACCGGGCCCCGACACCGCAGAACGCCGGCTCCGCGACTCGACCTCCTGAGTTGTGAACCGCGATCAGCTGTTCTGGAAGTCCGGCGTGCGCTTCTCGCGGAAGGCCGCCATGCCCTCCTTCTGGTCGTGCGTGTCGAACAGCGCCGCGAACGCCTGCTTCTCATGGGCGAGGCCGGCGGACAGCGTCGTCTCCATCGCTGCATCGAGCGCGGCCTTGGCGGCGTAGACCGACGGCAGCGACTTCGACGCGATCGTCTCCGCCAACGTCGTCGCCTCGGCCAGGAGGTCCGCCGCCGGGACGACGCGGGACACGAGTCCGGAACGCTCCGCTTCCTCGGCCCCCATGAAGCGGCCGGACAGCACGAGCTCCGCGGCCTTGTAGTACCCGACCGCGCGGATGAGCCGCTGCGTGCCGCCCATGCCGGGGATCACGCCGAGATTGATCTCCGGCTGTCCGAACTTCGCGGTGTCCGCGGCGAGGATGATGTCGCACATCATCGCCAGCTCGCAGCCGCCACCGAGCGCGAATCCGGAGACCGCCGCGATGACCGGGGTGCGCACGGCAGCGAAGTCGTGCCAGACGCCGAAGTGGTCGGTCTCGAGCATCTCCGCCGCGGACATGCCCTCCATCTCCTTGATGTCGGCACCGGCCGCGAAGGCCTTCTCGGAGCCGGTCAGGACGATCGCGCCGATCCCGTCATCCGCATCGAAGGCCTGCGCGGCCGCGGTGACCTCCTCGGCGAGCCGGCTGTTCAGCGCGTTGAGCGCCTCCGGACGGTGGAGGGTGATCCACCCCACGCGTCCGCGCTGCTCCACCAGGATCGTCTCGTACTCGGTCATCGCTGCCGCCTTCCTGTCGTTTGTCTTCCACCCTCCCCTTCGAATCGCCCGATGTGCTGCATTTCGGCCGGATTCGCGACCATTCAGGCGATTCGAAAGCCAGAGGTCAGCCGCGGATATCGGTGATGATGCCGGAGAAGTCGCGGGCGGCGCCGTCGCCGGCGGCGTAGGCGGCGTACAGCTCCTGCGCCAGACGACCCATCCGGGCATCCGTCGAGGTCTGCTCGATGGCCTGCAGCGCGAGACCGAGGTCCTTCGCCATGAGGGCTCCGGCGAATCCCGGCTGGTAGTCCCGGTTCGCGGGGCTCGTGGGCACCGGGCCGGGGACGGGACAGTTCGTGGTGAGTGCCCAGCACTGCCCCGACGCCTGGGACACCACATCGAACAGGGCCTGATGCTCGAGTCCGAGCCGCTCGCCCAGCACGAACGCCTCGGCCACGGCGATCTGCGACACCGCGAGCACCATGTTGTTGCAGACCTTCGCCGCCTGTCCGAGTCCCGGTCCGCCGCAGTGCACGATGCGCTTCCCCATGATCTCCAGCAGCGGAAGCGCCGCCGCGAAGTCGTCGTCGGAGCCCCCGACCATGAACGCCAGGGTCCCGGCCTCCGCCCCGACCACACCTCCGGAGACCGGGGCGTCGATGTGCCGATGGCCCGCGGCGAGCGCGAGCGCATGGGCGGCCCGCGCCTCGTCCACCGCGATGGTCGACGACTCGATGAACAGCGTTCCGGGGCGCGCGGCCGCCAGCAGCTCCGTGCGGTAGGCCTCGATGACGTGCTTCCCCGCCGGGAACATCGTCACCACGACCTCCGCGTCCGCCACCGCCTCCGCGCCGCTCGCCGCCACGGGGATCCCGGCCGTCCCGGCCGCCTCGATCGCCGCGGGCACGAGGTCGAAGCCGTGCACCTCGTGTCCGGCGGCGACGAGGTTCTTCGCCATCGGCAGGCCCATGTGGCCCAGGCCGAGGAAGGCCACGCGGGTCATGAGGCGCTCCGCATCGACGTCGACCCCGCGGGTCGCAGCATCTCCCGCCCCACGATGAGGCGCATGATCTCGTTCGTCCCCTCGAGGATCTGATGCACGCGGAGGTCGCGGACGATCTTCTCGATGCCGTAGTCCTGCAGGTAGCCGTAGCCGCCGTGCAGCTGGAGGGCGCGGTTGGCCACCTCGAAGCCGGCGTCGGTCGCGAAGCGCTTGGCCATCGCGCAGCGCATCGTCGCGTCCGGCGCCTTCTCGTCCACTGCCTGCGCGCCGTCGCGCATCATCAGCCTCGCCGCCTGCAGGTCGGTGCGCATGTCGGCGATCGCGAAGAGGATCGACTGCTTCTCCGCCAGCGGCTCCCCGAACGCGACGCGCTCGTGAACGTACTGCACGGCCTTGTCGAGCGCTGCCTGCGCACCGCCGATCGAGCACGCCGCGATGTTGAGGCGTCCGCCGTTGAGCGCCGACATCGCGATCGCGAAGCCGCGGCCCTCGTCGCCGAGCATCGCGGACGCCGGCACCCGCACGCCGTCCATGATCACGGGACGGGTGGGCTGCGCATGCCACCCCATCTTCTTCTCCGGGGCGCCGAAGCTCAGGTTCTCCGCGTCGCCGGGGACGAGGAAGGCGCTGATGCCCCGGGCTCCCGGCTCGCCGGTCCGCGCCATGACGACGTACACCGCGGCCTCACCGGCTCCGGAGATGAACTGCTTCACCCCGGTCAGCACGTACTCGTCGCCCTCGCGGACGGCGCTGGTCGCGATGTTCGCCGCGTCGGATCCGGCTCCCGGCTCCGTGAGGCAGTAGCCGCCGAACTTCTGCATGGCGGTCAGCGACGGCAGCCAGCGCGACCGCTGCTCGTCGTCGCCGTAGGTGTCGATCATCCACACCACCATGTTGTGGATGGAGATGTAGGCGGCCACCGCAGGGTCGGCCTTGGCGAGCTCCTCGAAGATGGCGACGGTGTCGACGCGGGTGAGCCCCGTGCCGCCGAACTCCTCGCTCACGTAGATCCCGCCGAGGCCGAGTTCGCCACCGCGCTGGAGCGACTCCCGCGGGAACAGGTGCTTCTCGTCGCGTTCGGCGGCGAACGGAGCGAGCTCCGCATCGGCGAACTCCCGCACGGCGTCGAGGATCGCCTCGCGCTCCTCGTCAGTGGTGGTGACAGTGGTCATGGTCATCGCGTGTCCTTAGTGCATGGTGGGGATCACGAAGCTCGCGCCCTCGCGGATCCCCGACGGCCAGCGGCTCGTCACGGTCTTGGTCTTCGTGTAGAAGCGGAAGGCGTCGGCGCCGTGCTGGTTGAGGTCGCCGAAGCCGCTGCGCTTCCAGCCGCCGAACGTGTAGTAGGCGATCGGCACCGGGATGGGCACGTTCACGCCCACCATCCCGACCTCCACGCGTGCGGCGAAGTCGCGGGCGGCGTCACCGTCGCGCGTGAAGATGGCGACGCCGTTGCCGTACTCATGCTCGGAGGCCATGCGCAGCGCCTCCTCGTAGTCGGCGGCGCGGGCGATCACGAGCACCGGGCCGAAGATCTCCTCGCGGTAGATCGCCATGTCGGTGGTCACGTGGTCGAAGAGCGTCGGCCCGAGGTAGAAGCCCTCCTCGTGCCTGGGGACCGTGAAGCCGCGGCCGTCGGCGAGCAGCGTCGCGCCCTCGTCGATGCCCTGCTGGATGTAGCCCTCGACCCGCTCGACCGCGGCGCTCGTGACGAGGGGGCCGTAGTCGACATCCTTCGCCAGGGACGGCCCGACGCGCAGCTGGGCGACGCGTTCGGTGAGCTTGGCGGCGAGGGCGTCCGCGGTCTCCTCGCCGACCGGGACCGCGACGGAGATGGCCATGCACCGCTCCCCCGCGGAGCCGTAGCCGGCGCCGATGAGGGCGTCGACGGCCTGGTCGAGGTCGGCGTCGGGCATCACGACCATGTGGTTCTTCGCGCCGCCGAAGCACTGCGCCCGCTTCCCGTGCGCGGCCGCGGTGGCGTAGATGTACTCGGCGATGGGCGTGGAGCCCACGAAGCCGACCGCGCGGATCCGGTCGTCGGTGAGCAGCGTGTCCACCGCCTCCTTGTCTCCGTGCACGACGTTGAGGACACCGGCGGGCAGGCCCGCCTCGAGGAACAGCTCGGCGAGACGCACGGGCACCGAGGGGTCGCGCTCGCTCGGCTTGAGCACCACGGCGTTGCCGGCGGCGAGGGCGGGGCCGGCCTTCCACAGCGGGATCATGGCGGGGAAGTTGAAGGGCGTGATCGCCGCGACGACCCCGAGCGGCTGCCGCATCGAGTACACGTCGATGCCCGCCCCGGCCCCGGTGGAGTACTCGCCCTTGAGCAGGTGCGGGGCCCCGGCGGAGAACTCGATGACCTCGAGACCCCGCTGGATGTCACCCTTGGCGTCGTCGACGGTCTTGCCGTGCTCGCTCGCGAGGAGTTCGGCGAGCGAGGTCATCTCCTGCTGCACGAGGTCGAGGAACCGCAGGAGGACGCGGGCGCGCTTCTGCGGGTTGGTCGCCGCCCACGCGGCCTGGGCCTGCTCGGCGTTCCCGATGACGCGGCGCACCTCCTCCGCGGATGCGAGCGGCACGCGGGCCTGCACCGCCCCGGTGCTCGGGTCGAAGACGTCGGCGAAGCGGCCGTCTTCCGGGGTGACATGCGTTCCGCCCACGAAGTGCGGGATAGTACGGGTCATTGTGCGACATCCCTCCGTGCCCTCTTTGGCACATCGGCGAGTTTACTCCGACGACCGTGAAAATACGAGGACGTCCTTGCATCTCTTGTCGTCGGGCAGACGAGTGGCCGCACGGCGCCGTTCGCCCCTCGTTCACCCGCTGGCCACCTGGGCCGATTACAACTGCAGATGCACGGCACAGACTCAGACCGGATCGGGTAGTCGCGTCTCCCGTGCACACGGTGAGCACTCTCGCTCCCGAGACCCCCGCCGAATCGGGTCGGCGGGGGTCTTCTTCTTCCCTTCGAACCCAGCCCGACAGCAGCGGTGGGAGCGTGGGGGCATGGGACGACGACACGAGCTTCCGGCCCGCTTCGGGGTGGACTTCGCGGTACGGACGGCGCGACTGCACGGCGTGAGCCGCGGTCGATTGCGCGGATCCGACCGGACACTTCTTCAGCCACGAGACCGCGGCCTCGATCTGGGGAGGCCCGCTACCACTCGCCTTCGACGACCGCGGGAGCGTCGCGACGGCGGACGACCTCGCCCTCCACGTCAGCGCGTCCGGCGGGATCCCGTTCCCTCGCGCCCGCGGCGTGACCGGACACCGCACGCTGTCCAGCCTCACCTCGATCCGTTATCGGGACGGCCTCCGGGTGACCGCCCCCGCCGCGACCTGGGTCCCCCTCGACACGCTGCCGCTCGCGGACCTGGTGGCGCTCGGCGACTACTTCTGCCGACGCTGGAGGCCGGGGGTCGGGCGGCCGGATGTCGCGTGGCAGCCCTGGGCGACGATCGATGAGCTGCGGGAGATGCTGGCGGCATCCGGCCCGGATCTGGAGCCAATCGCGCGACTCGAAGGAGAACTAGAATCGACCAGGCGCCGCGACCCTGGCGCCGTCGCCCCGCGTCCGCACCCCGACGCCGCTCACCCCGAGGACCGCACCATGTCCGCATCCGCCCCTGTGTCCGAACCCGTCACCGTCTCCATCCGCCGCGAGGTCGACCCGGAGCGCATCGCCGAGGCGACCGCGTGGGTGCAGACCGGGGTGAACCTCGCGACGAAGTACCCGGGCTTCCTCGGCTCCGGCTGGGTCCGTGCCGGCGAGGACTCCCAGGTCTGGCACATGCTCTACCGCTTCGCGAGCGAGGACGCGCTCACCGCGTGGGAGCAGTCCGGGGAACGCGCGTGGTGGCTGTCGATGGGCCAGGGCTTCGTCCGCAGCGAGAGGTCCAAGCGCCGCTCGGGCATCGAGGGCTGGTTCGACGAGCCGTCCACCGGCTCCATCCCCGTCGTCGACCCGGACGGCACGACGAGCACCGTGACCGTCGCCCCGGCGCCGCCGCGGTGGAAGCAGGCCGTCTCGATCTGGCTCGGCTTCTTCCCCGTGAACCTCGCGTTCACCTACGCCATGAGCCCGGTGCCGGGATGGGACGTCGTTCCGCTGTGGCTCCGCGTGCTCATCACCACCCTCGTGCTCACGCCGATCATGACGTACTGGGTTCTGCCGTTCGTCACGCGCTCCCTGCGGAACTGGCTCGCCCGCTAGCGGAACCGCCTTCTCAGGAGCCGGACTCCGACCCCGGGGTGACGCCCTTCTTCGCCGGTTCCACGAGTGACAGCGGATCGGCGATGTCCTCCAGTGACTTCCCGGCCGCACTGACGCCGAACACACCACACACGACGCCGCCGAACATCATGATCGCCGCACCGAGCACGTACCCCCAGAACAGCGGACCGCGGTCGCCCGACTCCGCGCTCGCGCCGATCAGCGCGCCGTAGAGCACCGGAGCGACCGCGCCGACGAGCTGCCCGATGGAGAACACGTAGGAGATCACCTGGCTGCGCAGTTCGAGCGGGAAGATCTCGCTCACGGTCAGGTACGCGGCCGATGCTCCGGCCGAGGCGAAGAAGAACGACGCGCACCAGAACGCCGTGTGCGTGCCCGCGTTCAGCACACCCGCGTTGAAGAGGAAGGCGCTGACGAGCAGGATCAGACCCGCGAGCACATAGGTGCCGAACAGCATCCGCCGACGGCCCCACGTGTCGAAGAAGTGGCCGAGGATGAGGGCGCCCGCGAGGTTGCCGACCGCGAAGACGATGAAGTACTGCGATGCGGACGCCGGCGGGGTGTCGTAGAAGTTCTCCAGCACGAGCGCGTAGGTGAAGAAGATCGCGTTGTAGAGGAAGGACTGCGTCACCATCATCGTGATGCCGACGAGGGTGCGCCGCGGGTACTTCTTGAACAGCACCTTCGCTATCACGAGGAGCGGGACGCTGCCGTACTCCTTGACCGTGATGGCCTTGCTCTCGTCCACGGGCTCGATCGACTTGCCCTCCTTGCGGATGCGCTCCTCGATCTCGTCGACGTTGCGCTCGGCCTCCTCCTCGCGGCCGTGCGTCATCTGCCAGCGGGGGCTCTCCGGGATGTGCCGCCGCAGCCAGATGATGAGGATGCCGAGGATCGGACCGACGAAGAAGCTCAGCCGCCAGCCGATGTCGGCGGGGAGGAGGTCGGTGTTGAGGAAGAACATGTTGGCCACGGCGCCGAGCGCCGCACCGCCCCAGTAGGTGCCGTTGATGGCGATGTCGACGCGGCCGCGGTACTTCGCGGGGATGATCTCGTCGATGGCCGAGTTGATGGCCGCGTACTCGCCGCCGATGCCCGCGCCGGCGACGAAGCGCCAGATGTAGAAGAACCAGGGGGCGAACGCGAGACCGGCGACGGCCGATCCGACGAGGTACACCCCGAGCGAGAGCAGGAAGAGGTTCTTGCGGCCGAGGCGGTCGGCGAGGCGGCCGAACACGAGGGCGCCGAACACCTGGCCGAGCAGGTAGCAGGTGCCGGCGAGGCCGACCTCGGCGGGACCCATCCCCAGCGTCTGCGCGTAGCCGTTAGCCGCGACGATCTGCACCTCGAGGCCGTCGAGGATCCAGGAGAACCCGAGTCCGACGACGATCATCCAGTGGAAGCGCGACCAGGGGAGCCGGTCCATGCGCGCGGGGACGAGCGACCGGACCTCCTTGACGGTGACGTCGGACGCGGACATGGGGCCTCCTTCTCGCGGGACATGCTTTAGTCCCGGATCCGGTTTACTCCTCCCCGAAATCCGCCGCATCCGCTTGACCCGGGGGCCGTCGGCACGCTACTGCTCCGAATCGCGCGAATGGCTCCATCCCGCGGTGAGATGGAGCCATTCAGGCGATTCGAACGGAGGGGTCAGCCGGCCACGTGCCGCTCGTCGGGGCCGTCGTAGTGGGACAGCGGACGGATCAGGGCGTTCGCGCCGGCCTGCTCGATGACGTGGGCCGTCCATCCCGTCACCCGCGCCGCGACGAACAGCGGCGTGAAGGTGAGCGTGTCGAAGCCGATGAGGCTGTACGCGGGGCCGGACGGGTAGTCGAGGTTCGGGTGGATGCCCTTGCGCTCGACGAACTGCGACTCCAGCGCGTCGTACAGCTCGGCGACGTCCTCCCGGCCGTAGTGCGCGACGAGGGTGTCGAGCGCGGCCTTCATGGTCGGCACCCGTGAGTCGCCGTTCTTGTAGACGCGGTGTCCGAAGCCCATGATCTTGCGCTTCTCCGCGAGAGCCTTGTCGAGCCAGGTCTCGACGGCGTCCGCCGATCCGATCTCCTTGAAGATGTGCAGCACGGCCTCGTTCGCCCCGCCGTGCAGCGGGCCCTTGAGCGCACCGATGGCCCCGACCACAGCCGAGTAGATGTCGCTGAGGGTCGAGGTGATGACCCGGGCGGTGAAGGTCGAGGCGTTGAAGGAGTGCTCGGCGTAGAGGATCATCGACCGGTTGAAGGCGTCGACCACGACGTCGTCGGCCTCTTCCCCGAAGGTCATCCAGAGGAAGTTCGCCGAGTAGTCGAGGTCGTCGCGCGGAGGGATGAGCTCCTGGCCACGACGGCGACGCTGACCGTAGGCGACGATGGCCGGCAGCGCCGCGAACAGGCGGATGCTGCGCGCCAGGTTCTGCTCCGGGCTGCCACCGGCGTCGAGCACCGAGCCGCCGGCCTCGGGGTCCGATGCGCCGATCAGGCTGACCGCGGTGCGCACCTCGTCCATCGGATGCGCCTCGAGCGGCACGAGATCGATCGCGGCCTTGACGTTGTCGGCCAGGGCGCGGTGCTTGCGCTCCTCCAGCCGGAACGCGGCGAGCTCGTCGCCCGTCGGCAGCTCGCCGTTCCACAGCAGGTACGCCACGGCCTCGAAGGACTGCGTGTCTGCGAGCTCCTGCACGGGATAGCCGCGGTAGAGCAGGCTGTTCGTCTCGGGGTTGACCTTCGAGATCGCGGTCGTGTCGACGACGACGCCCGCGAGGCCCTTCTTGATGTCCGGCTCGGTCATGGTCACTCCTTCGTAACGGTGAAGTTGAAGACGCCGGAGTCGAAACGGTTGTACGACTCGTAGTCGATCAGCTCGTAGAGGTCGGCGCGGTGCTGCATCTCGCCGAGCTTCGAGGTCAGGTGCCCCTCGTCGTTCAGCGTATCCAGTGCGCGGCCCGCGGCCCCCATCGAGATGCGCAGCAGCGACACCGGCCAGATGACCATGCGCACCCCGGCATCGCGGAGACTGTCGACGGAGAACAGCTCGCTCTTGCCGAACTCGGTCATGTTCGCGAGGATCGGCACGTCCAGCGCCGCGGCCATGGCCTCGAACTCGCCGATCGTGCGCATCGCCTCGGGGAAGATCGCATCGGCTCCCGCGTCGACGAGCGCCTGGGCCCGGTCGATCGCCGCGTCCAGCCCCTCGATCGCCCGGATGTCGGTACGCGCCATGATCAGGAAGTTCTCGTCACGGCGGGCGTCGGCGGCTGCGCGGATGCGCTTGATCGCGGTGTCCTCGTCGACCACGGCCTTGCCGTCGAGGTGGCCGCAGCGCTTGGGGTTGACCTGGTCCTCGATGTGCGTTCCCGCGAGGCCGGCGTCCTCGAGCTCCTGGATCGTGCGGGCGACGTTCATCGGCTCCCCAAAGCCGGTGTCGGCGTCGACGATCGCGGGGAGGTCGGTCATCCGGGCGATCTGCTTCGCCCGCCCGGCGACCTCGGTGAGCGTGGTGAGGCCGATGTCGGGCAGGCCGAGGTCGGCGGAGAGCACGGCGCCCGAGATGTAGACCCCCTCGAACCCCTTCTGCTCGATCAGTCGGGCGCTCAGGGGGTTGAACGCGCCGGGGAAGCGCAGCAGCTCCCCGGAGGCGAGCCGTTCCCGGAACAGGCGCCGCTTCTCGGCCGGCGTCGTGGTGGAGTACAGCATCAGTTGCTCCCCTTCGATCGGTGTTCACAACTCAGGAGACCGGCGGGGGAAAGTGCCGTGTAGGCGGTCAGCCGACGCGTTCCGCGCCGATTCTCCTGAGTTATGAACGGCGTGGGCATCAGAACAGACCGGCGGGCGCCGCGGCGTCGTCGAGCAGACCCGGCTTCGCGACGATCGAGAGCTCGGCGACCTCGGCGGCCGTGAGCTCGGGCAGGCGCTGCACGAGCTCCAGGAACCGCTCGATCTCAGCGGCCTCGAGCACGGGCTCCGCGAGCAGGCGGAACTTGGCGATGTAGTTCTCCCGTGCGAACGGTCGGGCACCGAGCGGGTGGGCGTCGGCGACGGCGATCTCGTCCACCACGGCCGAGCCGTCGGTGAGGCGGATCTCGACGCGGCCGCCGAAAGCCTTCTCGTCCGGGTCCTCCGAGTGGTAGCGGCGCGTCCACTCCGCGTCCTCGGCCGTGGTGATCTTGTGCCACAGGGCGACCGTGTCGGCCCGGCCGGCGCGCTCCGGCGTGTAGGAGTCGACGTGGTGCCAGCCGCCGTCCTGCAGCGCCACCGCGAAGATGTACGGGATCGAGTGGTCGAGCGTCTCGCGGGACGCCGTCGGGTCGTACTTCTGCGGGTCGTTCGCACCCGAGCCGATCACGTAGTGCGTGTGGTGGCTGGTGTGCAGCACGATCGAGGCGATGTTCGCGGGGTCGCGGAGCGCCGGGTTCGCCGTGCCGAGCTTGCGGGCGAGGTCGATCCACGCCTGCGCCTGGTACTCCGCGGAGTGCTCCTTCGTGTAGGAGTCGAGGATCGCGCGCTTGGGCTCGCCCGCAGCGGGCAGCGGCACCTCATAGGCGGCGTCCTTGCCGTCGAGCATCCAGGCGATCACGCCGTCCTCGCCTTCGTAGATCGGCGCGGGGCTCGTCTGTCCGCGCATCGCCCGGTCGACCGCCTCGACGGCCATCTTGCCGGCGAAGGCCGGGGCGTGCGCCTTCCACGTGGAGATCTCGCCCTTGCGGCTCTGCCGGGTGGCGGTCGTGGTGTGCAGCGCCTGGCCGACCGCCTGGTAGATCGTGTCGACGTCGAGGCCGAGGAGGGTGCCGATGCCGGCGGCGGCGGACGGGCCGAGGTGCGCGACGTGGTCGATCTTGTGCTTGTGCAGGCAGATCGCGCGCACCAGGTCCATCTGGATCTCGTAGCCGGTGGCGATGCCGCGCACGAGCGCGTTGCCGTCCTTGCCGGTGTGCTGCGCGACCGCGAGGATCGGCGGGATGTTGTCGCCCGGGTGCGAGTACTCGGCGGCGAGGAACGTGTCGTGGTAGTCGAGCTCGCGCACGGCCACGCCGTTCGCCCAGGCCGCCCACTCCGGGCTGGTGCGGCGGTCGAGCGGTGTTCCGAAGAGGTTGGCGCCGGCACCACCGGTGGACACGGGGTGGCTGAACGCCTGCGCGCGGGCTGCGACGATCGGCGCACGGGTGAGGGAGGCCGCGGCGACGGACGCGTTGTCGATGATGCGGTTGATGATCATGTCGACGACGGGCTGCTCGACCTCGACCTGGTCGACCGCGACCTCGGCGATCTTCCAGGCGAGCTGGTCCTCACGGACGAGGTTCTCGGAGCTGGCGTGCACGCGGACGTGGTGGGTGACGGTCATGAGTGTCCTTCGCTGTCGGGGAGGGAGTCGAGGATGCCGGTGAGCGCGTTGTGCAGGTGCACATGCGTGGCATGGGCGGCGAGGTCGCCGTCGCGGGCGGCGAGCGCCTCGGCGATCGTGCGGTGCTCGGCCGCGGAGGCGGCGAGCCGCGCGGGCTTGTCACGGGCCATGCGCCGCACGCGCACGAGGTGGGTGCGGACGGTGCGCAGCGCCGCGGCGATGTAGTCGTTGGCGACGGCGTCGTCGAGGGCCGCATCGAACCGCGCGATCAGCGCGTAGTAGGCGTCGCGGCCCTCCGCCCTGGTGAGGTCCACGTGCGCGAACTCCGCGGCGAGCGCGGCGAACCGGTCGGCGTCGCCCCGGACGGCCGCGAGGCGGGCGGAGGTCTCCTCCAGCGCGCGGCGGATCTCGAACAGGGACCGGATGTCGTCGGCGTCGAGGTCGGCGACCACGGTGACGCGGGGCGACTGCTGCACGACCAGACCGTCGGCTGCCAAACGACGCAGCGCCTCCCGCAGCGGCGTCCGGCTCACGCCGAGGCGCTCGGCCTGCTCCACCTCGCCGAGCACGAAACCGGCCGGCAGCTCCCCGGACTGGATGCCGTCCAGGAGCGCCGCATAGGCGCGATCACCCATGGACGTGCGCTCGACCGGGAGGACCATATCGCCAGTGTATACATAAATGGCCCCAGCAGGCCACCTGTCTTGCTCAGGCGGTGCATTCGTATACATAATCTCCGCCCAGCCGTTCCCCCATCCGGGCACAGCTTCGGAGACCGCCGGGGACACGCCGCACGGCGGGGCCGGGGGCCGGCGTGTCGGCCCTGGAGTCCGAAGTTGTGCGCGGAGACGCCGCTCAGGTCGCGGGGCGGGGCTCGCCGAGCTTGACCACGACCACGCCGGTGAGCACGAGCACGCCACCGACGGCCTGCAGCGGGCCGGGGAGCTGGCCGAGCAGAAGCCAGCCGAAGAGCAGGGCCGCTACGACCTCGGCGAGCGCGACGAACGAGGCGAGCCGCGAGCCGAGCATCCGTGTCGAGACGATGCCGAGCACATACGCGAGGGCCGTCGCGATCACGCCGATCGCGAGCACCGGCACGAACCAGGGCACCGCGCCGAAGCGGTAGTCGACGTCGGCGGTCGTCCACGCGAAGGGCAGCACCCCGACGAGCGCGGCGAGACTCAGGCCGACGGCACCGAGCAGCAACCCGCTCCCCGCGAGCGCGATCGGCGGGATGCCGGTGTCGGCCCGGGCGGACAGCACGAAGTAGCTCGCGGCCCCCACCATCGCACCGAGCGCCCAGAGCACCCCGGGCACGTTCACCTGCGCACCGGTGACGATGTCGAGCATGAGGACGAGCCCGACGAAGGCGATGCCGGCACCGAGGACGCTGCGCCGCGTGGGACGCTCTCCCCGACGCAGCCAGAGCCAGAGGAGCACCGCGACCGGGGCGGTGTACTCGATGAGCAGAGCGATCCCGACGTCCATCACCGCCACGGCCTGGAAGTAGCAGAGCTGGGTGGCTGCGACGGCGAGCAGGCCATAGGCGGCGACCATCCCCGCGTTCTGCCGGAGCGCACGCCACCGTCCCCGCAGCGCGAGAAGAGTGGGGACGAGCAGCACGAGCGCCGCGACCCACACCCGCACGGTGACGGCGGCACCCGGCGTCCACCCCGCATCGATGAGTCCGCGCGCCCAGGCCCCGGAGGACCCGAACGCGAAAGCGGCGGCGATCGCGAGCGGGAGGCCGAGACGCACACTCGCCCGTGTGCTTATCGTGTCATCAGCCACGGTGCTCATGGGAGATGACGCTACGCCGACGGGAGTAAGCTGTCAACATGGTCTTCACCGATGACACCGAGGACGCACTCCGAGCGGCGGTCTGGCTCGCGAATTCGGCGGAAGAGCCGGACACCCTCGTGGATATCGACGACGAGAAGACCTTCCTCCAGGTGTTCCCGTACACGGGACGGGTCGACAGGGACGCGGTGGAGCTCGACGACCTCCGCGCTCTGCGCCCGCGGCTCCGTGCCATGCTGCTGGCTCCGCGCGACGAGATGGCCGGGCACGTGAACGCCGCTCTCGCGGAGGTGCGTCTGACCCCGCGGCTCATCCGTCACGACGAGCTGGACTGGCACCTGCACGGCCTCGCCGATGAGCGCCCGCTGGCCGAACGCGTGCTCGTGGAGACGGCGATGGCTCTGATCGACGTCATCCGCACGGACGAAGGCTCTCGCCTCACCGTCTGCGCGGACGAGGCCTGCCAGGCGATCGCGCTCGACCTCTCCCGCAACCGCTCCAAACGGTACTGCTCCACGAGCTGCGCCAACCGGAATGCCGTGGCCGCCTACCGCGCTCGTCGCGCCGCCCGCTGACCGCGGCACCCACCACGCTCGGAGGCCGCCCTCTCCGAGCGGGATCTGATGCTGCCCGCTCTTCACAAACGATTATCGATTAGTGTAATGTCGCGAGCGGCCCTCCCTCATGCATCAGGAAAGGATCAACGATGATCAAGGCCCGAGTCCTCCCCCTCGCCGGCATCGCGGCGGTATCCGCCCTCGCCATCGCCGGCTGCTCGACCACCGCCGGTGACGACGGCGGCGATGCCGGCGGCGACGTCACCGTCCGCATGCTCGTGAACGTCACCCCGAACCTGACCGAGGAGTTCTGGAACGACCTCGTCGCCCCGTTCGAGGACGCCAACCCGAACATCGACGTCGTCATCCAGAACCCGGGTGCCGAGGGGGTCGAAGCCGCCGTGCCGCGTCTGCTGGCCGCCGGTGACGCTCCCGACGTCGTGCAGTCCATCGCCCCGACGACCAAGCTCGCTCCCGAGCTCGTCGACCTCTCGCAGTACGAATGGGCGTCGTCCGGTCCGCTCGCCGACCAGTACTCGATCGACGGCAAGAACTACATGGCCGGCATCGGCGTGCAGCTGCAGAGCCTCTTCTTCTACAACAAGACCGCCTTCGAGGAGGCCGGGATCACGGAGCTGCCGACGACCGTCGACGAGCTCACGGACGCCCTCGGGAAGCTCAAGGACGCAGGGTGGACCCCCGTCCAGACCGGCGGCGACTGGATGACCAGCCACACGCTGCAGGCGCTCGGACTGCCGACCATCATCGCCGACGACCCGGAGTGGTTCCAGGACATCTCGGCGGGCGACGTCACGTTCAGCGAGACCTACGGCGACGCGGTCGAGACTTACGCGGACTGGGTGTCCGAGGGGTACATCCCCGGCGACGCCCTGGGCATCAAGTACCCGGATGCCGAGCAGGCCTTCCTCTCCGGCAAGACCGCGGTGTACTCGATGGGCAGCTGGTTCGCCGGCACCCAGGCGAAGGCGACGGACTCGGCCGACATCGGCGTCTTCCGCGCCCCCGCGATGAGCGCCGACGAGCAGCCCGCGATGGGCGCCAACATCGCCAGCCCCTACTCGATCCTCAAGGCGAGCAAGAACCAGGATGCCGCGGCGAAGCTCATCGAGTTCCTCACCACCGACCAGACCGCGGTGAGCGACCAGCTCGCTGTCGACGGCAACTTCCGCGACGGCTACGAGTACGACATGACGCCGCTCGGCGAGGAGCTGCTGCAGATCGTCGCCGACACCCCCGCCGAGGCCTACACGCCCACCGGCGGCGGCTACGGCGAGCGCACCCTCCCCGACGGTTACGCGGGTGAGATCAACACCCAGACCCAGGCCCTCCTCGGCGGCGCGCCCGCCGACCAGGTGCTGCAGGCCATGGACGACTGGTTCGCCGCGAACGCCGGCTGACCCTCGAGGAGCCGGGGACGCACCGTCCCCGGCTCCTCCCCGGCGCCCCGAGCGCCCTCCCCGCTTACGCGCCACCGAGAACGAGAGTGCCGCCATGACCCCGCCCACCACGACCGCGCCGCCCCCGGCCGCGGCCACCTCCCCGACAGGACCATCGACGCCGATGAGCTCGACCCCCGCCCCGCGCCGCCGCACCGCGCTGCAGCAGTGGCGGAACCGGATCCCCGGCATCCTCATGGGAGGCCCGGCGGTCGCCGTGTTCCTGGCGATGTTCGTCATACCGATGATCCTCGCGGCGGTGCTCAGCTTCACCGACTGGAACGGGTACAGCCTCAACTTCACCTTCGTCGGCTGGGACAACTACATCAAGGCGTTCCGCAGCCCGCGCTCGATACAGGCCGCGATCTTCACGGGCATCATCGCCGTGGTCGGCACGATCCTCTGCAACGCCATCGGCCTCGCGATCGCCGCCCTCATCTCCGGGCCCGGCCGCTCGAACACGATCCTGCGGACGGTCTTCTTCTACCCGTACGTGATCAGCGCCCTCATCATCGGCTTCCTGTGGTCGGCGATGCTCTCCCCCACCGGCGCCGTCAACGGTCTGCTCAGCACGCTCGGCCTCCCGGCGATGCCGTTCCTCACGGACCCGACCTTCGCCAAGGCGAGCGTGATCTTCACGATCGTGTGGTCGCACTTCGGCTTCAACATGATCCTGTTCCTCGCCGGCATCAAGTCCGTCCCCGCGGAGTACTACGAGGCGGCGACCGTGGACGGCGCCTCGCGGTGGCAGCAGTTCCGGTCCATCACGCTGCCGCTCATCGCGCCGGTCTTCACCGTGAACCTCGTGCTCACCCTCGTCGGGCTCCTCAAGGCGTACGACGTGGTGCTGTCGCTCACCGACGGCGGGCCTGCCGGCTCGACGCAGACCATCGTGTACCAGATCCTCAAGGACTCCTTCGCGAACTCGGCCCTCGGCTTCGGCGCCGCGCAGTCCATGATCCTCCTCATCGTCACCGCGGTCGTCGGCCTCGCCGTCACCCTGGTGCGACGCCGCGCCGAGCAGAAGGCGACCGACTGATGAAGCAGACCCGCAACCGCCCGGCCCTCGCCGTCAGCGCGATCCGGTGGATCGTCCTCGGCGTCGTCGCGATCACGATGCTGATCCCGATGTACACGATGCTGATCAACGCCTTCAAACCGCAGGCCGACATCATCGAGAACCCCCTGCTGATCACTCCGCAGATGTTCACGTTCGACTACCTGTGGGCCGCGATCACGAGCAGCAAGTTCAACGTGATCGCCGCGTACGGCATCACGCTGCTGTTCGTCGTGCTGGTGAACCTGTGCTGCATCGCCCTCGCCGCGCCCGTCGCCTACGTGATCGCGCGCGGACGGTCGAAGTGGCACCTGGGACTCCTGCTGCTCTTCGTCTCCGGGCTCTTCATCCCGGGCCAGGTGACGCTGATCCCTGTGGTCTTCGTGCTGCGGGTGCTCGGGCTCATCAACACGATCCCCGGGTTCATCCTCTTCGAGACCGCGGCGACCCTGCCGGTGACGATCTTCCTGTTCACCGCCTACCTCCGTAGCGTGCCCCGCGACATCGACGAGGCGGCGTCCCTGGACGGCGCCGGTCCCATCCGCGCATTCTGGGCGTGCATCTTCCCGATCATGAAGCCCGTGGTCGCGACGGTCGTGGTGCTCAACTCGATCGGGGTGTGGAACGACTTCGTGAGTCCGCAGATCATCCTCGGGCCGAGCTCCGGGATCTACACCGTGACCACCGGGGTGTATGCGGCGGTCGGACAGTTCTCCACCGACTACACGCAGGTGTTCCCGACCCTCCTGCTGGCCGTGCTGCCCGCGATGGTGTTCTTCATCGTGATGCAGCGCCACATCATCGGCGGCCTGGTCGCCGGAGCGACGAAGGGATGACCGTGCCGGAGACCCCGCTCACCCGTCCGTTGCGCACGATCCCGGCATGGGCCGTGCTGCAGCGCCGGCTCTTCGCCGAGGTCGAGGAGGCCCGCCGCCTCTTCCGCGACCGCTACACGCTGCCGGACGGCCGCCTCCGCGGCGTCGCCGAGTTCATCGACCGCGACGGCGTGGACGACCTGTACGAGCCGTTCTTCAACTGGCCCGCGTTCTACCTGCTCGGCGGCCCCGACGAGGTCCTCGCCGACGCCAAGCGGCACTGGGAGGGCGTGACCGTGCAGCTGGCCGAGGCGGGCATGCTCGCCGAGGAGTACGACAACGGCTACGACTGGTTCCACCAAGGCGAGTCGCTGCTCTTCCTCGCCGGCATCTGCGCCGCCGACCCGGCCGACACCGCGTTCGCCGCGCGCGCCGCCCGGTTCGCGGCCCTCTTCACCGACCCCGCGAAGGGCAACTACGACGCCGAGCGCAACATGATCCGCTCACCGCACAACGGCGCGCTGGGCGCCCGCGAGGGGCTCGACGAGAAGATCGTGCCGTACACGGCCGACCGGGACGAGATGCGCCCCTACGGCCTGCCGCTGCACGGTGTGGACGGGATCGCCTCGTGGGAAGACCTCGCCGATCCCGCGCACGCCCAGCGCATGGCGGAGGAGATGCAGCGCCGCGCGGCCGGTGACATCGCCGTGAACCTCGCCGCGACCTCCCTCGCCGCGAACCGCTGGCTCTACGACGGCCACGAGGAGGCGGCCGCGTGGATCCGCCGGTACGTCGACGGCTGGCGCGCGCGGGCGGACGGCGGGCTGCTCCCCGACAACGTCGGCCCGGACGGCACCGTCGGCTCCCTCCACGACGGCCGCTGGTGGGGCGGGCACTACGGCTGGGCCTGGCCGCACGGGCTGCACTCGGTCGGCATGAGCGCCCTGATCGGTGCCCTCAACCACGCGCTCGTCACAGGCGACGACGCCGCCCTCGACCTCGTGCGCACGATGCTCGACACCGTGCTCGCCGAGGCGCGCACGGGCAGCGTCGCCGAGTCCACCTACAGCCTGCGCGGCGGATGGATGGCCCGGCTCGGTGCCGCCGCCACCGAGCCGGGTCTGCTCGTCCCCTACCGTCACGGCGCGGACGGCTGGTTCGACTACGGTCCGCTGCAACTCGACCTCCCTCTGTGGCTCTGGTGGTGGTCGCGACGGGCGTCTGACCGGGAGCGGCTGGAGACGGCGATCGCCGGTCTCCCCGACTCCACCGACCTCGTCGCGCCGTTCCGCGACAAGGAGGAGGCGGGCCACGAGGCCGGCTGGTTCGCGTATCTCTCCGGCGACCTTCCGGACTACCCGGTGCGGGCATTGGAGATGGCGCTCGGCCAGGTGGCGCGCCGTGCCGCGATGATGCTCGCCGACGACCGCGACCCCGACGCCGCGCACCTGCACTTCTGGCAGCGCGTGAACCCCGTCGTGACCGAGGTGCTGACCCAGCTCGTCGGCGGGGCTCCACAGGTGCTCTACAACGGCGGACTCGGTTTCACGGCTCTGCGCTACGAGGATGTGGACCGCGCGCGACCCGGGCTCCCGGAGGACGTCGCCGCGCTCGTGCACCGCCTCGACGACCACGGCATCGGCGTGCAGCTCGTGAACACCTCCGCCGTGCACACCCGCACCGTGCGGCTGCGCGGCGGGCGCTTCGGGCTCGACCGGATCGTCCAGGTGACCGCCACCGGGGAGGAGCCCGGCTTCTGGCCCGGCGCCTCGGGCACCTACACGGCCCCGGACGCCCCGCTCGTCACCACGACGTTCGACGTGGACGACGACCTCGTGGTGACCTTGCCCCCGGCGCACAGCGCCGACCTCGACCTGACCATCGCGCGGGCGACCGGCTCGCCGCGCCACCTGTTCCCTGAAGGAGACGCATGAGCGCCGATCTGATCCGACCCGACTTCGCCCTGCCCGTGCGGGGTGCGGCCTACGAGCGACCCTCGCGCGAGGTGGTCGACTCCTTCGACGCGATCTCCTCCGCCACCGCGTGCGCCAAGCTGCACGGGCTCGGGATCCGCCGCAGCTACATCGACGGGCCGGAGCCGCTGAGCCTCGGTCAGCGCGTGGTCGGCTCGGCGCTGACCCTGCAGTTCATGCCGCAGCGCGAGGACATGGCCTCCGGCGACGGTCAGGAGTACGCCGAGCGGCACACCGCCCTGTGGCACGTGCTCGAGGCCGTGCAGCCCGGCGACGTGCTGGTGATCCAGGCCTACGGCAGCCGCTTCTCCGGGTGCATCGGCGACATCCTGGCGCGTTACTTCGCACGCAAGGGCGGGGCGGGGATCGTCGTGGACGGCCGCATCCGCGACGCCGGCCGCATCCGCGAGCTCGGCATCCCGGTGTGGTCGACGGGCACGACCCCGCACTACGCCTCGCAGTCGGAGCTCGTGCCGTGGGCATACGACGTGCCGGTCGCGGTGGGCGGTGCGCTGTGCATGCCGGGCGACCTCGTGGTCGCCGACGACGACGGCCCCGTCGTGGTGCCGCAGGCGATGGCGCCGCAGGTCGTGGACGACGCGCGCGATCATGAGGAGTGGGAGGTGTTCAGCCGCCGCCGCCTCGACGAGGGCGCGCGCCTGAGCGACTACTACCCGCTGACCCCCGACAGCCGCGAGGAGTACGAGGCATGGCGTTCCGTCCAGAGCTCCGTCCGCTGAACCCCGCCGTCGCCGCGCGCGACGACGTCGGACTCGGTTGCGCGCCGATCGGCAACCTCTTCGCCCCCGTGGCGGACGCCGACGCGGTGGCCACCGTGCATGCGGCGCTCGCCCGGGACGTGCGGTTCTTCGACACCGCGCCCCTGTACGGGTCGGGTGAGAGCGAACGGAAGCTCGGCCTCGCCCTCCGCGACGTCCCGCGCGACGACTACGTGATCGCGACGAAGGTCGGCCGGGTGCTCGTCGATGCGGACGGCCGGCCGGTCTCGGGAGCCGCGAGCGGGCACGACTCGGTCGTCGATCTCAGCAGGGACGGCGTGCGGAGGAGCCTCGACGGCAGCCTCGCCCGGCTGGGCGTCGATCGCGTGGACGTGCTCCATCTGCACGACCCCCTGGACGTGGAGGCGGCGTTCGCGACAGCACTCCCGGCGCTCGTCGAGTTGCGCGACGAAGGAGTGGTGCGCGCGATCAGTGTGGGCCTCGGGCGGCTCGACCCCCTGGAGCGCTACGTCGCCGAGGCGCCGCTCGACGTGGTGATGGAGGCCGGACGACTCACTCTGCTCGACCGCACCGCCCTGGACCGGCTGCTGCCGACCGCGGCGGCCCGCGGCATCGGGGTGCTCGCGGCCGCCGTGTTCAACTCCGGCATCCTCGTCGACCCGGTCGGCTCCCCGTTCTTCGAGTACAAGCCCGCACCCCCGGAGCTCCGGGAGCGGGCGCTGCGGTTGCAGGCCGTGTCCGCGACGTACGGCGTGCGGCTCGCCGACGCCGCGGTGCAGTTCCCGCTGCGGCACGGTGCGGACGCCGTGGTCGTCGGGGCTCGGACGCCCGCGGAGGTGGACGCGTTCGTGGACGGCCTCGATGCCGAGCTGCCCGCCGCGCTGTGGGACACCCTCGACGCGGAGGCCGCGTGATCGCGCGGCGCAGGAGCTGACGTGCGGATCGTCGACGCCCACGTGCACCTCTGGGATGTGGACGCCGTGCCGATCCCGTGGTTCCGCGACGATCTCGGACTCCCGCGGCATGCCGCGGCCGCAGACCTCGGGCGGGAGCTGACGGACGCCGGCGTCTCCTCCGCCATCGCCGTGCAAGCAGCGGACTCGGTGGCCGAGGCGGAATGGCTGACGGCGACGGCCGCCCGGGACCCGTACCTGCGGCGCGTGGTGCTGCAGTACACCCCCGCGCCGGGACGGGCCGCCGGCGCCACCGCAGTCGCGTTCTCTCCCGCCGTGGTCGGCGTGCGCGCCGCGGTGCCGCAGTACGCCGCTGACCTGTCCGATGTGGACGGCCTCGACGCCCTCGCCGACCACCTGGGCGCGACCGCCCGCACCCTCGAACTGCTCATCCGCCCGGAGCAGCTTCCCGCCGCGGCCGCCCTCTCCCGACGGCACCCCGGCACCGCGATCGTCCTCTGCCACCTCGGCCTCGGCGCACGGACGGCCGATGCCGCATGGCTCTCCGCCCTCGCCGAGGCCGCGTCGGCTCCGGGAGTGTCGGCGAAGGTCTCCGGGCTCGACCTCGCGGCGCGCGGGGCGGACGAGTCGCAGGAACTGCTGCGCTCCGCATTCACCCTCTTCGGCGCGGACCGGCTGATGTTCGGCAGCGACTGGCCGATGTCCACGCGGACCACGACCTACGCGGAGGTGCTCGCCGCGACCCGGCGGGCCCTTCCTCCCCTGTCCCCTTCCGAAGCTCGAGCATTCTGGTCCGGCACCGCCGACCGCCTCTCCCCCTTCACGGCCTAGCCCCCCGTCGCAGATCCTCACCGCGTCGCAGGGACTCTGGTCACCCGTGCGACCTCGGTGCGAAACTGCGACCCCGCGCAGGGACTCCCCACCCCGGGACACTTCCGCACCCCCGTCGCGGATCCGCCCCGTGTCGCAGGGGCTCCGGCCAGCCGTGCGACCCCGGTGCGAAACTGCGAACTCGCGCGGGGGTCAGTCGAGGAGGGTGCCGGCGGCGTGGGCGCGGAACAGGGAGGACGCGGCCTCTTCATCACCGTCGTCCAGCGTGTCGAGCAGGCCCTTGTGCCAATCCGCGACCTCGTGCCAGTCCCCCGTGAAGGTGGGGTCGCCGAGCACGTGCATGACGCGCAGGCTCGGCTCCAGGAGGTCCCACATGCGGGGGAGGTACACGTTGCCGCTGGCCTCGATCACCGCACGGTGGAAGGTGAAGTCGAGCTCGCGGAACCGGGCGAGGTCCTCCGCCTCGGCCGCCTCGTGCATCTGTGCGATGAGGCCGACGAGCTCGGCCCGGCGAGCCGGGTCGAGCGCTCCGCAGGCCAGCCGTCCGGCCAGCCCCTCCAGCTCGACGCGGGCGACCTTGGCCTGCGCCGCCTCCTCCGCGGAGTAGCTCGCGACGAAGTTGCCCTGATGGCGCACGTGCGACACGAGACCCTCGTGGGCGAGCCGCTTGAGGGCGTCGCGCACGGGCGCCTGGCTCACCTGCATCTGCCGGGCGAGCTGCGACTCCACGAGCTGCTCGCCGGGAGCCAGCGTGGAGTCCTTGATCATCGCCTTGATGAGCGCGTAGATCTGATCAGACAGCAGTCCGCGCTGCAGTCCGGCCGTGCCGAGAGCATCCGTCATGACCATCAGTCTACGTCCATTATCGACTATCGCTAATGGACGCGGCCGTGCGCCAGGCATCCGCGATGAGGGCGGATCCGCGGGGCGTCGGGTGCACCCCGTCCGGCGCGAGCTCGACGACCGGATGCTCCTCCGCGGCCGCCGTGAAGACATCGTGCAGCGGCACGAACGCCGCCCCGTGTTCCGCGGCGAGAGCCCGCACCGCCGCCCGTTTCCCGTCGAGGTCGTCGAGCCATGCGCGCTGCTCCTCCGTCACCGGGAGGAAGTACGGCTCCATGAGGATCAGCCGCGGGGCGTGCGCCGCCACCGCGCGGCCGAGGAGGTCGCCGAGCGTCGCCTCGAAGTCCTCGGCCGGGGTCGGGTCGTCGCTGTCGAACCGCCGCCACATGTCGTTCACGCCGACGTACACGGTCAGCAGCTCCGGCGCCGTCGGCAGCAGCTCCGCGTCCCACCGGGCGGCGAGGTCGCGGGCGCGGTCCCCGGCGATCCCGAGGTTGCGGACCGTGGCTCCCGCCGCCTGCAGCTCGGGCGCGAGGAGCGACACGTAGCCATCGCCGAAGGACCCGGGGTCGGAGCGATCGCGCCCCGCGTCGGTGATCGAGTCTCCGATGAAGGTCACCCGCATCGTGGCACGTCCTGTTCGTCGTTCTTGAGCTTGGGTCGCACCGAGATCGGGAGCTCGACGCTCGCGCCAGCGTACGTCACGGTGAGCGTGTGGTGCGGGCGCACCTTGCTGCTGTCGAAGCCGCTGACCATGTCCGCCGTCACCTGCTGCGTGGTGCGGGAGCCGTCGCTCCAGTCCACCCCCAGCAGCATGCCGGTCACGTCGAGCGCCTCGCCGCGCACGTAGCGGGTCTTCGGGTCTGCCTCGGGGGCCCAGCAGATGCCGGTCACCGTCGCGGGCGGTGGCGTCGGCCGCACGGCCAGGGTGTTCGTCTTGCCGTAGTGGTAGACGTTGAAGAAGCCGTCGGCACCGATGCGGAGGTTCTCCCTGGCGTCGACCATGTTCCACACGGTCACGTCGTCCACCCGGAGCACGATGCGGGTGCCACCGTCCTCGGCGACGGCCCCGAACTCGATGCGGTGCGTGGAGCCCGGTTCGATGACGGTGTTGGGGATGCTGTCGAGCATGGTCTGGCCCGGGGTCCAGCTCTGGAACTCGATCACGTCCTCCTTGATCACCGCGAGGTAGCCGGTGTTGGAGTTCTGCCAGGCGGGGAGCCCGGTCTGATCGGAGCGCGCCTGGAAGCCGTACCAGCCGCCGTCGAAGGCACCGACCTCCGCCTCGAACTGCAGCAGGGTGTCGCCGAAGCGCTCGGCCTCGTAGCCGTGCACGCCCTGGCCGCTGATCACGACGCCGGTGTCGTCCACGGCGATGTGGTCGGACTGACTCCAGTTCGCCCCGTCCTTCAGCTGGCCGTCGAGGCGGGTGGTCGGGTACTCGGCATCGTCCACCGTGACGGTGACCGTGTCGCTGAGGCTCGGGTCGGCGACCGAGGTCGCGGTGATCGTCGCGGTTCCGGCCGTGACCCCCGCGATCCGGCCGCCGGAGACCGTGGCGACCTCCGGCGCATCGGTCGTCCAGGTGACCCGGGCGTCGCTGGCGTCCTCCGGGGCGACCGTGGCCGCGACGGACCGCCGCTCCCCCACGGTCAGTCCCACGGCGTCGGCGTCCAGGCTCACGCCCGTGACCGGCACGCCGGAGAGCGAGAACCCGATGTCGTCGAAGTCGAGCGAGGCGTAGTTCTCCACGTAGAACCCGACCCGACCGGCCTTGCCGGGGCCGGGGTCGGCGCCTTCCAGCGCGATCGCCCCGTTCACGGAGATCCGGATCTGCCCGTCCTGCACCGCGATGCGGACGTGCGACGTCTCCCCGGGGGTCAGGCCCTGCGCCGCCGGCACGACCTTCTCGGCGACGACCTTCCAGGCGTCGTCGAAGATCGTCCAGGTCGGACCGGCCGCGGCCTGACGGAAGCGGATGTAGCCGCCGCCCTTGCCGTTGCGGTCGTAGACGATGAGTCCCGCGTTGGCAGGGGTCGTCGCCGGCGCCGTGACGTCGAAGTCGAGCACGAACTCCGTGAAGTCCCGCGGCAGGATGCTGTTGGCGCCCTTGAGGATGCGGTACACCTTGTCGCCCGATGCATCCACCTGAATGGAGCGGTTCGGGTCGGTCGGCCAGCCGTTCGCCCCCGACTCGAAGTCGGTGAAGTGCAGCACGCCGTCGCCCTCCTCGACGATCACCTCGATGGTCGCGGTCTTGGTGGCATCGGCCTTCGCCGTCGCCGTGACCGTGGTCGTGCCGGGGCCCATGCCGAGCACCACGCCCTTGTCGTTCACGGTGGCGACGGCGGCATCGGCCGAGGCGTAGGTCACCGCGGCGTCGTCGGCGTTCCACGGCAGCGGCACGGCGCGCACGCGCACCTCGTCGCCCGCGTCGATCGTGAGCGTGTCGCTGTCGAACGCGATGCCCTCGAGCGGGATGGTCTGCGGCTGCTGCGTCTGCCCGATCGCGCCGTCGACCCCGATCTCGCCGAAGGCGATGGACTCGAAGCCGGGGATCTGGTCGAACACGGCCGCATCGGCCTTCAGCGTGTAGTCGCCGTTCGCGGCGTCCACGAAGCCGGGGTCGGCGTCGGCCACCCAGTTGTCCTCGTAGTTCAGGAGGTTCTTCCCGTCCTTCGCGCCGTGTTCGTTGACGCCGGCCATCCGGGCCCGGTTCGGGTTCCACACGACGTTCTCGGCGAAGGTGCTGTGGTTCGGGAAGTGGTGGTCGTCCTCGAAGAAGTGCGCGAGCTCGGGATACTTGGTCAGGTACGGCGTGCCCACGAAGTCGTTGTTGTCGGCGAACACCTTCTCCCAGGCCGGCATGTAGTCGCGGTCGACGACGTTGCCCTCCTGGTCGCCCATCCACTGCTCGTAGTTGTCGTACGGGGCGTACGCGTCGACGAAGACGTTGTTGCGCGCCTCGATGTAGTCGGCCGAGCCGCTCTTGATCGCGCCGTTGCCCATGTTCACGAACACGTTCTTCTCGATCGTGAGGTCCCACGTGAAGTTGTCGGCGTAGATGCCCTCGACGCCCGCCATGCCGACGCCGATGTCGTGGAAGTAGTTCTCACGGAACACGTGGCCGCGCTGCTGCGGGGTCTTACCGGAGTTCATGTAGATCGCACCGAGGTCGTGGAACTGCTTGCAGACGTCGTACACCTCGTTGCGCTCGAACAGGTGGTCGTTGCCGTGCACGATGATCCCGGGGTGGGGAGCGTCGTGGATCTCGTTGTCCCTGGCGATGTTGCCGACGCCGTCGAACATCACGCCGGGGTTGTAGGCCTTGTGGTAGTACGCGAAGTCGGCGATCTCGGAGTTCTCAACCCGGTTGCGGCCGGGTTCGAGCGTCGTCTTGTCACCGCCCTGGAGCACCACGCCGACGCCGCCGACGTGCGTGAGCCGGCTGTCGGTGACGGCGTGGTCGCGGCCGCCGCGGTTCACCGGGATGCCGTCGTAGGTGTAGCGGCCTGGCGAGTTGATGAGCACGCCGCCGTCGGTGAAGTTGCGGATGTCGCTGTGCGAGATCGTCACGTGCGAGCCGCCGAGGATGACCGCGGCCGTCGCGCGTCCGTACTCCATCACGAGGTCGTCGAAGCTCACGTAGGAGGCCCCGTCGGCGCGCAGCATCGGCTCGTCGAGGGTCGTCACCGTCACGGCGCCGCGACCCGACGTGAACGCGGCGTTGGGGATGAGGTACAGCTTCCCGGCGTCGCGGTCGATGTAGTACTCGCCGGGGGCGTCGAGCTCCTCCAGCAGGTTCTGCGCGAAGTGGAAGTCGGGGAACCAGCTCTTCATGATCCCGGACATCTCGCCGTAGCGGAGGGTGATGGTCTTCGCCTCGGTGTCGATGCTCTCGATCTTGTTGTACGACCACTCCCAGCTGTAGCCGAAGATGCCGTCCAGCCAGACGTCCTCGGCCTGCGTCCAGTGCTTCGGGCGGTCGTAGCCGTAGCTGAACGTGCCGCCGCGCTCCTGCAGGTCGGCGTCGTTGCGGTCCGGCCCGGCGTCGATGATGTCGCCCATCTGCACGGTCGGGGTGGCCGCGTCGGCGTTGGGCCAGCGCGCGAGGGTCATGCCCTGGCCGTCGATGAACAGCTCCATGGGCGGGGTGGTGCTGACGTCGTTGGCCTTCCAGTAGCCGTGGCGGCTGAGCTGGCCGTAGTCGGTGATGCCGAGGTCGGCGAGGTCGATCCCGACGACACGGTCGCGGGCAGCTGGGTCGATGATGCGGTCGGTCACCGCCGCGTCGTCGACCGCGGCGAACTGGTCGCGCGGCAGCTCGCGACCGCCGGTGAGGGTGGCAGTCTCCCCCGGGTACGAGCGGTAGGTGATGGGGGCGTCGGCAGTGCCCGAGTCCTGCGCGCCGATCTCGAACGACGCCGAGCGGGGGTACGTGCCCTCCCGGAGGTACACCGTGAGGCCGTCGTTCGGGAGCGCGGAATCCGCCTTCAGCGCGCGGATCCGGTCGCGGGCGCCTTCCAGCGTCGCGAGGGGGTCGTCGATCGTGCCGGAGGCCGCGTCGTCACCTCCCGGCGCGAGGTAGAGGGCGTCATCGTCCGCGGCCGCAGCCGCCGACGGGATCGCCGCGCCGAGGGCGGATCCGAACACCGCCGCCAGGGTCAGGCTTGCCAGTACACGCTTCATCGCGTCTCCGAACTGTCGCTTCCCGCACGGCCGATGCGCGCGGCGCCGCGGGAGCGGCTGCTCCGACCGTAGCCAATCGATAATCGACTAGCAAGGATCGATACTGATCGTTTCGGGTCGGCGATGTGTCAGAACGCCCGCCCCACACTGAGCAGTACGCCTAGTGATCCCGAGCCGCGAGGAGGGAGGTCGGGATGTGCCCGACCGCGAGGACGACCGCGGCCAGCGCGATCCACGGGTTCTGCAGCCAAGCCGCTGTGCCGAGGAAGGCGGCCACCGGCGCGAGGGCCATCGGGACCGGGATGCCGAGGACGGTGTCGAACAGCGCCGACGCGGGCCGGCCGCGACGCAGGTAGCGGATCCAGAGGGCCCCGTACGCGAGCACCGCCAGCGCCACCGGCACCGCCCACCCCCACGCGATTGCGCCGGTCGCCGTGATCGCCGGGACCGTCATGCAGAGCGCCTGCCCTGCCCTCTCGAACACGAGGAGCACACGGGGCACCGCCGGGCTTTCGAGCTTCGGCCTCGGCGGGAAGGGGATCAGCAGCAGGTTCGGCAGGAAGATCGCGAGACTCACCGCCAGGCCGAGCAGTGAGAACCCCATGTCGTGATCGTACCGAGGGCTCCCTCCGAAGGAGTCAGTTCACAAAACAAACACTTTCCACCACTTTCTGACTATTGCGCTCTCCAGTTGACGTCGCCGTAATCTGCCGGAAATACTGAGGAAGCCCGAGACCGCACCGCGAGAGTGCGGACACATCACCCCAGGCCAAGGATGACCTAGATGACAGAACAGACCATTTCCTCACAGATAGGAACAGGTCGCCGGCCCCGTCGCCTCTCGGACGGGATGTTCGCGCTCCTCCTCACGGCTCCCGGCCTCGCGCTCCTCGCCGCCGTCGTCGTGTACCCGCTGATCACGGCCCTCATCACCGCGTTCTACAAGCAGAGCCTCGTCGAGCCCGGCCGCGAGTTCGTGGGCTTCCAGAACATCGTCGACGTGCTCACCGGCGAGTTCTTCCCCCTCCTCACCCAGACCCTCGTCTTCACCCTCGGCACGACCATCGCGCCGTTCGTGATCGGCTTCGGCCTCGCCCTCGCCCTGAACACGCGCATCCGCGGCGCCAAAGTGCTCCGCGGCCTCATGCTCATCCCGTGGCTGATCCCCGGCGTGGTCGTGTCGTTCCTGTGGATGTGGATCTTCAACGCCAACTACGGCGTGCTCAACGCGGCCCTGGAGACCGTCGGCCTCATCGACTCCCCCCAGGCGTGGCTCGCGAACCCCACCACCGCCATGATCGCCGTGATCGTCGCGAAGACCTGGCAGTCGTTCCCCTGGATGATGGTCATGCTCCTCGCCGGCCTGCAGACCGTGCCGATCGAGCTGCACGAGGCCGCCGAGATCGACGGCGCCGGCACCGTCCGCCGCTTCTTCTCCATCACGGTCCCGCAGATGAGCGGCATCATCGGCCTCGTGATCCTGCTGGAGTTCATCTGGAACTTCCAGCACTTCGACATCATCTACGTCCTCACCGGCGGCGGTCCCGCCGGCTCCACCCAGACGTTCGCGACCGCCGTGTACGAGACCGCGTTCGACGGCTTCGACCTCGGCCACGCCGGCGCGATCGGCCTGCTCTGGATGATCCTGCTGATGGCGCTCGTCGTCGTCTACGTCCGCCTGTCCGAGAAGGGAGAGAAGCGATGACCGCCGTGCTGACCGAGGAGACGGTGGCCGCCGTCTCCGCCCCGCCCGCCGCACCCCGTCGTCGGCGCCACCGCGCCGACCACCGCGCCTCCACCGTGAGCGCCTGGATCGCCGTCGTCGTGTTCGGCGGGTTCGCGCTGCTGCCGGTGTACTGGCTGCTCGCGACCTCGCTGACCCCGCGCACGGAGGTGTTCAGCTACCCGCCGAAGCTGTTCCCCACCGAGATCACCTTCGAGGCCTACGCCGCCCTCGCGAACAACCCGGCCCTGTTCGGCTACCTCCGCAACAGCATCGTCGTCTCCGTCATCACCGCGATCCTCTCGGTCCTGGTGTCGGCGTACATGGGCTACGCGTTCTCGAAGTTCCGCTACCGCGGCCGCCGCAGCCTCATGTACTTCGTGCTGGCGTCGCAGATGTTCCCGCAGGCGCTACTGCTCATCACCCTCTATGCGGTGTTCTCGGCATACGGCCTGCTCAACACCTACACGGCGCTCGTGCTGTCGTTCACGACGTTCACGCTGCCGCTGTGCGTGTGGATGTTGAAGGGCTTCTTCGACACGATTCCGGACGAGCTCATCGAGGCCGCCCGCGTCGACGGGGCCTCCCGCATGCGCATCATCCACTCCATCGTGCTGCCGCTGGCCGCGCCCGGCCTCATCGCCGCGGGGTTGTTCGCGTTCGTCCGCGGCTGGAACGACTTCATCTTCGCCCTCACGCTCGCCGGCCCCGACAAGCAGACCCTGCCGCCGGGACTCGTCAACACGTTCATCGGCGAGGCGTCCACCGCCTGGCCGGAACTCATGGCGGCTTCGCTGGTGGTCTCGCTCCCCGTGGCCATCGCGTTCATCGCCCTGCAGCGCTTCCTCGTCGGCGGGCTCACCGCCGGCGCGGTCAAGGGCTGACCCGCACCACCCCCTCATCCGCAGTCCCTCGAAGAAGAGAGAGCACCCCCATGCCCGAGAACACCACCGTCTCCCGTCGCCAGCTCCTGCAGTTCGCCGGGCTCGGCGCCGCCGGCCTCCTCCTCGCCGGTTGCATGCCGAGCGGCGGCGGCAACGGCAGTCCGTCCTCCTCCCCCGGCGCCGGACTCGGCACCGGCGACTTCACCGCCACCGACTTCTCCTTCTCCAGCTGGTCGCTGACCGAGGAGGCCGCCGCCCCGGCGACCCGCGCGCTGCTCGACGGCTACAAGAAGACCAACGAGGTCGGCATCACCGAGGTCTCCTTCCCCTACAACGAGTACTTCAAGCAGCTCATGCTGCAGGTGCGCGGCGGGCAGTTCACCGGCGCCGCGCACGTCGACGTCGCCTGGCTCGCCTCGCTGGCCGCGCTCGGCAAGCTGGAGGACGTCTCGGCACTCACGAAGGGCCGCGGCTACACCGCGTCGAGCTTGGAGGCCACGCAGCTCGACGGGAAGCAGTACGCGTTCCCGTGGACCATCGGCGCGATCGGGCTCATCACCAACTCGGAGCTCCTGAAGAAGGCGGGGATCTCCACGTTCCCGACCACCGTCGACGACTTCGAGGCGGCGCTGAAGAAGCTCAAGGCCCTCGGCGGCGGCCTCATCCCCTACGCCGCCTCGACCAAGGCCGCCCAGCTCAAGGACGTTCTCATCTGGATGCAGACGTTCGGCAGCGACCTCGTCAAGGACGGCAAGGTCACGATCGGCGACGACGCGAGCATCGAGGCGGTCACCTGGTACAAGTCGCTGTACGACCAGGGGCTCATCGCCGCCGACGTCGACCGCTTCGACGCCCGCTCGCTGTTCTCCCAGGGCCGCGCCGCCATCTACGACGACGCCCCCGTGGGCCGCGCGTCCGTCACGAAGGACTCCCCGGATCCGGACCTCGCCTCCAAGCTCGTGCCCGAGTCCCGCCCCGTCCTGAAGAAGGGCGACACCCCGCGCGCTCTCGTCTGGGGCGGCGCGATCGCCATCGTCGGCGGCGGAGCCGGCGACAGCACGCGCACGGCCGCGGACTTCGGCCAGTGGGCCACGAGCGACCTGAAGGCGGTGCTCGGCGACTACGAGCTGCGCGGACTGCCGCCCGTGACCGAGGAGGCGCAGGCCTCGAAGGAAGTGGCGTCCGACGCGTTCGGCTCGCGCTTCGCCGAGAAGATCACGGCGACCGCGACCACCAACCCGTTCTGGCAGTACCCGCAGTACGCCCAGATCGAGACCGTGATCGCGGACCGCGTGCAGGCCGTCCTCGTGGGACAGCAGAGCGCGAAGGACGCGATGGCGCAGGCCGGCGGCCAGGCGCAGAAGCTGCTGGGCTGAGGAGCATCGCCATGACCCTCCGCTGGAAGGCCGGCGCCACCGCTGCCGCCGCCCTCACCGCACTCGTCCTCGCTGCGCCGGCTCCGGCCGCCGCCGCGACCCCCGACGTCGAGACCGTACCCGTCACGGTCGACAGCTCCAACCAGTCCGGCTGGTGGAATCCGCTCGTCGTCGACGGCGACGAGACGTACTTCGCCTACAACGTGCCCGGTTCGGTGGCGGCGAAGCACCAGGTGAACCTGGCCGTCCGCGCCGCCGACGGCACGTGGACATCGGGCTGCCTGCGCCTGGCGACCGGGGCCTGCGCGGAGTATGCGGACGACAACGGCCACAACCAGCCGTCCATCGCGATCGACGGCGACGGGTACATCCACGCGTTCGTCTCCATGCACCACGAGCCGTGGAAGTACTTCCGCTCCACCGTGCCCTACGACGCGACCTCGCTCGTCGACGTGAGCGCCGAGATGCCCGACGCCGGCGCCGCGATCTCCTACCCGGTCACCGCGCAGGGCGCCGACGGCGACATCTGGCTCATGGTGCGGGTGGGCGCCGACCCGCAGGCCCGCCGCGACGGGGTGCTGTACCACTACGACCCCGCCGCCGGGACGTGGAGCCGGGAGACCACGATCGCCGCGGCCGTGAACCACTCCTTCTACCCGGACGACCTCGAGGTCGACACGGACGGCAAGGTGCACGTGCTGTGGGAGTGGGGTCCGTGGCCCGCCGATCCCTACCGTCACCTCGGTTCGTACGCGGTGTACGACCCGGCCACGGGCGGCTTCCGCGACGTCGCCGGGCAGGCGCTGCCGACACCGATCCGCCCGGACACCCCCGGCGCCGTCGTGTGGCGCGGCTACGAGCCCGGCGAGACCATCGGCGACGCCGTGCCGGCAGTGCAGACCGCGAAGATGGCCCTCGCCGACGGCGAGCTCGTGGGCGTGACCTACCGGTACGCGGATGAGACGGAGAACTCCTTCGACGTGCGATGGGCGACCTGGACCGGCTCGGCCTGGACGAGTGAGACCCTCGTGGACACGGACGCCCTGGGTGGCGGCGTGCAGACCATCGCCGCCCTCGACACGACGACCGCGGGCGGTGAGACCCGCGTCTACGCCGTGGTGTCGGTGCAGGACTGCGGAATCACCCGCAGTCAGACGGTGCTGCTGACCGCCGGAGCTTCCGGATGGACCGCCGACACCGTGGGCGACCCCGTCGTGGGCCAGCAGCGGCTCCGCGCGGCGACCCGCGCCGACGGCACCGACGTCGTCTACCTCAGCGCCCCCGCTGTTCCCGGCGGCGGGACGCTGCGGCACGCCGAGATCCCGCGCGACGGCCAGGCCGGCACCACCAGCCTCTCCGCCATCGTCGCCTCCCTCCGCGGCGATGCCGGCGGCGAGAACCTGGCGCTCGGCGGCACCGCGACCGCCTCGTCCCAGCTCCGCGCCGACACCGGCCCGGAGAAGGCCATCGACGGCGGGTGCACGGATGCGAGCCGGTGGATCTCGGCGGCCTCCGACACCCAGCCGACCATCACGGTCGCGTGGGACGAGGCCGCGCCGCTCGACGTCGTCCGGGTGCGCAGCGGCTACACCGTCGGGCCGCCGCAGACGTCGGTGCTGCGCGACTTCACCGTGCAGCTCCGGACCGCCGGCGGCTGGGTCACTGTCGGCACCATCACCGGCAACACGAAGACGACGGTCGTCGTCGACGCCCAGGGACGGACCGCCGACGCCGTGCGACTCCTCATCACCGACCCGTCCGACTCCGCCACCGACGTCGCCCGCGTCTACGAGATCGAAGCGATCGCCGCGCGCTGAGCGGCACCACCACCCCTCCCGAAAGGAACCCATCCCCATGCGCACCCAGACCGTCGAAGCCGACATCATCGTCGTCGGCGGCGGCCTCGCCGGAGTGAGCGCCGCCGTCGCGGCCGCCCGCCTCGGCCGACGTACCGTGCTGATCAACAACCGGCCGGTACTCGGCGGCAACTCCTCGTCGGAGGTGAGGGTCTGGGTGTGCGGAGCGACCGCCCACGGCAACCAGCGGTGGGCGCGGGAGACCGGGATCATCGGCGAGATGTACCGGGAGAACCAGTTCCGCAACCCCGAGGGCAACCCCGTGTACTGGGACGACGTGGTGCTCGACATCGTGCGCCGCGAGCCCAACCTCACGCTGTTCCTGAACACGGAGGTGCTCGAGGCCGAGGCCACCGGACCCGACGACGCCCGTCGGGTCCGGTCGGTCACCGGCTGGACGATGGGCTCCGAGATCCGCACGGTCTTCCGCGGGCCCCTGTTCCTGGACTGCACGGGCGACGGGCTGGTCGGCCGTCTCGTCGGCGCCCGGCACCGGCTGGGCAAGGAGAGCCGCAGCGAGTTCGGTGAGGACTGGGCGCCCGAGCAGCCCGTGCGCGAGTTCCTCGGCTCGACGCTCCTCTTCTATACGAAGGATCTCGGGCACCCGGTGAAGTACGTCGCGCCGGAGAGCGCGAAGGACATCTCGACCACCCCGATCCCCTCGTCGCGCATCATCCGCAGCGGCGACAGCGGGGCGCACTACTGGTGGATCGAGTGGGGCGGCACGCTCGACATCGTCGACGACAACGAGGCGATCCGCGATGAGCTGCGGGCGGTGATCCTCGGCATCTGGGACCACATCAAGAACTCCGGCGAGTTCGACGCCGACAACCTGACACTGGAATGGATCGGCAACATCCCCGGCAAGCGCGAGTACCGCCGCTTCATCGGCGACTACACGCTGCGCCAGCAGGACATCCTGGAGCAGACGTCGTTCGACGACGGCATCGCGTTCGGCGGCTGGTCCATCGACCTGCATCCCGCCGAGGGCATGTACGCGACGGGGGCGGGCGCGGTGCAGCGCTTCTCGGACGGCGTCTTCGAGATCCCGTTCCGCTCGCTGTACTCCGTCAACGTCGACAACCTGCTGATGGCAGGCCGCGACATCTCGGCCACGCACATCGCCTTCGGTGCCGCCAGGGTGATGGCGACATGCGCGGCGATGGGCGAGGCCGCGGGCACCGCCGCCGCCCTCTGCTACGCCCACGACGCCACGCCCCGGGAGCTGTACGAGAACCACCGTGCGGAACTCCGGCAGACGCTGCTGCGCGCCGACGCCTCCCTCATCGGAGTCGCGAACGAGGATCCCTCCGACCTCGCCCGCACCGCCGCCGTCACCGCGTCCAGCACCCTGCGCACGATCGGCACCCCGGAGAGCACCGTGGCCGCGGCGACCCCGCACACCCTGACGGACGACCTCGGCATCGTCGTCCCCGTGCACCCGCGCCTCGACACCACCGAGCTCCTGCTCAGCGCCGAGGCCGACACGCAGGTCATGGTGGAGGTCTGGTCCACCGGCCGTCCGCAGAACATCGTGCCCGCGGTGCTCGAGCACCGCACGGTGATCGACGTCGCCGCCGGTGGCCCGTCCTGGGTGCGGGCGGAGACGCCTTTCGCGCCGGAGGAGCCGCAGAACGCGATCGTCGTGCTCCGCGCGAACCCGCAGGTGCACGTGCAGCTCGCCTCCGAGCTGCCGCCAGGGGTGCTCACCCTCGTGCACCGCGTCGACAACGACGACCGCAACGTGCAGGTCGACCGCGACGGCCTCCTCGTGCAGTGGCCGACCAAGCCGCTGCGCGGCCGGGTGCCCGCGTTCCGCACGAGCCCGGACTCCGAGGCCGTCGCGCCGGAGCGCGCCGTCTCCGGCTACAACCGTCCGTTCGGCGGACCGCACCTGTGGGCGTCCGCCCCGGAGGCCGAGGGTCCGCAGTGGCTGCGCCTGGACTGGGAGCAGCCGGTCACGGCCTCCGAAATCCGCCTCGTGTTCGACGACGACGTGGACCTGGAGCTCAACACCCTGCATCACCACCGCAGCCCCGACGAGGTGCTGCCCCAGCTCGTGCGCGACTACCGTGTCGAGGTGCAGCAGGCGGGTTCCGAGGAGTGGCGCACCGTGGCCGAGGAGCACGACAACCGCCATCGCCTGCGGGTGCATCCGCTGCCGGCGGACCTCGGCGCCTTCACGGCCGCCCGCCTCGTGGTGGAGCGGACGAACGGCGTCGCGGAGGCACGCGTGATCGCGTTCCGAGTGCAATCGTGACGGAGGGCGCTAACGTGAAGGGCATCCGTCGTCCCGGCGGAGACCGTCGTCCCTCCAGGAGGCCGCAGGTGACCACCTCGCCCGGCGGCCGCGTGCTCCCCGTCGCGCGGGCCACCCGCACGGGACTCATCGCGCTCGCGGTGCCGCATCTGGAGGAGCCGTACTTCGCGGAGCTCGGCTCCCGCATCGTCCGCGGTGCCGACGACCGGGGGCTGGCGGTGCTCATCGTGCAGACCGAGGGCGACCACGGCCGCGAGATCGACGTCGCCAACGGCGTCGGCCTGCCACCCATCGACGGGCTCATCCACATCCCGCGCTCGCTCACGGTCGCCGACCTCACCCGCCGCACCTCCCCCGGGCCGCTCGTGCTGCTCGGCGAGCACATCCAGGTGAGCCCGTTCACGCACGTGACGATCGACAACCGGGCCGCCGCCTACACCGCCACGGAGCACCTGCTCGCGGTCGGCTGCCGCCGCATCGCCTTCGTCGGTCGCCGCGATGCCCGCCCGTCGGACGCCGCCGACCGTCGGCATGCCGGATACCTGGAGGCGCTGGCCGCCGCCGGAATCCCCGCCGATCCCGCACTCACCGCGCAGGTCGACGCCTTCACAGCCGAGGAGGGTGAACGCGTGGCGGGCGCCATGGCCGCCGCGGTCCCCGACCTCGACGGCATCGTCTGCTCGAACGACTCCGTTGCCCTCGGCGCCCTGGCCGCCCTTCAGGCCCAGGGACGGAACGTGCCGGGAGACGTCGCCGTCGTCGGCATCGACGACATCCGCGCCGCATGCTTCGCCGTCCCCGCCCTCAGCACCATCGCCCCCGACCACGCCCGCCTCGTGGACGCCGCGTTCACGGAGCTGGAACGGCAGATCGCCGCGCCCCCGGGAGCCGATCTCCCGGTGCGGCACGTGACGGTCGGCGCCCGGCTGATCCCGCGGGCGAGCACGGCCCGATGACGGCGGCGGACTCAGTCCGCGAGGGCCGCCGCGAGCGCACGTTCGTCGCCGCCGTCGCGCGGCGCGACGTGCAGGGTACCGACGTGGGCGGCGAGCAGCTCCCGCGCGGAGTCGTCGAGGCCGTCGTCGGTGATGAGGCGGTCGATGTCGCTGAGGTCGGCGACGGTCGTGAGTCCGACCACGCCCCAGCGGCTGTGCTCCGCGAGGACGACGACCTCCCGCCCTGCAGCCATGAGCGCCCGGTTGGTCTCGGCCTCCAGCAGGTTCATGGTCGTGATGCCGGCCTGCTCGTCGAGGCCGTGGGCGTCGAGGAACACGAGGTCGCAGTGCAGGTGCTCGAGGGCGCGAACGGCGACCGGCCCGACGAGCGCCTGGGACGGCGTGCGCACGCCCCCGGTGAGCACGACCGTCTGCGTGTACGGAGCGTCCGCGCGATCCGGCGGCGAGAACAGGTCGGAGACCGGCAGAGCGTTCGTGACGATCGTGAGCTCGGGGACGCGCACGAGCTCCCGCGCGAGCGCCAGCGCCGTGGGTCCGCCGGAGATGCCGACGGCCATGCCGGGCTCCACGAGATCCGCGGCCGCCGCGACGATCGCACGCCGTTCGGCCGAGGCCGCGGGAGCCGGAGCCAGGCGCTGATGACCTCGCGCCCGCACGCCGCCGCGGATGCGCTCGACCGCACCCTCCTCGGCCAGCTGATCGATGTCGCGCCGCACCGTCATCTCGCTCACCTGCAGCGTCGCCGCGAGCTCGACGATGGAGGCGGTACCGCGATCGCGGGTCAGGGCGAGGATGCGCTCGCGGCGTTCCGTGACCAGCACGCGGTCTCCTTCCGATGGAGCCTCCAGTCTGCCACGCACCCCCGCCCGCCCCACTCCCGGAACAGGATCCCTCAGCCCGCATGACCTTCCCCGAGCCCTACGCCACCTGGTTCCCCGATGCCGCATTCGACGGCAGCTACGGCCGGACCGAAGCCGACCTCCGTGCCGTGCTCCCGGTGCCCGCGCCGCCCGGGTTCGTCGACCGCTGGCGACGCTGGCGGCGGGAGGCCGCCGCGGTGGACGCGTCCCCCGTCATCCTGTCAACCTCCGAGGAGCAGGGCCGTCGGGTCTCCGTCGTCGAGCATGCCGGCGTCGACGGCGTGCGACTGCGCGCCTGGGTCGTCGAGCCCCTCCACGGCACGCCCCGCGCGGGTGTCGTGCACGGACACGGGTACGGCGGACGCGAAGCGGTCGACCTCGCGCGGGTGCCGGACGACGTCGCGGCGATCTATCCCGTGGCCCGCGGACTCGGCGTGCTGAACGCGGGAGTGGGTGCACCCGAGCCGACCCCGGAGCACGTGCTCGCGGGCATCGACGATCCGGAGCGCTACGTGCTCGGCCTGTGCGCGCGCGACCTGTGGCTGGCGGCCGACGTCCTCGTCTCGGTCGTCGGCGCGCTTCCTCTCTATTACGTCGGGGAGAGCTTCGGCGGCGGCATCGGCGCCCTCGCCCTGCCGTGGGACGACCGGTTCGTGGGGGCCACCCTGATCGTGCCGAGCTTCGGCCAGTACGACGAACGGCTGGCGGTGCCATGCCTGGGGAGCGGCGAGACCGTGCGTCAGCACGTGCAGCGCCACCCCGAGGCACGCGAGGTGCTGCGCTGGTTCGATTCCTCCACGAGCATCGGCTTCGCGGAGGTACCGGTCCGGGTGGAGGCGGCTCTCTGGGACCAGTACGTGCCGCCGCAGGGACAGTTCGCGGTCGCCGCGGGGGCCCGCGATCTCGAGCTGGCGGTGCTTCCGGCCGGCCATGCGGAGTATCCCGGGTGGGACGACGTGACGGCGGCCGCGATCCGCGACGGGCGCGCACATCTGGAGCGCGTGCTTGCCCGCTGAGACCGCCGCATGCGCGGCTCCTCGCGCGCGGGAGAGCACTGGACGCAACCTGTCATAACAGGTACAGTGAGCTTGTCATTACAGGTTGCGCGACGACGCAGCACCCGTTTCGAGGAGCATGGATGCCCGAGTACCAGACCCCGCCGATCTCCCCGATGGCGATCGCCTTCGACGCCGAGAAGCTCACCCTCTCCCCCGAAGGCCCCACGCTGACCCGGCGGATGTCCGACCTCGAGGGCCTGTTCCGCGACCACGACGCCTGGGCGGCCGCCGCCGCGGGCGAGGACCCGATCGTCTACACGGTCGTCAGCTCCCCTGTGCCCGAGATCGAGCGGGAGCTGCCGCAGTCGATCACGACGATCATGCCCGGCGACACCGGCGGCGAGCTCTGGATGACCAAGGGCCACCAGCACCCCGACCACCAGGGCGAGATCTACCTCGCGCTGCACGGCCGCGGCGGACTGCTCATGTTCGACGGCGAGCGCACTGAATGGCTCGACATGCTCCCGGGCACCATCGGCTACATCCCGCCGGGCTGGGCGCACCGCTCCGTGAACACCGGGGACGAGCCCTACTCCTTCCTCGCCGTGTACCCGGGTGGTGCAGGCCACGACTACGGCTGGGTGCTGGAGCACGGCATGGGCTCGCGGGCGTTCCGCGCGGAGTCCGGCGTCGACCTGCGTCCCTACGCGGAATAGGCTCCGGCCATGATCATCGCCCACGACCTCGGCACGACCGGGAACAAGGCGTCCCTGCACCACGACGACGGCCGCCTGATCGCCGCGGTCACGGTGCCGTATCCGGCGCATTTCGCGGCCGGCGGCGTCGCCGAGCAGGACCCGGCCGACTGGTGGCACGCGGTCGTCACGGCGACCCGCGATCTGCTCGCGCGCACCGGTACCGCCGCCGCCGACGTCGCCGGGCTCGTGGTCAGCGGGCAGATGATGGGCGCCGTGCTGCTCGATCCCGACGGAGAGCCCGCGCGGCCGGCGATCATCTGGGCCGACACCCGCGCCGGCGCCCAGCAGCGCGAGCTCGAGGCCGCGGTCGGCGCCGAGCGCGCGTACGGCATCCTCGGTCACCGCCTCAACCCCACCTATTCGATCGAGAAGGTCATGTGGGTCCGGGACAACGAACCCGAGGTGTGGGAGCGCGTGCGCCGGGTGTGCGTGGCCAAGGACTTCATCGTGCTGCGGCTGACCGGGCGGTTGGCCACCGACCGTTCGGACGCCTCCGGCACGAACGCGTACGACCAGGTCGCCGGCACGTGGTCCCCCGAGATCATCGCCGCCGCGCGGCTCGATCCCGCCCTGTTCCCCGAGATCCTGGAGTCGACGCAGATCGCGGGCCCGCTCACGGCCGCCGCGGCCGACGCGCTCGGGCTGCACACCAGCGTCCGTGTCGTCATGGGCGGCGGCGACGGACCGCTCGCCGCGGTCGGCTCCGGAATCGTGGCGCCCGAGGACGGCGCCTATGTCTGCCTCGGCACCTCGTCGTGGATCTCCTTCGCGGCGGACGCCCCGCTGCACGACCCCGCGATGCGGACCTTCACCTTCGACAACGTCGTCCCGGGCTCGTTCGTGCCGACCGCGACCATGCAGGCCGGCGGCGCCTCCGTGCAGTGGATCGCCGAAGCCCTCTCCGTCGACCCCGCGCACCCGGAGACGGGGCGCCTCGTCGCCGAGGCCGCGAGCGATGTCGACACCGACGACCTCTACTTCCTTCCCTACCTGCTCGGCGAGCGCTCCCCGCTGTGGGATCCCGACGCGCGCGGCGCGTTCGTCGGTCTCGCCCGCCACCACGGGCGCGCCCACCTCGTGCGCGCCGTGCTGGAGGGGACGGCGTTCAACCTCCTCACCTGCATCCAGGCGTTCCGCGAGGCCGGGGCGACGATCGACCGCATCGACGCCGTCGGCGGCGGGGCGCAGAGCGACGTCTACCTCGCCGTCCTCGCCGACGTCTGGGGAGTGCCGGTTCGTCGCCGCACCATCGTGGAGGAGGCGAACAGCCTCGGTGCCGCGGTCACGGGAGCCGTCGGTCTCGGCCTCACCGACTTCTCCGCCGCCCGAGCGCTCAGCGAGGTCACCGCCGAGTTCACGCCCGACCCCTCCCGGCATGCGGTCTACGCCGAGCGCCACGCGCGTTTCACCGACGCCTACACGGCCCTCGCGCCGTGGTTCGCCGGAAGGCCGCACTGATGGGCGTCATCCTCGTCACGAGCCGCTCCTTCTCGGACGGCGACCTCGACCTGGTCGGGCGCGCCGCGCAGGCCGGACACCGTATCCTCCGCGGACCCGCGCATCACGACCTCGACGAGCTGCGGGTGCTGCTGCACGGCGCCGACGCCTGGATCGCCGGCACCGGACCGGTCACCGACGCGCACCTCGCCGCCGGCCCGAAGCTCAAGGTCGTGGCGCGCTACGGGGTCGGCACCGAGGCGGTGGACCTCGCGGCGGCGCGCGAGCGCGGCATCCCGGTCACGAACACCCCCGGCGCGAACGCCGACGCGGTCGCCGACCACGCGGTCGGCCTCATGCTCGCCGCCCTGCGCACCATCCCGGACGGCGACCGCCGCGTGCGGACCGGCGACTGGACCGTGCGCCGCGGCCGGGAGCTCGGCGCCGCGACGGTCGGCATCGTCGGCTTCGGGCGGATCGGCCAGGGGGTCGCGCGGCGACTGGGCGGGTTCGGTCCGCGGCTGCTCGCCTCCGACCCGTTCCTGCCCGCCGACCTCGTGCGGGACCGCGGCGCCGAACCCGTCACCCTCGACGACCTGTTCCGCACCGCCGATGTGATCACCCTGCACGCCCCCGGCGGGCAACAGCTCGTCGACGCGGACCGCCTCGCCGGGATGCGGCCGGGCACCGTGCTCGTCAACACCGCCCGGGGCGACCTCGTGGACGAGCAGGCCGTGGCCGACGCGCTCCGCGACGGCATCCTCGCCGGGTACGCGGCGGACACCCTCGACGGCGACACGGCCGCGCACGACAGCCCCCTGCTCGACCCGGCGCTCGCCGACCGCGTCATCGTCACCCCGCACCTCGGTGCCCAGACCACCCAGGCCGTCGACAACATGGGGGCGCTGTCCCTCGACGACGTGATCGCGGTCCTCCGTGGCGCCGACCCCGCCCACCCCGTCCCCGTCCCCGCGTCCGCCCCCGAGGAGAACCGATGACCACCGCCGCGACGCCCTCCGCACCGCCCGCCACCGCCGACTACATGGGCTTCGTGGGCGTCACCACCGCCTCGTCGTCGATCATGAAGGTGTTCCCGCTGTGGGCCGACATCCTCGGCCTCCCCACCCGGACCCTCGTCGGCCACGACCTGCCGATGGATGCCGACCCCGCGCAGTACCGCGCCATGGTCGAACAGATCCGCGACGACCCGCACCACCGCGGCGCGCTCGTCACCACGCACAAGATGAACGTGTACGCGGCGGCGTCCGACCTGTTCGACGAGCTCGATCCGTTCGCGGTGTCCTGCGCCGAGATCTCGAGCATCGCCAAGCGCGGCTCCACGCTGTCCGGCCGCGCGAAGGACCCGATCACGGTCGACCTCGCGCTGCGCGACTTCCTGCCCGCCGATCACTTCGCGCGCACCGGTGCCGAGGTCGTCATCCTCGGGGCCGGTGGTTCCGGCACCGCCCTGAGCTGGGCCCTCGCCGAGCGGGACGACGCCCCCGCGCTCATCACCGTCACCGCGCGCACCCAGGACAAGCTCGACCACCTCCGCGAAGTGCACCTCCAGCACGGCACCCCGGAGGGACTGCTCCGCTACGTCGTCACCGAGACGCCGGAGGAGGCCGACGCTCTGGTCACGGCCGCCCCCGCGGGATCGGTCATCGCGAACGCCACCGGGCTCGGCAAGGACCGCCCCGGGTCGCCCCTGACCGACGCGGTCGTCTTCCCCCAGGGCGCGTACGTGTGGGAGTTCAACTACCGCGGATCGCTGGAGTTCCTGCACCAGGCCGAGGCGCAGGAGGACGATCGCGCGCTGCACATGGTCGACGGCTGGCGGTACTTCATCCACGGCTGGTCGCAGGTCGTGGCGGACGTGTTCGACCTCGACCTCACGCCCGAGACCGTCGAGCGCCTCGCGGAGGCTGCGGAGTCGGTGCGCTGATGCCCGCCGTGCGGACCGTCCTCGGCGACATCGACCCGTCGCAGCTCGGGCGCGTGGACTACCACGAGCACCTGTTCCAGGTGTCACCGCTGCTGGTCGGGGACGAGCTCGACGACGAGGCCGCGTCCGGCGAGGAGGCCGGTCTGCTGCGGGCGAGCGGCTTCGAGGCCATGGTCGACGCCACGCCGTTCGGCCTGGGCCGCGGCCCCGCCGCCGTCGCCCGCATCAGCGCCGCGACCGGGCTGCATGTCGTCGCGACGACCGGCCGGCACCGCGAGGCCCACTACGGCCCCGACCACCCGATGCAGGTGTGGGGCGCCGACCGCCTGGCCGCCCTGTTCGTGTCCGACCTCACGCGCGGGATGCCGGCGGATGACGCCGCGGTGTTCGAGGCGCCAGACGTGCCCCTCGCCGCGGGCCCTGGAGCGGAGCCCGTGCGCGCCGGGATGCTGAAGGGCGGCGCCGACTACTGGCGCATCAGCCCGTTCGAGCGGACGACCCTGGTCGCCGTCGCCCGGGCGCACCGGGAGACGGGAGCGCCCGTCATGGTGCATCTGGAGTTCGGCACCGCGGCCCACGAGGTCCTCGACCTCCTGGAGGCCGAGGGGGTGGCAGCGGATCGCGTCGTCCTGGCCCACGCCGACCGTGACCCCGACCCCGGTCTGCACGTCTCGCTCGCCGAGCGCGGTGCCCACCTCGGCTACGACGGCTTCGCCAGGCCGCGCACCCGGTCCGACGCGGAGCTGCTGGCGCTCACGGTCGCCGTGGTGGAGCGCGGGGCCGGCGACCGGATCCTGCTCGGGGGCGACGTCGCCCGTCGCACCCGGTACATCGCCTACGGCGGCATGCCGGGTCTCGCCTACCTCGGCGACCGCTACCTCCCGCGACTCCGCGAAGCCGTCGGCGATGACGCGGTGCACCGGATGCTCGTCACGACGCCGGCGCGCTTCCTGGCCCTCCGCCCCTGACCACCCGGACCCGAGGAGTCGTCATGCCCGAACCCACCGTCCTCCACGCCGTCTTCACCGCGCAGCCCGGGGCCGCCGACCGCGTCGCGGCACTGCTGCGGGACTTCGCCGAGGTCGTCCGCGCCGAGGAGGGCAACATCGTCTTCGAGGCCCACCGCCTCGTCGACGACCCCGACCGCTTCTTCGTCTACGAGGTCTACCGCGACGAGGACGCCTTCCAGGCCCATCTCCACGCACCCGCCGGCGTCCCCTTCAACGCCGCGCTCCAGGAACTCATCGTCGAGCCCACCTCGATCCTCACCTTCCTCCGCCCCCTCTGACCCCCCTGACCCCTCTCCGTCTCCCCTCTCCGTCTCCCTGTTTCACCTGCACGACCTCGCCACGCCCGCACGCCCGTTCCGGCCCCCCCTCGTCGTGCCCCCGTCACCCCGTCGTGCATCCGCCCCTCGTCGTGCTCACGTCCGTCCTTCTGGCTGACCGTCCCCCGTGCCACACGGCTCCGCTCGGCCCTCCGGTTTCACCTGCACGCCCCTGTCACGACGGCACGACCGAACCGCTCGCCCGGTCACACATCGGTCCCCGCGTCGTGCATCCGCACCTTGGGCTCACCGTCCCCGGCCGAACGACTCCACTCGGCCATCCGGTTTCACCTGCACACCCCTGCCACGACGGCACGACCGAACCGCCCACCCGGTCACACATCGGTCCCCACGTCGTGCCTCCGTCCCACCCTCGGTCCCATCCCAGGCCCGACCCAGATCCAGTCCCCAGACCCAAGACCCAGACCCCAGACCCCAGACCCCAGACCCATCCCAGACCCAGACCCCAGACCCCAGGCCGACCCGACCCGCCCCCGGACCCTGTTCATCTGCACGACCCCGACACGGGCGCACGAGGAAACCGGGGTTCCGATCGTGCATCCGCCCCGGGGTCGTGCAATCGGACCGACGATCGACCACGGATCACGGACCACGGACCACGGACTACGGACCACGGACCCACGGACCCGGAACACCACTGAACACGACGAAGCCCCCCGCCCGAAGGCGAGGGGCTCCGTCGTGCGGGTCACTCGTAGAGGACCGCGGCGATCTTGTCGTCGTCGATGTTGTTCTTGTCGTACCAGTAGGAACCGGTGTCGTAGAACTCCTCGACGTCGTCGCCGTTGGCCGCGTCGTAGGCCGCCTGCACGACCTGGGCGCCGATGCCAATCGGGTCCTGCGTGATGGCGCCGGCCATGGTGCCGTCCTTGATGGCGTTGATCTGGGCTGCACCGGAGTCGAAGCCGACGATGGTGATCTTGCCCTTCTCCAGGCCGAGCTCGTTCACGGCGTTCACGACGCCGATGGCCGAGCCCTCGTTAGTGCCGTAGATGCCCTTGAGGTCGGGGTGCGCCGCGATGAGCGTCTTGGCGATGTCGGCCGACTTCAGGTGGTCGCCGTCACCGTACTGGATGTCGACGATCTCGATGTCGGGGTAGTCCGCCTCGATCTTCTCGACGAAGCCGTCGCGACGCTCGACACCCGTCGAGTTGATCTGCGAGTGACCGACGATGGCGACCTCGCCCTCGCCACCGATCAGCTCGGCCATGTGCTCGGCCGCCAGCGCGCCGGCGACCTTGCTGTCCGTCGCGGAGAGGCTGAGTCCGACGTCGCCGTTGCACGGGGCGTCGAAGTAGACGACGGGGATGTCCTTCGACTTCGCCTGCTCGAGCGGGGCGACGCACGCCTCGGGGTCGAGGGCGGCGTAGGCGATGGCGTCCGGGTTCTTGTCGATCGCGGCGGTCAGCATCTCGAGCTGCTGCGCGATCTCGGTCTCGGCGGCCGGGCCCTCGAAGGTGATCTTGACACCCAGCTCCTGGGCCTTCTCCTCCGCACCCTTCTTGACGGCCTGCCAGAACTGGTGCTGGAAGCCCTTCGAGACCATGGCGATGTACATCTCGCCGTCGCTGCTGCCGGTGTCGCCGCCCGAGCCCTCTTCGATCACGTCGCCGCCGCCGGCACAGCCGGCGAACACGAGCGCGGATGCGGCCACGAGTGCCGCGAATGCGGTCTTCTTGCCGAATTTCATGGAAACTCCGTTGTTCTGTGTGGGTGCCGGCCAGGACCGGCGGGTGGACATTCGTGGTGCCTGTGCGGAGGGTTCCGCGGGGTCCGGCCGGAGCCGGGGACGGCGGCGGGCACGGGTTTCGCCGCCGCCGTGTCTCAGGTGCGCTGGCGGTTGCGCAGCGAGTCGAGGAAGACGGCCAGCAGGACGACGACGCCGACGACGATGTTCTGCCACTCCGGCTGGATCGACATGATCCGGAGGCCGTTGACGAGGACGCTCATGATGAGCGCACCGATCACGGTGCCGAGGATCGAGCCGCGGCCGCCGAGCAGCGAGGTGCCGCCGATGATCACGGCCGCGATGGCCTGCAGCTCGTAACCCGTGCCGATCTGCGGCTGGGCCGAGTCGAGGCGGGCGGCGATCACGATGCCGGCGATGCCGGTGAAGGCGCCGGCGAACATGTAGATGAGGATCGTCCAGCGGCGGGTGTTGACGCCGGAGAGGCGCGTGGCCTCCTCGTTCGATCCGATCGCGAACGTGTACCGGCCGAGGAGTGTCTTCGACAGCACGAGCCAGGCGACGATCGCGAGGGCCGCGGTGATGAGCACCGCATTCGGGATGCCGGGGATGAGCACGCCGAGCGCGATCTTCTTGAAGTCGGGAGCCGAGGTCGAGAAGTAGATCGGCGCGACGTTCGAGATGACGAGGGCGAGGCCGCCGGCGATCATCATCATGGCCAGCGTCGCGATGAACGGCGGCAACCGCAGGAAGGTGATGTTGACGCCGTTCACCAGACCCATGAGCACACCGGTCGCGATGCCGCCGAGCACGCCGACCCACACGGGAAGGCCCAGGTTGGTGATGAGCACACCCGTCATCACGGCGCAGAGCGCCATGCCGGTGCCGATCGACAGATCGATGCCGCCGGTGATGATGACGAACGTCGTGCCGAGGGCGAGGATGCCGATGACCGCGGTGGACAGCAGCACCGTGGCGATGTTGCTGAAGGTGAAGAAGTTCGGGCTGGCGATCGAGAAGAAGATGACCAGGACGATCAGGGTGCCGAACGCGAGCGACTGCTGGAACTGCCGCTTGAGGAACCCGGCGACGTCGCGCTTGTCGGTGTCCTCGTTCACGGCCGTCTGGATGATCGTCGTCGTCGACGATCCGGACTGCTGTGGGGTGCTCATCAGTCTTCCTCCCCGTGGGCTGCGAGTTGCATGATCTTCTCCTGGCTGGCTTCCTCGTTGCGGAGCGTCCCGGTGATGCGGCCGTTCGCGAACACGGCGATGCGGTTCGCGACCCGGAGGATCTCGGGGAGCTCCGACGAGATGACGATGATGGACTTGCCCGCGTCGGCGAGCTGCTGCATGAGGCGGTAGATCTCCTCCTTCGCACCGACGTCGATGCCTCGCGTCGGCTCGTCGAAGATGAGGATGTCGCAGTCGCGCATCAGCCACCGGGCGATGACGACCTTCTGCTGGTTCCCTCCGGAGAGGAGCTTGACGACCTGGTTGACCGAGGGGGTCTTCACCCGCAGCTGCTGGACGTATTCCTTGGTGCGGTTCTTCGCCTTGCTGTCGCCCATCCAGCCGATGCCGTTGGCGTAGGAGCCGAGCGACGCGAGCACGGTGTTGAAGGTCACGTCCTGCTCGAGCATGAGGCCGAGCAGCTTGCGATCCTCGGAGAGGTAGCCGACGCCGTGCTTGACCGCGTCCGCGGGCTGCGCGATGCGGACGGTGCGCCCGCCGATCGTGATCGTGCCGCCGTCGCGGTGGTCGGCGCCGATCACGGCCCGTGCGGTCTCGGTGCGTCCGGCGCCCATGAGGCCGGCGAATCCGAGGATCTCGCCCTTGTGCAGCTGGAACGACACGTCCTTGAGGAGCTTCCGCGTGGAGAGCCCCTGCACGTCGAGCACGATGGGGTCGTTGAGATGCTCCCGCGCCTGCGGACGCGTGCCCTCGTCGATCACGCGGCCGACCATCATCTCGATGATCGTCGGAATCGTGATCTCGGACTTGTCGAGTGATCCGATGTATGTGCCGTCGCGGAGCACGGTCACGCGGTCGGCGAGGCGGCGCAACTCGTCCATGCGGTGCGAGATGTAGACGATGCCGGTGCCCCGCGCCTTGAGCTGCTCGATGAGGACGAAGAGGGTCTCGACCTCGCTGTCGGTGAGGGCCGACGTCGGCTCGTCCATGATGAGGACCTTGGCGTTGAAGGACAGCGCCTTGGCGATCTCGACCATCTGCTGCTCGGCCACCGTCAGCTCTCCCACGCGCTGGCGGGGGTCGAGGTGGATGTCCAGGCGCTGCAGCAGCTCGGCCGTCTGCCGGTTGAGCTTCCGCTCCGACAAGAACGGGCCCGTCGTGGGCTCGCGGCCGACGTAGATGTTCTGCGCGACCGTGAGGTCGGGCATCAGGTTGAGCTCCTGGTGGATGATCGTGATCCCCAGCTCCTGCGCCTGCAGCGGGCTGGTGAGCTCGACCTCCTGCCCCTCGAACGTGATCGTGCCCTCGTCCTTGGTGTAGATCCCGGAGAGGATCTTCATCAGGGTGGACTTGCCGGCACCGTTCTCACCCACGAGGACGAGCACCTCGCCGGCGCGCACCTCGAGATGCACGTCCTTCAGCGCCTGGACACCGGGGAATCCCTTGCTGATCCCCTCGACCCTCAGGATGGGTCCACTCATGCGCTCACCTGCTTCCTTGAAGGTTCTGTCGCGATTTCGGCGGACCGTTCCGCCGTAAACATCGGATCAATTCTGCGTCCTGCACCCGGGTCAGTGCAAGTTGTATCTAAATGTATCTAACGATCGGCGGCGGGGGAAGACCTGTAATAACATCTTGATCTCGAAGCGCCCGCGGGTCTCAGTGGAGGCGGATGGAGTCGACCGCCACGAGCTTGTCGCGGATGTAGGCGTTCGCGTGCGCCCCGAGTTCGTCGTTGTCCGTCCAGAGGTTGCGCCAGATGCCGAGCATGCGGCTGAGGTCAGGCGCGACCACGGCCGAGGAGAACGACTCGAACACGATGGGGCCGTCGTAGCCGATGCGTCCGAGCGCCTTGAAGAACGTGTCGAAGTCGACCGTCCCGGTGCCGAGATAGCCGCGGTGGCTCTCGCCGATGTGCACGTACCGCAGGGCCGGGGCCGCATCGAGCACCGGCGCGAACATATCCGACTCCTCGATGTTCATGTGGTACGTGTCCAGGTGGATGCCGAGGTTCGGACGGTCGACCTCAGCGAGGTACGCCAGCGCCTGCCGCGCGGTGTTCAGCACGTTGGTCTCGTAGCGGTTGACGACCTCGAGCGAGACGGAGACTCCCCGCTCGGCGGCGTGGTCGGCCACTCGGGCGATGGTCCGACGGCTCGAGGCGAGACCCTCGGGCGTGACCGGATCCATGTACTTCTTCATCGCGCTGTAGATCACCCCGCAGAAGTGCGTACCGCCGAGCTCGGCGAGCACGTCGACCGCGCGGAGCAGGAGCGCCTCGCCCGCGGCCACCACGGCGGGGTCACCGCTGGTGATGTCGGTCTCGTCGGAGAGCCCGAGCGAGGCGCTGACCGCGAGTCCATGCTCCGCGAGGGCGGCCTTCGCGGCGGCGACGTCGAACGAGAACGGATCCATCAGCGGGAACTCGATGAGGTCGAAGCCCGCCTGCTTCGTCTTCTCGACCGCGAGCCGGATGCCGTCCGCGTCGAAGGTCCCCGTCCAGACGAGTCCGTGGCAGCCGATGTTCATGAGCGCTCCTCCGGCGGGTGTCCGGCACCGTCGCCGCGCGGACTTGGCACGTTACAAGTCCGGTGTGCGAGTCACGCTACGTCTCCGTCGACCGGGGTGTCAAGAACTTTCTTGGCACGTTACAAGTCCTCCGCTAGCCTGGGCCTCATCCGGCCGCACACCGACGGCCCCACCGCCGAAGGAGACCCATGTCCGCGAGCGTGAAGGACGTCGCGGCTCTCGCGGGGGTCTCGGCATCGACCGTGTCGAACTACCTCAATCACCCGCACGTCCTCGGCGCCGCCAGCCGCGAGCGGGTGCGCGCCGCGATCGCCGAGCTCGGCTTCGTGCCGAACGAGTCGGCTCGCCAGCTCCGCGCGGGATCGAGCAAGGCCCTCGCCCTCATCCTCCTCGACGCCTGGCTGCCGTACTTCAACGACCTCTCCCGCGGCGTCGACGACGTGGCGCGGGAGGGCGGCTGGTCGCTCTTCTTCAGCGACAGCGCCCGCGACGTCGCCCGCGAGGAGCAGAACATCGACATGTTCGAGGCCCACCGGGTGCAGGGCATCATCATCTATCCGCGCGGCGATGTCGTGCCGCGGCTGGAGCAACTCGCGACCCGCGGGATCCGCTCGGTGGTCGTCGGCCCCATCCGGGATTCGCCCTCCGTCGCCGCGGTCACCTTCGACGACCGCGGCGGAGGACGGCTGGCCGGCGAGCACCTGCTGTCCCTCGGCCGACGCCGCATCCTCTTCCTCGGAGCCCCGACGGTCAGCCAATCGAACGACCGCCTCGCCGGCCTGCGCGATGCGGTGGCGGGCACGGACGTCCGCGTCTCCGTCCTCGACGTCGAGCATCTGGCGACCGAGGACGGCCTCCGCGCCGGGGCAGGCCTCGTCGAGCTCCCGGCGGAAGAGCGCCCGGACGCGGTCTTCGCCGCGAACGACGGGGTGGCCCTCGGGGTGCTGACACAGCTGCTCCGCCACGGCATCCGGGTGCCGGAGGAGATCGCCCTCGTCGGCTTCGACGACGTGGCCGCCGCACACCAGGGCGTGGTGCCGCTGACGAGCGTGCGGCAGCCCGGCTACGAGATCGGCCGCGCCGCCGGGGCCGCGCTGCTGCAACTCCTCGCCGATCCGACCGCTCCCCCGCCGGCGCCGACGCCGTTCCCGGCCGAGCTCATCGTGCGGGAGTCCACCGTCGGGCGGTGAACCCGGCGTTCACAACTCAGGAGAAGAGCGCGGCTCCGCGTCGAAACGGCCCGTCCAGCCGCTTTCGCCGACGCAGCTCCTGAGTTGTGAACGGAGTCAGGCCGAGGGGTGGCCGACCACGCCCTTCCGGAGCAGTGCGTTGCCGTACTTCCGCGTCTCCCCCGTGCGCACCATCAGGTACGCCTCCTTCGCGACCTCGTAGTACGCGAAGCGCTCGACGAAGCGCGTGGTGTCGAGCTCCGTACCCGCCGCGGCCATGAGCTCGCGTTGCACATCCAGCACATCGCCGTCGGCCGAGGTCATCAGGTCGATGCCGGGCGCGTCGTCGAGCGGCAGCACGCTGCGGATGGCCGCGACGACCTCCGGCGTCGTGGTCCCGGGAAGGTCGACCACCCGTGCGCCCAGTCCCCACGCCGGGAAGTGCGCGTCGGCGACGACCACGGCATCGGAGTGCCCCATCCGGTCGAGATGCAGCAGCAGCTCCCCGGTCAGCAGCGGGTGGATTCCTTCGAGCACGGCGGCTCCTCTCGGTGGACGGGGGTCAGGAGGCGGGGATGAGGCCCTCGGCCGCGAGGTTCTCCCACAGGGCCGACGGGATCTCCAGGGCAGCGTACTCGGCGTTCTGCCGGAGCTGCGCCGGACGGCTGCCCCCGACGACCACCGAGCGCACCACGTCAGACTGCAGCGGGAACCGGATCGCCGCGGCCGGCAGGGGCACATCGTGATCGGCGCACACCGCGGCGATGCGCACGAGGCGGTCCCACAGCTCGTCGGGGAGCTGCCCGTACTCGTAGCGGCCATCGCGTCGCGGCTCGTTCGAGGCGAGCAGGCCGGAGTTGAACACCGACGCCGCGACGATCCCGGTCCCGGTCTCGCGGCACGCGGGCAGCACGTCGACCGCGGCGGGCTGCTCCAGCAGCGTGTACCGACCGGCCACCATCACGAGGTCGAGGTCGGCCGAACGCACCGATGCCGCGAGGGCGTCCGACACCATCGAGCCGATGCCGATCGCGGTCACCTCACCGTCGGCGCGCAACTGCTCCAGGGCGGGAAGGGCCTCGGCGAGCGCGAGGTCGAGGTCGTGCCGCTCCGGGTCGTGCAGGTAGAGGAGGTCGATGCGCTCGACGCCCAGGCGCTCGCGCGACTCCTCCAGGCTCGTCCGGATGCCGTCCGCCGAGAAGTCCCACACGCGCCGGAGATCGTCCGGCACGTGGAAGTCGTTGGCGGTGTCGAGGCCGCCGGCGTGGTCCGGGTTCGGGCGCAGCAGACGGCCGACCTTGGTCGAGAGCACGTACTCGTCGCGGGGCTTGGTCTGCAGGAAGGCTCCGAGGCGGCGCTCGGACAGCCCGAGGCCGTAGTGCGGAGCGGTGTCGTAGAAGCGGATGCCGCTCTCCCACGCCGCGTCCAGCACCGCCCACGCGTCGTCGTCGGACAGCTCACGGAAGAGGTTGCCGACGTTCGCGGCACCGTAGCCGAGGGTCGGGACGGTCAGACGCTCAGGCGTGGACATGCGCACCCGTCCAGGTGTACTCCGCGATGCTGTCGGCCTTCATCTCCATGCCCGTACCCGGCGCGGTCGGAGCCATGTAGGAGCCGCCCTGGATGTCGGTCGGCACGACGAAGTGCTCGTGCAGGTGGTCGACGAACTCGATCAGGCGGCCTTCGCGAGTGCCGGAGACGGCGACGAAGTCGAACATCGACAGGTGCTGCACGGCCTCGCACAGCCCCACGCCGCCGGCATGCGGACACACCGGCACGGCGAACTTCGCCGCGAGCAGCAGGTTGGCGATGTTCTCGTTCACTCCCGCGACGCGGACGGCGTCGATCTGCATGACCGAGATCGCGTCGGCCTGCAGGAGCTGCTTGAAGATCATCCGGTTCTGCGCGTGCTCACCGGTGGCGACACGGATGGGCGCGACGCCGCGGGCGATCTCCGCGTGCCCGAGGATGTCGTCGGGGCTGGTGGGCTCCTCGATCCATGCGGGGTGGAACTCGGCGAGCGCGTTCACCCACTCGATCGCCTCGGAGACCTCCCAGCGCTGGTTCGCGTCGATCGCGATGGGGAAGTCCGGGCCGCACACCTCCCGGGCCTTCCGGAAGCGGCGGATGTCGTCGTCGAGGTCGGCGCCGACCTTGAGCTTGATCTGCGTGAATCCGTCGGCCATGGCCTCGCGGGCGAGGCGCTCGAGCTTCTCGTCGGAGTAGCCGAGCCAGCCGGGGCTGGTCGTGTAGCCGGGGTAGCCGGTGGCGAGGAGCTGCTGCTCGCGCTCGGCCCGGCCGGGCTCCGCCGTGCGCAGGATCTCCAGCGCCTCCTCGCGGGTGAGGGCGTTGGTGAGGTAGCGGAAGTCGACGAGGTCGACGAGCTCCTCCGGGGTCATCCGGGCGAGGAGCTGCCAGAGCGGCAGGCCCGCGCGCTTGGCCTTGATGTCCCACAGCGCGTTGATGACGGCGCCGATGGCCATGTGCATGACGCCCTTCTCCGGCCCCAGCCAGCGGAGCTGCGAGTCGCCGATGATCTCGCGGAACGTGCCGCCCATGTCATCGAGCAGCGGTTCGATCTCCCGCCCGACGAGGTGTCCGGCGAGCGCGTCGATGGCCGCGACCTGCACGTCGTTGCCGCGGCCGATCGTGAAGACGAAGGCGTGCCCCTCGATGCCGTCGGCGGCGTCCGTGCGGACGATGACGTACGCGGCGGAGTAGTCGGGGTCCGGGTTCATCGCGTCGGAGCCGTCGAGGCTCAGCGACGTGGGGAAGCGGATGTCGGTGGTGTCGAGGGCGACGATACGGCTCACGGGGTTCCTCTCCATGCGCGGGTCGTTCTTCCGCGCGGATCTCTTGGAGTGTAAACATCCGATGTCTATACTGTCAACGAGACCGGCCGCTGAGCAGCGGCCTCCCGAACGATCAGGAGAATCATGAAGTTCGCGCGGCTCGGCACCCCGGGGGCGGAGATCCCCGTCCTCCTGGAGGGTGACCGCTACCTCGACCTCCGCCCGGTGACATCCGATGTCAACGGCGACTTCCTTGCGGGAGACTTCGTCGCCCGCGTCGCCGCCGCCCGCGACGCCGGGGAGCTCCCCGAGCTGCCGGACGCCGCGACGATGCGCATCGGCGCCCCGATCGCCCGCCCGAGCGCGGTGATCTGCATCGGGATGAACTACGCCGCGCACGCCGCGGAGTCGGGGTCGGAGCCGCCGACCATCCCCATCATCTTCCTCAAGACGCCCAACACGGTCGTCGGCCCCAACGACGCGGTGACGATCCCGCGCGGGAGCGAGAAGACCGACTGGGAGGTCGAGCTCGGCATCGTCATCGGCGCCCGCACCGCCTACCTCGACTCCCCGGAGGAGTCGATGGCGCACGTGGCCGGCTTCGTCGCCGCGAACGACGTGTCGGAACGGGACTTCCAGATGGCGGTGTCCGGCGGGCAGTGGTCGAAGGGCAAGATCGCCTTCGGCTTCAATCCCACGGGTCCCTGGCTGGTCACCCCGGACGAGGTGGACCATCAGGCGCTCGGCCTCCGCAGCTTCGTGAACGGCGAGCCGCGGCAGGACTCGAACACGAGCGACATGATCTTCACGGTCGAGCAGATCGTGCACCACCTGTCGCAGTACGTGACGCTCGAGCCCGGTGACCTGATCCTCACCGGCACCCCGCAGGGCGTGGCCCTGTCCGGCACGTACCCCTACCTGGCGGCGGGCGACGTGGTGGAGATCGAGATCGACAGCCTCGGACGCCAGCGCCAGGACTTCATCGCATGGGAGGCAGAGAAGTGACCCTTCGAACTCAGGGAACCGACGCGGAAGGCCTCGTGGCCATCGTCACCGGAGGAGCCTCCGGCATCGGCGCGGCGATCGCCGACCGTCTGCATGCGGATGGGGTCACCGTCGCGGTCCTCGATCGTGACACCACGCACGCCGACGAGCGGTTCGCCGCGTTCACCGCCGACGTCTCCGACCGCGCGAGCGTGGACGCCGCCGTCGCCGCCGTCGCCGAGCGCTTCGGCCGCATCGACATCGTCGTCAACAACGCCGGCGTCGGCGCACAGGGCGACATCGCCGCGAACGACGACGACGAGTGGGCGCGCGTCCTCTCCATCAACGTCACGGGCATCGCTCGGGTGACGTCGGCGGCACTGCCGTGGCTGCGGAAGTCCCCCGCCGCCGCCGTATGCAACACGGCCTCGATCGCCTCGACCACCGGGCTCCCGCAGCGGGCGCTGTACTCCGCGTCGAAGGGGGCCGTGTCGGCGCTGACTCGCGCGATGGCCGCCGATCATCTGCGCGAGGGCATCCGCGTCAATGCGGTCAACCCCGGCACGGCGGACACGCCGTGGGTCGGACGACTGCTCGACTCCGCGGCCGACCCCGCCGCCGAGCGGGCCGCGTTGGAGGCACGACAGCCCCACGGACGACTCGTGAGCCCCGACGAGGTCGCCGCCGCGGTGGCCTACCTCGTGAGTCCCGCCGCGGGCTCCACCACGGGCACCTTCATCGAGGTCGACGGGGGGATGGCGCAGCTCCGCCTCCGCCCCGAGTGACTCGATCCTCCCGACGGCCCGGTGTCTCCCCGCGAGACCCCGGGCCGTTCTCGTCCCGTCCCGCCCCAGCCGGGATCAATTCCGCTCCCTCCTCCCGCCCCGCACGCCCCTTTCTGATCCCGCACACGGCACGCTTCCCGACCGCCCCCGCCGTTCGGGATCAGAACCGCTCCTCCGCCCCGCCCCGCAGGCCCCCTTCTGATCCCGCACACGGGCATCCGCGCCGGCGAGATCAGAATCGCTCCCCGGGCCCGCTGCCGCGGACCGTTTCCCATCCCGCACGCCACGAGGCGCCCAGGAGGGACGACCGTGAGCGGTACGGCACCCATCCGGCCGGGGTCAGAAGCGGGCCTGGACGGGGCTCCGAAGGTGGCATATTGCATCCGCCCCGCGAAGGGGCGGAGGAGGGGGCTAGAGGGAGTAGAAGGAGGTGGCGGTGGCGTGGAAGAGGGCGTCGTGATCGATGCCGCGGGACGTGGCCCAGGCCGCCACAACGTCGGCGCAGCGGCTGCGGGCGGACGGCTGATACACCGGAGAGCCGTCGGCGGAAGCGCGGGGATCGTCCGGCACCGCGGGGCCGACCGCCGACACGGGCCAGTCGCTCCCCCACATCAGGCGCTCGGGACCGAAGACGTCGGCCGCGATGTCGAGGAAGGGTTCGAGCTGCGCGAGGCTCCAGTCCCCTCCGGCCTCCGCGGGCAGTCCGGACACCTTGCAGAACACCCCGGGGTGTCGCGCCAGCTCGGCGAGGTCGCGCTCCCACTCCACAGAGGGCGTGCGCGGAGCAGAAGCCGTCCCGACCTCCGGCTTGCCGAGGTGATCGAGCACGATCCGCAGCTCGGGGATCGCGCCGGACAGTCGTGCGACGTCGGGGAGCTGCGCGGCACGCACGCACGCGTCGAAGGTCCACCCGTGCGCCGCGACCTCGCGGGCCCCGGAGATGAAGGCCGACGAGAGCATCATGCCGTCCGGCTCCCCCTGCAGCAGATGACGCACGCCGACCACGAGGGGCTCCGCGGTGAGGCTCTCCAGGTGCACCGTGGTGTCGGTGCCGCGATCGAGCCGAGCGCCGGCGACGATGCCGACCACCCCGAGTCGTTCCGCCTGCCCTGCCACCCACCGCACCTCCGCGAGGAAGTCGTCCTCGGCGGTCTCGGCCTGCACGAACACGGCCCGCTCGTCCGTGGCCCGCTCCACCCGCGCCTGCTCGAGTTCGACGGCACCGAAGCGCCGCGCGAGCGGTCCCTCGAGCCACGTGTACCCGAGGGCCTCCGGGTCCCACAGGTGCAGGTGCGAGTCGAGGATGCGCATGCCCCCATCCTGCCGCAGACATCGGATGTTGTGCGAGGATGAGCGCCATGGCAGTGACGGACGAGGCGATCGAGAAGATCAAGGCGATGATCGTGTCGGGCGAACTGGCCCCCGGCGATCGCCTGCCCCCGGAGAAGGAGCTCTCCGAGCGCCTCGGCCTCTCCCGCAACTCGATGCGCGAAGCGGTCAAGGCGCTGGAGGTCATCCGCGTGCTCGACGTCCGTCGTGGTGACGGCACCTATGTCACGAGCCTGGAGCCGCACCTGCTGCTGGAGGCGATCGCGTTCGTCGTGGACATGCACGACGACGACTCGATGCTGGAGATGTTCGCCGTCCGCCGGATGCTCGAATCGCAGGCCACCGGGCTCGCGGCCACCCTGGGCACGGACGAGGCGATCGCGGCCCTGCAGGATGAGGTGGAGGCCGTCGACGCCTCCGTCGGCATCGAGGAGCTCGTCGACCACGACATCCGCTTCCACCGCGAGATCGTGGGCATGGCGGGCAACGCCTACCTCGCGAGCCTCATCGAGCACCTGAGCAGCCAGACGGTCCGGGCCCGGGTGTGGCGGGGGCTCACGGAGGGCGGCGCCGTGGAACGCACCCTGTCGGAGCACCGCGCCATCGCCGACGCCATCGCCCAGCGCGACTCGGCACTGGCCACCTCCCTCGCCACGGCCCACATCGCGGGTGTCGAGCGGTGGTTGCGGCAGGCTGCCTCGGCCTGACCCGTCAGGCGCCGAGACGCTCCATCGCGGCGTCGAACTCGGCCGCCGAGTTGTCGCTGACCTCGTGGAACAGCACCTGGTCGAGCACGTCGGGCGCGGCGGTGAAGTAGGGGACGCCGGCAGCGCGCAGCCCGGTGATGTCATCGGCCGTCCGCAGCGACGCGGCGAGGACGTTGGAGGCGCTGCCCGCGCACATCTCCTGCATCCGTGCGATGAGGGCGTCGCCGTCCATGCCCGCGTCGCGCATGCGCCCGAGGTAGGGCGCGATGTACTGGGCACCGATCGAAGCGCACGTGAGCGCCTGCGCGACGGAGTAGACCGCCGTGACGAGGACCGTGGCCCCGTCACGGACGAGGGCGGAAGCGGCAGCGAACCCGGCTGCGGTCGCGGGCACCTTCACCGCGACGCGGTCGCCGAGCGCGCGGATGCCCTCCGCGTTCCGGAGGAAGGAGGCGGTGTCACCACCCCACGTCTGGAAGAACACCTCCCGGGCGCCCTCCTCGACCCAGCGGGCGTAGAGGTCGGGGATCTCCCCAGCCGTCCGCCCGCCACGCTCGAGGATCGTGGGGTTCGTCGTGACACCGTGCACGACCCCCGCGGAGAGCAGCCGCGCGACACGGTCGGTGTCGGCGCTGTCGACGTACAGGCGGGGCGCGATCGCGGTCATCGGGGTCTCCTCGCGGGCAACCTGTCGTTACAGGTGGGGCTTCGGCTAATGTAATGACAGCTCCCGAACCTTGTCAAAGACCGGGAGTCCCGCGCTGTCGAGGAGGATCAGGAGCGAGATGACACCCGCACACCCCGGCGACCGCTCCGGCGTCGTCATCGTCGGCAGCGTGACGGCCGACGTCACGACCTTCTCCCAGCGGCTCCCGGCCCGCGGCGAGACCATCCTCGGCGACGAGTTCACGCTGATGCTCGGCGGCAAGGGCGCGAACCAGGCCGTCGCGGCGGGACGCTCCGGCGCCCGCACGAGCTTCGTCGGCTGCGTCGGCGACGACCTGTTCCACGACCTCGTGGTGGACGGTCTCACCGCCGCCGGCGTCGACCTCGCGCACCTGCGCACCGTCCCGGGCCCCACCGGCATCGCGCACATCCGCGTCGACGCCTCCGCGCAGAACGACATCGTCATGGTGCCGCTCGCGAACGCCGCCCTGAGCACCGAGCAGATCGACGAGGCCCTCGCAGCGCTCGCCCCCACGACCTCGGTGCTGCTCACCCAGCTCGAGACCCCGTCCGCCCTGACCGCCCACATCACCGCCCGGGGACGCGAGCACGGCATGACCGTGATCCTCGATCCGGCACCGGCGGCGGAGCTGGCAGCGGAGATCTGGCGGAGCATCGACATCGTCACCCCGAACGAGACCGAGGCATCGCTCATCAGCGGCATCCAGGTGACCGACGCCGCCTCCGCCGAACGCGCCGGACACTGGTTCCTGGAGCAGGGTGTGGGCGCCGCGGTCATCACGCTGGCCGGACAGGGGTCGTGCGTCGTCACCGCCGAGGGCGCCACCGTCGTCCCGCCGTTCCCCGTGGAGGCCGTCGACACCACCGCCGCGGGCGACGCCTATGCCGGCTACCTCGGCGCCGCGCTCGCGCGCGGAGCGGCCCTCACCGATGCGGTGCGGCTGGCGACCGCCGCGGGCGCCCTCACCGTCACGAAGCAGGGGGCCTCGCCCAGCCTCCCCCACCGCGCCGACGTCGAGGCCTTCCTCGCCGCGCGCACCGCGGCCCCCGTCGCGAACTGAACCAGGAGCAGACGATGCGCAAGACCTCGACCACGATCAACCCCGCGCTCTCCCGCGTCATCAGCGAGACCGGGCACACCGATCTGATCGTCGTGACCGATGCCGGGCTGCCGATCCCGCCGGGCGCCGAGCGCATCGACCTCGCCTACCGCCCCGGCGCCCCCGCCTTCCTCGACGTGCTCGACACGGTGCTCGCGGAGCTCGTCGTCGAGGGCGCGACGGTGTCGGCCGAGGTCGCCGAGAAGAGCCCGGAGGTGCTCGACGCCCTGCGCGAGCGCTTCGCCGATGCGGGGTTCGAGATCGAGCTGGTCCCGCACGTCGAGTTCAAGCGGCGCACGCACGCCGCCCGCGCCTTCGTGCGCTCCGGGGAGTTCACCCCGTACGCGAACGTGATCCTGCACGCGGGGGTGGCGTACTGATGTCCCTCATCGAGGACGCCATCGACCGCCACAGCGCGGCGCCCATGTACGACCAGCTCCGGCAGCTCATCATCGACGGCATCGCCCGCGACGGTCTGCAGCCGGGCGATCCTCTTCCCGGCGAGCACCGGCTGTGCGAGCGCTACGGCATCTCCCGCACGGTCGTTCGGCAGGCGCTGGCGCAGCTCGAGCACGAGGGACTCGTCGAGCGCGTGAAGGGCAAGGGCACGTTCGTCTCCCGCCCGCGCACGAGCGAGAGTCTCGTGCACACGCTCGTCGGGCTGTACGACGACGTCGAGCGGCGCGGCGGCCATGTGCACAGCGACGTCCTCCGCCACGAGCAGACCGTCGCGGACGAGGAGGTCGCCCTGGCCCTGGAGGTGCCGGTCGGATCGCCGGTGATCGTGCTGGAGCGGCTGCGACACGTGGACGGCGAGCCCTGGTCGCTCTCGACCACGTGGATGCCCGAGGCGGTGGGGGCGGTGACGCTCGGCGCGGATCTCACCGAGGCGTCGCTGTACCGGCTGCTCGCCGACCACGGCATCATCGCCACGCACGGCGTCCGCTCGGCCGAGGCGACGGTCGCCACGCACGAGCAGGCTCAGCACCTCGGTGTGAGCGCCGGCTCCGCCCTCCTCCGCCTGCGCAGCATCAGCCGCAGTGAGGACGGGGTGCCGATCGAGTACTTCATCGCGTACCACCGCGGCGACCGCTCGCGCTTCGAGTTCCAGCTCCAGCAGGAGCAGTCCCAGGCCTCGTTGATGCACGTGGACGGATCGGGCGGCGCCTCCCCCGCGGGCACGGTGGGCTGACAGCGGCCCCGGTACGCTCGAGGCATGAGCGACTGGACCAGCACCGCGATCGCCCTGCTGGAAGCCGATGCCAACCGCAGCGCCGACACACACCTGCACCTGTTCCCGCTGCCGCCGGAGTGGGGCATCGACCTCTACCTCAAGGACGAGTCGGTGCACCCGACCGGCTCGCTCAAGCACCGCCTCGCGCGCTCCCTCCTCCTCTACGGGCTCGTCAACGGGCGCATCCGTGAGGACACGACCCTCGTGGAGTCCTCGAGCGGATCGACCGCGGTGTCGGAGGCCTACTTCGCCCGCATGCTGGGGCTGAAGTTCATCACCGTCGTGCCCCGGTCGACGGTGCAGGAGAAGATCGACCTCATCGAGTTCTACGGCGGAACCTGCCACTTCGTCGACCGCCCGGAGGACATGTCGTCGGAGGCCCAGCGCCTGGCGGCGGACTGCACCGGGCACTACCTCGACCAGTTCACGTTCGCGGAGCGCGCGACCGACTGGCGCGGCAACAACAACATCGCCGAGAGCGTGTTCAGCCAGCTCGCCCAGGAGCGGCATCCGATCCCCCGCTGGATCGTCACGGGCGCCGGCACCGGCGGTACCAGCGCCACGTTCGGCCGCTATGTGAAGTACCGCCGCCATGACACCCGGATCGCGGTCGTCGACCCCGAGGGCTCGGCCTTCTACGACGGCTGGGCGGGGACGGTCGACCCGCCGGCGGGACGCCCGAGCCGCATCGAAGGCATCGGGCGGCCGCGGGTGGAGGCCTCGTTCGTGCCGTCCGTGATCGACGAGATGATCCAGGTGCCGGACGCGGGCTCCATCGCCGCGATCCGCCTCCTCCGCGAGCGCACCCTGCACTGGGCGGGCGGCTCCACCGGCACGAACCTCTACGGCGCGTTCCAGCTCATCGCCCGGATGCGTGCCGCCGGCGAGACCGGCAGCGTCGTGACCCTCATCTGCGACAGCGGTGTGCGCTACGCCGGCACGTACTACTCCGACGAGTGGGTGGCGCAGCAGGGGTGGGACCTCGCCCCGCACCGTGCGCGGCTGGAGCGGTTCCTGGAGACCGGGGTCTGGGCGGAGTGATCCCCGGGTTACGCTGACCCCATGACCACACTCATCCTCACCGTCGCGGGTGCCGATCGTCCTGGCCTCGTGGCCGCCGTCGCCGATGTCGTCGATGCCCACGGCGGCAACTGGGAGAACAGCTCCCTCGCCGAACTCGCCGGCACGTTCGCGGGTGTCATCGAGGTGTCCGTGCCGACGGAGCGCACGGGGGAGCTCGAGACCGCGCTCCGGGCGATCCAAGGCCAGGGGCTGCTCACGCTGTCGGTGCTCACCGGCACGCCGGGGCCGTCGGAGGACGAGGAGCAGCTGATCGTGATGCAGGTGCTCGGCAACGACCGCCCCGGCATCGTGCGGGAGGTGTCGGCGGTGCTGAACGCGCACGCCCTGAGCATCGAGGAGCTCACGACCGAGACCCGGGAGGCCGCGATGGCCGGCGGGCGACTGTTCGAGGCCTCGGTGATCGCGAAGGTCCCGCCGACGGTCGACCTCGACGCCCTGCGCGCCGACCTCGAGCGCCTCGCGTCGGAGATCCAGGTCGACATCACCCTCGGCTGACCCCGTTCGAATCGCCTGAATGGCTCTATCCGGCCGCCGGATGGGACCGATCGCGCGATTCGAACGCAGTCAGAGGCCGGAGTATCGCCGCACCCAGTACTCGGTGTAGGCGACGTGGGCGGACGCGGCGGCGGAGGCTGCCACCGGATCCGCGGCGGCGAGGCCGCGCAGGATCGCGCGGTGACCGGCATCGGAGTGGATCTTGAGCTCCGCGGCGTCCTCGGGGTCGGATATCCGGTAGGCCCGGGAACGGGAGCGCAGCACGTCGATCAGGCTGGTCAGGGCCTCGTTGCCCGCGACCGAGGAGATGGCCATGTGGAACTCGTGGTCGAGGCGGGACTGCGCCTCGAAGTCCGTCGTCGACTCGATCTCCGTGAGCACCTCGTCGAGTGCGGCCACCGTGTCCTCGTCGATGCGGGCCGCGGCGAGCGCCGCCGCATGCGGCTCGAGCACCCGTCGGAGCTCCGTCAGCTCCAGCACCCCCGCCATCGGCAGCAGCCCGACCGTGAGCGAGAGACTGCCGATGAGATCGGCCGCGCGGAGCTCGCTGACGTAGCTCCCGGAGCCGTGCCGCGTCTCCAGCACGCCGAGCGCGGCGAGAGTCCGGATGGCCTCACGGAGCGATCCCCGTGAGACGCCGAGCCGTTCGCAGAGCTCTCCCTCGCTCGGCAGCCGGTCGCCGGGGCGCAGAGCGCCGTCGGCGATGAGGGCCCGCAGCCCGTGCAGCGCCGTGTCGAGTGCGCTCATCGTCATCCTCTCCGCCACTCCTCCACCCCTCGTGAAGTCTGTCGGACACACCGACGGCCGCAAACTCGTATGACAACTATGTTTCATCTTCGCGCTTTCGTAGCCAAAACCGAAGGCGTGTGGCAAAGTTGTGCAACAACTCGCCCCCACTCACCGATGAGGTCCGATGCCCGCTCCGCAGTTCCCCGCTCCGCTCACGCTGAACTCCGGCCTGCGGGCGCGCGACGCCTGGCCGCTCGACCCGACCGTGATCCACCTCAACCACGGGTCCTTCGGGGCGGTGCCGTCGGTGGTGGTCGCCCATCAGGACGCCCTGCGCCGCCGTGCCGACCTGAGCCCCGTGGAGTGGTTCCCGCGCATCGCGGAGCGCGTGCAGGAAGCGAGGCAGCGGACGGCTCCGTTCGTCGGCGCCCGCGCGGAGGACAGCGTGTTCGTGCCCAACGCCTCCGCCGCGGCCACCGTCATCTACAACGCCCTCCAGCTCGAGAGGGGCGACGAGATCCTCGTCACCGACCAGGGCTACGGGGCCATCACCATGGGAGCCGAGCGCCTCGCCCGCCGGTTCGGCGCCGCCGTCCGCACGGTCGCCCTGCCCCTGCTCGCCGATGACGACGAGATCGTGCAGCTGTTCGCCGACGCCCTCACCCCGCGCACGCGGCTGCTCGTCGTCGACCAGATCACCTCGCCCACGGCTCGCCTGCTGCCGACCCGCCGCATCGCCGACCTCGCGGCCGAGCGCGGCGTGCGCACCCTGGTCGACGGCGCCCACGCCCCCGGCCTCATCCCGGACGCGGCGGCCGTCGCCGGCGGCGACTGGTGGTTCGGCAACCTGCACAAGTGGCCCTGCGCCCCGCGCGGCTCCGCCCTCCTGGTCACCACCGCCCCCGACCGCGACGAGCTCTGGCCGCTGATCGACTCCTGGGCCGCGCGCGAGCCGTATCCCGAGCGCTTCGACACGCAGGGCACGATCGACGCCACGACGTACCTCGCCACCCCCACCGCGATCGAGTTCATCGAGGCCGAGTTCGGATGGGCGGCCGCCCGCGAAGCCATGGCAGCGCGCGCCGACGCGGGGGCCGAGCTCATCGCCGAGGCCCTGCGCCCGTTCGGCGACGAGGACCCGCTGACCCCGCTCCCCTCACCGGTGCCGTCCATGCGCCTCATCCGGCTGCCGCTCGGCCTCGGCGCCACCCGCGAGGAGGCCGACGCGCTGCGCATGGACCTCCTCGACGAGGTCGGCGTGGAGACCGCGTTCACGAGCTTCCGCGGCGTCGGCTACTTCCGCCTCTCCGCGCACCTGTACACCGAGGCCGCCGACGTCGAGGCGTTCGTCGAGCGCTGCGTCCCGGCGATCCTGCGCCGCGCCGGCATCCGCCCCGCGGACGCCCTCATCCTCCCCTGACCCGAACACCCACCCACCCCCACCGAGAGGCACATCGTGAAGAACAAGATCTTGACGACCGCAGCCGGAGTCGGCACCGTCGCCGTCCTCGCACTCACCGGATGCTCCGGAGGCTCCGGCTCGTCCGGCGGCGACGGCAGCGTCACGCTCCAGATGGTCGAGAGCCTGACGAACCCGGCACGCACCGAGCTCCTCCGCGGACTGCTCGATGAGTTCGAGAAGGACAACCCCGACATCACCGTCACCCTGGTCTCCCCGCCCACCGAGCAGGCCGACCAGAAGATCCAGCAGATGCTGCAGTCCGGCAAGGGCGTCGACGTGCTCGAGGTGCGCGACATCACCGTCGGGCCGTTCGCGAACAACGGCTGGCTGTACGACCTGGGCGACGATCTGAAGAAGTGGGACGGCTGGGACGCCCTGACCGAGAACGCGCAGTCGGCATCGGTCGCGGAGGACGGCAAGAGCTACTTCGTCCCCTACGGCTTCTACGGCCTGTCGCTCTTCTACCGCACGGACCTCGTCGAGCAGGCCGGCTTCGACGGCCCGCCGCACAGCTGGAAGGACCTGCTGGAGCAGGCGTCCGCCATCCAGGACCCGTCGAACAACATCTACGGCTACGCCTTCCGCGGCGGCCAGAACGCCAACAGCAACGTCGTCGCGGCGATCGAGGCCTACACGATCGACGGCCTCGACACGGAGGACGCGTTCCTCATGGAGGACGGCTCCACGATCTTCGCCGCGCCCGAGGCCCAGGAGGCCGTCGACGACTACTTCGACCTGTTCAAAGAGGCCTCGCCGCCGTCCGCCGTCTCGTGGGGCTACCCCGAGATGGTCGCCGGGTTCACCAACGGCACCACCGCGTTCCTGCTGCAGGACCCGGAGGTCATCGCGACGGTGCAGGACTCCTCGCTGACCGAAGACCAGTGGGACACCGCCCCGCTGCTCGTCGGCCCGTCCGGCAAGGCCGCACAGCCCCTCGCCGTCGCCGGTTGGGGTGTCGCGGAGAACAGCGAGCACAAGGAGGCGGCGGTCAAGCTCGTCGAGTTCCTGTCGTCGGCCGAGCCCGCCACCGAGTTCGCGCAGGCGAACAGCCTCGTCCCGATCATCGCGGCCGCCGCGGACGACGAGTTCTACTCGACCGGCCCCTGGACGAGCTACGTCACCATGACCGAAGACCCGGAGACCTACGTCAACGTGCGTCAGCCGCGTGGGGTGAGCTGGTGGACCGAGTGGATCCAGAAGTCCGACCAGGACGTGCAGAGCGTGCTGCTCGGCAACATGTCCACGAAGGACCTCCTCGCCTCGTGGGACGCGTTCTGGACCGAGAAGTACGCCGCGGAGAAGGGTTGATCCGTGGCCCGCACCATCCGTGAAGGGGGCTCCGTCGGCACCGCCGGCGGGGCCTCCCCGGCATCGCGTCGTCGGCCGTTCCGGGGTCGCACTGCGCTCACCCTGCTGGCGTTCCTCGCGCCGGCGATCGTCTTCGTCTGCTGGTTCACGTACTGGCCGATGCTGCAGGGCGCCCGCATGGCGTTCCACGACTGGAACCTGTGGGACCTCACGTCGACCCCGTTCGTCGGCATCGACAACTTCCTCGCCGTCTTCCGGGACCCGGCGTTCCCGACCGTGGCGTGGAACTCCGTGCTCTGGGTGGTCGGCTCGCTCGTGCCGCAGCTCGTGATCGGCTTCCTCATCGCTCTCGCCCTGCGCAAGCGATTCCGCTTCCGCGGGCTCTACCAGGCGCTGGTGTTCTTCCCGTGGGCGGTGTCCGGCTTCCTGATCGGCATGCTGTTCCGCTGGATGTTCAACGCCGAGTTCGGCGTCGTCAACGACCTGCTCATGAAGGCGGGGCTGATCGACGCGCCGCTGCCGTGGCTGGCCGATCCGAAGCTCGCGATGTTCGCCGTGATCGTCGCGAACATCTGGTACGGCGTGACCTTCTTCGCGATCATGATCCTCGCGGCCCTGCAGTCGGTGCCGGACGAGATGCTGGAGGCGGCGAGCCTGGACGGCGCCGGCAAGGTGCGGCAGCTGTTCTCGATCATCATCCCGTACATCTCGATGACGCTGCTGCTGACGATCCTGCTGCGCGTGATCTGGATCTTCAACTTCCCCGACATCATCTACGCGATGACGAACGGCGGCCCGGCCAACCAGACCCACATCATCACGACGTGGATGATCAACTACACGCAGCAGGGCAACTACGGCATCGCGAGCGCCATCGGGCTCATCGTCGTGGCCTTCCTCATGGTGTTCTGCGCGTTCTACCTGATGGCGATGCGGAGAGTGCAGCGATGACCATCACCTCATCCGTCCGGACCGGCTCCTCGGTCACGGAGACCCGTCGCATCACGGTGCCCGACCCGAAGGCCGCCCCGCGCCCGAAGCCCCGCGTCACGGTGGGCGGCGTGGTGCGTGTCGTCGGCCTGGGGCTGTGGCTGCTCATCACGCTGTTCCCGCTGTACTGGATCACGCTCACCGCGTTCAAGTCGCCGGGCACGATCAACCGCTTCCCGATCGAGTACTGGCCGAGCGAGCCCTCGCTCGACAACTTCACGAGCCTGTTCGAGAAGAGCTCGTTCGGGACGTTCCTGGCGAACTCGGCCATCGTGGCGGTGTCGGCCGGCGCGGTGGCGACGCTCATCGCCCTGCTCAGTGCGTACGTGCTGGCGCGGTTCGAGTTCCGCGGCAAGGGGGCGGTGCTCATCGCGTTCCTGCTGACGCAGATGATCCCGGCGTTCATCGCCCTGGGACCGCTGTACTCGATGATGACCGACCTGGGACTCGTCGACACCAAGCCGGGGCTCATCCTCGTCTACATCGCGATCTGCATCCCGTTCTCCACGGTCATGCTGCGGGGCTTCTTCGAGAACGTCCCCGACGCGCTGGAGGAGGCGGCGATGATCGACGGCTGCTCGCGCCTGGGTGCCCTGTTCCGGGTGCTCGTGCCGGTGATGACGCCTGGCATCATCGCGGCGTTCATCTTCAACTTCGTGAACTGCTGGAACGAGCTGTTCCTGTCGGTCGTGCTGATGAACACCGACGCGAACCGCACCGTCCCATCGGCGCTGAACGGCTTCATCTCCACGTTCAACATCGACTGGGGCTCCATGAGCGCCGCGGCCGTGCTGACGATCCTCCCGACGATGGTGATGTTCGCCCTCGCCAGCCGCTGGATCGTCCAGGGCCTCACGGCCGGGGCCGTCAAGGAGTAACCCGCCCGAAGAGCGCACATGGTCCCATTCCGCGACGGAATGGGACCATGTGCGCTCTTCGAAGGCTTAGACGAGCCGGGACTTCGGCGACACCGAGTACGTGTGCTCGGCGTCGCGGTTGACCGTGTCGCCGAGAGCCTCGTCGATCGCGGTCATCGTGTCGGCGTCGAGCTTCACGCCGGAGGCCTTGACCGTGTCGGCGAGCTGCTCCGGGCGGGAGGCGCCGACGAGGGCCGCCGCGACGTTCGGGTTCTGCAGTACCCACGCGATCGCGAGCTGCGGCATCGACAGCCCCGCCTGCTCGGCGATCGGCTTGAGGCGCTGCACCGCGGTGAGGATGTCGTCCTGCAGGAAGCTCTTGATGAAGCCCGCGCCCGAGTTCTGGTCGGTCGCCCGCGAGCCCTCCGGCACCGGCTGCCCCGGCAGGTACTTGCCGCTGAGCACGCCCTGCGCCATCGGCGACCAGACGATCTGCGAGATGCCGAGCTCCTCCGACGCGGGGACGACCTTGCCCTCGATGACCCGCCACAGCATCGAGTACTGCGGCTGGTTCGAGATGAGCTGGATGCCGAGCTGCTTCGCCAGCGCGTGCCCGTCGCGGAGCTGCTCCGCGGTCCACTCCGAGACGCCGATGTAGAGCGCCTTGCCCTGCCGCACGATGTCGGCGAAGGCCTGGAACGTCTCCTCCAGCGGGGTCTCGTGGTCGAAGCGGTGCGCCTGGTACAGGTCGACGTAGTCGGTGCCGAGACGCTGCAGCGAGCCGTTGATCGACTCCATGATGTGCTTGCGGCTCAGGCCGGTGTCGTTCGGACCCTTGGGACCGGTCGGGAAGTAGACCTTCGTGAAGATCTCGAGGCTCTCGCGACGCTGACCCTCCAAGGCCTTGCCGAGCACGACCTCGGCCGCCGTGTTGGCGTACGTGTCCGCGGTGTCGAACGTGGTGATGCCGGCATCCAGGGCGGCGTGCACGGTCTTGACCGCGGCGTCGTCCTCGACCTGCGAGGCGTGCGTGACCCAGTTGCCATAGGTGATCTCCGAGACCTTGAGACCGCTGTTGCCGAGATAGCGATAGTTGACCATGGACCAACGCTAGTCCCGCCAGGGGGACCGGCGGGCCGGATCGGCCGCGATCATCAGGCGGTGGCGGGCGAAGGCCCGCGGCGGCGGGACGTGACCGCGGCCCCGACCAGCACCCCGACCGCGGAGAGCGCGCTGACCGCGTACAGGGGCAGCGCCCACGGGGAGGCATCGGCGCCGCTGATGCCGAAGGTGTCGGCGAGCCCCATGCCAGGGCCGAACGACGCGACGAAGTAGGCCGGCGCCCCGCCCATGAGCAGCGCGAGGAAGGTCATGCCGGCCACCACCGCCGGAGCCCGCGTGAGGAGGCAGACGACCGCCGTCCCGACTCCCAGGCACACACCCGCGCCGAGGATGCCGAGGACGGTCTGCGGCATGAGGCTCTCTCCGGCGTTCGACATCGCGGCCCTGACCTCGTCGAGGGAGAGGCCGCCCGGCGCCGCGGCGAGCGGGTTCAGCACGAGGATCTGCACGGCGGCGAGCGCGGCGTACGCGGTGACGGCGAGCACGCCCGCGACGCAGATCCAGAGGGTGGGGCGCGGCACCGGTGTCATGCGGTCACCCTAGGCAGGGCTGCTGAGAGTCTCCCGGTACTCGCGCCAGGCGTCGCCCAAGCGGCGCACCCCCTCGGTGAGCACGTCGTCCGGCGCGGTGAACGGCAGACGCACGTGGTCGTCCGGGGCGGCGGCCGAGACCGCGAAGGCCCCGGTGCCCGCGATGGAGACCCCGTGCGCCGCAGCGATTCGCGCGAGTGCGGACGCGGAGCCCCGCGGCAGCGCCGCCCACAGCGAGAGTCCGCCCCGCGGAGCGTCGTAGGTCCAGTCCGGTACGTGCGCGGCCATCAGGTCCTGCAGCAGGAGGAGGCGTTCCCGGTGCACGCGACTGTTGGCGCGCCGGAGCTCCGTCGCGTGGGCGATGAGGTCGAGGGCGAGGAGCTGGCCGGGCACGCTCGTGGACTGATCGGCGAGCTGGCGCGCACCGCGCAGCCGTCGGACCAGGACGGGGTCGGCGCGCAGCCACCCGATCCGCAGCCCGGCCCAGGCCCACTTCGACACGGACTCGACGACGAGCACCGGGGCGTCCGGCCGTTCCGAGGCCAGCGTGGGCGGCACGATCCCGTCGAACGAGATGCCGGCGACGACGCGGTCCTCGATCACGGGCACCCCGTACTGCGCGGCGAGTTCGGCCACGCGATGCCGCGCCGCCCCGGGCAGACGCGTCCCCGTCGGGTTCTGGTGGTGCGGGTTGAGCGCGACGAGCACGGGACGCAGTCGGGCCATCGCCTGCTCCAGCGCATCGACGTCGAGGCCGTCCGCCCCCATCGGCACGCCGTGGACCGTCCCGCCGCGCAACCCCACGGAGTCGGTCACGCCCGGCCACGTGATCTCCTCCGCGAGGACGACGTCCCCCGGCTCCACGAGCGCGTTGACGACGAGGCTGATGGCCTGCTGCGCGCCGTGGGTCACGAGGATCTGCTCGGGCGTGGTCGGCGTCCCCTCGGCGCGATACATGTCGGCGATGAGTTCGCGGAGGGCCGGGAGACCCGCGGGGTCGGTCTCCGGGAGCAGGGCGAGGTCGAGCCTCGGCTGGTGGTCGCGGATGAGCTGCACCCCGAGGTCCGGGATCTGCGGGACCGTGCGGAGCAGGTCGATCGCATTGGGGAGTGCCGAGAACAGCGCCTCGCCACGTCCCGGGCGGCGGTCGGCCGCGGGCGCCGTCCTCGCCCCCGACACCCTCGTCCCGCTGCCCTGTCGGCGCTCCACGAGACCCTGCTCCGCGAGGGACGCATAGGCGGACACGACCGTGCCCCGCGAGACCGCGACCACCGCGGCGAGGGCGCGTTCGGCAGGCAGACGGTCGGCGGGGCGCAGCTCACCACTGCCGATCAGGGCGGCGATCGCCGCGGCGAGTCGGGTGGAGAGCGTGCCGTCGCCGTGCGCCCAGCGGCCGAGGAGTGGGGCGAGCGCGGACGCGGAGACCTCCCCGCCCTGGACGAGAGGGCCGGGAGCCGATCCGTGGGCCACCGGCGTCGTATTGGCCCTGTCGAGGGTGTCCATGAGACCTGATTCTGGACCAATGACAGTTCCCACGACCAGCTTCGGTCTCGATCTCGGTCCAATCGACCGGGATTGGACCATGGGCGAACTCCTCGACTGGCTCGGCGACGACGCCCGCACCCACGACCCCGCCCTCCTCGGACCGCTCGCTCTCATCGAGGCCGCCGTGACCGGCACCCCGGGGCAGACCACCCCGTCCACGGTCGCCCTGACCCGTTCCCTCGCGCTGGCGTCCCGGTCCGGGGACCTCTCCCGCGTTCGAATCGCCCACTTTGTCCCGAACCCGGCCGGGATGGAGCACAGTGAGCGATTCGAAAGGAGTCAGGTGGCCTGAGCCCCGGGGGTGGTGACGATGTCGGCGCGGTCGCGGAAGCCCTCCGCCGTCACCCTGTCCAGGGCGACCTGCTTGCGGATGGCCAGCGCCTTCTCGTAGAGGCTCGGGTCGCCGTAGCTCGTGAGCACCTTCACCAGCACCGGCAGCAGCTCGATCATGAAGAACAGCGCCGCGATGAGGATGTGCGCCCACAGGATCGTGGGCTCCTTCTCGCTCAGGCGGTTGAGGCCGCTGATCTGGCTCAGCAGTCCCACCGCCCCGGCGTTGCCCTGCGCCACGGAGTCCGCCCGGGCGTTGTAAGCCGCGAGCGCTTGCTCATACGTGTCGCGCGCGGCGGGGAGCTCGCCCTGCGCCTGCTGACGGTTCTGCGACTCCGACGCCGTGGTGTTCTCCTTGGCGGCGCTTCCGGCAGCGGCGAGCTCCTCGTTGGCCGTGCGGAGCTGGGCGGCCAGTGCATCGTAGGTCTGCTGGGCCTCGGCGAGCTGGGCCTGCGCGGCCTGCGAGCTCGCACCCTCGCCGTTCACACCGGTGCAGCCGGGAACGGTGCCCGCGCCCTCGCCGGTGAGCTCGCACTGATACAGCGTCCGCGCCTGGTCGATCACCGCCTGCTGCTCCGTGAGCTTGGCCGTCAGATCGTCGACCGTGGACTGGGCGGCCGACTCCGTGGCCGATGACGACTCGGTCCCGGCGACGATGCCCGTCGCCGCCTGGTTCTCGAGCGCCGCGACGCGCTCGGACGCCGCGTCCAGCGCCTTCTTCTCCGGACCGGTCTCGAGCGCCTCCTGGTCGGACTGCGCCTGCACGATGTTGGTCGCGGCGACCTCCCGGGAGATGTCGTTGTGGAAGATCTGCAGCACGAGCGGCTCCGCGACGACGAACCCGATGATCGCCGCCATGATGACGCGGGGGATCGCGAGGCCGATGAGCTTCCAGACGTTGCGGGTCGACGTCATGGTCGAGGTGAGGAAGCGGTCGAGGTTGAAGATGATCAGTGCCCACACGATCGCGAGCGGGATGGCCAGCCAGACCGCCGCGCGCACCCCCGTCGTCAGGGCGAAGAGCATGGAGATCGCGCTGACCAAGGCGGTCCCGGCGAGCACGAAGAACATCTGCACGAAGCGCGGGGTCTCGCCGGGGACCCTGTCGAGGATCTCGCCCTCCGCCCCGCCGAGGATCGCGAGAGCACGGAGGCGTTCGGCGGCGGTGCGTCGGCGACGCGACTTCCGGACGCGCTGCGGGCGCGCCGGACGGTCGGGGGCGGGCTCCGCGTCGACCGGGGCGTCGGGCGCCGTCACCGGCTCGGACGTCGGGTCGTCGGACGCGACGTCGGGCTGCGCGGGTGTGTCGCCGGTCGGCTCGTACTCGCGCAGGAAGTCGAGGTCATCCGTCTCGGCGTTCGGGTCGCCGTCGATGATGATCCGACCCTGCGAATCGAAGCGACCCGGGCGGTGGGCGGAATAGGGCATCCCGACAATCTACGAAACTCCGCCTGTGCATACCGTGGAAGACCGGGGCGAGAACCCTTCGAATCGCGCAGATCGCTCCATCTCGGCCGGGAATGGAGCAAGGTGCGCGACTCGAAAGAGTCAGCGGGTGAGAGAGGCCGCGTAGGCGGACAGGGCGTCGTCGAGCGTGAAGTGGCCGGCCGCGGCGAGGGTGCCCAGGCCGTGCATCAGCCCCCACAGCGACACGACGTCCGCCGGGCGGTCGAGCCCCGCCGCGGCGGCCGCCTCCGCGAGCACGCCCTCGAGCGCCTCGATCAGCGGGGCCATGGTCTCGGTAGGAGACCCCGGTACGCACACGGTGGGGTCGTAGACGGCATCGAACGCGTGGGGATGCTCGACGGCGAAGCGGATGTAGGCCGATCCTCCGGCGACGAGGGCGTCGTGCGGCGTCGCGGCACCCTGGGCCGCCACACGCACCTGCCGGAGAAGGTCGGCCATGCTCCGCTCGGCCAGGGCCTTGAGCAGCCCGAGGCGATCGGAGAAGTGGTGATAGGGGGCGTTGTGGCTGACGTTCGCCGCGCGCGCCACTTCGCGGAGGCTGATCTCGGCGGCCGGTCTCGTCTCGAGCAGCCGCATCGCGGCGTCCTCGAGCGCACGCGCCAGATCACCGTGGTGGTAGCCGTCCTTCGAACTTGACATAAGCAACATTGTTTCCTATGTTGACACTGTCCAACCAGGTTGACACTGTCCAGATAGGAACCGCATGTCCGCACTCGTCATCGACGGCCACCCCGACGCCCGCTCGCTCACCGCCGCCCTCGCCCGTCGTTACGCGGACGGCCACGGCGATGCGCGCCTGCTCGCGCTGCGCGACCTCGACTTCGACCCGAACCTGCGATTCGGCTACCGGGAGCGCATGACGCTCGAGCCCGACCTCGTCGACGCGCGGCGCGCGCTCCACGAAGCCGATGCGCTCGTGGTCACCACCCCGCTGTGGTGGGGCTCGGTGCCCGCACTGCTCAAAGGGTTCTTCGACCGCACCCTCCTCCCCCAGCAGGAGTACCGCTACACGAAGCGCGGACTCCCCCAGGGGCTCCTCCCGGCGCGGCACGGCCGGCTGCTCCTGCTCGCGGACACGCCCTGGTACGCCGTGCCGTTCACCGGAATGCCCGCGCACACCCAGGTCGCCCGCAACACTCTGCGCTTCTGCGGCATCCGCGCCGTCCGCACAACGCGGATGCTGGGCGTGAAGCACGCCCGCCCTGCGACCATCACCGGATGGCTCGACCGGGCCGAGCGACTCGGCGCCGCGGATGCGGCTCGCGACCGCGCGCGTCAGGCCAGGGCAGCGGCAGCAGCCTCGTCCTCGGTCGTCGCCACGAGCTGACCGCAGGCGCCGTCGATCTCCTTGCCACGGGTGTCGCGGAGGGTCGTCGGGATGCCGGCGTCGTTCAGCCGCCGCACGAACTCGTCCGTGACGTCCTTCTCCGACGACGTCCAGATCGAACCCGGCGTCGGGTTCAGCGGGATCGGGTTCACGTGCACCCACCCGCGACCGCGCTGGTTGAGCTTCTCCGCCAGCAGGTCGGCCCGCCACGCATGGTCGTTCATGTCCTTGATGAGTGCGTACTCGATGGACACCCGACGACCGGTCTTGGCGTAGTAGTCGTAGGCCGCATCGAGCGCCTCGTCGACCTTCCACCGCGAGTTCACGGGGATGAGCTCGTCGCGAAGGTGGTCGTCGGGGGCGTGCAGCGACAGGGCGAACGTGACGGGGATGTTCTCGTCGGCGAGCTTCCGTATCGCGGGCACGAGACCCACGGTGGACACCGTGATGCCACGCGCGCTCATGCCGAGACCGTCGGGCTGGGGGGCGACCATGGTGCGCACCGCGTCCATGACGCGCTTGTAGTTGGCGAGCGGCTCTCCCATCCCCATGAAGACGATGTTGGAGACGCGCTCCATGCTGTGGTCGTCGCGCTTCTTGCCGCCCAGCTCACCGTTGGCGATGGCCCGGTTCGCCCGGACGATCTGCTCGATGATCTCCGCGGTGGACATGTTGCGGGTCAGTCCCGCCTGCCCGGTGGCGCAGAACGGGCAGTTCATGCCGCAGCCGGCCTGGCTCGACACGCAGAGCGTGATGCGGCCGGGATAGCGCATGAGGACGGACTCGACGAGAGCACCGTCATGCAGACGCCACAGGAACTTGATGGTGTCGCCGCGGTCGGTCTCCAGTCGTCGCACCTCGGTCATGAGGGGCGGAAGCATGCCGGCGACCAGCTCGTCGCGGATACCGGCGGGGAGGTCGGTCATCTCCGCGGGGTCGGACGTGTAGTGCCGGAAGTAGTGGGTGGCGAGCTGCTTGGCACGGAAGCCGGGGAGCCCGAGTTCCTTCACCTTCTCGATGCGCTCGGCCGGGGTGAGGTCGGCGAGGTGGACCGGCGGCTTGCCGCGCTTCGGGCTCGCGAACTGCAGCAGGGGGCGCCCTTCCGCGTCCTTCTTCTGGGTCCAGCCCTCGGTCGCGGGGCGCACCTGCGGGGTACGGGTCTCGCGGATCGCCCCCGAACGGGACGACGCGGGCGCTGTCGCGGAGCGCGTCTCGGGTGTGCGGGGGTTCTCGGCCATCCCTCCAGGGTACCGGGATGCGGGTGGGAGGCGCCTGGGCACGACCCCTCTTCCCACGCCGCTCCCCGGCTACTTGTAATGACAAGTTGCGGTGCGGAAGAATGGGCCCGTCCCCTCGATCAAGGAGCAGCATGTCCGACCGTCTCGCCCGCGCCCGCACCACCGGCATCCTCGCCGTCCTCCGCGCCCCGTCGCCGGAACTGGCCCTGGAGGCCTCGGAGGCGATCATCCGCGGCGGCGTCTCCGGCATCGAGGTGACCTTCTCGACTCCGGACGCCCCGGCCGTGATCCGCGAACTCATCGCCCGTCACGGAGACGCCGCGTACATCGGCGCCGGCACCGTCACGACGTCGGAGCAGGCGACCCAGGCCGCCGACGCGGGTGCCGCGTTCCTCGTCAGCCCGGGAACCCTTCCCGATCTCACGCGCGCCATGCTCGACACCGACCGCGTCGTGATGACCGGCGCGATGACGCCGACCGAGGTCATGGGCGCACTCGAGCTCGGCGTCGACGTCGTGAAGATCTTCCCCGCCTCGCTCGGCGGCCCCGCCTACCTCGGGGCGCTGCGCGGACCGTTCCCCGACGCCCCGCTGATGCCCACGGGCGGCGTGAAGCCCGACAACCTCGCCGACTGGTTCGCGGCGGGCGCTGTCGCCGTGGGAGCCGGTGGAGACCTCGCGAACGGCACCGCCATCGCGAACGCGGACTGGGCGGACATCGAGCAGCGGGCCTCGCGGTTCGCGGCCGCCCTCGCTGCCACGCGAGGCTGAACCGCCCACCTCCGGGATCATTTGGTATACCGGATGCATGCGGATGCGACGGGTGGCGGCGGCTGTCGCGCTCGCGGGCGCGCTGCTGCTCGCCTCGGCCTGCACGGCCGCGCCGTCGCATCCCGCACCACCGACCCCGGAGGCTCCCATGACCGACGCCACATCCGACCTGCTCGCCGCGGGCGACGCTGACGCGGTCCGCCGCGCGCTCGACGCGGGCGCCGACATCGAGGCCCGCGGCGACGGCGGCATGACTCCCCTGGTCGCGGCCACCAAGGCGAACCGCGTCGACGCGGCACGGCTCCTGATCGAGGCCGGCGCCGACGTGAACGCGAAGGACGACATCCAGGACTCCGCCTATCTCTACGCCGGCGCCCGCGGGCATGACGAGATCCTGCGGATGACCCTGGCGCACGGGGCCGACCTCCGCAGCACGAACCGCTTCGGCGGCACGGCGCTGATCCCCGCGTCCGAACGCGGCCTGCTGCCGACGGTCGAGATCCTCCTGGAGGCGGGCGTCGATCCGGACCACATCAACAACCTCGGCTGGACCGCCCTGCACGAGGCGATCGTGCTCGGCGACGGCTCCGCCCGGTACGTCGAGGTGCTGCGCACTCTCCTCGACGGCGGCGCCGACGCGACCATCCGCGACGGCGACGGCGTGCTGCCGGTCGACCTCGCGGCCGCCCGCGGGTACGACGCCATCGTCGCCGAGCTCCGGCGGTGACAGCGCTCGATCCCTGGGCCTGGGCCGCACTCGGCGTGGCCGCGGTCGTCATCGGGATCTCGAAGACCGCTCTTCCGGGCGGCAGCATCCTCGCGATCGCCCTGTTCGCCGCCGTGCTCCCGGCGCGGACCTCCACGGCGGCGACACTCCTGCTGCTCATGGTGGGCGACGTGTTCGCGCTGCTCGCCTATCGACGGCATGCGCACTGGCCCACGCTGCTGCGGCTCGCACCGGCGGTCGTGGCAGGACTCCTCTTCGGCTTCGCGTTCCTCGCGCTGACAGGAGACGGGGTCGTTCGCCGCGCCATCGGCGTGATCCTGCTGCTCATGATCGCCGTGACCCTGTGGCGCCGGTGGCGGCAGGCCAGGGCGGAGCAGGAGGCGGCGGCCAGGGGCGGTGCGGTGCTGGCCGGGGTCTACGGGACGCTGGGCGGCTTCACGACCATGGTGGCCAACGCGGGCGGGCCGGTGATGTCGATGTACTTCCTCGCCACCCGCACGCCCGTCCAGGTTTTCCTCGGCACCTCCGCCTGGTTCTTCGCGATCATCAACGTGATCAAAGTGCCGTTCCTCGCCGGGATCGGGCTGTTCACCGGCCCCGTGCTGCTCACCGATGCGATCCTCGCGCCGCTCGTGGTGCTCGGCGCGCTGCTCGGCCTGCGGGTGGCGCGGCGCCTGGACCAGCGGCTCTTCGACCGCATCGTGATCGTGCTGACGGTCCTCGGTGCCGTGTACCTGCTGCTCTAGCCCTTCGACGGGCTCAGGGACCCACCCCTTCGACAGGCTCAGGGACCCAGCCCTTCGACAGGCTCGGGGACCCAGCGGTGGGTCGCCGAGCCTGTCGAAGCGCGTCAGTCGAGGAAGATGTCGGGGAACAGCGCGCTGTCCGGAGTGCCGGGGACGGCGGCGTAGCCCGAGAAGTCGGTGACGCCGTTCGCCTCGAGCACATCCTCCACGATCAGCGACTGCCCCGTGTACGTGCGCGCCGGCTGGGTGAGCACGGCATAGGCGGCGTCGGCGTAGATGTCCGCCGTCCGGCTCGCGGCCATCACCTTGTCCCCGCCGAGGAGGTTCTGCACCGCGGCCGTCGCGATCGTCGTGCGCGGCCACAGTGTGTTGGCGGCGATGCCGTCGGCCGCGAACTCCGCCGCGAGTCCGAGCGTGACCATCGTCATGCCGTACTTCGCCAGCGTGTACCCGGTGTGGGCGCCGAGCCACTTCGGGGTGGGGTTCAGCGGCGGCGAGAGCGAGAGGATGTGCGGGTTCTCGGCGTCCTTGAGGATGGGCACCGCGGCCCGGGAGAGCATGAAGGTGCCGCGGACGTTCACGTCCTGCATCAGGTCGTACTTCTTCGCGGAGAGGTCGAGCGACCGGGAGAGGTCGATGACGCTGGCGTTGTTGAGGACGATGTCGATCCCGCCGAACTCGCCCTGCGTCTTCATGACGGCCTCGGTGATGTGGTCGTCGTCCCGCACGTCGCCCACGATCGGCAGCGCCTGGCCGCCGGCGGCGCGGATCTGCTCGGCAGCGCTGTGCACGGTGCCCTCGAGCTTCGGGTGCGGGGAGTCGGTCTTGGCGAGCATCGCGATGTTCGCGCCGTCCGCGGCCGCGCGCAGGGCGATCGCGAGGCCGATCCCGCGGCTGCCGCCCGACATGAGGATGGTCTTTCCGGCGAGTGTGCTCATGGTTCTCGTTTCGAATCGCGTGATTGGCTGGATTTCCGGCTCGAATCGGGTCATTCAGGCGATTCGAACACCGGGAGGGGTCACCGCGGGGCCATGCGGATGGCGCCGTCGAGGCGGATGGTCTCGCCGTTGAGGTAGCCGTTCTCGACGATCTGCTGCACGAGGGCGGCGTACTCGTCGGGGCGTCCGAGGCGAGCGGGGAACGGCACCTGCTGACCGAGCGAGTCCTGCGCCTCCTGCGGCAGCCCCATGAGCATCGGCGTCTCCATGATCCCGGGGGCGATGGTGCACACCCGGATGGCGTGGCGGGCGAGCTCGCGGGCGATCGGCAGGGTCATCGCGTGCACCCCGCCCTTGGAGGCCGAGTACGCTGGCTGCCCGATCTGCCCGTCGAACGCGGCGACGCTCGCCGTGTTCACGACCACGCCCCGCTCCTCGTCGTGCAGCTCGTTCGCGGCGATGACGGCGGCGGCCTGGGAGATCACGTTGAACGTGCCGACGAGGTTGATCCGGACGATCCGCTCGAAGTCGGCGAGGACGGCGGGGGTGCCGTCCCGGTCGAGCACCTTGGCGGGCGGGGCGATGCCGGCGCAGTTCACGACGACCCGTAGCGGTGCGGCGGCCTGTGCGGCGGCGACGGCGGCCTTGACCTCGTCGACGCTCGTCACGTCGGCGGGGACGAAGAGACCGCCGAGCTCCGCCGCGACCTCCTCCCCCTTCGACGAGGCGAGGTCGATGATGGTGACGTGCGCGCCCGCGGCCGTGAGCCGACGGGCGGTGGCCAGTCCGAGTCCGGAGGCGCCGCCGGTGACGAGGGCCCCCTGTCCGCTGATCTGCATCTGATGTTCTCCTTCGAACGTCGTCGTGCGACATGCATGGAACGCAGTCCCAGCCTATGCGGTTCTTGGTGTCACCGCAGGCCTGCCGCGTCGCCCCCGAGCCTACGACACCGGCGTTCCGGCAGGATGGACGGGTGAGCATCCCCGCAGCGTCCGTCGAGGTCCCCGCCCGGGTGCGCGAACTCGCCGCCGGGGCCGCACTGACCCCCGCGTGGCGCAACGCGCTCGGCGGCCTGACCTTCCGCACCGATGACGGCCGCTACATCAAATGGGGTCCCCTCGATCCCGAGGCGAACATGCGTGACGAGGCCGAGCGGATGCGCTGGGCCCGCACCTGGACCACCGTGCCCGAGGTGATCTCCCAGGGCCAGGACGAGGCGTACGAGTGGCTCGTGACGACAGCCCTCCCCGGCAGCAGTGCGGTGGATCCGCGCTGGGCGTCGTCTCCGGAGACCGCCGTGCGCGCGGTCGGGGTCGGTCTGCGCCTCCTGCACGACGCCCTCCCCGTCGCGGAGTGCCCGTGGACGTGGAGCCCTACGGAGCGCATCGCGAACGCCGCCGCCCGCGGGACGACGGTGCCGACGGACCTGCACGAGCCCCCGCCGGTCGATCGGCTCGTGGTCTGCCACGGCGACGCGTGCCTTCCCAACACCCTGCTCGACGACGACGGCCGTCCGGTCGCCCACGTCGACCTCGCCGCGCTCGGGGTCGCCGACCGGTGGGCCGACATCGCCGTGGCCGCCATGAGCACGCTGTGGAACTTCGGTCCCGGGTGGGAGGACACGCTCATCGCGGCCTACGGCGTCGACCCCGACCGCCCGAGGCTGGAGTACTACCGACGACTCTGGAACGAGTCCTGAGCCGGGCTCACGCCTCCGGGTGGGCGTCGCTGAGGAGGCTCCCGTCGGCCGGGCGCCGGTCCCACGACGGTTTCCGCAGCGCGTAGAACAGCAACGGCGGAGCGCCGAGCACGACGATCACGACACCGACGATCCACGGGTACGCGGCGGCCGGGAACGCGGTGAAGCCGTCGGGCGGGATGAAGGCGAGCAGGAACGCCGCGAGGCAGGCGAAGAACCCGACGCCGGCGACGAACGGGAGAGCCTTCACCCGGTAGGCACGGGGGACGTCCGGCGCCTTCCGCCGCAGCACCATCGCCGAGGCGAACATGAGCATGTACATGATGAGGTACAGCGCGGCGGCCATGTCGATGAGCGCCACGAAGGCGGCGCTGACGTTGGGCACGATGATGAAGATCGCCGCGAGGATCGTGACGATGGTTCCCTGGAGCATCAGGATGCCGGACTGCACACCGGCCTTGTTCCGCTTCTGCAGCAGCGGCGGGAGCAGTCCCGTCTCCGCGGCCGCCAGCACGCCCTTGGAGGGACCGGCGACCCAGGTCACGACCGAGGCGAGAGCACCGGCGGCGATGAGCGCGGACACGACGGCCGTCGCCCATCCCATGTCCCAGTGGTCGAAGTACTCCCCGAACGCGAGCATGATGCCGTTCGTCAGCCCGAGCTCCTTCTTCGGCACCGCGACCGCGATCGCGATGGTGGGCAGGATGAAGACGAGCAGGATGAGGCCGGCGGCGAGGAACACCGAGCGCGGGTAGCCCTTGCCGGGATCCTTCATCTGATTCACGTGGACCGCGTTCACCTCCATGCCGGCGTAGGCCAGCACGTTCGAGACGATCAGCACGATGGACGCGAGACCCGTGAACGGCGGGATCACCGCCGAGGCCTCGAGCGGCACCTGGCTCTTCTCCCCGCTGAAGACCCACACCGCCCCGAACACGATGAGCAGCACCGCCGGGAACAGCGTGCCGATGATGCCGCCCCACGAGCCCAGCTTGGCGAAGAGGTCGCCGCCGCGGAGCGTGACGAGCGTGGCGCCCCAGTAGCAGACGATGATGATGACGGCCGTGAAGAAGCCGGAGCTGGACAGCGAGGGGTCGAGGAAGACGAAGGCGAGGGCGCCGGCCACGAACGCGAGCTGCGTGGGGAACCAGACGACGTTCTGGATCCACTGCAGCCACACCGCGGTGAATCCCCAGCGGTTGCCGAGGGCCTCCCGCACCCAGACGTACACCCCGCCCTTCCACCCCGTCGCCAGCTCCGCGGCGACGAGGGCGGTGGGGACGAGGAACAGCACCGCGGGGATGAGGTACAGCGTGATGCTGCCGAGGCCGTAGATCGCCATCGCGGGCAGCGACCGCAGGCTCGCCACGACGACGAGGGTGAGCAGGGCGAGCTGGCCGATGCCGAGGACGGCGACGGCGGGACGGGAGACGCGCGGCGCGGGCGCGGCGCCGGTCGGACCGGACTGCGGAGCAGACATCTCGGCCCCCTAGTGGTGGAACGCCGAGTCGGGGTGGTCGGACGGCATGGGGGCCGTGAGCGCGTCGAGGTGGGCCACCTCGGCGGTGATGGCGTCGAGCAGTTCGGCGGCCAGGTCCATGCTGAGCCCGTTGCGCACGACGATGCGCTGCACTGTGAGGTCCTCCAGATCGGCGGGCATCGGGTACGCGGGGACGAGCCAGCCGCGCATCCGGAGCCGATCCTGCAGGTGGTAGAGCGTCCACTTGTCGGTGTGCCCGTCCTTCAGGCGCCAGGCGAACACCGGGATGTCGCTGCCGTCGTTCCACAACTCGAACGCGTCGAGCTTCGCGATGCCCGCGGAGAGGAACTTCGCCACGTCCTGCGAGGCCTGCTGCACCGCGCGGTAGCCCTCGAACCCGAGGCGGAGGAACAGGTAGTACTGCAGCAGCACCTGAGCACCGGGGCGGGAGAAGTTCAGGGCGAAGGTAGGCATCTCCCCGCCGAGGTAGCTCACCTGGAAGATGAGATCCTCCGGCAGCCACTGCGCGTCGCGCCAGACCACCCAGCCGAGGCCGGGGTAGACGAGACCGTACTTGTGTCCCGAGGTGCTGATCGAGTGCACACGCTCCAGCCGGAAGTCCCACACGAGGTCCGGCTGGAGGAACGGAGCGATCATGGCACCGGAGGCGCCGTCCACGTGGATCGGGATGTCGAGGCCGGTCTTCTCCTGGATCGCGTCGAGCGCCGCGGCGATCTCCGCCACCGGCTCGTACATGCCGGTGTAGGTGACGCCCATGATGGCGACGACCCCGATGGTGTTCTCGTCCACGTACTTCTCGAGATCGTGGCCGTCGAGCGTCTTGTGCTCCTCGCTGATGGGCACGTAGCGCGGCTCGACGTCGAAGTAGTTGCAGAACTTCTCCCAGCACACCTGCACCGCGCTCGACATCACGAGGTTCGGCGTGGAGGCGTCCTTGCCGGCGGCACGGCGGGCCTGCTGCCAGCGACGCTTGAACGCGAGACCGCCGAGCATGCACGCCTCGGAGGAGCCGATCGTCGACGTGCCGATGCTGCGCGCCGCATCCGGGGCCTTCCACAGGTTCGCGAGCATGTGCCAGCAGTTGTCCTCGATGGCGGCGGTCTGCGGATACTCGTCCTTGTCGATCATGTTCTTGTCGAAGGAGGCCATGTAGACCTGCTTCGCCTCGTCGTCCATCCAGGTGCTGACGAAGGTCGCGAGGTTGAGGCGTGCGTTGCCGTCGAGGATCGTCTCGTCTTCGACGATCTGCTTCGCCGTCGCGGGGAGCGACTCGGTGTCGGGGATGACGTGTCGTGGTGCGACGGTGGCCTCGCCCGGCCGCGTGAAGAGCGGCTGGTCGTCGGCGGAGGAGATGCTCATGGGACGTCCCTTTCGGTCGGTGTCGATGGCACTGTCTCCTGCGGACGCTAGCCCCGCCTCCGACCGACCTCCAGGGACCCTCGTCCGAAAGGGGTGAGGGTCAGGACGGCCCGAGGATGAAGTTCCAGGCTCCGGTCGCGACCGCGGCGGCGATCGCCGTCGCGGAGATCGCCGCCCCGACGGCGAGCAGGATCCACTCGGGCGCGCCGAAGCGCGACTCCCGCGCCCAGGTGCGACGGCCGGGGGCGCCGAAGCCCCGCGCCTCCATCGCTGTCGCGAGCTTCGCGCCCCGGCGGATCGACAGCACGAGCAGGGCGAAGGCCATGCCGAGGAAGCGCCGGATGCGCCCGCGGTCGGCCACGCCGCGCGCGCGACGGGCGAGTTCGAGAGCACGCCAGTCGTCGAGGAACAGTCCCACCATGCGCAGGCCGGCGAGCGCGCCGAGGACGAATCGGGCCGGAAGCCGCAGGATCTGCCCGAGGCCGTCGGCGAGATCCGTGGGATCGACCGTGATGAACAGGACCACGGAGGGCAGGGCGATCGCGAGCACGCGCAGCATCGTGGCGACGGCGAGCGCGAGCGACCCCTCGCTGATGCGCAGCACGAACCAGTCGACGTAGACGGTGCCGCTCGTCTCGCCGTAGAGGGCGATGGTGAGACCGGTCAGCGGCGCCGCGAGCCAGACCGGCCACGTGCGCACCCAGAACTCCCGCCAGCCGATGCCCGCGAAGAGGAACAGCACCGCTTCGAGTGCCAGGGCGACGGCCGCCGACACCGGGTCGAGCGTGAGGACCAGCGGCACGGCGATGAGCGCGCTCACCCCCAGCTTGGCGACCGGATTGATGCGGGCGACGACGCCGGTGCGGGTGGGGGCGGGGGCGAGCGCCGTCATGCCGGTGCCCCCAGGACGAACCGGGTGGCGTGCAGAGCGCGCGCCACATCGAGATCGTGGGTGATGGTGACGATCGCCGATCCCTCGTCCCGGAGGGTGGCGAGCATCGCCACGAGCTCGGCCCAGGTCCGGGCGTCCTGGCCGAAGGTCGGCTCGTCGAGGATCAGCACCCGGGGTCTCGTGGCGATCGCGGCCGCGACCGTCAGGCGGCGCTTCTCCCCGCCCGAGAGCGTGTACGGATTCGCCGCACCGAGGTGCGCGAGCCGCAGGCGGGTGACCAGCTCGTCGACGCGGGCAGACACCTCGTCATCGGGGACGCCCAGGGCGCGGGGACCGACCGCGAGCTCGTCGCGCACGGTCTTGGCGAGGAGCTGGTGCTCCGGTTCCTGGAACACCATCCCGATCCGCGTGAGCAGCTCGCGAGACGCCCACCGGATCGGAGATGGATCGGCCCCCTCCGCGAGTGACGGCGCCGCGATCACAGCTCCCCCTGCGGGAGGGAGGAGCCCCGCGAGGGTCAGGCCCAGCGTGGACTTGCCCGCGCCGTTCGGCCCGGTGATCGCGAGGGCCTCGCCGGCACGCACGTCCAGGTCGATGTCGTGCGCCACCGGACGCCCCTTCACCCGTGCGACAGCCAGCCCGTGCGCCGAGAGCAGCACGTCCCCGGGCGCCGCGCGTGGTGCGGGGGGCTCGGCCGGCGGGCGGCCGGGTACCCACACGCCGTCCGCCGCCAGGCGCTCCCCCTCCGTGCCGAGCACCTCCGCGGGAGTGCCGTCCGCGACGACCCCGCCGGCGCCGATCACGATGACCCGCGTGAGGAGGGGCAGCCACACCTCGAGACGATGCTCCACCACCACGAGGGTGGCGGGACGCGCGGCGAGCATCCGCTCCACCGCATCCCTCACCTCGCGCACGCCCTCCGGGTCGAGGTTCGCCGTCGGCTCGTCCAGCAGCACGAGTCCGGGGCGCATCGCGAGCATGCCGGCCAGGGCGAGGCGCTGCTTCTGGCCGCCCGAGAGCGCCGCGGTCGGATGGTCGAGCGGCACGTCGAGGCCGACGGCCGCCATGGCCGCCTCGACACGAGGCCAGATCTCCGCCCGCGGCACCCCGAGGTTCTCGCAGCCGAAGGCGACATCGTCGCCGGCTCGGGCGAGGATCACCTGCGAGTCGGGATCCTGGAGGACGAGCCCGGCCCGACCGCGGGTGGCCACGGCGGGGCCGCCGTCGATGAGCAGCTCCCCCTCGCTCTCCCCCTCCTCCTCGCCGCCGAGCACACCGGCGAGGCCGTGCAGCAGCGTGGATTTGCCCGCGCCAGAGGCACCGAGCACGAGCACCCGCTCGCCGGGCTCGATGCGGAACGAGACGTCGCGCAGCGCCCAGGCGAGGCGACTCGCGTGTCGCCACCCCCACCCCCGGGCCTCGACGCCGGCGGGAGCGACCTGCTCGGACGACATCAGACGCGCACGCGCGCCTCGCGCCCGGAGCCGAAACGGTCGAGAGCCCCCGTCGCCGCGATGCCGCGCGCGAGCACCCAGGACAGCGCACCGGCGATGACCGCCCCGGAGATCACGGTGCTCACGAGATAGATCGCGGTGAAGGCGGGACCGGAGCCGGCGTACCAGAGGACGAGGTTGTTGATGCCGCCCGCGAGCGCGGCTCCGGCACCGGCGAGGATCGCGACGGGCAGCGACCAGCGGCGGTAGAAGAACAGCAGGAAGATCAGCTCGGCACCGAGGCCCTGCACGAGGCCCGCCTCGAGCGTGAGGAAGCCGCCCCACTGGTTGCCGATGAGCGCCGAGACGACGGCGGCCAGCAGCTCGACGTAGATCGCGGCGCCCGCCTTGCGGATGATGAGCCCGCCGAGCACGCCCGCGAAGAGCCATGGGCCGTCGAGGAGCCCTTGGAGGCCGGGAAGCAACGGCTCGAGCAGGGCCTTCGGCCCCAGGTATCCGACGTTCCAGGCCAGGAAGATCAGACCGGCGGCGACGCCGAGGACGCTGGCGACGACGATGTCGACGACGCGCCAGCGCAGATAGCCGCGCGCCGGAACGGCCGTGCTCTTCGCAGACGCGGATGCGGACGTGGACGTACTCATGTGAACTCCTCCCTGCGCTGGCATGACCCAGATCAGGTTCGACGGTCGAAGCGCGATTCGCTCCCTCTCAGCCCGGCTCGCCGGACTCCCGTGGTTGTGCTGTCGATCCTACCCCGTTCCGCCCGCGCGTCCCGAGCCGCGCACGGCGGATTCCGGGCGGTATTCGGTACCGTAAGCGAGTGACCGCTTCCGATCCCCCTGAAGAGGCGTCCGGCGGCGTCGACGTCGACGCGCGGCCCGAAGACTCCGCACCCGTGTCCGCCGAGCCCGCGCTCGACCCTCCGGTCACGGAAGCGGTGTCGTGGGCCGATGCCTCGGCTCCGGCGACCGCGCTGACCTGGGTGGACCCGTCGCTCGTCGCCGCGGAGTCGTCGACGCCCGAGTTCGACGCCTCGGCCGGCACGGAGGACGAGGCGGGATTGCTGCGCGACGCGAAACTGCGACCCGCGATCGCCGGCCCCGGACTGCTCGTCCCGCTCGGTGTGCTCGTCGGCCTCGTCGCCTCCTACGCCGGCACCACGCTGCTCTGGCCGCTGCACGAGGTCGCCCCGACCGTCCAGGCCGTCGAGTTCACCCCGGTCGCCGCCCCCACCGCCGCGCTCGCCTGGCCCGCGGTCGGCGACGGCGCTGTCGGGATCGCCGGGATGACGACCGCGGCGTCCACCACCGCTCCGGTGAGCATCGCGAGCATCACGAAGGTCGTCAGCAGCCTCATGGTGCTGGATCGTCTGCCGCTGGCCCCCGGGGAGCAGGGTCCGGAGTTCGCCTTCTCGTACGCCGACAGCATCCGCTACTGGGACTACCGGATCGCCAATCAGTCCGCACTCGATGTCCCCGTGGGTGGAGTGCTGACCGAGTACCAGCTTCTCCAGGGCACCCTGCTCGGCTCGGCCAACAACTACATCGACCGGCTGGCGTCGGAGATCTGGGGGTCCGACGGGGAGTTCGCGGCCGCGGCCGAGGTCTGGCTCGGCGAACGCGGGCTCTCCGGCATCACGGTGGTGACGCCGTCGGGATTCGATGAACGCAACGTCGCCACCCCCGAGGCCCTCGTGGCCCTGGGCGAGATGGCCATGCGCAACCCGGTGTTCGCCGAGATCGTGGGAACCCGGTCTGTCGACCTGCCCGGGGCAGGCAAGGTCGAGAACACGAACGGGATGCTCGCCGATCCGGGTGTCGTCGGCATCAAGACGGGCACCCTCGTCGGGTGGAATCTGCTGACCGCCAAGGACGTCGCCGTCGGCGACTCGACGGTCCGGCTCTACGCCGCGGCGCTGAACCAGGAGGACGACGAGGCGCGTCTCGCCCTCACCCGTGCGCTGTTCGCCCAGACGGAGGCGGCGTTGCAGGCCCAGGGCCCGGCCGTCCCGGCGGGCACGGTGGTCGGGCGCGTGGTCACCGCCTGGGGTGAGCGCGTCGACGTGGTCGCGGGCGAGGACGCCGACGTCGTGCTGTGGAACGGGGCGAGCGCGACCGCATCGACGGTGTTCGACCTCGGGGAGGAACGGGAGGCGGACGGGACGGTCGGCACCCTGACCACGACCGGCCCTGTCGACAGCACGGAGACCGCGCTCGTCCTCGACGAGGACCTGGACGGTCCGAGCCCGTGGTGGCGGCTCACCCACCCGCTCGAGCTCTTCGGCATCTCCGGGGACGACTGAGTCCTGACGACGATGCCCCACTCCGGATCCGGAGTGGGGCATCGTGCGTGAAGCGGGTCAGGCGCGGGGCGTGGAGCCGTCCGCGCCGTCGTCGAGAAGCGCCTGCGCTGCTGCGGACTCGGCCGCCGGAACCTGGGCGCCGACGGCTGCTCCCGCCACGGCGTCCGCCGCCTGCGCCTCGGCACTGGCTTCCGCGTCCGCCTCGCCGGTCACGACCACCGGAGACGAGCCGGTGAGAGCCGCTTCCGCATCGAGGTCGGTCGCCGCCTGCTCGAACTGCGACTGGTACAGCCGCCAGTACGCGCCCTGCGCCGCGATGAGCTCGTCATGCGTGCCCTTCTCCACGATGTCGCCGTGCTCCATCACGAGGATGAGATCGGCGTCGCGGATGGTCGACAGACGGTGCGCGATGACGAACGAGGTCCGTCCGTGCCGGAGCGCCGCCATCGCGTTCTGCAGCAGCAGCTCGGTGCGGGTGTCGACCGCCGAGGTGGCCTCATCCAGGATGAGGATCGACGGCTGCGCCACGAAGGCCCGCGCGATCGTGATGAGCTGGCGCTCACCGGCCGAGACGTTCGACGCGTCCTCGTCGAGCACGGTGTCGTACCCGTCCGGAAGCGCGTGCACGAAGCGGTCGACGTAGGTCGCCTTCGCCGCGGCCAGCACCTCCTCGTCCGTCGCGGTCGAACGGCCGTAGCGGATGTTCTCGCGGATGCTCCCGGCGAAGAGCCAGGGGTCCTGGAGCACCATGCCGGTGCGGGAGCGCAGCTCGTCGCGCGTGATGGTCGAGATGTCCTGACCGTCGAGCGTGATCCGTCCGCCACTGAGCTCGTAGAACCGCATGATGAGGTTCACGAGCGTCGTCTTACCCGCACCCGTGGGGCCGACGATCGCCACGGTCTGCCCCGGTTCCACCCGGAAGGACAGATCGGTGATGAGGGGACGCTCGGGCGAGTACGAGAAGGAGACGTTCTCGAACTCGATCACGCCCTCGCCCTCGCGGAGCGCGGGGGCGTCGGGGGCATCGGCCTCCTGCTCGTCGGAGTCGAGCAGATCGAACACCCGCTCCGCCGACGCCGTGCCGGACTGCACGACCGCAGCCATGCCGCCCAGCTCGGACAGCGGCTGCGTGAACTGCTGCGAGTACTGGATGAACGCCTGCACGTCGCCGAGGCGCAGCTGCCCGCTCGCGACCATGAGGCCGCCGAGCACCGCGATGCCGACATAGGTGAGGCTGCCGACGAAGGTCATCGCGGGCATGATGATGCCCGAGAGGAACTGCGCCTTGAAGCTCGCCTGGAACAGCTCCTCGTTCTCGGCCTTGAACTTGTCCAGGGCGTCCTGCTCGCGGCCGAACACCTTGACCAGGGCGTGGCCGGAGAAGGCCTCCTCGACCCGGGCGTTGAGCCGCCCGACCTTACGCCACTGCGTGCCGAAGGCCTTCTGCGACCGCGGACCGATGACGCCGAAGATCACTCCCATGAGCGGAAGCGCCACGAGGGCCACGAGTGCGAGCTGCCACGAGATCGAGAACATCATCACGAGCACGCCGACCACCGTCAGCACGGCGGTCAGGGCACCAGACAGCGACTGCTGCATGGTCTGCGTGATGTTGTCGATGTCGTTCGTCACGCGGGAGATCAGCTCGCCGCGCTGCACCTTGTCGAAGTACGCCAGCGGCAACCGGTTGATCTTCGCCTCGACGGCCTCACGCAGGCGCCACATGGTGCGGACCATGATGACGTTGATGACGTACCCCTGCAGCCAGCTGAGGAACGCGGCCACGACGTAGATCGCGAGGACCGCCGCGATCACCCAGCGCAGGGCGTCGAAGTCGATGCCGTCGCCGACCCGGAAGTCGCCGAGCGCTCCCACCTGGTTCGCGAAGTCGGTCTGTCCGGCATCACGCAGCGCGTCGACCACCACGTCCTGCGGCGTCCCCGCCGGGAATCCGGGGAAGTCGCCGCTCGGCTGGCCGAGCTGGATGGAGATGAAGCCGCGGTAGACGATGTTCGTCGCCTCGGCGAGCACCTTCGGCGCGGCGACGGTCAGCACGACCCCGATCGCTCCGAGGATCGACACGAAGACGAACCAGACGGCAGAGGGCTTGAGCAGCCCGATCATCCGGGCGAAGCTCTTGCCGAAGTTGTCGGCCTTGCCCGGTGCGACGCTGTCCCAGTCGCCGGAGTGCTGCCGAGCCTGCTCGGCGAGCTCCGCCTCGTACTGCTCCTCGGCGGTGAGCTCCCGCTCGGTCGTGGGAGCCGGGGCCTTCCCTCGCCCGCGGCGCCGCGCCGCTGCCCCCTGGGTCCCTGACCCCGCCCCCTGGGTCTCTGACCCCGCACCCTGGGTCCCTGAGCCTGTCGAAGGGCCCGCCCCCTGGGTCCCTGAGCCTGTCGAAGGGCCCGCCCCCTGGGTCCCTGAGCTTGTCGAAGGGTCCTGCTCGCTCATGCGTCCACCCCCAGCTGCGACTCGACGATCTCCCGGTAGGTCTCGCTGGTCTCCAGCAGCTCCTCGTGGGTGCCGACTCCGACCATCGTGCCGCCCTCGAGCACCACGATGCGGTCGGCGTCGGTGATCGTGGAGACGCGCTGCGCGACCACGATCTTCGTCACGTGCGGAAGCTCCCGCCACAATGCCTGCCGCAGACGGGCGTCCGTCGTGAGGTCGAGTGCGGAGAAGGAGTCGTCGAACACGAGTACCTGCGGCCGGTGCACGATGGCCCGCGCGATCGCGAGGCGCTGTCGCTGACCGCCGGACACGTTCGTTCCGCCCTGGGCGATGCGGGAGTTCAGGCCGTCCGGCATCTCCTCGACGAAGTCACGACCCTGAGCGATCTCGAGAGCGTGCCAGAGCTCCTCGTCCGTCGCGTCCTCGCGGCCGTAGCGCAGGTTGGAGGCCACGGTGCCGGTGAAGAGGAAGGGACGCTGGGGCACGAGGCCGATGCTGTCCCACAGCGCTTCGACGTCGGCGTTCCGCACGTCCGTGCCGCCGACGTGCACGGAGCCGCCGGACACGTCGAACAGGCGCGGGATGAGCGAGACGAGCGTGGTCTTGCCCGACCCGGTGGAGCCCACGACGGCGACGGTCTCGCCCGGCTCCGCGGCGAAGCTGATGCCGGTGAGGACCGGGGCGTCGGCACCGGGGTAGGTGAACGACACGTCGTCGAAGGCGACGGCACCCGGCGTCGGGAAGACGGTGACGCCGTCCGCCGGACGGGTCATCGTCGACTCGGTGTTCAGAACCTCGCCGATGCGCTCGGCCGAGACGGCGGCGCGCGGGATCATCATGGCCATGAAGCTCGCCATGATGACGCCGCCCATGATCTGACCGATGTACTGCATGAAGGCGAACAGCGTGCCCACCTGCACGGTGCCGTTGTTGACCTCGATGCCGCCGAACCAGATGACGGCGACCACGGTCACGTTGAGGATGAGCATGAAGAGCGGGAACAGCAGCACGAACAGCGAGCCGACCTTGCGGCCGACGACCATGATGTCGGTGTTCGCGCCGCGGAAGCGCTCTTCCTCGATGCGCTCGCGGACGAAGGCCCGCACCACGCGCACGCCGGTGAGCTGCTCGCGCATGATGCGGTTCACGTTGTCGAGCTTGCCCTGGTAGCTGCGGAACAGCGGGACCATGCGGCCGATGACGAGTGCCGCGAGGAGGAGCAGCACCGGGACGGAGACGGCGATCAGCCAGCTCAGCCCGGCGTTGGTCTGCACGGCGAAGATGATGCCGCCGATCGCGAGCAGCGGCGCGGTGACGAGCATCGTCGCGCCCATCATCGCCAGCATCTGCACCTGCTGCACGTCGTTCGTGTTGCGGGTGATGAGGGAACCGGCACCGAACTGCGAGACCTCGCGCTCGGAGAAGCCGCTGACCTTGCCGAACACGTCGGCACGGATGTCACGACCCGCCCCCATCGCGGCGCGGGCGGCGAAGAAGGTCGCGATGACCGAGGCCACGATCTGGCCGAGCGACACGGCCAGCATGAACAGGCCGGTGCGCCAGATGTACGCGGTGTCGCCCTGGGCGACGCCCTTGTCGATGATGTCGGCGTTGAGGCGGGGCAGGTAGAGGGTCGCGGCCGCGCTGGCGAACTGGAAGACCAGCACGGCGACGAGGAGCCACTTGTAGCGAGACAGATATCGGAGGAGGAGTTTTCCCAGCACAGGCGGACTTTCTAGGAAGGAGGAGGCGGCGGGTCTCCCGGCAGACGGATGCCGACCGACGACCGGCCATAGGACAGGGTGCCACGAAGCGGCGACATTCGGATCCCCCTCCGGGAGGACCTTCGCTCACAGCGAACCACTCCCCCGTCTCGCCGCCCATTTCTGCACGCGGGCGATCAAGGACTTCCCGGTCGTGACCGGGGCCGTGATCGTCAGAACAGCGCGGGCTGCGGAACGTAGTCCCGCGCGGCCGCCCCGGCGTCGGGGCCGAGCTCGGCGAGGGAGGCCGGCTGCCACTTCGGGTTGCGGTCCTTGTCGACCACCTGCGCCCGGATGCCCTCCACCAGGTCGGGGTGCTCGTTCACGAACCACAGCACCCGGCGGTACTCGCCTTCGAGCGCGGCACGAAGCCCACTCATCCCCCGCGCCTCCCGCACGGCGTCGAGGGTCACGACGAGGCCGGTCGGGGCCAGTCCGTCGAGCAGGTCGGCGACGGCGGCCGCTTCATCGGTGCCGAGCGCACGCAGCCGCTCCAGGATCTCGGGCACGGTCGAGGCGGCGAAGACCTCGTCGATCCACTCCCGCGCGTCGGGGAGCGCGGACGGCTCCGGCGTCTCGTCGAAGAGCAGGACGATCTCGCTCGGGCTCGTCGGATCGGCGCGGTACGCCAGAGCCTCGCGCAGCGCGTCGAGGCGGTCGGAGGGGACGAAGTGGTCGGCGAAGCCCGCGTACACGGCGTCGGCACCGTTCATCGTGGCCCCGGTGAGACCGAGGTATTCGCCGAGCCGTCCCGGCGCCCGCCCCAGCAGCCACGTGCCGCCGACGTCGGGCGTGAAGCCGATCCGGGTTTCCGGCATGGCGAGCTTCGAGCGCTCGGTGACCACGCGGATCGCGGCGTGCCCCGCGAGACCGATGCCGCCGCCCATGGTGATGCCGTCGGCGAGCGCGACCACGGGCTTCGGGTACTCCGCGATCATGGCGTTCATCGCGTACTCCCGGCGGAAGAACTCTGCGGACTGCTCCGGATGACCGGACGTGATCTGGCTGTGCAGGCGGCGCACGTCGCCGCCCGCGCACATGCCGCGCTCACCCTCGCCGTCGATGAGGACGATCTGCACGTCGGAATCGTCGCGCCACGCGACGAGCGCCGTCGTGATGGCCGCGATCATGTCCTCGTCGAGCGCATTGATCGCCTCAGGGCGGTTGAGCGTGAGCCGCCCCAGCGCTCCTTCGGTGCGGATGAGGACACGGGGCGCGGCGGGGGTATCGGTCACGCGTGCCAGGCTACCCCGTCGCATGCGGCCGGATTCCGCACGAAATGCGGGTTCCGGGGCGGTTTTCCGGCAGGATAGGAGGAACTGTTCATCGCAACGAGAGGTCCCGGATGCCCGAAGGACAGGTGCTCGAGTTCACGAATGTGACGAAGCGCTTCAACGAGGTGACGGCCGTCTCGGACTTCTCCGCACGGGTCGAGCCCGGCGCGGTCACCGCTTTCCTCGGCCCCAACGGCGCGGGCAAGACGACGACCCTGCGCATCCTGCTCGGCCAGGTGCGCCCCACGTCCGGCACCGCCACGATCGGCGGCGTCGCATACGCCGAACTGCGCCAGCCGCTGCGCACCATCGGCGCGGTCCTGGAGGAGACGGCCTACCGGCCGCGCCGCACCGCGAGTCGTCAGCTCACCATCGCCGCGAAGGCCAACGGCATCCGCCTCGCCCGCGTCGACGAGGTGATCTCCCTGGTCGGCCTGGAGGGCGAAGCGGACACGCGCATCGGCGGGTTCTCGCTCGGCATGCGCCAGCGCCTCAGCGTCGCCCACGCGCTGCTCGGCGACCCCGGAGCGCTCGTGTTCGACGAGCCGGCGAACGGTCTCGACCCCGAGGGCATCCGCTGGATGCGTCTGCTGATGCGTCGCCTCGCCGACGAAGGCCGCACGGTGCTGGTCTCGTCCCACGTGCTCAGCGAGATCGAGCAGGTCGCCGACCACGTCCTCGTGCTCTCCAAGGGGCGCCTCGTGCTGTCGAGCGGCATCGAGACCCTCGCCGATCCGGCCGGCGGCTCGGTGGTCGTCGACTCCGTCGATCGCCCGGGCCTCACGACCGCGCTGGTCGCCGCCGGGTTCGACATCGAGGTGCTCCGCTCCGGCCTGACCGTGCGCGGCACCGACGCGAGCCGAGTGGGTGCCGTGGCTGCGGATGCCGGTATCGCTCTGAGCACGCTCGTGCAGCGCGGCCCGACGCTGGAGGACGTCTTCATCGATCTCATGCGCGGCGGCCGGTTCGACACCGCTCCGGCGCTCGCACCGTCGGAAGACGCTTCGACCGGGACCGAGACGGTCACGACAGGCGATGCGGCCGCCGGTGCCGCCGCCTCCGCTCTCGCGGCCGGCGGTGCCGCGGCTCTCGCCGATGACCTCAGCACGGAGATCCCCGGCGATGCCGCGGCCACCGGGTCCGGCGACGATGACGAGACGGCGGGAGCCGAGGGCCCGGTCGACGACGAGACCACCCAGCTCGTGACCGTGGTCGAGACCGCTGCGGGCGACGAGACCGTCCAGGTCATCCCCGTGGTCGAGGAGACCGCGGCGCTGACGTTGAGCGATGCCGAGGAGGAGACGGGCGCGGAGCCCGACACCGCGTCCGACGCGGAGTCCGACTCCTCGCGTTCGTTCGACGACATCCTCTTCGGCGCTCCCGCGCCGGTGCCCGCGACCGAGTCCCCGCGACGCTCTTTCGCCGCCCTGTTCGCGGCATCCTCCGCCGAGATGGCGGACGAAGACACGGCGGAGGCGCGCACGTCGCCCGAGCAGTCGGCGGGACAGGACGCTCCCGCCCCAGGGGAGTCGGACGAGACGACACCCGCCGCGTCCGTCCCCGCAGATGGAGCCGAGATCGAGGGCCCCGAGGCTCCGTCTGACATCGACGCCGCCGACGACACGACCGGCACCGAGGACGCGGAGTCCGCGGCCGACGAACCGGAGCCCGCGGGCGTGGAGTTCTTCTCCGAGCTCGACGCCGCGTCCGGGTGGAACGACGAGACCGCGACGGCCGACACGACGCAGCCGGCAGAGGCATCCGATCCCGCGACCGACGACGAGGACCCGCGATCCGCGGCCGTGAGCTCCATGCTCGCCGCCGCCGCCCGCGCTTACTACGAGGACGAGCCCCGGGACTACCCGCTCGCGTCCGCGGAGGGCGACGCCCCCACCGAGGCCACCCCGTCCGAGGAGCAGCCATCCTCGGATGGCGAGTCCTCGGAGGAGCCCGGTGCGCACGCTCCGGGTCAGGAGCAGGCGCCCGACGCGCAGGCGGACGACGACCACGGCGCGCACTCCGACGAGAACCACGGCTGAACCGCACACACGAACGCCCTCCCGATCGGGAGGGCGTTCTGCGTCTGAGGTCAGGCCGGACGGGGCCGGATGACGGGCCGACGACTGCCCTTCGAGACGGGAGTCGGGGCCGTGGCGACGATCTCCTCGACCGTCGCGGGCTCCTCTGACACGGGCAGGCGGAGAGCCTGCGTGAGCGCGAGGCCGTGCCGGGTGGTGAGGATCAGCCGGTTGTACTGCGGGTCGCCCTCGAGATCGACGACCACGCTGGGGCGACGGCGACGGATCAGCACGAAGTCGAGGCTGCCCGCGGCCTTCCAGCTCCCCGCCGCCAGCACGCCCGGGATGTGGGTGCCCGGGTTCGGGACGCCGCGGAGCCAGGTCCAGGCGTCATCGGTCAGCTGGACCTTGGTGATCGTGTCGCGCACGATGCGGACGTTCTCACGGTGGAAGGTGGCGGCACGTTCGATGGGCGAGAGCACGACCTCGAGTTGCGTCTGGTCCAGCAACAACGTCACCATGCCCCCAGTCTGCCAGCGCCGCCCTCCCGGTTGGCTGGAAGTTGCTCACAGGAACGCAACGATCCCTTGTCGGAATCACCCACACGCCCACCCGCAGCAACCACCTCCCGCGAGGACAGGCGCTCACGCCGGAACAGGCCGCTACCGGGAGTGCAAGCCTGACTCCGCGCGAGCGCCTGATCTCGCCGACCTCGCGACCGCCGCTCCCTGCGCAGGCATCCGCGCGACATCAGGCAGCAGGGTCCAGGGGCCCCTGTTCCCGCGCGGGCGCCTGTCTTCGCGCGAGCGAGCGGCGGCGGAAGTCAGGGACGCGCGGTGAGGGCGGCCCGGGCGGCGTGCGGCAGGGCTTCCTCGATGCGCTGGAGCTCGTCCTCGCCGTGCGCGGCGGTGAGGAACCAGGCCTCGAAGACGCTCGGCGGCAGCGCGACCCCGTGCTCGCGCATCGCGTGGAAGAACGCGGCGTACCGGAAAGACTCCTGCGCCTGCGCCTCGGCGTAGTCGCGCGGAGCGGAGGCCCGGAAAGACGCGCTGAAGAGGTTGCCGGCGGACGCCAGAGCGTGGGTGACGCCGGCCTCGCCGAGCGCGCGGTCCAGCGCCGACGACACCCGAGCGGCTGCGGCGTCGACGGTCGCGTAGACCTCGGGCGTCGCGAGTCGCAGCGTGGCCAGGCCCGCGGCCACCGACAGCGGGTTCCCGGAGAGCGTGCCCGCCTGGTAGACCGGGCCGAGCGGCGCCAGAAGGTCCATGACTTCGGCACGACCGCCGAGGGCCGCCAGCGGCATACCGCCGCCGACGACCTTCCCGAAGGTGAGGATGTCGGGCAGGTAGTTCTCCCCCGCCTCCGCCTGGAGTCCCCAGAAGCCCGCCGGGTGCACCCGGAATCCGGTGAGGACCTCGTCGAGGATCATGAGGGCGCCGTGCGCGTGGGCGGTCTCCGCGATGAGGCGGTTGAAGCCCGGCAGCGGAGGGACGACGCCCATGTTCGCCGCCGAGGCCTCGACGATGACGGCCGCGATCCGCGGGCCGTGCTCGGCGAAGACGGCGGCGAGCGCCTCCGGGTCGTTGTAGCGGATCACGAGCGTCTGCGCGGCGATCGGCGCGGGCACGCCGGCCGAACCGGGAAGCGCCAGCGTGGCGACCCCGGATCCGGCTTCCGCGAGCAGGCCGTCGGAGTGGCCGTGATAGTGACCGGCGAACTTCACGAGCAGATCGCGGCCGGTCGCGCCGCGGGCGAGACGGATCGCGGTCATGGTGGCCTCGGTGCCCGTCGAGACGAGACGGACGCGCTCCACGGGACGGATCTCGCCGAAGCGCACGCGGTCGGCGATGAGCGCGGCGAGCTCGACCTCCCCCTCGGTCGGCGCGCCGAAGGAGAGCCCGCGGGTCGCGGCCTCCTGTACCGCGGCGACGACCTCCGGATGCGCGTGACCGAGCAGCGCGGGGCCCCAGGACGCGACGAGGTCGACGTACTCGCGGCCCGCGGCGTCGGTCACGGTGGCACCACGCGCCGAGGCGAGGAACCGGGGCGTCCCGCCGACCGACCCGTAGGCGCGCACCGGAGAGTTCACCCCACCGGGGATCACCGCTCGGGCGGCAGAGAAAAGGTCGTCATTGCGGTCGGTCATCGAGGCTCCTCCGTGATGCACTGAACTCTCCCGGCATCCCTTCCAGGCTAACCCGCCGCGTCTCCCCCGGAGGCCGCCGGCAGGCAGCAGGACGGCTCAGCCGCGCAGCCAACGGGCCGCTTCGGTGGCCCAGTACGTGAGCACGGCATCGGCACCCGCGCGGCGGATCGACAGCAGCGACTCGAGGACCGCGGCGCGCCGATCGATCCAGCCGTTCGTGGCGGCGGCCTCGATCATCGCGTACTCGCCCGACACCTGGTACGCCCAGACCGGGACGGTCACCGCGTCGCGGACCTCGCGGAGCACGTCGAGGAAGGCCATCGCCGGCTTCACCATGACGATGTCCGCGCCCTCGTCCTCGTCGACCAGCGCCTCCCGCACACCCTCGCGACGGTTGCCGGGGTCGAGCTGGTACGTACGGCGGTCGCCCTGGAGCTGCGAGTCGACGGCTTCGCGGAACGGGCCGTAGAACGCGCTCGCGTACTTCGCGGCATACGCCAGGATCAGCGTGTCCGTGAACCCCTCGGCGTCGAGCGCCTGACGGATCACGGCGACCTGGCCGTCCATCATCCCGGACAGCCCGAGCAGCTGGGACCCTGCGCGCGCCTGGGCCAGGGCCATCGAGGCGTACCGCTCCAGGGTCGCGTCGTTGTCCACGGAGCCGTCGGCGGCGAGGACGCCGCAGTGACCGTGGTCGGTGAACTCGTCGAGACAGAGGTCGGTCTGCACGACGAGGGCGTCGCCGACCTCGGCCGCCAGCGCTTCGGTGGCGACGTTCAGGATGCCCTGCGGGTCGTCCGCGCCGGAGCCCCGGGCGTCGCGCACCGCGGGAACGCCGAACAGCATGACGCCGCCGACCCCGGCCTCCGCGGCCTCCACGGCCGCAGCGCGCAGCGAGTCGATCGAGTGCTGGGCGACACCGGGCATCGACCCGATGGCGACCGGTTCGCTCAGGCCCTCGCGGACGAAGAGCGGGAGCACGAGCTGCCGGGGCTCGAGAGAGGTCTCGCGCACGAGGTCGCGGACGGCGCGCGACTGGCGAAGTCGGCGCAGGCGGATGTCGGGGAAGCTCACGGCGCGAACTCGTCTGCCGCGTGCGGAAGGGTGAACTGCGAGACGGCTTCGATCAGCGCATCGATGGTCTGCCGGTCGGCGACCACCGAGACGGGGAGACCGGCACGCTCGGCGTCCTTCGCCGTGCGGGGACCGATCGCCGCGAGCAGCGTCTCGTCCGGGATCTCGGGGAACTGTTCCCGCACCTGCTCGGCCACCGAACCGCTGGTGATGAGGATCGCGTTGATCCGGCCGTTCTCGACATCGCGGCGGATGCGCTCCGTCACCGGGACGCCGACCGTGCGATAGGCGACGACGCCGTGCACGTCGTGCCCCGCGTCGGAAAGGAGGAGGCTGAGGACGGGCTTGGCGATCTCGCTGCGCAGCGCCAGGATGCGGCGCGGCTCGTGCTCCAGGGCGATGAGCTGCTGCGCCATGCCCTGCGCGGAGTTGTCCTGTTCCGGCACCAGGGCGACCTCGTAGCCCACGGCCTGCAGCGCCGTGGCCGTCGTCTCGCCGACGGCCGCGATCTTCGTGGTCTTCGGCACGACGGCGCGGTGGGCGAACAGCACGTCCACCGTGGTCGCGCTCGTGACGGTCAGCCAATCGAACTCACCGGCCGCGAGCTGCTCCAGCGCCCGGTCGAGCGTCGCCTGGTCCGTCGTGGGCGCGAAGTTGATGAGCGGGGCGACGACGGGAACGGCCCCGAGGTTCCGGAGACTCGCGGCGACGCTGTCGCCCCAGGGTCCGCCACGGGGCACGAGGATGCGCCAGCCGTCCAGCGGTCGGTCCTGCTTGCTTTCAGAAGTGGTCATGACAATTCGGATTGCTCTTGAGGGACGAGGTCGGCCGCCCCTTGATCGAGCAGCCGACGGGCAACAGCGAGCCCGAACTCACGCGCTGCGTGCATCGGGTCTGCACCATCGGCAGCATCCGCACCATTGCCACTGCCGTTCCGATGAATATACTCCCCGTTCAGGGCTTCCGTGACGTCCAGACCGATCCGGCGACCCCCGTCCGGGGCGTAGACCACTGTCCTGACGCGGATCTCTGCCCCCTGGACGACGGCGTGCGCCGCCATGGGGGCTTGACAACCGGCGTCCAGGCCCTCCAGGATGGCCCGCTCGACCGTGATCGCGAGCCGCGTCTCGCGGTGGTCCAGCGCCGACAGCGCCGCGCGCAGCTCCTCCGGGGCATCCGCCCGCGTCTCGACTGCCAGCGACCCCTGGCCCGGCGCCGTCGGCCATTCCGCGAGACCGAGCTCCTCGCGATGCAGGGGCGAATCGGTGCCCAGCCGCGAGAGCCCGGCGGCGGCGAGGATCACGGCGTCCAACTCGCCGGACGCGACGCGGGAGAGCCGGGAGTCGACGTTGCCGCGGATGTCCACGACGTGAGCGCGGGGCGCACGACGGTGGACCTGCGCGATGCGGCGGGGCGACCCGGTGCCCACCGCGCTCCCGGCCGGCAGCTCATGCAGCGGGATGCCGTGTCGGGTGAGCACCACGTCGCGGGCATCCTCCCGTCGGGGCGTCGCGGCGATGACGAGCGACTCCGGCACCGCGGTCGGGAGATCCTTGAGGGAGTGCACGAGGAAGTCGCACTCGCCGGCGAGGAGGGCCTCACGGAGACGGGTGGCGAAGATGCCGAGGCCGCCGATCTCCGACAACGAGGCGCGATTGGTGTCGCCCTCGCTGGTGATCGGGACGAGCTCGACGCGCCGGCCGGTGACCTTCTCGAGCGCTGCGGCGACGTGGCCCGACTGCGCCTGCGCGAGCGCGCTGCGACGGGTGCCGAGACGGATGGGGGTGCTCATGGCGCTTACTGCAGCACGTCCGCGATCTCGTCGAAGCGCAGGCGGCGCCCCGTGTAGAAGGGCACCTCCTCCTTCACGAACATGCGGGCGTCGGTGTAGCGGAGGTCGCGCATCATGTCGACGAGATCCGTGAGTTCATCCGCCTCCATCGGGAGCAGCCACTCGTAGTCGCCCAGCGCGAAGGCTGCGACGGTGTTCGCGATGACACCGGTGAACGCGGCGCCCTTGCGACCGTGGTCGGCGAGCATCGTGCGGCGCTCCCCCTCCGGCGCGAGGTACCACTCCGGGGTGCGGACGAACGGGTAGAGGACGAGCCAGTCCTTGGGCTCGATGCCACGGAGGAACCCGGGGACGTGCGCGCGGTTGAACTCGGCGTCGCGGTGGACACCCATGGCGTTCCACACCGGCAGGAGCGAACGCAGCATCTCGGTGCGGCGCAGGCGACGGAGCGCCCGCTGCAGCTCCTCGGCCGTGGCACCGTGCAGCCACACCATGAGGTCGGCGTCGGCCTTGAGCCCGGAGACGTCGTAGAAGCCGCGGACGGTGACGCCCGAGTCCTCGATGTGCGAGACGATCGACTCGACCTCGGTCGCGTCGTTCTCGGTGACGGGAGCATCGGGATTGCGTCGCCAGACGGCCCAGAGGGTGTAACCGGACGGGTTCTCTTCACGCAGGTCGGACATGATCCCAGTCTGCCCCCTTTGCGGAGGAGCCGCTAATCAGGGGAATACTGCCCCCACGCGAGGGCGGTACGGGGGTCGATCAGCGGGCGATGGCGCGGGCGATGGCCCACACCGCCCCGCCGACGACGGCGGCGATGCCCACGGTCGCGGCGATCGCTGCGGCGGGGTTGCGGTCGGCGAACGCGCGCGCCTTCACGGCCGCCCGCGCCGACGCCTTCTCCACGCGCCGGGGGATGTTCCCCTTGACCTCGATGGCGGCCAGGGCCGCCTTCAACTCCGCCCGCGCCGAGGCGACGGGATCGACGATTCCCGCGGGGACCGCGGTGCGCGGCAGAGACTCAGGGGTGCTCATCGCCGGCCTCCTTCACGATTCGGATGTCCTCGGCCACGGCCTGTGCCGGGTTCTGGCGACGGAGCACCTTGCGGAACTTCAGGATGCCGAGCAGCGCGAACAGCAGCACGGCGACGATGAGGATGCCGAACACCGCCAGCGCGGACAGCCATACCGGCCACCACGACGACAGCCCCGCGATCGCGAACACGAGGATCACGGGCACGGCCCAGAACAGGAAGAACAGCGCGACGAGGAACCAGACGGAGCCGACGCCCGCATCCTTCGCCGTGCGCGACACCCACGCCTTGGCCGCGTCGATCTCGGCCTTGACCAGATTCGTGACGAGCTCCGGCAGGTCGCCGAGCAGCGTCAGCAGGCTGTCGTCGGCACGATCCCGATATCCGCGGGGCATGTCAGTCGTCGGACTTCCGCGGGGCGGGCTTCTTCGCGGCCGGCTTCGAGGCAGCCGGCTTCTGGGCTTCGGCGGCGCGCTCCTTGACCTCGTCGACCGCGTCCTCCGCGGCGTCCGAGATCTCCTCGGCGGCGTCCTTGCCGGAGGCGATGACCGCATCGAGCTTCTGCCCTGGCGTGCCGTCGCCGGTGACCGACTTGACGATCTTCACGGCGCCGGTCCAGACGGCGCCCGGGACCGCGGCGGCCTTGTCGCCGACGAAGCCCTTGACCTTGTCGACGCGCTCCTGCACGGGGTCGGTGTTCCAGACCTTCAGCCACTGCGTCTTGATCTGCTCGTAGCGCTCGCGTCCTGCGCGGGTGCCGAGCACATAGCCGACGCCGAGTCCGACGACGAGTCCGATCTTCCCCTTCATGGGGTCTCCTCACGTTGTTCCGGCTGTGGTCCGTCCCGGGGGACGCCGATCGCCCGCGTCTCCACCGCGATCAGGTACCCAGCGTAACGCCGTATGCCGATTTCGGCATCAATCGATCAGAGGGTTGACACGGAGGCATCGAGCGCACTCGCGCGTGCTCGGCGGACGCTCAGTCCCAGAGGAGAGCGCGGCGCAGGCGGTCCGCCTCCTCCGCAGCGTCCGGCACGACCTGCGCGAGCCCCGTGCCCGCGAGCCAGGCACCCACAGCGGCCAGCCCTGGCACGGCCTGCACGGCCTGACGCGCTGCGGCACGCCGCTCCCCCGAGCCGATGATCGACGCGGGCTGCGCCTGCACGAAGCGCCCACGATGACCCGCCACGACCTGGGCGGGCGACAGCGGGACGCCCAGGAGCGCCGAGGCCTCCCGGCGGGCGAGGTCGATCGCGGCCCCGTCATCCAGCGCCGCGGTGGCCGCAGGTTCCCCCTGCGCACCGAAGGAGACGCGGACCACCTCGCGGTCGCCCGCGGCCTCCCGCACCCACGACCACTTCGCCGTGGAGTGTGTGAGCGCCTTCGCCGTGTGGCTGTGCGGAACGGTGAGCACGCCGGTGCCGCGGGGCGGGGTGCGCAGCGCGGGCGCGTCGAGCAGCAGACTGATGATCTCGATCTCGGGGGCCGGTGCCGCGTCGGCGGCCGCGAGGGCGGGCACGGCGCCCGCGAGCAGCTCCCGCGCCCCGTGCTCGGAGGTCGCGACGATCACGGCGTCGGCGGCGAGTTCCGCCTCCTGCGTCGTCTCCTCGCCCTCGATCGGCTCCTCCGCGGCGGGCTCCTCGACCACGACGCGCCAGGTGGTGCCGTCGGTGGTGAGGCAACGAGCTCGGACGCGGGTGCGCACGGTCGCACCGAGTTCGTCGAGGTCGGCCGCGAGGGCGTCGACGAGTACGCTCATCCCGCCGACGAGCCCCTCGACGGCGGCACCGGGAGTCTTCGCGCCGCGCGACGCCGCCTCACCGCGGAGGGCCAGCACCGCCCCGGAGAGGGATCCGACGCGGGTCAGGGCGGCGTTGAGTCCGGGGGCGGCGACGTCGATGTCCACGTCGTCCGGGGAGGCGGAGTAGACACCCGTGGTGACGGGGGCGACGAGGCGGTCGCGCACCTTCTCCCCCATGCGCGAGGCGACGAGGCGGCCGAGGCTCAGCTGGTGGCCGATGGTGAGCGGCGGGCGCACCCGGTCGAGATAGGCCCGCCAGGCGCCCGACCAGCCGATGATGCGGCGGACGTCGTCCTGGAAGGGGTTGCCGGGGATGCCGAGGATGCCGCCGGCCGGAAGCGGAGCCGCGCCGCCGGGGAGTCCGGCGAGCCACGCGCCTCCCGCCTGCGGCGTCACGACGCGGTCGGAGAGACCGAGATCGTTCACGAGAGCCCGGACGTGCCCGCCCTTCGTCGCGTAGCTCTCCGCGCCCGCGTCGACGACGACACCGTCCAGCGCGACCCTGCGGATCACGCCACCCAGGGACTCGGACCCTTCGAGCAGCGTGACCTGCATGCCGACCTTCGCGCACTCCCGCGCGGCCACGAGTCCGCCGACGCCGCCGCCCACCACGACGACGTGCTTCCGTGCGGCACGGGCCGCCAGGTCGGCCGGTTCAGCGGGTGCGGGGTGCTCGGGGCTCATGCCTCCATCCTTTCACCGCCCCTGCGCTTCGAATCGCCCGATTGGCCGGATAATCGCCGCGGATGCCGCCAGGTGCGCGATCCGAACGGAGGTCAGGCCCGACCGCGCTTGCGCACCTCGCGGAGGACGATCTGCTCGGGACAGACCGTGGAAAGGAAGTCGCCGACGGAGAGGGCGAGGCGTTCACCGACGAGCGAGTAGAAGATGCGGTTGGCATCGCGACGTTCGGAGACGAGGCCTGCCTGCCGCAGCACGCTCAGGTGCCGGGAGATGGTCGGGCCGCTCGCGGAGAAGCGGGACGCGATCTCCCCGGCCGCGAGCTCCCCCTCCTTGAGGTCCTGCAGGATCTGCCTCCGGGTGGGATGGGCGAGCGCCGCGAAGATGTCGGATGCGCTGTCGGCCATGCTTGCAATATAGCACCTTCGCTAGATACAGTTTCGCCAGATAGCTAATTAGCGAAGGAGAACACCATGAAGGTCGCCATCACCGGAGGCAGTGGATTCGTCGGCCGCGCCCTCGCCGATCGCCTGGAGGAGCCCGTGGCGATCTCCCGACGCTCCGGCACGGACATCACCGACGTCGACGCGCTGACCGCCGCCTTCGCCGGATGCGACGCCGTCGCCCACTGCGCCGGGATCAACCGGGAGATCGGCGACCAGACCTTCCGCCGCGTGCACGTCGAGGGCACGGCCGCCGTCGTCGAGGCCGCTCGCCGCGCCGGCGTCCGGCGGCTCGTCATGGTGAGCTTCCTCCGCGCCCGGCCCGACTGCGGCTCCGCTTACCACGAGTCGAAGTGGGAGGCCGAGGAGATCATCCGCGGCTCCGGGCTCCCGCACACGATCCTGAAGTCCGGGATGATCTACGGCCCCGGCGATCACATGGTCGACCATGTGACCCGTGCCGTCCGCACCCTCCCCTTCTTCTGGACGGTCGGCTACCGCGAACGCACCGCCCGCCCGGTCCCCGTCGAGGATGCCGCGGACGTGCTGGTGGCCGCGCTCGAGGGCCGCATCCCGGAGCCGACGGTCGCCGTGATGGGGGCGGACGAGGTCACGCTCGGGGAGGCCATCCGCCGGATCGCCCGCGTCGCCGGACGTCGTCCCGCGTTCCTCCCCGTTCCGGCCTGGGTCGTGCGGGTGCTCGCGCAGCTCACCGAGTGGACCATGGTCGTGCCCCTGGTCGCGAAGGCGCAGGCGCGGATGCTCGCGGAGGGCGTCAGCGAACCGGCACCGTGGGCGCCGGAGCCGCCGGAGGGCATCCGCCCGTCGCGGCCGTTCGACGACGACAGCATCCGCGCGGCGCTGCCCACCGGCCGCTTCGGTCTTTCGGACCTGCGGCTGGCGCGGGCGCTTCGAATCGCCTGAATGGCTGCATCTGGGCTGCAGATGCCGCAAAGCAGGCGATTCGAACGGAGGTCAGCCGGCGTGCACCAGCTCGACGATACGGGTGAGCTGGTCGGGGTCGGTCTCCGGGGGCACACCATGGCCGAGGTTGAGGATGTGCCCGCGGGCCGCGCGACCGCGTTCGAGCACGTCGCGGACATGCGCCTCGAGCACCGGCCACGGCGCGCCGAGGAACGCGGGGTCGATGTTCCCCTGCACCGAGACGTCGGGGCCGAGGATCGCGGCGGCCTCGTCGAGGGGCAGCCGCCAGTCGACCCCCACGCCGTCGGCGATGCCGTCCAGCCGCATGTCGCCGAGGAAGGGGCCGGTGCCGACGCCGAAGTGGATCGTCGGGACGCCGATGCCGTCCAGAGCGGTCCGTGAGTGCGGCGCCACGAAGGTGCGGTAGTCGGCGGGGCTGAGGGAACCCGCCCAGCTGTCGAAGAGCTGCACGACCGCGGCGCCGGCATCGCGCTGCGTCTCCAGGAACCGCCGCGAGATCTGCGCCAGCCAGCCCGCGAGACGGTGCCAGGCCTCGGGCTCCGCGTGCATCATGCCGCGCGCACGCAGGTGCTCCTTGGACGGACCGCCCTCGACGAGATACGCCGCGAGCGTGAAGGGGGCTCCCGCGAAGCCGATGACCGGGGTGTCGCCGAGCTCGGCGGCGACGATGCCGACGGCTTCCGCGATCGCGCTGCCGTCGAGGCTGTCCGGATCGATCGCCGTGATGCGGTCGACGTCGGCCAGCGTCCGCACCGGGTTCGCGAAGACCGGGCCGCGGCCGGGCTCGATCTCCACGTCCACGCCGGCGAGACGCAGCGGGATGACGATGTCGCTGAAGAACACCGCCGCGTCGACGCCGTGCCGTCGCACGGGCTGGAGGGTGATCTCGGCGGCGAGGTCGGGGGTGAGGCAGGCGTCGAGCATGCGCGTGCCGACCCGCAGCTCCCGGTACTCGGGCAGGGACCGGCCCGCCTGGCGCATGAACCAGACCGGAGCGGTGGCGGGGCGGTCGCCGGTGAGGGCGCGCAGCAGCGGGGCGTCGGAGAGTGCCATGCCCCCATCCTCCCATCCGGCGCCTAGGGAGCCGCCGAGTCCCGGCTCCGTACGCTCGGGTACAATCGAAGGGTGCTGCTGTGTGTGACGGCGAGTCACAAGACCGCCTCCTTCGAACTGCTCGAACGCCTGAGCCGCACCCCCGACGACGTCGCTCCCACCATCGTGGGCATGGCGCCGTGCGTGCAGGGTGCCGTGGTCCTGGCGACGTGCAACCGCTTCGAGGCGTACGTGGAAATGGACGAGCCCGTGACCGCGGCCGGCGCCATCGGCGTCGAAGCCGTGATCGAGGCCGTCGAGTCCGCGACCGGCATTCCCGCCGCCGACCTCGACGGTGCCTACGCCGTGCATTCCGGTCGCCGCGTCGCCGAGCACCTCTTCTCCGTGGCCTCCGGTCTCGAGTCCGTCGTCTCCGGCGAGGGCGAGATCGCCGGCCAGGTGCGGCGTGCCCTGAAGTCCGCCCGCAAGGACGGCACCACCTCCCCCGAGCTCGAGCGCCTGTTCCAGCGCGCGAGCCAGGCGCAGCGCAAGGTCAAGAACGTCACCGCCCTCGGCCGCGCCGGTCGATCTCTCGTGCGTCTCGCACTGGAGCTCGCCGACAGCCGCATCGCCGACTGGTCGGCCGAGCGCGTGCTGCTGGTCGGCACCGGAGCCTACGCCGCCGTCACCCTCGCGACTCTGCGCGAGCGCGGCGCCGTCGACATCTCCGTCTACTCCCCCTCGGGCCGCGCAGAGATCTTCGCGGCCAAGCACGACATCCGCCCGGTTCCGGCAGACGAGTACGCACGCACGGCGGCGCACTCCACGCTGCTGATCACCTGCACCACCGCGACCGAGCCCGTGCTCGGCCCGGAGCACCTGCAGCTCCCGGTCGGCCTCGCCGCCGCGGGCTGCCCCGTCAGCGCGACCAGCGGCACCACCGGTGTCCCGAGCCGGCTGGTGGTCGACCTCGGCATGCCGCGCAACGTCGACCCGGCCGTGGCCGCACTGGAGGGCGTCGCGCTGCTGGACCTGGAGACCATCCGCCTGCACGCCCCGCTCGAGGAGCTGCAGGCGACGGACGCCGCCCGGAGCGTCGTCCGCGAGGCCGCGGAGACCTTCCACGTCGTCGGTGCCCGCCAGAGCGTGACCCCGTCGGTGGTGGCGTTCCGGTCGCACATCTTCGAGCTGCTGGAGCGCGAGATCGACCGTGCGCGCGCCCGCGGCGACGAGGACGGCAAGGTCGAGCAGGCCCTCCGGCACCTCTCCGGCGTGCTGCTGCACACGCCGACCGTGCGGGCTCATGAGCTCGCCGCCGCCGGTCGCGCGGACGAGTTCGCCGCCGCGCTCGCGACGCTGTACGGCATCACCCCTGCCGCGGACACGGTCGAGGACGCCGCCACAGCCTGATCCGGCGGGGTGGGAGACTGGAGGCATGGCCCTTCACATCACCGGAGACACCGCCGCCGACGCCCTGCTGACCGAGAACCCGACGGCTCTGCTGATCGGCATGCTGCTGGACCAGCAGATCCCCATGGAGACCGCGTTCACCGGACCGCTCAAGATCGAGCAGCGGACGGGAGCCGCGGATGCTGCGGCGATCGCGGGCATGGCACCGGAGGAGTTCCTGGAGGCCTTCCGGCAGACCCCCGCGGTGCACCGGTTCCCCGGCTCCATGGCGACGCGGGTGCAGACCCTGTGCCAGGCGCTCGTCGACGACTGGGACGGGGACGCCGCCGCCCTCTGGACACGACCCTCGACAGGCTCCGGCCCGTCGACAGGCTCAGGCCCTTCGACAGGCTCAGGGACCCAGCCGAGCGGCGCCGAGGTGCTCGAACGGCTCAAGGCTCTTCCCGGCTTCGGTGAGCAGAAGGCGAAGATCTTCCTCGCCCTCCTCGGCAAGCAGTACGGGTTCACCGGCGAGGGCTGGCGTGAGGCCTCCGCTCCCTACGGCGAGGACGGTTCGTACCGCAGCGTCGCCGACATCGTGTCGCCCGAATCGCTGACGAAGGTGCGCGAGTACAAGAAGGCGATGAAGGCGGCGGCGAAGGCGGCGAAGTAGTGCAGCCGACCGGGGACGACGTCGCGGGGCTGATCGCCCGCTCCTCCCCGGCCGTGCGTCGCCGTGATGCGGAGACGCTGACCGCTCTCCTGCGGGACATCTCCGGACGCGAACCGCAGACCTGGGGCTCGATCATCGGGTTCGGCTCCTGCCACTACCGCTACCCCACCGGGACGGAGGGCGACAGCGGCATTCTGAGCTTCGCCCCCCGGAAGGCCGCGACCACGATCTACCTCCTCGACGGCGTGGACGCCCACGCGGAGGCTCTCGGCGCGCTCGGCCCGCACACGACAGGGGTGGGCTGCCTTTACATCAAGGACCTCGACCAGGTCGACCTCGACGTGCTGCGCGTGATCCTCGAGCGTTCGCGCGCCTGGGTCGAGTCCGGCGGCGACGCGCGCATGCACCTGACGGTCACGTCGTAGCTCCCCCTCCTGTCGCCGAGACCCCGGGTTCCCGCCGAGACCCCGGCGTGGGGACGTGTGGGGCCCGGGGTCTCGGCGGGAGGGCGGGGTCTCAGGTGGTGGCCACCCCCTCCGCGACCCGCAGACACCGTGCGTGCGCCGCGTGACGCCGCCACCGGCGGTCGTGCGTCACTGTGACGACGGCGGCGGAATGATCGACGAGGGCGCCCTCGAGCTGCTCCACGAGCTCGGGATCGAGATGGTTCGTCGGCTCATCGAGCAGCAGCAGGTCGAACGGCGTCGCCAGCGCGACCGCGAGATCCAGCCGGCGACGCTGCCCGACCGAGAGTGTCCGCACGTCGCGGTCCGCCTCCGGCCCCCGGAAGAGTCCATGAGCCAGGAGGGCGTCCTGCGCATCCGCCGGTGCCGTCCCCGTCCGCGCCGCGAAGACCTCGACGGCGGTACCTCGCAGGCGCGTGTCGACGTCCTGCCGGAGGAACGCGATCCGCAGCCCGTCCGCGTGGCGGATCGTCCCGGACGCGGGGATCAGCTCGCCGACGAGGAGGCGGAGGAGCGTCGTCTTCCCGGCGCCGTTCGGCCCGGTCACGAGCCACCGCGAACCGGCCTCGATCGTCCACTGCGACACGTCAAGCCGTCGTCCCTGTTCACGGAGGGAGACGGCATCGAGGGTCAGGAGTGGGTCGTCGAGCGGTGCCCGATCCTCTGCTGCGACCACGAACCGCAGGGGCTCGGGCGGCGCCGGGCACGGGTTCTCCCGCAGCCGCGACAGCCTCTCCTTCGCCATGCGGATGCGTCCGACGGCACCGTGGTCGCGGCTCCGCGCCCGGAACGCGCCATGACCGAAGCCGTCGAGCTCGAGCTTCCGCGGGATCGCCTGCAGCCGGAACGCGTTGGCGGCGAGCAGCGACTCGGCCCGGGCGAGCTCGGCCTTCCACTCCTCGTGGCGCGCGACCGCCGCACGTCTCTCGGTCTCGCGCGCTCGCAGGAACCCGGCGTAGCCATCGCCGTAGCGCCGGATCCGACCGTCCTCCACCTGCACGACAGCCGTCGCGAAACGGTCCAGGAAGTCGCGGTCGTGCGTCACGACGACCAGCGCTCCGCGGTGCGCGGCGAGTCGCTCCTCGAGCCAGGTCAGCGCCCGGTCGTCGAGGTCGTTCGTGGGCTCGTCGAGGAGGAGCAGTTCGGCTCCGGAAGAGAGGGCGACCGCGAGAGCGAGCCGCGCCCGCTCTCCGCCCGACAGCGCGGCCACCGGTCGCGCGCGGTCCACTCCGCCCAGCCCGAGCTGTTCGAGGGCGGTGTCGATGCGACGGTCGACGTCGTATCCCTCGCGGGACTCGAAACGGTCCTGCAACAGGGCCACAGCGGCCATCTGCTGCGCACGCTCGGCGGAGCCCCCGGCGGCGAGGAGCTCGTACGCGTGGCCGAGGTCGCGCTCCAGCACGCGGAGGTCGCCGAGGAGATCGTCGATGGCATCGGCCATCGTCGCTCCATCCGCGAACACGGGGTTCTGCCGGGCATGAGCGATCCCGCCGGGGAGGTCGAGCCGCACCTCCCCGGATGTCGGTGCGAGAACACCGGCGAGCAGATCGAGCAGCGTCGACTTCCCGGCGCCGTTGTCGCCGATGACGGCGAGGCGGTCGGCGGGTCCGACGGCGAGATCGATGCGGTTCAGCACGAGACGGTCGGCGAACCGGACGGAGGCGGCCTGCAGCGCGCACTCGCGATGAACGCGGGCCGGAGTGTCGGAAGGGGTCGAGGGTACAGGGAACATGAGGGGTCCTCTCCGGCGGCGCACGCGCACCGCCGGGATCTGCGTCGATGACGCGGGGAACAGGAACCTCGACCGCCCCCTGCTCGGGTGCGGGTCGCTCAGGACCCACCGCGGAGAAGAGCTCTCGACGCGGCGTCCCGATCTAGCGAATCAGAGTACCCACGAGGAGCGACCATAGCAGGGCGACCCGGCACGCGCCAGACCCCGCCTTCTCGGTGAGACCCCGACGTGTACCCGCATGCACCCCGGGGTCTCGACGGGAATCCGGGGTCTCGGCGTCAACGGCGGGGGCGGGAGCGGAGGCGGGAGGAGAGGCGGGCGTGGGCGGCGGGGACGGCGAAGAGGAGGATGATCGCGAGGACGATGCCGCGGACGATCCAGAGGCCGGGCTCCCAGATCACCTCGTAGTTCCCAGGGAGACCGAGGAACGCGGCGATGATCGATCCCCACGACGCGCGGCCGCTGCTGTCCGTGTCGATCGAGAGTCCGCCCACGATGCTCAGCACCCCGAGGCTCAGCAGCACGATCGGCATGATGAGGGCGCCGGACTTCGCCTCCCCGCGCGCGATCATGCGGATCACCGTCACGAGCGACACGAGGGGGAACACGAAGAAGAACCAGACGAGGGCGCCGAGCAGCAGCCCCACGACGATGAAGATCGGCACCCAGATCAGCATCCAGGGGCCTTCGTCCGCGATGAAGTAGTCCGGGTCGCGGAGGATCGCGACGACGAAGCCCGCAAGGGTCCCCAGCGGCAGCACCGCGAGCACCCACCAGAACACGGCCTTCGGCACCCGCTTGCGCTCCCCCAGCCGCGCCATCACGATCTGGATGATGACCGCCGCCGCGAGCGCCGGGATGCCGAACATCGCGATGATCGGGCCTGCGCCGTCGTTCTCGCGCAGGTCGAGCACCGTGAGGATCATCCACGACACTGCGAGCGCGCCGAGCACGATGGCCGCGACCGGACGCACGGGCGAGGATTCCACCCGCGCGTCGGCTCCCCCCGGTGTCGTCATGTCAGGCGCCGCGGAGGCGCTCCGCCAGGTAGGCATGCAGCTCGTCGATCGGGACGCGCTCCTGTGCCATCGTGTCCCGGTCCCGCACCGTCACGGCGCGGTCGTCGAGTGAGTCGAAGTCGACCGTGACGCAGAACGGCGTGCCGATCTCGTCCTGGCGGCGGTAGCGCCGGCCGATCGCACCGGCGTCGTCGAAGTCCACGGCCCACGAGCCGCGCAGCGTGTCGGCCACCTCGCGGGCGAGCGGCGACAGCTTCTCGTTGCGCGACAGCGGGAGCACGGCGGCCTTGACCGGAGCCAGGCGCGGGTCGAGCTTGAGCACGGTGCGCGTGTCGGTGCCGCCCTTGGCGTTGGGCACCTGCTCCTCGACGTACGCGTCGACGAGGAAGGCCATCATCGCGCGGGTGAGTCCGAAGGAGGGCTCGATCACGTACGGGGTGTAGCGCTCGCCCGTGGCCTGGTCGAAGTACGTCAGGCTCTGGCCGGAGGCCTCGCTGTGGCTGGAGAGGTCGTAGTCGGTGCGGTTGGCGACGCCCATGAGCTCGCCCCACTCCTTGCCGGCGAAGCCGAAGCGGTACTCGACGTCGATGGTGCCGGCCGAGTAGTGCGCGCGGTCCTCCTCCGGCACGTCGAACTGCCGCATGTTCTCCGGGTCGATGCCGAGGTCGATGAACCAGTTCCAGCACGCCTCGACCCAGTGGTCGAACCACTGCGGCGCCTCGGCGGGCGGCGTGAAGAACTCGATCTCCATCTGCTCGAACTCGCGGGTGCGGAAGATGAAGTTGCCGGGGGTGATCTCGTTGCGGAACGCCTTGCCGACCTGGCCGATGCCGAACGGCGGCTTCTTGCGGCTCGCGGTGAGCACGTTCGCGAAGTTCACGAAGATGCCCTGCGCGGTCTCCGGACGCAGGTAGTAGAGGCCGGACTCGTCGTCGACCACACCGAGGTACGTCTTCACCAGACCGGAGAAGGCCTTCGGCTCGGTGTACTGCCCCTTGGTGCCGCAGTTCGGGCAGGGGATGTCGGCGAGACCGTTCTCGGCCTTCCGCCCCTTGCGCGCCTCGAAGTCCTCGATGAGGTTGTCGGCACGGAAGCGCTTGTGGCACTGCAGGCACTCGACGAGCGGGTCGGTGAAGGTCGCGACGTGGCCGGAGGCCTCCCACACGCGCTTCGGCAGGATGATGCTGGAGTCGAGGCCGACCATGTCACCGCGACCGCGCACGAAGGTCTGCCACCACTGGCGGCGGATGTTCTCCTTCAGCTCCGTGCCGAGGGGTCCGTAGTCCCAGGCCGACCGGGAACCGCCGTAGATCTCACCCGCCTGGAACACGAACCCGCGGTGGCGGGCGAGGGCGATGACCTTGTCGAGGCGGGACTGTTCGGCCACGGTGGCTCCAATGGTCGGATGCGGAGAATGCCCGTGAGCACGGGCACCCCCAGTCTATCCGGGGCCGGAGCGCAACCCCTGGCCGCGGGCCCCGCGGGAGGAGTACCGTCCCACGCATGAGCACCACCGCGCAGCCGCCCGCCTCCCGCGACGAGGACACCCGCTTCTTCGGACAGCCGTGGTCGCTCGTGCACATCTTCGGCGTGGAGATGTGGGAGCGCTTCAGCTTCTACGGCATGCAGGGCATCCTGCTCATCTACCTGTACTTCTCGGTGACCGACGGCGGCCTCGGGCTTCCAGAGGCGGTGGCGGGCGGGATCGTCGGCGCGTACGGCGGCTCCGTGTACCTGTCCACCATCCTCGGGGCCTGGCTCGCCGATCGGCTGTTCGGCTCCGAGCGGGTGCTGTTCGTCAGCGCCATCGTCATCGTCTCGGGCCACCTCGCCCTCGCGCTCCTGCCGGGGTTCGTCGGCGTCGGGGTCGGACTCGTGCTCGTGGCCCTGGGCTCGGGGGGCCTGAAGGCGAACGCCACGTCGGTCGTGGGGACGCTGTACCGTCCGGACGACGAACGACGCGACGCCGGGTTCTCGCTGTTCTACCTCGGCATCAACCTCGGCGCCTTCCTCGGACCGATCCTCACCGGGCTGCTCCAGTCGACCCTCGGCTTCCACTGGGGGTTCGGCCTCGCCGCCCTCGGCATGACGCTGGGTCTCGTGCAGTACTCGTTCGGCCGCCGCGGCCTGCCCGCCTCCGCGCGTGAGGTGCCGAACCCACTCCCCCGCACGCGCTACCCGCTGGTCGCCGGCATCGCGGTCGGTGCGGTCGTCGTGATCGCGGTGCTCGTGCTGACCGGAGTCATCCAGGCCGACAACCTCGCCACGATCGTGATCGGGGTCACCGTGGTCGCCGCGGTCGCCTACTTCGCGGTGATCCTCGGCAGTCGCCGCATCGACGCCACCGAGCGCTCGCGGGTCTGGGGGTTCCTGCCGCTGTTCCTCACGAGCGTTGCGTTCTGGTCGCTGTACCAGCAGCAGTTCACGGTGCTGACGATCTACTCCGACAAGCGGCTCGACCGCGACCTGTTCGGGTGGGAGATGCCGGTGTCGTGGGTGCAGTCCATCAACCCGGTGTTCATCATCATCCTGTCCGGGGTCTTCGCGGCGATCTGGACGAAGCTGGGGAAGCGCCAGCCGTCGACCCCGGTCAAGTTCGGACTGGCCGCCATCATCATGGGCTCCGCGTTCCTGCTGTTCCTGCCGTTCTCCGGCGGCGGTGCGAACTCGACGCCGCTGCTCGCGATCGTCGGCATCCTGTTCGTGTTCACCGTCGCCGAGCTGCTGCTCTCGCCGGTCGGGCTGTCGGTGACGACGAAGCTCGCCCCGGCCGTCTTCCACACGCAGATGGTCGCACTGTTCTTCCTGTCCATCGCGCTCGGCACCGCCATCTCGGGCGAGCTCGTGAAGTTCTACGATCCGGGGAACGAGGTGCCGTACTTCTCGATCCTCGGCGGCATCGCGATCCTCGTCGGCATCGGACTGCTGCTGAGCGTGAAGCCAGTGCTGCGGCTCATGCGCGGCGTGCGGTGACGGCCGCGCCGCCGATCACGCGGTGAAGAGGTAGCCCCGACCGGCCTCGAAGCCGCCGATCGTGAGACCGCTGCCGAGCAGGCCCTCCATCTGCGCGCGCAGGCGCAGCCGCCACTCGTGCGCGGCCGCGGGGTCGGATTCCCGCATGCTCTCGATGTCGTCCGGGATCTCCAGCGTCTCGACGACCGCATCCTCCGCCGGGGGCTTGGCGATGTCCGCGAGGGCCCACTCGACGTCGAGGCGGTCGCTCTCGTCGCCCGCGTCGCCGCCGCCGAAGATGCCGTAGCGGTTCACCGAGTAGCCCGTGGCGCGGGCGCCGAGGACGGTGAGGAAGAAGTGCGCGTTGCGGGCGACCAGCGGGTCGAAGGTCCACGTGATGCGGCCGACCTCGCGGGAGAAGGCCCACTGCCGCTGGTGCTCCTTGAGCTCCCGCCCCCATCCGCGCCCTCGGTACTCGGGCAGCAGGGCCGTGATGTGCGAGTGCATGGCACGGCGGGCCGGTTCGCCGAAGAAGGCGATCGAGGCGCCGACCATGCGCTCCTCGTCGCTCTCGCCGTCGAAGAAGCCGACGACGTAGTTGCCCGACTGCTGCAGGGCGCGCAGGGTCCCGGCGTCCACCACGCGCTGCGGACCCCGGATGGAGTCGAGCAGGCTCTGGGCGTCGAGGATGAGTTCAACGGTGTCGAGATCGCGGATGGTTCGCACGATCCCAGTCTGCCCCTCCTCCGCCCGTTCGCGGAAACCGACCCCGGGTCACCGGTGCGGAAAGGCCTGTCCCCCGCCCGCGGCGAGCGCCTCCGCGACGATGCGGAGGTGGTCCTCGGCCATCTCCGCCGGCAGCGGCGGCAGGATCCCGTCCCAGAACGCGAGCACCGCGCCGCGTCCCTGCATCATGCCGGCCGGACGGCCCAGCGCCCACATGTGCATGTGCGCGGAGCCGTCATTCCAGCGGCCGAAGTGACAGCGGGCGACGCCGGGGATGCTCTTGACCGCCTCCGACACGCGCTGCATCAGCGGTCCGAGAGCGGCGAGCACCTCCTGCGGGGCGTTCTCGAGGAGCCAGTGCTCACGCGGCGCGACCCCGCCGATGAACGGCAGGCCGCCGACATCCCACCCGGCACGCACCTGCCAGAGGTCGTCGTGCCAGATGGTGTGCACGCTCGGACCGCAGTGGCCGCACTCGGCCGGGTCCTGCTCGCCGGCTCGGGGTTCCTCCGGCACGAGCATCGGCTCCAGCGGTCGCATCGTGATGCTCTCGAACGCCCAGGGCAGGCCTTCCGCGAGCGCCGAAGCGTCGAGCACCTCCCCGATCGGGAGCCGTCGGTGGTACGCGGAGTCGGCGGGGTGCTGCACGGGCGCGGAGTCGTCGGTCATCCGGCCATGCAACCACATCGGCCCCTCCCCTCCGGGAACGCCGATAGCCTGAGCCGGTGGGTGCGAACGACGACAGAGCCAGGAAACGCCTCTCCCGTACCCCTCCGCAGTGGGCGGTCATCGCCGTGCTCGCGTTCGCGGGCCTGTGCTCGTCGTTCATGTTCACCCTCGTCGTGCCGCTGCAGGCCGAGCTGCCGCAGCTGCTGAACTCCTCCCGCGAGGACACCACCTGGGTGGTCACGATCACCCTGCTCGTGGCCGCCGTCGCGACCCCCATCTCCGGCCGTCTCGGCGACATGTACGGCAAGCGCCGCGTCGTCATCGTGCTCCTCGCGATCCTCATCGTGGGCTCGGTCATCGCCGCGCTCTCCGGATCGATCGTCGGCGTGATCATCGGCCGCGCCCTCCAGGGGGCCGTGACCGGCGTCGTCCCCCTCGGCATCGCCATCATGCGCGATGTGCTGCCGCCTGAGCGCCTCGGCACCGCGGTGGCCCTGATGAGCGCGACCATGGGCGTCGGCGGGGCGATCGGCATGCCCGTCGCCGCACTGCTCGCCGAGAACGCCGACTGGCACATGCTGTTCTGGCTCGCCGCCGCCCTCGGAGTCCTCGGGCTGCTCCTCGTGCTCGCCGTGGTGCCGGAGGACGTGCTCCGCTCCCCCGGCCGCCTCGACGTGCTCGGGGCCATCGGACTCGCGATCGGCCTCACGGGCCTGCTGCTGTTCGTGTCGCGCGGCGCCGAGTGGGGCTGGACGGCACCGCTCACCCTCGTCTGCGTGATCGGCGGCGTTGCGGTCCTGCTGCTGTGGGGCTGGTATCAGCTCCGCGCGAAGGATCCGCTGCTCGACCTGCGGGTCGCCGCTCGGCCCGCCGTCCTCTTCACGAACATCGCCGCGATCGGCATGGGCTTCGCCCTGTTCGCCTCCAACGTCACCTTCCCGCAGATGCTGGAGATGCCGGCGGTGGGCGGCGCCGGGTTCGGGCTCGACATGGTGGCCGCCTCGCTCGTCATCATGCCGGCGGGTCTGGTCATGATGGTGATCTCGCCGCTGTCCGGATGGCTGGAGCGCACCGTGGGGCCGCGTCCGCTCTTCACCGTCGGCGCCATCGCGATCGTGCTCGCCTACGTCTTCGTGCTGCTGTGGTCGACCGAGGTGTGGCACATCTTCGTCGCCAACATCTTCATCGGCGTCGGAATCGGGTTCACCTTCGCCGCGATGCCCATGATCATCATGCGCTCCGTGCCCGCAAACGAGACCGGGGCGTCGAACGGGCTCAACGCGCTGTTCCGCTCCGTGGGCACCTCGACGGCCTCGGCCGTGATGGGCGGGGTGCTCGCGGCGATGAGCGTCGACGTCGGAGGCGTGGCCGTGCCGACGCGGACGGCGTTCGAGGTGTGCTTCTGGCTCGCGATCGCCGCCGGCATCGTGGCCGTGATCCTCTCGCTGTTCATTCCGCGGCGCCGTGCCACGGAGCAGCACCCCTCGCTCCCCGGCTGACTCGGCCCGTCGCAGATTCGCGTCGGGGTCGCAGGGATTGCCGCAGAACGTGCGACGTGCGGCGGATCTGCGACGCGGCGCCGGGTCTCAGCGGGAGATCGTGCGCGGATCCGGGTCGTCGGCACGCGGTGGCCGGAGGCGGGCGGGCAGCGGCCACGGCAGGGTGAACCGTGCGGTCGCGGGTCGGGTCATGTCTCCGAAGTCGTCGACCTTCACGACGATGCGCCCCGGAACCCCTTCTTCGTCTGGTGTCACTTCGAGGATGCGCACCCGGAGCGGGCGGTCCCCCTCGCCCTCGAGCATCCACGGATCGGCGAGCCACGCGATGCCGTGCTCCTCCAGCGCGGCCTCCGCGTCCAGCCACTCGCCGGGGGTGGAGACCCTGCGTCCGAGCACGTCGACGGCGACCCAGTCCGCGCCCTCCGGATGGATCCAGCCGAGCAGCTCCCCGTCGTCGCGGCGGTGCGGAGTCCAGGCGTGAGGCATCCCCCGATGCTAGCCACCCCTGCCCTCGATCAGGCGCTCGCGCGAGACCATGCTCACTGCCGTTCCAGAAGCCTGATGCCGCGCGGATGCCTGCGTTGACGCGCGGGGCAGGCGTCCGGAGTCAGTGCGTGTACTCCATGAGCTCGACCCCGAGCACGCGGAAGGCGTCGTGCGCACGGAGGCGGTGGCTGATCGAGAGGTCGTCGAAGCACACGATCATCGAGTAGGCGACACCGGCCCGCGGCCCCGCGAGCACACCGGCCTCGGCGCGCACCCCCCGATCGCGGCCGGTCTTGTTCACGAACAGCAGGCCGTGGGCATCGTGCTCGTGTGCGAAGGGGTCGAGCCCCGTCGAGGCGGCCACGAGACTGAGGTCCTGGTTGAGGCTGAGCCACTCCGACACCTGGGCGCTGACCGCGGCATCCACCACCTGGGAGTTGACGAGCGCGGAGAACAGACCCGCGAGCTCGCGTGCCGACCCCACGGCGACCTGCGGGGCGTCGTCCGGACCGCGGCGGTCGCGGAACCGGTCGAGCAGGGCGGTGCGCCGCAGACCCAGTTCCTCGATGCGCTCCCGCACCCGGTCATGCCCCACCTTCTGCAGCAGGATGTTCACGGCGATCGGATCTCCGGCGGTGGCGGCCAGCACGGCGAGATCCTCCAGCGGCAGCGCCGGTGCCCGCAGATGCCGCCACAGGCCGGAGCTCTCCACGGCTTCGACGCTCGAGCGCTCGACGATCTCGAGAGGGTCGAGAGCGCCGGACTCGAACGCCGCCGCCACCTCGATGAGCAGGGGGACCACACCGAGCCCCGCGACGGGCATCGTGACGTGGTCGTCCCCCGCCAGCACGTGCACATGGGAGTCGAGGTCGACCACGTGCACCGACACCTGTGCCCCGGCGTTCGCCAGGCCTTCGAGGGCCTTCAGCGTCGAGGTGAACGACCGCCGACCGACGGCCACGCGACGCGGCAGCCGGCGGGCTCCCGGCCGCTGCGAACGGCGACCGCTGGCCGACTCGGGCGCGCTCCCGGACGCTCCGGGAGCCGAGGCGTTCCGGAACGCGTCACCAGGGTCGGTCGCACCCACGCGTGGTCCTTCAGGAGGGGGAGGGATACTGCGCTTCCGGGAAGGGGCGCCCCGGCGGCAGGGCTATCGTAACCCCACCGCCGGGGCGCGTCTCACAGAGTGCGGAGGTTCGTCACCAGATGGTCACCCGGGAAGACTCCGGAAGCCACAGGGCGTCCTTCTCGGTGACCCCGAAGGCCTCGTAGAACGCGTCGATGTTGCGGACGATCTGGTTGCACCGGAACTCGTTGGGCGAGTGCGGGTCGATGGTCAGCAGACGCAGCGTCTCGGCGTCCCGGCTCTTCTGCTGCCAGACCTGTGCCCACGACAGGAGCAGCCGCTGCACACCGGTGTAGCCGTCGATGACCGGGCCTTCGACGGGCTCAGGGACCGCGGGATCGGCGCGCAGGGACAGCTCATACGCCTTCAGCGCGATGCCGAGCCCGCCCAGATCGCCGATGTTCTCGCCGATGGTGAGGGCGCCGTTCACATGGTGCTCGGCGTCCAGCCCCTCCGGCACGAGGGCGTCGTACTGGGCGATGAGCTCTTTCGTGCGCTCCTCGAAGGCGGCGCGGTCGGCGTCGGTCCACCAGTCCTGCAGGCGCCCCTCGCCGTCGTACCGGCTGCCCTGGTCGTCGAAGCCATGGCCGATCTCATGCCCGATGACCGCGCCGATCCCGCCGTAGTTCGCCGCCGCGTCGCGCCCCGCGTCGAAGAAGGGGTACTGGAGGATGGCCGCGGGGAACACGATCTCGTTCATCGAGGGGTTGTAGTAGGCGTTCACCATCTGCGGCGGCATGTGCCACTCGGTGCGGTCGATCGGCTTCCCGACCTTGTCGATGTTGCGGTCGTGCTCGAAGATCGCCGCGCGGCGCACGTTGCCGAGGAGGTCGGCTGGGTCGATCGCGAGGGCCGAGTAGTCCCGCCACACCTCCGGGTGCCCGATCTTCGGCGTGAAGGCGTCCAGCTTCGCGAGCGCACGCTGCCGGGTCTCGGCGGTCATCCACTCCAGCGTCTCGATGCTCTGCCGGTACGCCTCGACGAGGTTCGCGACGAGCTCGTCCATGGCGGCCTTCGCCGTCGGCGGGTAGTGCCGCTCGACGTAGACCTTGCCGATCGCCTCGCCGAGCGCCCCCTCGGTGACCGACACGCCCCGCTTCCAGCGCTCGCGGATCGTGGGGACGCCGGTGAGCTGGGTGCCGTAGAACGAGAAGTTCTCCTGCACGAGGTCGTCGGTGAGGTAGGGCGCCGCCGCGTGCACGACCTTCGCACGCAGCCAGGCCTTCCAGTCGTCCAGCCGCTCGGGAGTGAGCAGGCCGCCCAGCCCTTCGAAGAAGCTCGGCTGCGCGACGACGACCTCGTCGAACGCCCGCGGGTTCGTCGGCGTCACGGCCTCGCGCCACGGGGTGAGGTCGACGCCGGTGAGGGCCTGGAGCTCGTCCCACGTCTTGAGGTTGTAGGTCGCCACCGCGTCACGGCTGCGCACGTTGTCCCAGTGGTGCCCGGCGAGCTCGGTCTCCAGGGCGATGGAGCGCTCGGCCTGCGCGGCGGCATCGGCGACACCGGCGAGAGCGAGCAGGCGCTCGAGGTGCTCCCGGTACGCCGCGCGGGTCTCTGCGAAGGTGTCGAGACGGAAGTAGCTCTCGTCCGGCAGCGAGAGTCCGGCCTGCACGAGCACCGGGAGGTAGCGCTCCGGGTTCCCGGGGTCGCCGTCGACATAGAGGCCGATCACCGCCGCCCGGCCCTCCCGGTCGTAGGTCCCCACGGTGCGCAGGAAGGCCGGGATGCCGTCGATCGCGTCGATCTCGGCGAACGTCTCGGCCAGCGGGGTCACACCGGCGGCGGCGATGCGATCGGTGTCCATGAAGCTCGCGAAGAGGTCGCCGATCTTGCGGGCGAGAGTCCCCTCCTCCGCCTCCTGCGACTCCTCGACGATCGCGCGCACATCCTTCTCGGCCTGCTCGGCCAGCAGATGGAAGGAGCCCCAGCGCGCCTTGTCTCCGGGGATCTCGGTGCGAGCGATCCAGGCGCCGTTCACGTGACGGTAGAGATCGTCCTGCGGGCGGATGTCGGGGCTGAGGTCGTCGAGCGCGAGGCCCGCGGGAAGCACATCGGTCATGCGCTCCAGCCTATGGCCGGGGTCCCCCACGGTGTCCAGACGGCGTCACGGATGCCCAGGGGCCCCCACGGGGAGCGAGACGTTCATGCGGAACCCGGCGGCGGTGCGCTCGGCGAAGACGTCACCGCCGTGCGCACGCGCGAGGCCTCTGGCGATGGACAGCCCGAGCCCGGCACCCGACGCGACCCCGTCCTCGTCGCCGGCCGTCGCTCGCGCCGTGTCCTCGCGCCAGCCGACGTCGAACATCCGATCCAGGTCCTCCACCGCCACACCGGCCCCTTGATCCAGCACCCCCAGGACGAGGCGGTCCCGGTCGACCATCGTCGCGGACAGCACGATCTCCGTGCCCGGAGGGGCGTGCCGGACGGCGTTCGTGAGCAGGTTCACCACGATCCTGCCGAGCTGATGCGGATCGGCCCAGAGCACCGGACCGGCGATCCCGCGCTCGACGATGCGGAGGTCGCGCTTCGCCGCGGCGGCCGCGACGTCGGCCACCGCATCGGAGACGACATCCCACAGGACCACCTGCTCGGTCTGCAGTTGCACCGCGCCGGACGTGAGGCGGGACAGCTCGAAGAGGTCGTCGACCATCCGGCTCATCGTCTCCACCTGTCCCCGCACCTGACCGGCGAAGCGCTCCGGAGCGACCGCAACGCCGTCCTCCACCGCCTCGGCGAGCACACGGACCGCGGTGAGTGGGGTGCGCAGGTCGTGCGAGATCCAGGCGAAGAAGCGCCGACGGGCGGAGTCCAGCCGCACCAGCTCGGCCCTCGCCGCATCCACCTCGGCCGAGACCACCGCGAGCTGTGTCGAGAGGCCGGCGAGCTCCCGAGAGGCCGCCGCGTCCACCACCGCGTCGTCCGTTCGACCGATCCTGCCCAGCGATACCGAGAACCCCTCGACCCAGGCACGCACCGTCCGCGCCATGCACCACGCCATGCCCAGACCGAGCACGAGCGAGACCGCGATCACGGTGAGGAGGATCGTCAGGTCGTGGGCGGAGAGGTACATCTCGAGTGCGATCGCCACCACGGCCCCCGCCATCGCGACCGTGCCCGCACTCGCCACGACCATCAGCTGTGCGCGGAGTCCGCGACGCCGAAGGGCTCGCAGGAGAAGTACGGCGGTGAGGGCGACGACGATCGCCACCAGCAGGCTCGTGACGACGATCTGCAGGACGACCGCACCGGAGGGCATCGTCATCAGCCGTCCCCTCTCGCCACGAAACGGTAGCCGACGCCCCATTCGGTGAGCAGATGGCGCGGGTCCTGCGGATCCTCCTCGACCTTCTCCCGCAGGCGCCTGACGTGGACCGTCACCGTCGACAGATCGCCGACGGTCCATCCCCAGACCTCGCGGAGGATCTCGTCGCGCCCCAGCGCACGGTCGTCATTGCGCACGAGGAAGACCAGCAGTTCGTACTCCCTGCTCGTCAGGGCGATCTCGTCTCCGCGCACCCACGCGCGCCGCCGGAGCAGATCGATCGCGAAGGCGCCGGCCCTGAGCTCCCCGGACGCGGCCTGCGCGGCGTGCGAGCGGCGGACGAGGGCCGCGATCCGCAGGGACAGCTCCCGCATCGAGAACGGCTTGGCCAGGTAGTCGTCGACACCGAACGCGAAGCCGTCGATACGGTCCTCCACCTCGCCGAGGGCGGTGAGCATCATGATCGGGACATCGGACGCGGCGCGCAGCTCACGACAGAGCTCATCGCCGCTGATGCCCGGCAGCATGCGGTCGACGATCACGACATCGGGCACGTCTCCCGCAGCGCCGTTCGTGCCGAGACGCCGTCGCCGAAGCTCGAGACCGCATAGCCGTGCGTACGCAGATACTCCCCCACGGCCTCGCGCACCGTGGGGTCGTCCTCCACGACCGCGACTGTGACGACGCCTTCCATGCGGTCGAGGGTAGCTCCCGCGGCCACGGCGGTCGGCGGATCCTTACAGTTCCGAAATGTCTTCCCCGTCCTGCTCCGGTGCTTCCTAGCGTGCTGTGCAGCACGTCCGTCCGGCATTCGCCGGGCGGGCTCTTCCCGCACCGGACAGGAGATCCTCATGCGCAAGACCCTTCTCGCCACGACCGCCGCCCTCGGGCTCGCCCTCGCCCTCACCGCCTGCAGTCCCCAGGACTCCGGCGCTTCCTCCGCGCCGTCGTCCTCCTCCTCCCAGAGCACCACCAAGAGCTCGGCGAGCACGGACACCGCCGCCAGGACCGGGGAGTTCGCCGGCCTGAACGGCAAGAAGGTGGCCGGCACCGTCTCGGTCTCCGACGGCGAAGTGATGCTGACGGAGTTCTCCTCGGACGAGGGGCCCGATCTGCACGTGTACCTCGCGGACGGCACCGATGAAGCCGCGATCGCCGCCGGCATGCTCGTCGACGCGGTCTCGTACGACACCGCCACGCAGACCTTCGCTCTGGACGGAGTGAAGGCCGGGGAGTACTCGCACGTCGTCATCTACTGCGACAAGGCGAAGGCCGTCTTCGGGGCAGCCGAGCTGTCATGACCGCGCCACGATCCGCTCGCCTCGTGATCGGCTCGCTGCTGGGGGCGGCCGCCCGGGTCGCGGTCGGGGTCCTGTGGCTCATCGAGGGTGTCCTCAAGTACCGGGCGGGCTTCGGGGCCGCTGACATCGAGCTCGTGGCGCAGAGCGCGCAGGGGAACACGAGGGTGCCGGCGTTCTTCGATCCGCTCGGCGCGGCGATGGCCTCGGCGTCTCCGTTCTTCGGGGCGGTGGTCCCGGCGCTGGAGGTCGGTCTCGGCATCCTCCTCGTGGCGGGGCTGCTCACCCGAACGGTCGCCTTCGTCTCGGCCGGGACCCTGGCGCTCTACTGGAGCGCGGATCAGTTGATCGCACAGTACCCGGTGATGCTGGTGCTGTCCGCGACGGTGCTGCTGATCGTCACCGCCGGACGATTCGGGGTGGACGGCTGGATGCAGGCGCGGCGGGCGCGCACGGTGGAGGGAACGGAGGGCTGAGTCATCCCCGGCGCCGACGACCGAAACGTCGGCGCCGGGATGGCGCCTCGGGCGGGGCGGCACGCGTCGCCCGGCGCTCCGCCCATGCGACGACCTCGGCGTCGACATCGCGCAGCGGTGTCACGACGGGTGGCCCGCCCTGCAGCTGCCTGCGCGCCTCGCGCACGCGGCGGTTGAAGTCCTCGAGCACCTCACGGACGTCGGATTCCCTGCCGAGGAGGTCGAGCTGGCCGTCGAGCTCCCGGTCCTCGGTGCGCAGCAGGATCGCGGGAGGGCCGAGCCCGGTCAGCCCCTCCGTCTCGATCTTCCGACGGATCCACCAGTCCGGGTCGTGGTGGTCTCCGAGCCCTTCGAGCGGCTTCCCGGCGCCCGGCAGGTCGTCGAAGTCGCCGCGACGGATGGCGACCTGGATGGCGGACTCGACGAAGGCGGCTCGATCGACCGCCGCCGCGGACGGGGCACCGGTCTCGCCGTCGTCCTCAGCACCACCACCACCCTGCTGCCGTCGGGCCCGATAACGCGCGGCCGCCTCCCGGGGATCCGTCATGATGCGCCTCCGTCCGCTCGGAGCTCCTCCTTCACCCTACGTCCGGTCGAGGCCGGAGGTCTCGGGGGTCGACGACAGGTCATAGGCTCGGAGGATGGCCGCCCGCACCTCCCTGAACCGCGAGATCCTGCGCCTGGCCGTCCCCGCGCTCGGCGCCCTCATCGCGGAGCCGGCCTTCCTCATCGTCGACGCCGCCCTCGTCGGCCACCTCGGCACCGTCCCCCTCGCCGGACTCGGCATCGCCGGAGCCGTGCTGCAGACGATCGTCGGCCTCATGGTGTTCCTCGCGTACTCCACCACCCCCGCGGTCGCGCGTCGGTTCGGGGCCGGGCGTCCGGGAGAGGCGGTCTCGGTCGGGATCAACGGCATGTGGCTGGCGCTCGGCCTGGGTGCCGTGCTCGCCGTCGTCGGCGCTGTCTCCTCCCCCTGGCTCGTCTCGCTGTTCGGGGCGAGCCCCGAGGTCGCGGCCCAGGCGAACGAGTACCTCGTGATCTCGATGTGGGGTCTCCCCGCGATGCTCATCGTGTTCGCCGCCACGGGGCTGCTGCGGGGAATGCAGGACACCATGACGCCGCTGTGGATCGCGGGACTCGGCTTCGCGGCGAACGCCCTGCTGAACTGGCTCTACATCTACGGACTCGGCTGGGGCATCGCCGGCTCCGCGGCGGGCACCGTGACGGCGCAGTGGGGCATGGTCGCGGCGTACGCGCTCGTGGTCCGGCGTCTCGCGACCCGGCACAGCGCCTCGTTGCGTGCCCAGCGCGACGGTCTGCGCCACACCGCGACGTCGGGCGGCTGGCTGTTCCTCCGCACCGTGAGCCTGCGCGTCGCCCTGCTCGCGACCGTCGCCGTGGCGACGGGGATCGGCACCGAGGAGCTCGCCGGCTGGCAGATCGTGTTCACCATCTTCTCGGCGGCGGCGTTCGCGCTCGACGCGCTCGCGATCGCCGCGCAGGCGCTGATCGGCAAGGAGCTGGGCGCCGGGGACGAGGAGCAGGTGCGCCGCGTGCTGGCGCGGACGGTCGCATGGGGGGCCTGGTTCGGGGTCGTGGTCGGCGCCGTCATCGCCGCCCTCTCCGGGGTGCTCGGCATCGTCTTCACCGGCGACCGGGCCGTGGCGGAGGTGGTGCAGCCGGCCCTGCTCGTGCTCGCGGTGGCGCAGCCGATCGCGGGCGTGGTGTTCGTGCTCGACGGCGTGCTCATGGGGGCCGACGACGCCCGGTACCTGGCGATCGCGGGCGGTCTGAACCTCGTGCCGTTCCTGCCCGCTTTGGGCATCATCGCCGCGACGGGGATCGACGGCACCGCCGGCCTCGTGTGGCTGGCCGTCGCGTTCTTCGGGGTGTACCTGCTCGCACGGCTGGCGACGCTGGGGTGGCGAGTGCGCTCCGGGCGATGGCTCGCCGCGTCCGCATAAGTCCTCCACAACCGACGGAGAGGACGACTTATCCCCCGCCGCCGGGCAGAGCGGAATACAGCACCCCGCACCCCTCGCGCTTCCGACGAACATGGAGCGACACTGAAGGGATGCTGGGGATGAACGACGCACAGGTATGGACGACGATCGGAGTCCTTGCCACGGGCATGTACGCCACGATCACTCTCATGGCGACCATGTTCGTGAGGATCATCAAGACGGAGATCGGCACGGTTCGCACCGAGATCGGCGGGATCAAGGGCGAGATCGTCGGGATCAAGGGTGAGATCGGCGGGATCAAGGGCGAGATCGTCGGCGTGAAATCCGAGATCGGGGATCTCCGGAAGGAGGTGCACGGCCTGAGCCGGCGCATGGACGGCCTCGACCGCGACGTCAGCGCGATCTCGCGACACCTGTTCGGTATCGATCCGGCCTGACGGAGCCGACCGGCCGCGCTGGTCACTCCGCGTGGCGACGGCACCACTCGTACATGATGACAGCGGCGGCGGCACTCGCGTTGATCGAGCGGGTCGAGCCGTACTGCGTGATCTCGATGTGACCCGAGGCGGCCGCCAATGCCTCCGGGGACAACCCGGGCCCCTCCTGACCGAAGAGGAGGACACAGGAGCGCGGCAGGTCGGCACGATCGACCGGCACGGCCCCGTCGACGTTGTCGATCGCGATGACGGGCAGCCCTTCCGCCGCGGCCCAGGCGGCGAACGCGGCGATGTCCTCGTGGTGCACGACATGCTGATAGCGGTCGGTCACCATGGCGCCCCGCTTGTTCCAGCGACGGCGACCGATGATGTGCACCGTGTCGGCGAGGAACGCGTTGGCGCTGCGCACGATGGAACCGATGTTCATGTCGTGCTGCCAGTTCTCGATCGCGACGTGGAACGGATGACGCCGCGTGTCGAGGTCGGCGACGATCGCCTCCATGCGCCAGTAGCGGTAGCGGTCGATCACGTTCCGCGTGTCGCCCTCCGCGAGGAGTTCCGGATCGTACTGGTCTCCCCGCGGCCAGGCCGACGGTCCCCCCGACCAGGGTCCGACGCCGTATCCGGGCTGCGCCGGAGACCCACCGGGGGCGGTCGGGTCCGAGCTCTCGGGGCGCTGCGCATCCATCCCGCCAGGCTATCGCCGTGTCGGCCGTCTCCCCGTCGGCGAAGAGGTCGCCAGAATCATCTCGCAGATATTTAGGCATACCGAAAAATAGGCTACGGTTTCGGTGTGCCTAAAAGTTCCGACGCCTCGCTGACCCCCGCTCGCACCGCTTCGCCGCGCCTGCTGTGGCTGCTGGGACCGGCGCTCGTGGCGGGTGTCGCCTACCTCGACCCCGGCAACGTCGCCAGCAACATGACCGCGGGGGCGCAGTACGGCTACCTGCTCGTGTGGGTGGTCGTCGCCGGCAATGTGATGGCCTGGCTGATCCAGTACCTGTCCGCGAAGCTCGGCGTCGTCACCGGCCAGAGCCTTCCGGAGGTGCTGGGCCAGCGGCTGCGCCGCCCCTGGGCCCGCCGTGCCTACTGGCTGCAGGCCGAGCTGGTCGCGATGGCGACGGACCTCGCCGAGGTCATCGGCGGCGCCGTCGCCCTGAACCTGCTGTTCGGCGTCCCCCTGCTATGGGGCGGCCTCATCACCGGCGCGGTGTCGATGGTCCTGCTCGCCGTGCAGAGCCGTCGCGGCGCCCGGCCCTTCGAGTTCGTGATCATCGGCCTCATGTTCGTGATCACGATCGGCTTCATGGCCGGTCTCTTCCTCGCGCCGCCGGATCCGGCCGGCGTGGCGAGCGGCCTCGTGCCGCGCTTCGAGGACACGGGGTCCGTGCTCCTCGCCGCCTCGATCCTCGGCGCGACGATCATGCCGCACGCGATCTACGCGCACTCCTCCCTGGCCCGCGACCGGTTCGGTGCGACGAGCGCCGAGACGACCGAGGAGGTCGCCCGGGTCGAGACCTCGCGGATCCGCCGCCTCCTCACGGCGACGCGCTGGGATGTGACGATCGCCATGGTCATCGCGGGCTCCGTGAACCTCGGCATCCTCCTGCTCGCGGCGGCGAACCTCGCGGGGGTCGCGGGGACCGACTCGCTGGAGGGTGCGCACGCCGCCCTCGCCGCAGGCCTCGGCCCGGTCGTGGCGACCTTCTTCGCCGTGGGGCTGCTCGCCTCGGGTCTCGCCTCGACCTCCGTCGGCGCATACGCGGGCGCCGAGATCATGCACGGCCTGCTGCACGTGCGCATCCCCCTGCTGGCGCGCCGCCTGGTGACGCTCATCCCCGCGCTGGTGATCCTCGGCATCGGGGTGGATCCGACGCTCGCCCTCGTCCTCAGCCAGGTCGTGCTGTCGTTCGGCATCCCGTTCGCGCTCATCCCTCTCGTCACCCTCACCGCGCAGCGCCGGACACTGGGCGCGTGGGTCAACCGGGTGTGGACGACGGTCGCCGGCGTCGTGGCCTCGGTGCTCCTCATCGCCCTGAACGGCGCCCTGCTCTGGCTGGTGCTGACGGGGGCATGACGGCGGATAGGCTCGACACCATGTCTGCCGCCTCCGCCCGTCGCACCGTCCGCCTCCTCACCTGGAGCGGCTTCGCGACCGGCGTCATCGGCGGTCTGCTCATCGCGTTCCCGAAGGTCATCGGCCCCGCCAGCCCCTGGGTCCAGCTCGCCCTCGGGGTCGCGACCCTGGTCTTCGCCTTCCGTGCCCGCAAGGTGGGCATCGCCGAGGTGGAGGGCTTCGACGGGCGCCTGTCGCTCGCCGCCGCCCTCCTGGGGTTCCTCGTCCTGTTCTTCGCGGGGCAGGCGGCCGTGATCCTGCTCGGCTCCGCGAGCGCCTGACCCAGGCCGCGAGGCAGCCCGACCCGAACGCGTAAGGTTGACGGGTGGCATCCCCGGCAGCTGACGACTACCTGAAGACCGTCTACGCACACACCGAGTGGCAGGATGCGCCGATCACCCCCTCGGTCCTGGCCGCCAAGCTCGGCATCGCGCCGTCGTCGGTCACGGAGATGGTGAAGAAGCTCGCCGCGGCGGGGCTCGTGTCGCACGTGCCGTACGGAGCGGTCCGGCTGACGGAGGCCGGGACCACCCGCGCCCTCGCGATGGTCCGCCGCCACCGCCTCATCGAGACCTGGCTCGTGCAGGAGTTCGGGTACGGGTGGGACGAGGTGCACGACGAGGCCGAGGTGCTGGAGCACACCATCAGCGACCGGCTGCTCAAGGGCATCGACGAGCGCCTGGGGCGGCCGCGCTTCGACCCGCACGGAGACGCCATCCCGGACGCGGAGGGCCGCATCGAACGGGTGCCCTTCGTCCTGCTCGCCGATGCCCCGGAAGGACACACCGGCCGCGTGCTCCGCGTCGACGACCGCGACCCGGAGCTCCTGCGGACCCTGGAGGCCCAGGGCCTCACCGTCGGCACGACCGTGACGGTGACGCCGTTCGGCATCGCCCTCGACGGCACCGAGCCGCCGTTGCCCGCCGCCGCCCGCGACGTGGTGTGGTTGTCGGCCTGACCCCCGCTTCGAATCGCGCACTTTGCGGCAAATCGGCCGGGGATGGGGCCAATCAGGCGATTCGAAAGGAAAGGTGGGGCCTCTAGGCTGAGCACATGGCACACCGTGACGACATCGAATGCTGGCTCACCGACATGGACGGCGTGCTCGTCCATGAGAACGACGCCATCCCCGGGGCCTCCGAACTCCTCGCCGGATGGGAGCGCAACGAGATCCCCTACCTCGTGCTCACGAACAACTCGATCTTCACCGCCCGCGACCTCTCCGCCCGCCTGCGCGCGAGCGGCCTGATCGTGCCGGAGGAGCGCATCTGGACCTCGGCGCTCGCGACCGCCGACTTCCTCGCGCAGCAGCTCCCCGGCGGCTCCGCGTTCGTCATCGGCGAGGCCGGCATCCTCACCGCGCTGCACGAGGCCGGCTTCATCATGACCGAGACGAACCCCGACTTCGTCGTCGTCGGCGAGACCCGCAACTACTCGTTCGAGGCCATCACGAAGGCCATCCGCCACATCATCAACGGCTCGCGCTTCATCGTGACCAACCCGGACGCCACCGGCCCGAGCGCCGACGGGGTGCTGCCGGCCACGGGAGCGATCGCCGCCCTCATCACCAAGGCCACCGGCAAGGAGCCCTACGTCGTCGGCAAGCCCAACCCGATGATGTTCCGCTCGGCCCTCAACAAGATCGGCGCGCACTCGAAGAAGACCGGCATGATCGGCGACCGGATGGACACGGACATCGTCGCCGGCATCGAGGCGGGTCTGCACACGGTGCTCGTGCTCACGGGCATCAGCGATCAGCGGATCATCGAGCAGTACCCCTTCCGGCCGGATGAGATCGTCGACTCGGTCGCCGACCTGCTGCCGACCATCACCGACTCGATCCCCACCCTCGACGAGGACTGACGTGGGCGCCCTCGACGACGGCGAGCGGGTCACGGCGGCGGACGCCGCGGCCTGGCGCGCCTGGCTCGAGGCGAACCACGAACGCACGGCCGGGGTGTGGCTGCTGAGCGTCCGCGGGCGATCCGCCACCGGCGTCGGCTACGAGGACGCGGTCCGGCAGGCCCTCTGCTTCGGGTGGATCGACGGCCCGGTGCGCACGTTCGACGACGGGACCGGCGGCCAGTGGTTCTCCCCTCGACGGCCGGGGAGCGGCTGGGCGGCGACGAACAAGGCGCGCATCGCGGAGCTGGAGGCCGCGGGGCTGCTCGCCCCTGCCGGAATCCGCGCGCTGGAGACGGCGAAGGCGAACGGCTCGTGGACCGTGCTCGACGGCCCGGAGTCCGGCATCGAGCCCCCGGAGCTCACCGCCGCCCTCGACGCGGTGCCGGCGGCGAGGGCCACCTGGGATGCGTTCCCGAAGTCGGTGAAGAAGTTCGGCCTCACGCACATCGCGATGGCCAAGCGCGCGGAGACCAAGGCCGCCCGCATCGCGAAGATCGTGGCGGATGCCGCGGAGGGGAAGCGCCCATGAACCAGAGCGACCTGCTGTTCCTCGTCCTGATCCTCATCACGCTCACGTCGCTGGTCGGGTTCGTGGTGCAGTTCGTGCGCTCCCGCCGCCGCGGCGGCGAGGACGACAGCCGCGCCGGCTGGTGGGAAGGCCCCTGGGACGACGACGACCGCCGGCGCTGAGCCGACGGCCGCCTGGACGTCTCAGGAGGCGAGCGACGCCCCGGGGATCGCGGCGAGCAACTCCCGGGTGTACGGATGCTGCGGCGTGTCGAAGATGCTCTCCGGGGTGCCGCTCTCGACCACGATGCCGCGCTGCATGACGTGCACCTCGTCGGAGATCATGCGCACGACGGCGAGGTCGTGGCTGATGAAGAGGTAGCTGAGCCCGAGGCGCTTCTGCAGGTCGGCGAGGAGGTCGAGGATCTGCGCCTGCACCAGCACGTCGAGCGCGGAGACCGCCTCGTCCAGCACGACGAGCTCGGGCTCCAGGGCCAGGGCGCGGGCGATCGCGACACGCTGCCGCTGTCCGCCGGAGAGCTCGTGCGGCAGCCGCTCGGCCATGGCCGCGGGCAGGGCGACCTGCTCCAGGAGCTCCAGGACGCGGGCGTGCCGGGAGGCCGCGGTGCCGATCCGGTGCACGCGCAGCGGCTCGGCGATCGACTGCTCCACGGTGTACCGCGGGTCGAGCGAGGCGTAGGGGTTCTGGAAGACGGGCTGGACGCGGCGGCGCAGCGCGAAGAGCGCCTTGCGGCGGAGGGTCGTCAGGTCGGTGCCGTCGAAGAGGATGGACCCGGAGGTCGCGTCCTCCAGCCCCAGCACCATGTTCGCCGTGGTGGACTTGCCGGAGCCCGACTCGCCCACGATGGAGACGGTCGTGCCGCGGCGGATCGAGAAGCTCACGCCGTCGACCGCCGTGAAGGTCTGCGGCTCCCCGGCCTTCGCGTTCCGGAGCGGGAACTCCTTGCGCAGGTCGCGGATCTCGACGAAGGGCACGGCGTCGGCGGCGATCTCGCGTGAGGGCAGGGCGTCGCGGCGGGACGCCAGGCTCGGCGCGGCCGCGAGCAGCTGCCGGGTGTACTCGTGCTGCGGGTTCCCCAGGACCTGCGCCGAGGTCCCCTCCTCGACGACACGGCCGCGGAACATCACGACTATCCGGTCGGCGCGCTCGGCGGCGAGAGCGAGATCGTGGGTGATGAGGAACACCGCGGTGCCCAGCTCGTCGGTCAGCTGATCGAGCTGGTCGAGGATCCGCCGCTGCACGGTGACGTCGAGCGCCGAGGTGGGCTCGTCGGCGATGAGCAGCCGCGGTTTGCAGGCGAGTCCCATCGCGATGAGCACGCGCTGCCGCATGCCGCCGGAGAACTCGTGGGGATACTGGGTCGCCCGGCGGGCGGCATCGGGGATCCCGACCATCTCCAGAAGCTCGACCACGCGGGCCTTCGTCGCGTCGCCGCTGGTATGCCCGTGGACTTCGAGCGCCTCCCCGATCTGCTCGCCGACGCGCATGAGGGGATTGAGGTTCGACATCGGGTCCTGCGGCACGAGGCCGATGCCGGCCCCGCGGAGGGACACCATCGCGTTCTCGGGGAGGTCGGTGAGCTCGCGGCCGTCGAATCGGATGCTGCCCGCGGTGATGACGCCGTTCTCGGGCAGCAGACGGTTGACCGCAGCCGCCGTGGTGGATTTCCCGGAGCCGGACTCGCCGACCACGGCGACCGTCTCCCCGGCGGCGATGTCGATCGAGATGTCGCTGATGGCGGTGACCAGCTCGGAGCCGGTCCGGAAGGCGACCGCGAGGCCGTCGATGCTCAGCACGGGCGGAGTGGTGCTCATGGGGTACTCGTTCCTTCGGGGTCCAGGAGTGCGGGCAGCGCTGCGCGCCAGAGGGTCTCGGTGGGGGCGACCTCGCTCGCGAACAGCCGGTTCGCGAGCAGGACGACGGCGGCTCCGGTGGCGGGGACCACGCCCAGGGCGCAGCCGGTGTATCCGGGGTGCCAGAGCATCCGGACCGGTCGTCCGCCGGCGGTGACGGTGTCACTGCGCCAGCCGAGCGCCTGACCGGGGTCGGGGCCGTCGCGGAACAGCTCGGCCACGAGTGCCGGGTCCCAGAGGTCCGGGTGCGCGTCGGCATCGGCGAGCGCGACGCCGAGAGTGAGCAGGTCGTCGACCGTGCCGAAGAGGCCGGCGTGCCCGGAGACGCCGCGCAGGGCGTGGAAGCAGTTGCCGTCGTTGACGACACCGGTGATCTCCCCCTCACGCCAGGGGAAGTGCCGACGAGAGGTGAGGATCGGGTAGGGCGTGCCGGTGGCGACCATGCGTCGCTCAGCGGCATCCCCGTCGCCCGCGGATGACGCGACCGGACCGGAGACGGGCCCGTAGCCCGTGCGTGTGAGGCCGAGGGGCTCGGTCACGAGCTCGCGCACGGCCGCGTCGAGGGAGAGGCCGGTCGCGGCGGCGACGATGCGGCCGAGGATCAGGAAGCCCAGGTCGGAGTAGTGCCGCCCTTCATCCACGCCGTAGCGGAGCGGGAGGGCATCTGCGGCGGCCGCGCCATCGGCGTGCGCGCCGTCGAGGTACAGCGGCTGCCATTCCCACAGTCCCGCCCGATGCAGCAGCAGATGGCGCACGGTGGTCCCTGGTGCGCAGGCGGTGCCGGGGACGAAGCGGTCGACCGGATCGTCGAGTCGGAGGTCGCCCCGGGAGGCCAGCCGGAGGATGGCGGTGGTGGTCCCGGCGACCTTGGTGACCGAGGCGAGGTCGAACGCGGTGTCCGTCGTGACCGGCGTCCCCGCGAGGTCGGCGAAACCGCCGGCGGCCGTGTCCCGGCTCGTGCGGGTGGCGACACCGGCGACGGCTCCCCGCGGCGCGGTCGGCCCGGCGAGGACGGCGGCGATCGCCTCGGCAGCGCTCATACGAGAACCCCTGTCCGGGAGCGGTCGAGCAGCACCTCGGCATCGGGGGCGATCCCGGTGATCCCCAGTCCTGCGGCCGGGGCGAGGGTGAGCCACTCCGCGTCGGCGGTGAGCCCTCCGGTCACCGGGGAGCGGCGCAGCCACGATGCCGCGTCGAGGTCGTGCACGACGTCCGGAGCGACGGCGGCGGCGAGATGCGCCGCGGCGGCCACACCCACGTGCGACTCCATCATGCAGCCCACGACGACGCCGAGGCCGGCGGAACGGGCGGCCTGCACGCAGGCGAGCGCCTCGCTGAGCCCGCCGGTCTTGGCGAGCTTGACGTTCACGAGCTCGGCAGCCCCGCGCGCGGCGATGTCGCGGACATCCTGCGCGGTGCGGACGGACTCGTCCGCCATGATCGGGGTGTCGACGGCCGCGGTCACCACCGCCAGCGCGTCGAGGTCGCGCGCGGCGACGGGCTGCTCGACGAGCTCGAGACCCACGCCGGCGTCCTCCGCCGCCCGGATGACGCGGATCGCGGTCCCGGCGTCCCACGCTTGGTTCGCGTCCACGCGCAGGGCGATGTCGGGGCCGACGGCGGCACGGACTGCCTGGAGCCCCGCGACCGTGTCGTGGTCCTGGGACGCCTTGATCTTGAGGCAGCGGAATCCCGCCGCCGCATGTTCGACGGCGGTCGCGGCCAGCGCGGCCGGCTCCGCCACCGACAGCGTCATGTCGGTGCGGATGCGCGCGGGCGCGTCTCCGTCCGTGGCGAGCGTCTGTGCGAGCGGCTCGTCTCGGTGCTGCGCGGTGAGGTCGGCGAGCGCGCACGCCACCGCGCTGCGTGCGGCGGCGTTGCCCCAGGCGGCCGCGGCGAGGGCGTCCGGCAGCCCGGGATCGTCGACCGAGCGCCCGAGCACGGCGTCGGCGAGGGGACCGGCGACCACAGCCGCCACGCTCTCGGGGCTCTCCCCGGTGACGCGCCAGCTCGTCGCGGCCTCCCCGTATCCGCGGCGGCCGTCGGCGTCGGTCACCTCCACGAGCACGACGTCGAGGTGGGCCGTGCGACGGACGGCCGTGACGAAGGGGCGGGCCAGCGGCGAAGGCACCCGCAGCACGCGTATCCGTTCGACGACGGTCACGATCCCGCCGCCTCCGTGAGGGTGAGGGAGTCGATGGCCGCCACCGGCTCGGGCATCTGCAGCGGGCCGGCGCCGGGCGTGATCGTGCCGAGGATGCGCGGCTCGCGCGCCCCCGTCCCGCCGGGGACGATCGCGGGGACGCCGTGCAGGGTCGACCAGCCGATGAGCGCGAGGAGGATGGCCTCCTTGCTGTCGGCGGGGGCGCCGAGCTCGTCGGCCAGCACGACGTCGGTCTGCGGCAGCGCGGTCCGCAGCCCCTCCAGGAGCAGCGGGTTGCGGCAGCCGCCGCCGGACACCGCGAGGAACCCGATCCCGGCGGCCTCGACGTCGCGGGCGACCGTGCGGACCGTGAGCTCGGTGAGCGTGCGCACGACGTCGGGGACCGCGATCTCGCGTCCCTGTGCCGCGAGGTGCTCCTGTACGTAGGTGAGGTGGAAGTGCTCCTTGCCGGTGCTCTTCGGCGGGGTGAGGGCGTAGTAGGGGTCCGCGAGCATGGCGCCCAGCAGCGCCTCGTCGACCCGTCCGGTCCGGGCGATCGCCGCATCGTCGTCATAGCCGAGCGGGTTGAGATCGTGCGCGACGATGACCGCGTCGACCAGCGCGTTCGCGGGGCCGATGTCGTAGGCGACGAGGCCGTCCGGGCGGACGACGGTCATGTTCGAGATGCCACCGAGGTTCAGCGCCGCCGAGACACCGGCGCGGCCGCGGAGCAGCAGCTCGTCGAGGAACGACACGAGCGGCGCGCCGTGGCCGCCCGCGGTGATGTCGCGGATACGGATGTCGGAGACGACGGGCGCACCGGTCTTCTCGGCGATCCAGGCGGGCTGCCCGATCTGCAGGGTGCCGAGCGCGTGCGCGCCGTCGACCCAGTGGTACACGGTCTGGCCGTGCGAGCACACCGCGTCGACGCCGCCGACCTCCGCCGCGATGTCGGCCGCCACGTCGGCGAACGCCTGCCCGATGAGGGTGTCGAGTTCGGCCACCTCGGCCAGGGTGGTCTGCGCCGGGGGCAGCGCGGCGATGAGGCGTGCCCGCAGCTCGGGATCGTAGGGGATGCTCGTGGAGGCGAGCACCGTGCCCCGGAGGTCGACGCCGTGCGCCGTGAAGCCCCCGTTGGTGGCGAAGTCGACGACGGCGGCATCGATCCCGTCGTGCGAAGTGCCGGAGATCAGTCCCAGGACGCGCATCAGTTCTCCTCCAGTGCGGTGCGCAGACGGCCGCCTGCTGCCGCGAGTCGGTCGGTGGCCGCGGCGAGGTCCTCCCCGCGGCGGATCATGATCGAGGCGAGCTTCACATCCCACCCGGAGCTCTCCAGCGCGGCGGCCGCCGTGTCGCGATCGACAGCGGCGATCGTCCGCACCATGCGGATCGCCCGCTCGCGGAGCTTGTGGTTCGTGGCCTTCACGTCGACCATCAGGTTGCCGTAGGCCTTGCCGTTCCGGACCATCGCGATGGTCGAGAACATGTTCAGCACGAGCTTCTGCGCCGTGCCGGACTTCAGTCGCGTGGAGCCGGAGAGCACCTCGGGGCCGACCTCGACCTCGATGCCGTGCTCCGCGGTCGCGCTCAGCACGGTGCCGGTATTGCACGACAGACCGATGCTGAGTGCCCCGCGCTCACGCGCCCGCCGGACGGCCGCGACGACATAGGGCGTGCGACCGCTGGACGCGATGCCGATCACGGTGTCGAGCGGGCCGATGCCGGCCTCGTCGATCGCGGCGGCGCCGGCGTCGTCGTCGTCCTCCGCGCCCTCGACGGGGTTCACGATCGCGCCAGGACCGCCCGCCATGATCGCGAACACGAGCTCCGGCGGCGTGCTGAACGTGGGCGGGCATTCGGAGGCGTCGAGCACCCCGATGCGCCCGGGGGTGCCGGCGCCCACGTACACCAGGCGCCCGCCCTGCGCCATGCGCGCGGCCGTCTGCTCGATCGCCGGGACGATCTGCGGGAGAGCGCGCTGCACGGCCGCGGGCACGGTGGCGTCGGCCTCGTTCATGGTCTGCGCGAGCTCGGCCACGCTCATCTGGTCGAGGCGGGCGTACCGGGGATCGCTCGCCTCGGTGGCGAGGGCGCCGAGGTCTTCCGCGATCATCGCTTGCCCCGGTTCCGCGGATCGAGGCTGTCGCGCAGCCCGTCGCCCAGCAGGTTCAGGCCGACGACGAGGAGCACGACGATCACGCCGGGGGCGATCATGGTCCACGGGGCGATGGTCACGAGGGTGCGCGCCTCGAAGATCATGGAGCCGAGCGACGGCGCGGGCGGCGGAGTCCCGAGTCCGAGGAAGCTCAGCGACGCCTCCGTCAGCACCGCCCACGAGAGCGACAGCGTGACCTGCACGATGATGATCGAGGTGATGTTCGGCAGCACGTGGCGGAACATGGTCGCCATCCGCGCCTGACCGGTGCTCTTGGCCGCCTTGACGTACTCCACCTCGCGCAGCGACAGCACCGGGCCGCGAGTGACGCGGATGAAGATCGGCACGTAGACGATGGCGATGGCCACGGCGATCGTGAACCAGTTGCGGTCGAACACCGACGCGAGCGACAGGGCGAGCAGCAGCGGCGGGAACGCGAACAGCACATTGGTGACCGCGGTGATCGCCCCGTCGGAGAAGCCGCGGTAGAAGCCGGCGATGAGTCCGCAGACCGTGCCGACCACGGTCGCGAACGCCACGGCGACCACGGAGATGAGGGCCGAGTTGGCGACGCCGGCAGCCACCCGGGAGAACACGTCGCGGCCGAACTGGTCGGTCCCGAACCAGTGCACCGCGGACGGCGGCTGCAGCCGGGACGGCGGGTCCTGCGCGAGCGGGTCGAACGGCAGCAGGCCGAACGCCGAGACGAGGCTCAGCACTGCGAGCAGCACGACGATGATGAGGCCGGCGAGACCGCTGCGGCTGCGCAGCAGGAGACGCACGCGCTCCATCGTGCGCCCGCCGCCGGGAGCGAGGGCCGGGGTCTGAGAGATGTCGGTCATGCGGCACGCACCCGGGGATCGATGACCCGGTAGAGCAGGTCGGTGAGCAGGTTGACGATGACGAAGGCGAGCGCGATCACCAGGACGGTGCTCTGCACGAGCGCGTACTCCTTCTGCTGGATGCCGAGCAGCACCTGGCGCCCGATGCCGGGGAGCGAGAAGATCTGCTCCACCACGACCGCCCCGCCCAGCAGGTAGCCGAACTGCAGACCGGTCATCGTGACGATCGGGACCAGGGCGTTGCCGAGCACGTGACGCACCTGCAGCCGACGCGGGGGCACGCCCTTCGCCCTGGCGGTGCGGATGAAGTCGTTGGCGCGGATCTCCAGGACCGCGGTGCGGGTGGTGCGCATGATGGGCGCGGCGATGCCGAAGCCGAGCACGATCGACGGCAGGAGCATCTGCTGGAGGTTCAGGGCCGGATCGTCGAAGAGCCGCGCGTAGCCCTGGCCGTTCGGGTTGAAGCCGAGCGACTGCGCGAGGATCGCGAGCAGCGCCGTGCCGAGCAGGAACGCGGGGATGGAGAGGCCGGCGAGACCGACGACCTGGCCGACGCCGTCACGCAGCGAGTCGGGCTTCGAGGCGGACAGCATGCCGAGCGGGATGCCGATGGCGAGCGCGATGACGATCGAGAAGATCGCGAGCTCGAAGGTGACCGGCAGCGCGGCGGCGGTGAGCTCGAGCACGCTGGTCTGGGCCCGGGAGGAGAAGCCGAGGTTGCCGGTGAAGATGTTGCCGAGCCAGGAGAAGAACTGCACGATGAGCGGCTGGTCGAGCCCGTAGTACGCCTCGAGCGCGGCGCGCTGCGCCGGGGTGAGGGCCGCCGCCTCGGTGCCGAGGCCGGAGCTGATCTGGTCGCCGGGGATGGCGCGCAGCATCAGGAAGACGAAGACGGCGACGCCGAAGAGGGTGCCGAGGGCTGCGAGGATGCGTCGCAGCACGCTGTTGCGGAGGAGCTGTCTGAACATGCGCGTGGGTGGGGTGCCTGTCGTCGGGGAGGCGAGGGGGCGCGCGTGTCCGCGCCCCCTCGTTCCACTACTGGATGGAGGTGGTCCGCAGGTACTGCAGCGAACCGTTCGCCATCGGGGTGAAGCCGTCGACGGTCGAGGCCGTCGCGGTGTAGGTGTAGCTGGTGAACAGCCAGATCCAGGCGGCGTTGTCCTCGAGGTTCTCGGAGACCTGCGCGTAGATGTCCTTGCGCTTCTCCGGGTCGGCTGTCTCGCGTCCCTCGGCGAACAGGGCGTCGAGCTCAGGCGAGGAGTACCCTGCGACCTGGTTCAGGTTGCCGGTGCTGGTGAAGTAACGACCGTACATGCCGTCCGGGTCCGGGCGTCCGCCGTTGAGGGCGACCGCGGCGTCGAAGTCGGCCGCGATCCAGCGGTCCACGAACGCGCCGGACTCCAGCACCTCCAGGTCGAGCGTGATGTTCGCATCGGCGAGCTGCGCCTTGAGGTTCTGCGCCTCGTTGACGGAGGTGGCGTACTCGCCCTGCGACACGATCGTCTTGACGGTGACGCCGTCCTCCTTGCCGGCCTTCTTCAGGTACTCGGCCGCCTTGTCGAGGTCGCGCTCCGGGCACGGGCGCGCGTCGGGGTCGGACTTGAAGGCGGGAGAGGTGATCGGACCGGTGACCTCGCCCTCCCCGAGCGCGGCGGTGTCGAGCACCTCCTGGCGGTCGATCGCGCACTGCATCGCGAGGCGCACGTTCACGTCGGCGAGGTCGCCGCGCTGTGCGTTCAGCTGCAGGGCGTGGTAGCTGAGCTGCGGGGTGGTGGCGACCTCGACGTTCGCACCCTCGGCCGTCTGCGCGACGAGCGGGTCGTCGAACACGGCCAGCTGCACGTTGCCGGACTGCATCGCCGACACGATGGACGACTCGTCGGGGATCACGCGGAACTCGACGGTGTCGAGCAGCGCGGTGTCGCCCCAGTAGTCGTCGTTCTTGGCCAGGGTGAGCGACTGGCTCGCCTTCCTGTCCTCCAGCACGAACGGGCCGGTGCCGTTCGGAGTGGTGTTGAGCGCCTCCTCGGTGTCGTCCGACGAGAGCATCGCCATGTTGATCACGGCGAGGTTCGCCGGCAGCGCGGCGTCGGGGGCGCTGAGGGTGAGGGTGACGGTGCTCTCGTCGGTGGCCTCGACCGCGGCCACCGAGGCGAGCGAGCTCGCGGCCACCGCGGCGGTCGCCTCGTCGGCGATGGCGTCGAGCGAGTACTTCACGTCAGCGGAGTCGAACGCGCTGCCGTCCGCGAACGTGACGCCCTCGCGGAGGTGGAGGGTGACCGTCAGGCCGTCCTCGGAGACGTCCCACGACTCGGCGAGACCGGGGACGACGTTGAGCTCCTCGTCGAACTCGGTCAGCGTGCCGTACAGGTTCTGCAGGACGTTGACCGCCTGGAACTGGGTGGCCTTCCACGGGAAGAGCGTGTCGGGATCGCTCGTGACGCCGATGACGAGGTCGCCGCCGGCGGCGCCCGATCCACCGTCGGACGGGTTGGATGCGGGCGCGGAACACCCGGTGATGACGAGCGCCGCGGCGAGGCCCGTGGCGGTGAGGGCGCCGAGGGACGCCCACCGTGCTGTGCTCATGCTGTTTCCTCCTGGCTGGGACCGCGTCGCCCTGGCTCGGATCAGGCGGTGCTGCCTGATGCCCCGCGAACATCGTCGGTCTGGGTAAGTACCAAAAGTACACGAAAGTACCTACGCGTGTAACAGAAGTTCCTCTAGTGTTATGAACACCGATCGGAGACCCCATGCCCCACGATGCCGCCCGCGACGATGCCGGCACCCACCTCGTGCTCGTGCGGATGCGCGCCCTCCGCCCCGAACTCCGTCCGAGCGAACAGCGCATCGCCGACCTGTTCCTCGCCGACCCCGCCGGAACCGCCGGGCTCTCCGTCGCGGAGCTCGCGCACCGCTGCGACACCTCGACCACGTCCGTCGTGCGGTTCTGCAAACGACTCGGGTACGAGCATGTGCGCGAGTTGCGCAACCACGTGCTGCGGGAGGTCGAGCGCGAGACGTTCGACACCGCCGCACTCCCCGCCGTGTCCGGCGACATCGACCGCAACGACACCCTCGCCGACATCGTCGCGAAGGTGTCGCTCGCCGAGACGCTCTCCCTCGCCGACACCGCCAAGGTGCTCGACACCGAGGCGCTCCGCGCCACGGTCGAGGCGATCACCTCCTCGACCCGGGTGGACATCTTCGGCGTGGGCGCGAGCTCCATCGTCGGGCTCGACCTCCAGCGCAAGCTCACCCGGATCGGGCGGACGGCGTTGGAGTGGTCTGACCCGCACGCCGCGTGGACCTCGGCCGCCACCCTCGGGCCGGGGAACGTCGCGATCGCCGTCTCGCACACGGGCGCCACGACCGACACCATCGAGTTCCTCCTGCTCGCCCGGCAGGCGGGCGCGACGACCATCGCCATCACCAACCACGCCGGCTCCCCGCTCGCCGGTCAGGCCGACATCGTGCTGACCACCGCGGCGCGCGAGACGGGCTTCCGCTCCGGGGCCCTGGGCAGCCGGATCGCCCAGCTCATGGTCGTCGACTGCATCTTCATCGGGGTCGCGCAGTCCAACTACGACCGCTCGATGGAGGCCCTCCGCGACACCTTCGCCGCCGTGCATCACGTGCGCGCGGGCGGTGCCTGAGATGAGCGCGAGCCGACTCCGCGTCGGGCTGTTCATGGCGTTCGGCGGCCTCGGCGTGACCGCGGCGTTCGTCCCTGCCGTCCTCCCCTCCGCGGAGCGCACGACGGACGCCGACCTGAGTGCCGCCGTGCCCGTCCTCTTCGCGGGACTCCTCGTGGGGGTGCTGCTGTCGGGTCCGCTCCTCGTGCGACGCGCCCCGCGGACGACGCTCGTGCTGGGCAGCAGCCTGCAGGCGGCCGCCATCGTCGGTGTCGCCCTCGCGACGGATCCGGGCGTCTTCATCGCCTCCGCCGCGCTCGCGGGGCTCGGGTTCGGTCTCGTCGAGGCCGCGGGCTCCGTGGCCGCCAAGGCCGCCAGCACCGAAAGCGCGACCGGGGTGCTGAGCGCCCTGATGGGCACGGTCGCCGTGTGCGCCGCCGTCACACCGCTCGTGGTGGCGCTCGGGGCCGGTTCCCGTCCGGCTCTGGCGCTGCTCGCGACCGTACCCCTGGCGACTGTGGCGGTGCTCGCCGGTGCCACCACTCTCGCCCGTTCGACCGAGCCCCCGGCGCGACGGGACGCCCGCTCCCTGCTCGTCCTCCTCCCCTTCGCGCTGGCTCTGCCGCTCTACGTCGGCGTGGAAACCGTCCTGTCCGGCTGGTCGGCCGTGATCCCGGAGCGGGTGCTCGCTATCGAGCCCGCCGCCGCCGCCCTCGGCACCTCCGCCTTCTGGGCGCTGATGGCCGTCGGCCGCTTCGGCGCCGCCGCGCTCCGGCGCGCGGCGGTTCCGCCGCTCGCGCTGCTGGCGACCGCGACGGGGGCTGCCGCCGTCCTCCTGGTGCTCGCCGGCGTGCTCCTCGGCGATGAGCCGGTCGCAGCGCTGATCATCCTCGCCGTCGTGGTGGTCCTGCTGGCCCCGAGCTACGGACTCATCCTCGGACTCGCGCTCGACCGTCTCGATCCGGTCCGCAGCGCCGCGGTCACCGGGGCGCTCGTGGCCTGCGGCGCGGTCGGCGGCACGTTCGTGCCCACGCTCGTCCTGCTGATCGGGCGCGACCCGGCATCGAGCGTCACGTTCCTCGTGTCCGCCGTGTTGTGCGCGATCATCCCCGTGCTGATGCTCGTGGCGTCGCACTCCGGGCGCGCCGTCCCGGCGTTGCGGTGACCGACTCTTCCTCCCCTATCGAGCCTGCACGCGACCTCTTCACAGATGCCGGAATTCCGACCGGCGCCCGCACGCCGACCACGTATCGTCGAAGTCACACCCGCGCCGAGGAAGGGAGCACCGTGTCCGCGGACACCGTCACGATCATCGTCAGCGCGATCGGCATCGTGCTCACCCTCGGCGCGAGCCTGTTCGCGGCAGGGGCGTGGATGATCCGTCGCATCGACGAGCGTCTCGGCACCGTCGACCACCGGCTCTCCGCCCGCATCGACACCGTCGAAGAGAAGCTCGGCGCCCGCATCGACACCGTCGAGGAGAAGCTCGGCGCCCGCATCGATGCGGTGGCGGCGGACGTCACGGACCTGAAGATCGCCGTCGCCCGGCTCGAAGGGCCCCCGCGACGCCTGCTCGTGTCCGGAAGCTGAGCCTCCCGTCAGCGCAGGACGAGGGCGGCGGCGCCGATCAACGGCCCCTCGTCGCCCAGGCCCGAGCGGACGACGCGGGTGCGACGCGAGTATTCGTGCACGGCGCTGGCGGTGAGAGCCTGCTGGACGAGGTCGATGTAGTCCGCCGACACCTGCGAGAAGCCCCCGCCGATGGCGACGACATCGAGGTCGACGAGGGTGGCGGCATCGGCCAGCGCCTCCCCGACGGCGCGGGCCGAGCGCTCGATCGCCGCACGGGCGACGGCGACACCGGCCGCGGCATCCCGAGCCAGGTCCTCCCCGGTCGCGCCGGACCAGCCCTGCTCCCGCGCCCAGGCGGCACTGGCAGGTCCGGAGGCGATCTCCTCGAGAGTGAGCCCGCCCTCGCGGCGCACCTGGCCGAGGTGCCCGGCGTTGCCGCTCGCCCCGGGCACATACGCACCACCGACGACGAAGCCGCCGCCGACGCCGGTGGACACGACGATCGACAACGAGGCTCCCGCCTGCTGCGTCGCCCCCAGCCACGACTCCGCGAGCGCGAGCGCGCCGCCGTCGTGGCCCAGGACCGCCGGGACGTCCCGTCCGAGTGCGGTCGAGGCCGCACGGGCGACCGCGTCGACGAGGCCGAACCCGCGGGCGAGGGGCATGTTCACCGGCAGGATCTCACCGCGGGTCCGATCCACGGGACCCGCGCTGCCGATCCCGGCGCCGACGAGCTCCGCGTCGGCGGGAAGGGCGGCGAGCGCATGCCGCACGATCGCGTCGACCGCCGCCGTCAACGACGCCGACGTCGCCTCACGGCCGGTGGGCTGCCGGCTGCGGCTGCCGGGGACGAGCGCGCCGTCGTCGGCGACGAGGGCGGCCTCCATCTTCGTGCCGCCCACATCGACGGCCAGCGCGTAGCGGGTCACTGCGGGTCGAGCCCGAGGTCGTCGAGGTCGAACGCCGCGCGCCACTCCAGACCCTCGGCCTCGATGGCGGCCTGCGCGCCGGTCTTGCGGTCGACGATCACCGCGACGGCGACGACCTCCGCGCCTTCTTTGCGGAGCGCCTCGACCGCCTTGAGCGCGGACTGCCCGGTGGTCGAGGTGTCCTCCAGCACGACCACGCGCTTGCCCTTCACGTCGGCGCCCTCGATCTGGCGACCGCGGCCGTGGTCCTTCGGCTCCTTCCGCACGACGAACGCGTCGAGCGGACGGTCGGTGCCGACCGAGGCATGCAGGACGGCGTTCGCGATCGGGTCGGCGCCGAGCGTCAGACCGCCGACGGCGACGACGTCGAGATCGGCGATCAGGTCGAGCATGATGCGGCCGATCGCCGGGGCGGCGCGGTGGTCGAGGGTGAGCTTGCGCATGTCGACGTAGTACGTCGCCTTCTTGCCGCTGGAGAGGGTGAAATCGCCGTGGAACACCGCCTCGTCCGTGATGAGGGCGAGGAGGGTCCGGCGGTCTGCGTCGAGTGCGGTCACGGCATCCAGTGTAGGAGGCACACCCTAGGCTGGACGCATGCGCTTGGCCACCTGGAACGTCAACTCCATCCGCACCCGCGTCACCCGCACCGTCGAGTTCGCCGTCCGTGAAGACATCGACGTGCTCGCGATGCAGGAGGTGAAGTGCAAGCCGGAGCAGTTCCCGTATGCACCGTTCGAGGAGGCCGGCTACCACGTCGAGGTGCACGGCCTGAATCAGTGGAACGGCGTCGCGATCGCGAGCCGACTGCCCGTCACCGACGTGCGCACCGCGTTCGACGGCATGCCCGGGTTCGCGAAGGGCCACGAGGGCCCCGACGCCCCGCAGGAGGCGCGCGCCCTGGGCGTCATGGTCGACGGCGTGCGCGTCTGGAGCCTGTACGTGCCCAACGGCCGCTCGCTCGACGACCCGCACTACGCCTACAAGCTGCACTGGCTCGAGCAACTCAAGCGGTCCACCGCGGCCGAGCTGTCGGCGAACCCCGACCTTCCGCTCGCCCTCGTCGGCGACTTCAACATCATCCCGTTCGACCATGACAACGGCGATCCCGACATCGTGGTCGGCCGCTCCACCCACGTCTCCCCCGCCGAGCGCGACGCGTTCTTCGCGCTGACCGACGCGGGCGTGACCGACGTCGTGCGCCCGCTGCTCCCCGAGGGCTACACCTACTGGGACTACCAGCGGTTGAAGTTCCCGCGCAACGAGGGCATCCGCATCGACTTCATCCTCGGCTCGAAGACGTTCGCCGATGCCGTCACCGGCGCGTCGATCCACCGCAATGAGCGCAAGGGTGAGCAGCCCAGCGATCACGTGCCCGTGGTGGTCGATGTGGACTTCGGCGGCGACGACGCCGACGACGACCTGCCGATGATCTTCTCCTGACCCTTCGACAGGCTCAGGCCCTTCGACAGGCTCAGGGACCCATCGCATGGCAGACTCAGGGACCCATTCCGTGCGGCTGATCGCGACCGACCTCGACGGCACCCTGCTCGATAGCTCGTCCACCGTGTCGCCGCGCACCCGTGCGGCGCTCGATGCCGCGCGGGACGCCGGTGTCGCGGTGGTGCCGGTCACCGCCCGCCAGCCCATCGGCCTTCGCGTGATCGCCGCCGACGCCGGATTCGACGGGTGGGCGCTGTGCGGCAACGGCGCGTACGCGACGCATCTCACCGAGGGCCGCATGCTGTTCGCCGAGGAGCTGCCGCCCGCGACCCTCCGCACCGTCGCCGACGCGCTGCGCGCCAGCGTTCCCGGCCTGCTCTTCGCGAGCGTACGGGAGGGCGGCGAGACGTTCGTCGCGCAGCACGGCTACGCGACGATCGCGCAGCTGTCCGACCACAAGCGCGACCCCGCGACGATGGGCGGCGTCCCGCTGGACGAGGTGCTGGCCGCGCCGACGCTCAAACTCGTGATCCGGCACCCCGAGCTCGCGCCCGCCGCACTCTTCGAGACCCTGCGGTCCCTCGGGCTCACCGGCTTCGAGGCCACGCTGTCCGGCGCCCCGTTCGTCGAGGTCATGGCGCAGGGCGTCACGAAGGCCACGGGACTCGCGCGCCTCTGCACCCACCTCGGCATCGATCGCTCCGACGTCGTGGCGTTCGGAGACGCCCTCAACGATGTCGAGATGCTCCGCTGGGCCGGTCACGGCGTGGCGATGGCGCACGCGGAACCCGTCGTGCAGGAGGCCGCGGACGAGACCACCGCGACCAACGACGAGGACGGCGTGGCCCGCGTGATCGAGCGCCTGCTCGGCTATCGGGCTATCGCCTCTCGGGCGAATACCTGACAAATCGATTCACCCGACACATCGATATTGCGGGCGGAGCATGCGGGTGGTCGTACCCGTCGCGTTCGCCACCGTCTGCACGTTCACCGTCCCCTCCAAGGTTCGAGAACCACCACGTCAGCGTTGTGCCACCGCTACCGCAGAAGTGCGCCGACGAGAGTGAAGATGCCGAAGCCGATGAAGAGTATCCCGACGATGAGCATCCTCATCGGCGTCCTCCCGGGCGGCATCGCGTCATCAGCTAACGGCTCCCCGTACATCCTCTCCACGCCGTGATGGAAGATCTGGGAAACAGACCTGCGGAAGAGCACCAGGGCAAGCCCGATCACGATCAGTATCGGTCCGATCACTGACTCAGCAGACACGTGCAGTCCCGGAAGCGAAGCTCATAGGTGGTGCCATCGGAGAACTGCTAGCCCGCACACGCCGTGTGGCAGCGTCCTCCGCTTCAATTCCGCGATGGACTGAAGCCAACGAAGGTCTCATCACAGAACGGTTCGCGAAGCTCGGACCAGTCGGAGCCCGAGAACCGTCCTGCCCCAGGCAGGAAGACCGCTTCTCCGTCGACGCTACGAACGTGAAGTACACCGTCGTCGTCCACCTCCCAACGCGCATCGCCAGCATCTCCCTCGCTGGCGTCAGCGACACAAAGCCGGGCGTCAGCAGACGTTTCGATGTGCCCCAATGAGATTCCCGACAGTTGGGCAGTTCCGTCCGCGTAGAGCTCGATGGTTGTGTTGGCGGCATCCGGGACGTCTGGGTCCTTCGATCGCTGCCAGCTGATCGGGAACTCGAACTGATCGCCGGGCCCCGGTGTCTTCGTGACAGCAGGAATGACCAAGACCGCGCATATCACCACGAGGAAGATGGCCACCCCCGCCCCCACTACTCCCCACAGCACGGTTTTATTCACTTGCACGCGATCTCTCCACAGTGCTTCAGAATGAAGTTGTAGTACTGAGTACTGGATCGTATTGCACTCGGCGCTCTTCATGTCGCTTCATAGTTCCGACCTTCGCCGTCGTGTCCGTTCGCCCGGTTCTGGTCCGGCCGCGCGTCGACGCGCGGCGGTCGGAGACCGAGGAGCGCCAGGGCGCCGGCTCCCGCCGTGAGCACCGCGATGACGCCGATTCCGACCGCCGGCACCGTCGCCGTCGCCACGGCCCCGGCGACCAACGGGCCACCCGCGTCGCCCAGCTCCCGGCCCAGTTCCGCACTGCCCATCGTGCGTCCCATGCGTTCCGCGGGCGTCGATGCCGCCAAGTGCGAGAACGCCACCGGCGTCGCCAGGCCCACCCCGGCGCCGACCAGCACGCCCGTGACGCACAGCACGATCGGCGTCACCCACAGCGCGGTGAGCCCGATGCCGAGGCCGATCAGGAGCAGCCCGCCGACCGCGCCGAGACGGACGGAGAGCCGGCCGCGGTCGTGCGCCGCGCCGACGAACGGCTGCACGATGCCCGACACGATCGCCAGCACCGCGACGATCGCCATGCTGCCCACCGTGCCGAGCCCGGCCTGTCGCCCGAGCAGCGGGAGGAATCCCACGGCCACGGCGAGCGCACCGGTCGTGGCCGCCAGCACGAGGGTCGGGACGAGGAACCCCGGGGCGAGGAGCTCCCGGCCGAGGTCGACGAGGGTCACCCGCTTCCGGGGCAGCACCGGCACGGCGGGGACGGCGAGGAGCACCCATCCGGCTGCCGCGAGTCCGAGCACGGCGAGGGCCCAGAACAGGGCAGGGATCCCTCCGGCCACCACGAGCACCGCGCCGAGCAGCGGGCCGAGGGCGTAGCCGAGACTCTTCCAGGAGCCGTAGCGCCCGAAGTACCGGCCACGCGACGCCTCGTCCGTCAACCGCGCCACCGCAGCGGACGAGGCCGGCGAGAACGCGGAGGCCGCGGCTCCCTGGCCGAAGCGCGCGATCACGAGACCGAACATGCCGGGGGCCAGAGCTCCGACCATCGAGAACGCGGCGAAGGCCAGCAGCCCGCCGACGATCACCGGCCGCACGCCGACCCGGTCGCTGAGGGCGCCGAAGAGCGGTTTCAGCAACACCTCGGCGAGGTCGTACAGCGCGAGCGTGAAACCGAACGCCAGCAGCGTCCAGCCGATGTCCTCGGTCTCGGCGCCGAGGGCCGCGGCGATGCCGTGCGCGCCGAACGCGGTGGTGAAGCCGGCGAGGTAGAGCGGTGCCAGGCGCGGGCGCGTCGAGGAGGTCACACCTGATCCTGGCAGACGTACCGCCCGCGTCCGTCGCACGGGGGATGCCGCGCGACAGCCCCCGCCCTACGGTGGAGGGATGGCCTTCACCCGGACGCCGACCCTGCGCGACCAGCGCGGCGACCTCCTCCTCGCGCTCGTCCTCTTCGTCGGTGCGATCCTCAGCGCGGCGCTCTCCTCCATCGCCCAGGTCTACGGCGACGAGCAGGCTCCGCTGTGGACCGCGCTCGTCTACGCCGTCGTCGTGGCGGCGCCGCTCGGGTTCCGCCGGCGCTGGCCCGGCACCGTGGCCGTCGTGGTGTCGCTGGCCTACTTCACGGCTGTGACGATCCGGGTACCGGAGATCTACGTCGGCAATATCGCGATGTTCATCGGGCTCTACACGGTCGGCGCCTGGATGAACGATCGCCGGAAGGCCCTCGTCGTCCGCGTCGCCATCATCGTCGGCATGTTCGTGTGGCTCCTCATCACCATGTACCGCGACGCCATCAGCGAGGCGGACAAGGCGGACGTCGTCGCCGGGGCCATGTCGCCCTACGTGGCGTTCATGCTCATCCAGATCCTCCTCAACGCCCTGTACTTCGGCGGTGCCTATTACTTCGGCGAGCGCTCCTGGGCGGCAGCCGAGCAGCGCACCGTGCTGGAAGAGCGCACCCGCGAACTGGAGCGCGAGCGCGAGGTCACGGCCGCGCAGGCAGTGGCCCTCGATCGGGTGCGGATCGCCAGGGAGCTGCACGACGTCGTCGCCCACCACGTGTCGGTGATGGGCGTGCAGGCGGGCGCCGCGCGCCTCGTGCTCGAGAGCGATCCCGCCCAGTCGGCGCGCATCCTCTCCGGGATCGAGTCCTCCGCGCGGGACGCGATCCAGGAGCTGCGCCAGCTGCTGGAGACGCTGCGCACTCCCGGCGGCGATACGACCGAGTCGGCGTCGACCGTCTCCCTCGACGACATCGCGGCGCTCGCGCAGGCATCGACCGAGGCGGGTCTCCCCACCGCGTACACCGTGATCGGCGATCCGGTGCCCGTTCCCTCGCTCGTCGCCGTGAACCTGTACCGGATCGCACAGGAATCGCTGACCAACGCCCGTCGGCACGCCGGACCGGGGGCGACCGCGGACGTGCGCGTGCGCTACGACGACGACGGCGTGGAGGTCGAGGTCGTGAACACCGGCCGCGCCATCGCCCAGCTGCGACCCGGTCTCGGGCAGCTCGGGATGCGCGAGCGCGCGGCGGCCTCCGGCGGCACCGTCGAGGTCACTCCGCGCGTCGCCGGGGGTCTGCGGGTCCGGGCGCGGGTGCCGCTCGGCACGGCCGTGCCGGAGGGCGCACGATGACCGCGCCGATCCGGGTGCTCCTCGTCGACGACCACGCCCTCCTCCGCGCGGGATTCCGCACGATCCTCGACACCCAGCCCGACATCGCCGTCGTGGGCGAGGCCTCGACGGGAGCCGAGGCCGTCGCGCAGGCCGCCGTGCTGCGCCCTGACGTCATCACGATGGACGTGCAGATGCCCGACATGGACGGGATCGAGGCGACGCGCCGCCTCGTCGCCGACCCGTCGGTGGGCGCCGCGATCGCGATCGTGACGACGTTCGACCGCGACGACTATCTCTATCAGGCGCTCGAAGCCGGCGCGAGCGGATTCCTCCTCAAGAACGCGGGCGCCGAGGATCTCATCTCCGCGGTGCGCGCTCTCGCGGCCGGGGACGGTATGCTGGCACCCGAGGTGACCCGCCGCGTCCTCACCCGCTTCGCCGGAGCGACCCCGGAAGCCGGCGCCGCTCCCGCCCGCGCGGTGGCGAAAGCGCCCGCGACGGCCGTGCTCGCGGAGCCGCTGACCGAGCGGGAGGCCGAGGTGCTGACCCTGCTCGCCGACGCCCGCAGCAACGCCGAGATCGCACGTGCGCTGTTCATCGGCGAGGCCACCGTGAAGACCCATGTCTCCCGCATCCTCCAGAAGCTCGGCGCCAGGGACCGCGTGCAGGCCGTCGTGCTCGCGCATCGGATGGGGCTGGCCTGACCGGAGGCGGACCGCCCCGCGATACTCTCGGAGCCATGCCCGCCGCCCCCGCCTCACGTCCGATCGTCGCCGGGATCGTCACGGCGCTGGTCGGGTTCACGAGCTCCTTCGCGGTGGTGCTCACGGGGCTCGACGCCGTGGGCGCGTCGGCGGCGCAGGCGGCCAGCGGACTCCTCGCCGTGAGCCTCGCGATGGGGCTCGCCTGCATCGTGCTGGCCTGGCGCTACCGGATGCCGATCACGGCCGCGTGGTCCACCCCCGGTGCTGCCCTGCTCGTGGCGACCGGCAGCGTCGAGGGCGGCTGGCCCGCCGCCGTCGGAGCCTTCCTCGTGACGGCGTCCCTCATCCTCCTCACGGCGCTCTGGCCCGCGCTTGGCGCCCTGATCGCGCGGATCCCGCCGTCGATCGCGCCGGCCATGCTGGCAGGGGTGCTGCTGCCGCTCTGCCTCGCGCCGATCACCGGGATCGTCGCGAACCCGTGGGGTGTGCTCCCGGTCGTGCTGACCTGGCTGGTCTTCGCCCGTCTGGCTCCCCGGTGGGCTGTGCCGCTGGCCTTCGCCGCCGCGGCCGCGGTCGTCGCTGTGTCGCTGGTCTCCGCCGGGACCCCCGTCGACCCGGCCGTCCTCCTGCCGCGGTTCGAGCTGACGATGCCGGCCTTCACGGTCGGGGCCCTGGTCGGCATCGCGCTGCCGCTGTTCATCGTGACCATGGCGTCGCAGAACGTGCCGGGTATCGCGATCATGCGCAGCTTCGGCTACGAGGTCCCGTGGCGTCCGGCGATGCTCGTGACCGGTCTCGGCACGGCGCTCGGCGCTCCGGCGGGCGGTCATGCGATCAACCTCGCCGCCATCAGCGCGGCCCTCGCCGCGTCCCCCGACGCCGACCCCGACCCCGCCCGGCGCTGGCTCGCCGGTGTCTCGACCGGAGCGTCCTACCTCGTGCTGGGCGCGTTCTCCGCCGCCTTCGCCACGCTCGTCGTGCTCGCCCCGACGGCGGTGATCCCGGCGGTCGCGGGGCTGGCACTGTTCGGCGCCTTCGGCGCGGCCGTCCAGCAGGCGATCGACGACCCCGGTGAGCGGCTCCCCGCGGTCGTCACGTTTCTCGTCGCCGCCTCCGGCATCGCGGTGCTCGGGGTGAGCGCGGCGTTCTGGGCGTTGGTCGCCGGCCTGCTCGTGCGCACGGTGCTGCACGCCGGCCGTCCGCCCCGCGGCTGATCCGTCGCAGTCCCCCCTGTGGGGGATGCCCCGCCCCGCCCGTGCTCAATAGCGTGAAGATCATGCGGATCACCTTCGGACGGAGCACCACGACATGACAACCGGACTGCTGGAACTCTCCGGCATCACCAAGAGCTACGGCAGCCGCCGGGTGCTGGACGACGTGTCGTTCACGGTCGCGCCGGGCCGCCTCACCGGCTTCGTCGGCGGCAACGGCGCCGGCAAGACCACGACCATGCGCATCATCCTCGGCCTGCTGTCGTCGGACGGCGGACGGGTCGACCTCGATGGGGCGCCCCTCACCACCAGCGACCGCCGCCGCTTCGGCTACATGCCCGAGGAGCGCGGCCTGTATCCGAAGATGAAGGTCCTGGAGCAGATCGTCTACCTCGCGCGCCTGCACGGATTCAGCAAGCCGGAGGCGACGGAGCGGGCGACCGCGCTGCTCACGGAGCTCGGGCTCGGCGAGCGCCTCGACGACACGATCGAGTCGCTGTCGCTCGGCAACCAGCAGCGCGCGCAGATCGCCGCGTCGCTCGTGCACGACCCCGAGGTGCTGATCCTCGACGAGCCCTTCTCCGGCCTTGACCCCCTCGCGGTTGACGTCGTCGCCGGGGTCCTGCAGGCCAGCGCGGCCCGCGGCGCCTCGATCCTCTTCTCCTCGCACCAGCTCGACGTGGTCGAGCGTCTCTGCGACGACCTCGTCATCCTCGCCGGCGGCACGATCCGGGCCGCCGGATCCCGGGACGGGCTCCGCGCCGAGCACGCCCGCGACCGGTACGAGCTGGTCTCCGCGGGGGACGCCGGGTGGCTGCGCACCGAGCCCGGGGTCACGGTCGTCGACTTCGAGGGCGGCTACGCGCTCTTCGACGCGGACGGCCCCGACACCGCGCAGCGTGTGCTGCAGTCGGCGGTCGCGCGCGGCGACGTCGCGAGCTTCGCACCCAAGCACCCCTCCCTCGCGCAGATCTTCAAGGAGGTCATCCAGTGAACGCCTCGACCCCCGCACGGAACGGGATCTGGCTGGTCGCCGAGCGGGAGATCGGCTCCAAGCTCCGCAGCAAGGCGTTCCTGATCTCGACCGGCATCCTGCTGCTCATCGCCCTCGCCGGCGTGCTGTTCGGCGGCTTCGCGAGCCAGAACAACGACGCCATGCCGGTGGCCGTGACCTCGGAGACCGCGGGCGCCGTGTCCGCCCTGCCCGACGTCGAGGTGACCGAGGTCGCCTCCCGCGCCGAGGCCGAGGAGCTGGTCCGCGAGGGCGACGTCGATGCGGCGGTGCTCGCGGGCGACAACGCCGCGGGCTACACGATCGTCGCCCTGGAGGATGCCCCCGGGTCGCTCGTGTCCGGGCTGTCGCTCTCGCCCGAGGTCGTCATCCTCGAGCCGGTGACCACCAACCCGCTGCTGCGCTACTTCATCGCGATCGCGTTCGGGCTCGTCTTCATGATGGCCGCGGCCACGTTCGGCGGCACCATCGCGCAGAGCGTGGTCGAGGAGAAGCAGACCAGGGTGGTCGAGGTGCTGCTGTCGGCGATCCCCGCGCGCACCCTGCTCGCCGGCAAGGTCATCGGCAACACGGTGCTCGCGATGGGGCAGATCCTCGCCCTCGCGGCCGTCGCCACCATCGGCCTCATCGTGACTGGTCAACGCGAGGTTCTGACCACCCTCGGCGCGCCCATCATCTGGTTCGCGGTGTTCTTCCTCTTCGGGTTCATCCTGCTCGCGGCGATGTTCGCGGCGGCCGCCTCCATGGTCTCCCGCCAGGAGGACATCGGCTCGACGACGACCCCCATCACGATGCTCATCATGGCGCCGTACGTGCTGGTGATCGTGTTCAACGACAACCCGTTGGTGCTGACGATCATGTCGTACGTGCCGTTCTCGGCTCCGGTCGGCATGCCGATGCGTCTCTTCGTCGGTGAGGCGCAGTGGTGGGAGCCGCTGCTGAGCCTCGCGATCCTCCTGGCGAGCTGCGTCGCGGCGATCGTCGTCGGCGCGAAGATCTACGAGAACTCCCTGCTCCGGATGGGCTCGCGGGTGAAGCTCGCCGAGGCTCTGCGCGGCTGACTCCCGAGACCCCGCTTTCGCGTCGAGACCCCCTGCTGCACGCGCGTGCAGCAGGGGGTCTCGACGTGTAGCCGGGGTCTCGGCGTCAGAGGATGCCCTCGGAGAGCGTGGTCGGGTTGCCGAAGCGGTGGTTGGTGATCGACACGGCCTGTTCGTGCAGGAACGGGAGCATCTCCACCCGGCCCGCTCCGGTCACGGCGTGCGACCAGACCGCGACGTCGGGGCTGCCGTCGAGGGCCGTGTGCAGCGCGCCGGCGTCGCCGCCCACGAGCCGCACCCGCTGCCACGACCGGGCCCCCTTCGCGTAGCGCTTGGTCCACGCGGCGTCCGACTCGGTCTTCACGGTCACGCCCTGCGCCTTGAGCGCCTTCTCCACCCGGGACGGCAGCGACGCGGCCGACACGGTGAACGGGCTGCCGCTGCGCAGGGCAGCGGCGAGCACCCGGACCCCCTCGGCGAGCGGCGCGTCCTCGGCGATGCGCACGTCGACGGCCACCGGACGGTACCGGAACACGTTGCGCTCGACGCCGAGTCCGGACTTGTCGCTCACGGCGCCGAACTCGTCGATCCACGCGCGCTCGTCGGCGGCCGCGGCACGATGCAGCCACTCGATGCCCGCGGGGTCGAGCTCGGGTGCGGCGGCCTCCAGCAGCCCCGTCACCGCGGGGGTCACCGCCGCCCCCGGAGCCGCGGCGGGCAGCTCGCCCGCACGCCACTCGCCCAGACCGAAGAGGTAGTTCGGACCGCCGGCCTTGGCCCCGGCACCCACGGCCGAGCGCTTCCAGCCGCCGAAGGGCTGACGCTGCACGATGGCGCCGGTGATCCCTCGGTTCACATACAGGTTGCCGGCCTCGACGCGGTCCAGCCAGGTCGCGACCTCGGCGGAGTCCAGCGAGTGCAGCCCCGCGGTGAGGCCGTAGTCGACGGCGTTCTGCAGCCGGATGGCCTCGTCGAGGTCCTTCGCGTGCATGATGCCGAGCACGGGTCCGAAGAACTCGGTGAGGTGGAAGTACGAGCCCTCGCGCACGCCGGTCTTCACCCCCGGTGTCCACTGCTTCCCCTCGTCATCGAGCTTCCGGGGCTCCACCAGCCAGCGCTCGCCCTTGTCGAGAGTGGTGAGCGCGGTGAGGAGCTTGCCGTTCGCGGGCTCGATGATCGGCCCCATCTGCGTGGCGGGGTCGTCGGGAAGCCCGACGCGCATCGAGGTGACCGCGTCCACGAGCTGCCGCTCGAAGCGCTTCGAGTCCGCCACCGACCCGACGAGGATCGCCAGGGACGCCGCGGAGCACTTCTGACCGGCGTGGCCGAACGCGCTGCGGGCGACGTCGGCGGCGGCGAGGTCGAGGTCGGCCGACGGCGTCACGATGATCGCGTTCTTGCCGCTGGTCTCGGCGAGCAGCGGCAGGTCGGCCCGGAAGGAGCGGAACAGCTGTGCAGTCTCGTAGGCCCCGGTGAGGATGACCCGGTCGACCTGGGGGCTCGCCACCAGACGGGTGCCGAGGTCGCGGGAGGCGAGGTCGACGAGGGCGAGCAGATCGCGCGGGACGCCCGCGGCCCACAGCGCCTCGACCATCACGGCGCCGCACCGCTGGGTGAGCTTCGCGGGCTTGATGATCACGCCGGATCCGGAGGCGAGGCCGGCCAGCACACCGCCGGCAGGGATCGCCACGGGGAAGTTCCACGGCGGCGTGACCACGGTCACCTTCGACGGCACGAACTCGGCGCCGGGGATGGCCTCGAGATCCTTCGCGCGCTCGGCGTAGTAGTGCGCGAAGTCGATCGCCTCGCTGACCTCGGGGTCGGCCTCGGCGATGGTCTTGCCGGCTTCGTGCGCCATGATCTCCAGCAGCTCGCCGCGGCGGGCGGCGAGCTCGTCGCCCGCGCGGTGCAGGACGGCGGCGCGCTCGGCGGCGGGAAGCGCTGCCCATTTCTCGGCGGCGGACGTGGCGGCCGCGAACACGGCGTCCAGCTCGGCGTCGGTCTCGATGCGGGCCGCGGCGATCGCGTCCCGGCCGAGCGTCGAGGAGACCGAGCGCTGCAGGATCTCCCGGCCCCACGCGCGGTTCGCGGCGAGCGCGGGATCGGTGTCGGGCTCGTTCGCGAAGCCGTCCGTCGTGGCGGCGGGGCGCGGAGCCGTGCGGTCCTGCGTGCGGTTCGGGCCCGGCACCGACGGGTCGGCGACGAGCGCGGCGAGCGAGCGCTCGAAGCGCTCCCGCTCGCGGGTGAGCAGGGTCGGGTTCGAGGCCAGCTCGAACACGGCCGACATGAAGTTCTCGGGGCTCGCGTTCTCCTCGAGGCGCCGCACGAGGTAGGCGATGGCGACGTCGAACTCCGCCGGGTTCACGACCGGCGTGTAGAGCAGGAGACGGCCGACGTCCTTGCGGACGGCCTCGGCCTGCCCGGTCGCCATGCCGAGCAGCATCTCGTACTCCACGAGGGCGCCCTTCTGCCCCTGGGTCCCTGAGCCTGTCGAAGGGCCGGTCACACCACGGGCCTTCGCCAGCAACCACGTGTACGCGATGTCGAAGAGGTTGTGACCGGCGACGCCGATACGCACGGCGTCGAGCCGCTCGGGCGTCATCGCCCAGTCGAGCACGCGCTTGTAGTTCGTGTCGGAGTCCTGCTTGGTGCCGTAGGTCGCGAGCGGCCAGCCGTGCACCTTCGCGTCGACCTCCTCCATCGCGAGGTTCGCGCCCTTGACGACGCGCACCTTGATCGGCGCTCCGCCCTTGGCGCGGCGCGCAGCCGCCCACTCCTGGAGCCGCTGCATGGCGCCGAGCGCGTCCGGGAGGTACGCCTGCAGCACGATGCCCGCCTCGAGGTCCTCCAGGCCCGGCTGGTCGAGGATGCTCGTGAAGGCCGCGATCGTCAGGTCGAGGTCGCGGTACTCCTCCATGTCGAGGTTGATGAACTTCTGCGTCCCGGTGCGGGCCCCCTTCGCCTCGGCCTTCGCCGCGAGCCGGTACAGCGGGGTGAGCTTCTCGACGACGTCGGCGACGGCCTCGTCGAACGACCACATGGAGAGCTGGCTGACGACGCTCGAGACCTTGATCGAGACGTAGTCGACGTCCGGGCGGGCGAGGAAGTCGTACGTGCCCTGCAGTCGGCGGCCGGCCTCGCGCTCGCCGAGCACGGCCTCGCCGAGAAGGTTGAGGTTGAGCCGGTTGCCGGTCTTGCGGAGCTTGGCGATGGCCGGGCCGAGCTTGGACGGCGTCGCGTCGAGCACGAGGTGGCCGACCATGGCCCGCAGCACGCGCCGCGAGATCGGGACGACGACGTTCGGGAGCTTCGGCGCCCAGAACCCGCCGGCCTTGATGGCGGCCCGGAGGTAGCCGGGCAGCAGCGTGGGCGTGATGTCCGACAGCTCCGCGAGCTTGCGGCCGGCGACCCGCAGGTCCTCCGGACGCATGACGCCGTCGACGAAGCCGACGGTGAAGTCCAGTCCGTTCGGGTCCTTGAGCACCTCGGAGAGGCGCTGGGCGGCCGGCTCGACCGGGTGGGTCTCGCTCTCGGCGAGCCAGCGCTGCACGAGCGCGGCGACCTCTTCGGTGCGGGGGGTGGTGTCGTCGATGACGGTCATGGGGCGGGGGTACCTTCCTCGGCCTCGCACACCCGGGTGTCGTGTGCGGCTGGATCATTGTCCAGCCGCTCGGTAGGCTCCGTCTATCAACCGATTCGAGTGGATTCTGTTCACTCATCCCGAACGATTGGGAGCCGTCGTGCTGGACGCCCACCGCCTGCGTCTGCTCGTGGAACTGTCGCGCCGCGGCACGCTCTCCGCGGTGGCCGACGCGCTGTCCTACAGCAAGGCCTCCGTGTCCCAGCAGCTCGCCGCATTGGAGCGCGATGTCGGAGTGCCACTGCTGCGTCGGGTCGGTCGCGGGGTGCAGTTCACGCCGCAGGGGAACGTGCTGGTCGCCGAGGCCATCGGCATCCTCGATCAGCTCGAGCACGCCCAGGTCGCCGTCGCCGAGTCGCTCACCGAGGTGACCGGCACCGTGCGCCTCGCGGTGTTCCAGTCCACCGCGCACTCCCTGCTGCCCCGCGCCCTCGCGGCCCTCGGCGAGCGCCACCCCGCCCTGCGCGTCGAGGTGACCGAGCGCGACCCGGAATCCGGCCTGGTGGGCGTCTCCAGCCGCGAGTACGACCTCATCCTCGCGGAGCAGTATCCGGGGCGCACACGCCCCATCCACGCCGACCTCGACCGTGTCGTGCTCGCCCACGACGCCATCGCCCTCGCCCGGCGCCCCGGAGCTGCGGGAGCCGCCGACCCCGTCGCCGCCCTGTGGGCCACCCGCGCGGAGCCGTGGGTGCTCGAGCCTGCCGGCACGGCGTCCCGCGCGTGGGCCGAGCAGCTCTGTCGCACCGCCGGGTTCGAGCCGGACGTGCGTTTCGAGCTCGCCGACCTCACCGCGCACGTCCGGCTCATCCACGCCGGGCTCGCGGTGGGGCTCCTCCCCGAGCTCGTGTGGGCGGGCGACACCCCGACGGTCGACCTCGCCCCGCTCCCGCAGGAACCGCGCCGGGAGATCTTCTCCTCCGCTCGGCGGGTGTCCGCGGACGCCCCCTCGATCCGCGCCGTCCGCGCCGCGCTCGCCGACGCCGCCTCCCGCAACCTCCTGGACTGACGCGAACCGACCTCCGGGAATATGCATGCACATGCATCGGTTCATCCCCCGTGTACGCGGACGACGGTGTCCGATCCCCTCCGTCCGAAAGGCACTTCCGTGAGCACTCCCGTCATCGACCGCACCGCCCCGACCGAGCACCCCGTCCTCGACGTCCTCGCCGGCCGCTGGAGCCCCCGCGCGTACGACGCGCAGCATCCGATCGACGAGGCCAAGCTCGCCACCGCCCTCGAGGCCGCCCGGTGGAGCCCCTCCGCCAACAACATCCAGCCGTGGCGCTTCATCGTCGCCCGCCGCGGCACCGCCCTGCACGCCCAGATCGTCGACGCGCTCATGGGCTTCAACCAGGCCTGGGCCGGCAACGCGGCCGTGCTCGTCGTCGCGATCGCCGAGACCGCGACCGCCGACGGCACGCCGATCAGCCACGCGTTCTACGACCTCGGCCAGGCCGTGGCGCACTTCTCCGTGCAGGCCCACCACGACGGCCTCGTCGTGCACCAGATGAGCGGCTTCGACCCCGAGGTCGTCCGCGAGTTCGCCGACCTGGAGGCGCGCTTCACCCCCGCCACCGTCATCGCCGTCGGCGAGTTCGGCGACATCGAGGCCCTGCCGGAGGTGCTGCAGGAGCGCGAGGTCGCCCCGCGCGTGCGTCGTCCGATCGCGGAGACGGTCGTTCTCAGCGCCTGAGCATCGACACACGAAAGGCCCGGTATGCGTCGCGCATACCGGGCCTTCTCGCTGTGTGCCGATCCTGATCAGTCGTCGAGCAGCTCCGCCTCGATCACGTCGTCGTCCTCGACCTCCGGCTCGGGGGTCGTGGCCGTGAGCACGAGGCCCGTGCCGTCGGCCGCCACGTCCACCCGGACGGTGTCACCGTCGTGCACGCCACCCGAGAGGAGGGCGGTCGCGAGCTTGTTCTGCACCTCGGTCTGGATGAGGCGACGCAGCGGGCGGGCGCCGAACACCGGGTCGTAACCGCGCTCGGCCAGCCACGACCGCGCCCCAGGAGTGACCGCCAGCGTGAGGCGACGGTCGCGCAGCCGGTCGTGCAGCTGGTCGACCGACAGCTCCACGATCTGCGCGAGGTCGTCCTCGGTGAGCGCCTGGAACATCACGATGTCATCGAGACGGTTCAGGAACTCGGGCCGGAACGCCTGGCGCACGAGCGCCATCACCTGCTCCCGCTTCTCCTCCACGGAGAGCACGGGGTCGATGAGGATCGGCGAGCCCAGGTTGGAGGTCAGGATGAGGATCACGTTCGAGAAGTCGACCGTGCGCCCCTGCCCGTCGGTCAGCCGCCCGTCGTCGAGCACCTGCAGCAGCACGTCGAACACCTCGGGGTGCGCCTTCTCGACCTCGTCGAGCAGGATCACGCTGTAGGGACGACGCCGCACGGCCTCGGTGAGCTGACCGCCCTGCTCGTAGCCGACATACCCGGGAGGGGCGCCGACGAGCCGGGAGACCGAGTGCTTCTCGCCGTACTCCGACATGTCGATGCGCACCATGGCGTGCTCGTCGTCGAAGAGGAACTGCGCGAGCGCCTTGGCCAGCTCGGTCTTGCCGACACCGGTCGGTCCGAGGAAGAGGAACGAGCCCGTGGGACGACCGGGATCGCTGATGCCCGCGCGCGAGCGGCGCACGGCGTCGGACACCGCCTTGACGGCATCCTTCTGGCCGATGAGGCGCTTGCCGAGCTCGTTCTCCAGGTGCAGCAGCTTCTCGCTCTCCCCCTGCAGCAGCCGCCCGACCGGGATGCCCGTCCAGGCCGCGATCACGGCCGCGATGTCCTCCTCGGTGACCTGCTCATTCACCATACGCGGCTCGCTCGAGGCGGTGGCCTCGGCCTGCTCCGCCTCCGCGATGTCACGCTCCAGGCGCTTGATCGTCTCGTACTCCAGCTTCGACGCCTTCGTGTAGTCGGCGTTGCGCATGGCGAGGTCGCGCTGGGTGATCGCGTCGTCGAGCTGCTTCTTCAGCTCACCGACGCGGTTGAGACCCTGCCGTTCCCGCGCCCACCGGGCTTCGAGTCCGGCGAGCTCCTTCTCGAGTTCGACGAGGTTCTCGCGCAGGGTGCCGAGGCGCTCCTTGGACGCGGCGTCCTTCTCCCGCTTGAGCGCGAGCTCCTCCAGCTTCAGCCGGTCGACCTGGCGCTTGAGTTGGTCGATCTCGACCGGAGAGGAGTCGATCTCCATCTTCAGTCGCGACATCGACTCGTCGATCAGGTCGATGGCCTTGTCCGGCAGCTGCCGCGCGGGCAGGTAGCGGTTGGACAGCGACGCCGCGGCCACGAGGGCGCTGTCGGAGATGGTCACCCCGTGGTGCGCCTCGTAGCGGCCCTTAAGCCCGCGGAGGATCGCGATCGTGTCCTCGACGGTCGGTTCGCCGACGTACACCTGCTGGAAGCGGCGCTCGAGGGCGGCGTCCTTCTCGATGAACTCGCGGTACTCGTTGAGCGTGGTGGCGCCGATGAGCCGCAGCTCGCCGCGGGCCAGCATCGGCTTGAGCATGTTCGACGCCGCGACCGAGCCCTCGCCGCCGCCCGCACCCATGAGCACGTGCAGCTCGTCGATGAACGTGATGACCTGGCCGTCCGACTCGGTGATCTCCTTGAGGACCTGCTTCAGGCGCTCCTCGAACTGGCCGCGGTACATGGCGCCCGCGACGAGAGCGGAGATGTCGAGCGAGACGAGCTCCTTGTCCTTGAGGGACTCCGCGACGTCGCCCGCGACGATGCGCTGCGCGAGCCCTTCGACCACCGCCGTCTTGCCGACGCCGGGCTCGCCGATCAGCACCGGGTTGTTCTTGGTGCGACGAGTGAGCACCTGGCTGACACGCCGGATCTCACTGTCCCGTCCGATGACGGGGTCGAGCTTGCCCTCGCGGGCGCGGTCGGTCAGGTTGATGCCGAACTGCTCGAGGGCGGACTGCTGTTCCTGGTTCGGGGATCCGGTCTGCGGGGTGGTCATGCGCTCCTCCTGGAGATGCTCCTTCTGAAAGTTGAGTTTGGTTGACTCAAGTTTAGCATTCGGCGGTGCGCGACTCCACCGCCCCTCACCTCTCGCGGGCGACCTCGTCCCAGACGGCCGCCGCCACCTCGCGCTTGCTCCCCGCCGCGGTCCGCGCCACGACCCCGCCGGGCCCGAGTATGTGCACGGCGTTCTCGCCGCGCTCGAACCCCTGCTCCCAGCCGACCTCGTTCACCACCAGCAGGTCGACCCCCTTGCGCTCCTGCTTGCCGCGGGCGCGGGCGAGCATCTCCGCCTCATCCTCGGGCGTCTCCGCCGCGAACGCGACGATGAGCTGTCCCGCGCCTCGCTTCTCGACGAGCGCGGCGACGATGTCCTCGTTCTCGACGAGCTCGATGGTGCCGACCCCGCCGCGGTCCTTGGTGAGCTTGCGCGCGGAGACCTCGACCGGTCGATAGTCGGCCACGGCCGCCGCCATCAGCACGACGTCGGCCGCCGCGGACTCCTCCTTCATCGCCGCGGACAGCTCCGCGGCCGTGCCGACCCGGACGATCCGGACGTGCGGGTGGCGGGCCTCCGCGAGCACGTCCCCGGAGACGTTCGCCGCGACGAGCGCCACCTCCGCGCCGCGCGCCGCCGCCTCCGCCGCGAGCGCGACCCCCTGGCGCCCGCTGCTCCGGTTGCCGAGGAAGCGCACCGGATCGATGGGCTCCCGCGTCCCGCCTGCCGAGACGACGACCCGCACGCCTGCCAGGTCGCCCGGTGTCAGCAGCGCCTGGGCCGCCGCCAGGATCTCCTCCGGCTCGACCATGCGACCGGGTCCGCTGTCACCGCCGGCCAGCTCGCCGTCGGCCGGTCCGACCACGTGCACGCCGCGTTCCCGGAGCGTCGCCATGTTCGCCTGCGTGGCCGCGTTCCGCCACATCTCCGCGTGCATCGCGGGCGCGACGAGCACGGGCGCCTCGGTCGCGAGCAGCGTCGTGCCGAGGAGGTCGTCGGCCAGCCCCGCGGCCATCTTCGCGAGCGAGTTCGCCGTCGCCGGGGCGATCACGATGAGGTCCGCTCCCTGGCCCAGGGCGACGTGCCGCACACGGGCGACGTCCTCATGCACGCTCGTCGTCACCGGGTGCCGACTCAGGGCCTCCCAGGTCGGCAGGCCCACGAAGCGCAGCGCGTCCTCGGTGGGCACCACGGTCACATCATGACCGGCCTTCGTGAGCAGGCGCACGAGGTGCACCGTCTTGTACGCGGCGATGCCGCCCGTGACTCCGACGACGATGTTCACGCCTCGATTCTGCCCCAGGGTCCGGACGCTAGGGTCATCGCGCACGGATTCGTCGCGGGTCCCGCCCGCCTCGACCGACCTAGACTCGGAAGCGTGTGCACGGTGGTGATCGATGTCGAGGCCGCGGGATCCGCGCGGCTGCTGGCCGTCCGCGACGAGGACCCGGCTCGGGAGTGGGACGCCCTGGGCGAGTGGTGGCCCGAGGAGTATCCGGGGGTGATCGGCATCCGTGACCGGCGGGCCGGTGGGGCCTGGCTCGCCGTGAACCCCGTGGAACGACGCCTCGCCGTGCTCCTCAACCGCGCCGACGTGCAGGACCTCTCGGCGGGCGCGGCCGTCTCCCGCGGCACCCTTCCGCTCGCCGCGGTCACCGGCCGCTCCCCGCAGGGCGCGCCGCGGATGCACGGCTTCAATCTGCTCGAGGTCGGGCCGGACGGCGCCCGGGTGCTCTCCTGGGACGGTGCCGAGCTGCGGGACACACCCATCGAGCCCGGGACGCACATGATCGCCCACGACGACCTCGACGACGAGGAGACCCCGCGCATCGCCGCCTGGCTCCCGGAGTTCCGCGCGCTGGGACCCGCCGCGGCGAGCGCCGACTGGGCGACCGAGTGGACCGCGCTCCTCGGAGCCTCCGCCGCCCTGCCCCCGGAAGACGACCGCGCCATCATCCGCGACAACCGCCCGCACGGCTACCCGACGCAGTCCCTCCTCTACGCGGTCGCCACGGTCACGCCCACCGGGGTCGACGTCCGCGACGTCCCCCTCCCCTCCCCCGCCCACTGGCACTGACCCCTCCTCGCTTCCCGATCCCGTCCCACCCTCGCGCCGCGATCCCCGCCCGGGATCAAAAACGCACCTCCACCCTCCGCCCGCGGCCCCTTTCTGATCCCGCCAGCCCCGTCACTTCTCGCGCAGGTTCGAAAACGCACCCGATCTGCCATTCCGCGGAGCCATTCTGATCCCGCGTCGATGCGGCCAGCCCGTCGGCCGCACCGACGAGATCCACTGCGGAGTGCACGACGCCCGCCCCGGGCGGCTCGGGCCGGAGTGGGGCGCAACGGAGCGGGACGGAAAGAGCTCCGGATGCCACCCCCGCGCGCGCAGTCTTGATCCCGCTCGACAGACGCGGAAGCGGAACGGAAACCGCTCCGGACGCGGCTCACTCCAGCGCGTTCTTGATCCCGAACGGCAGCGGAGAACGGACGCGGCTGGTGGCGGGACGGAAACGGCCCCGGGGACGGTCCACGCCCGCGCGTTCTTGATCCCGAACGGCAGCGGAGAACGGACGCGGGACGGACGCGGCTGGTGGCGGGACGGAAAAGGCCCCGGGGACGGTCCACGCCCGCGCGTCCTTGATCCCGGACGGCAGCGGAGAACGGACGCGGGACGGACGCGGCTGGTAGCGGGACGGAAAGGGCCCCGGGCACGGTCCACGCCCGCGCGTTCTTGATCCCGCAGGCACCGGGGACGGACGCGGGGACGGATGTGGGGACGGAAAAGGTCCCGGACACGGTCCGCTAGCGGGCGCTATCGATCCCGCACGTTGGCGGGGCCGGTGCGGGCCCGCGGGACGGGTCCGGCGCGGGCGCAGCGGGAGGGGGAGGCGGTCAGGCGGCAGGGACGGCGGTGGCGCAGGAGAAGCGGGCGCGGTAGGCGGTGGGGGTCACGCCCAGCACGCGGGCGAAGTTCTGCCGCAGGACGGCCGCGGAACCGAAGCCGCAGTCGGTCGCGATGTGCTCGAGCGGAAGGTCGGTGCGCTCGAGGAGACGCTGGGCCTGGATGATCCGCTGCCGCCCGAGCCACGCGGCGGGGGTCGCCCCGTACTCGGCTTTGAAGCGGCGCGCGAAGGTCCGCGGCGACATGAGCGCCCGCGCCGCGAGCTGGTCGACCGTCAACTCGTCACGGAGGTTCTCCACCGCCCAGTCGGCCACCGCGGCGAGCGAGTCCGTGGGTGCGACCGGGATGGGCCGATCGATGAACTGCGCCTGACCCCCGTCGCGCTGCGGCGGCACGACCATCCGACGCGCGATCCGGTTGGTGATCTCCGCCCCGAGCTCCTGTCGCAGCAGGTGCAGGCAGGCGTCGATGCCCGCGGCAGTGCCCGCGCTGGTGATGATGCGGCCGTCCTGGACGAAGAGCACGTCAGGATCGATGTCGATGTCGGGGTACATGTCCGCCATCGTGTGCGCGTACATCCAGTGCGTCGTGGCGCGCCGCCCGTCCAGCACTCCGGCCGCCGCGAGGATGAACGAGCCGCTGCACACGCTCATCACCCAGGCTCCGCGCGCCACCGCTTCGCGGGCGACCTCGACGAGGAGCGGATCGATGTCGCCCCATGTCTCCCGGGGCACCGGGCAGAACACGACGAGGTCGGCCTCCGCGGCGAAGGACAGATCATGCTCCACGTTGATGGAGAAGCCGATCTTGGAGCGCACGACCCCGGGCCGTGGGGCGACGATGCGGAAGTCGAAGTTCGGCACTCCGTCGGACGACCGGTCGAGACCGAACGCCTCGCAGGCGACCCCGAACTCGAACGGCGCGAAGCCGTCCTGCACCACGCACGCGACGGTCTTCATCACATCTCCCGGAATGGCAGTTTTCCTACGAACAGTGCCCGATCCGCCACTCGTGGCAGCATGACACCGAGCGTAGCTTTTCTGCCATGCTACTCCTCATCCTCCTCCTCGCCCTCAGCATCTGGGCGGTCATCGCCACGTTCGTCGAACTGCGGCGCGACGGCTACCGTCGCACCCCCACGGACTGGAGCCGCGTCACCGGACAGGACGCCCTGTCGCAGGCCGACCCCGGCCACGTCTACCGCTGACCTCCCGGCCGTCCGCGAGGAGGGCTACGCTCGGGGCATGAGCGACCCCCAGCAGCCCGCACACCCCTCGCGCGACGGTGCCGGCGACCCGGCCGCAGTCCCGACCCCTCCTCCGCTTCCGGCCGAGCCGCAGTACCCCGGTGCCCAGGCCCCCGCCCCCGGGGCCCCCTACGCGCCGACACCGGGTGGCGGGCACGTGTTCCCCACCGCCGCTGCCCCTCAGGCCTTCCCCACCGCCACCCCTCAGCCGTACCCGACCGCGCCGGGATCCGCCCCCGGATCGGCGCAGGGCGTCCCGCCCTACGGTCCGCCGGTGCCGCGCACTCCCGGCGACTCCCTCGGGCGCGCCGCCTTCATCGTCGCGCTGGTGACGCTGGCGATCGACGTGTTCCTCATCCTCGCGCGGCCGTTCGTCTACATGTCGGACCGGACCTACAGCATGATCGGACTGATCGAGGGGGGATCGGGCATCCTCACCTTCATCGGCTACGGGGCGGCGCTCGTGCTCGGCCTCATCGCGGCACGGCGGCCGGGACCGCGGCTGCTCGCGGGGATCGCCATCGGTGTCTCCGGCGCCGGCCTGCTGACGGTCGTGCTGAGCTGGCTCTCGTCGAACTTCTACGGCTTCCTGTGAGCGCTCAGGCTCGGGTGAGCACGCGCTCGTAGACCTCGATCATGGCGGCCGTCCGCGAGGACTGGCGGAAGGCCTCCGCGACGGCCGGTACCGGCTGCGGCGCGGTCCCGTGCGCGATGTCCGCGGCTGCCTGCCGCAGCGTCGCGGCGAGGGCCTCGATCCGTTGCGCCTCGAGGGCGCGTCCGCGGGCGTGCGGCTCCGCCGTCGGCACAGCCCAGAGCCCGCCCTGCAGCTCAGCGGCGATGTCGGGGTCGCACACGACGGAGGGCGTGCCGAGGGTGGCCGCCTCGAACGGCGTCATCCCCTGGGTCTCGAATCCGATGGACGTCTGCACGAGCGCATCGGCGGCGGCGATCCGCTCCAGGGTCTGCGCATAGGAGAGGCGACCGGCGAACCGCACGCCCGCACGCCCCGCGACGATCCGTTCGGCCGCCCCCCGCTCTCCGCCGCCGCCGATCACCTCGAGGTCGGCGTCGATGTCCGCGTCCACCCAGGCGCGGAGGAACGGGAGCAGGCGCTTCTCCGGACTCATCCGCCCGAGCCAGACGAACCGAGGACGCCCCGGCATCCGCTCGACGGGAGCCGCCGCGAGCGTCTGCGCGCGGACGTCGTCGTCGATGCCGTTCCACACCACGTCGACGGTGCGGGCGACGCCGTTCCGCTCCAGTCGCCGCGCGAAATGCCCGGAAGGCGCCGTCACGGCGGCGGCGTCCGCCGCGAGCCCGCGGAGGTACGACCACCCGTCGCTGCCGCCGACCGGCACACCGATGCCTCGGAGGGCGGTGCGGCGCCAGAGGTTGAGCACAGCGAGCACGGGCCGGTGCAGCGGCGTGACCGCGGCGAGCCCCACGTCGACCCGGTTGTGCATCGTGTGCACGACCGGGATTCCATGGCGGGCGGCGAACCGGTGACCGATGAAGGCGCCCCAGAAGTCGGCCTGCACGTGCACGAGGTCGACCGGAGGCCGATGCGCCATCGCCCGGTCAAGGGCCCGATCGGTCGCCCGACCCGGCCAGGTCATCGCGTACTCCCGGTCCAGGGTGATCGGCAGCGACGGGAGGTCGACGTTCCCGGGGGACGGTGCAGCGTCGTCACGCCGTGCGTGCATACGGGGCGCGACGACCGTCACGGTATGGCCGGCGCGCTCCAGGAACGTCCGCTGCAGCCGCATCGACACCTGCGCCCCGCCGAGGGAGTCGAGGTGCTGATCGGCGAAGAAGACGACGTGCATCCGCGTCACTCGGGCAGCGGCTCGTCGCGGTACAGCGCCTCGAAGGTGTCGAGCGTGCGGTTGATGTCGTGGATGGCCACGCCGTCGAGGGACGCCTTCTGCATCCGCTCGTACTCGCCGGGGGAGGCGGTCAGGACAGCGGTGAGCTTCGCGGCGAGCTCGTCGACGTCTCCCGGCGTGAAGAGGTGGCCGTTCTCGCCGTCGTGTACGAGGTGGGGCAGGGCGACGGCGTCGGCGGCGACGATCGGCAGCGCCGATGCCATGGCCTCCATCGTCGCGATGGACTGCAGCTCGGCGATCGACGCGATGACGAAGAGGCTCGCGCGGGACAGCAGCGCCCGCAGCTCCTCGTCGGTGGTCCGGCCGTGGAAGGTCACTCGATCGGACAGGCCGAGCTGTGCCGTCAGGCTCTCGAGCTGCTTGCGCTGGTCTCCGCCGCCGACGATGTCGAACGTCGTGTTCAGCGCCGGGTCGAGCTTCGTCATCGCCTTGAGGATGACCTCGACCTGCTTCTCCGCCGTCAGCCGGCCCACGAACACGAGCCGGTTCTCCTCGCGCGGGGCGATGACCGGGGTGTACTGGGAGCGGTCGATGCCGCAGCTCACCGGGATGACGCCGCGCACCTCGACCGTCTTCTCCAGGAAGTCGGCGGCCCGACGCGTGGGCGTGGTGATCGCCCGCGTCAGGTCGAAGGTGCGCTTCGCGTCGGCCCAGGCGAACTTGAGCACCATGTCGTCGACGAACTTCGGCATGGTCGTGTGGTCGAGGATGTTCTCGGCCATGACGTGGTTCGTCGCGATGACCGGGATGCCGCGCTGCTTCGCGATGCGGGCGAGTCCACGCCCGATCACGATGTGGGACTGGATGTGCACGACGTCGGGCTGTACGGCATCGAGCACCTTCCGTGCGTAGTGCTTGGAGCGCCACGGCCACACGAAGCGCAGCCAGTCGTGCGGCGCCCAGCGCACGGAGGGCAGGCGGTGGAGCGTCATCGGCTCCCCCTCGATCACCTCGGTGCGGGGCGCGGTGCGGCGGTACGCCTGGTTGGGGGCGACGACGTGCACCTCGTGCCCGCGCTGCACGAGCCCGGCGGCGAGACGCTCGGCGAAGCGGGCGGCACCGTTGATGTCGGGAGCGAACGTGTCACAGCCGAGGAGGATCTTCAGCGGACGGGGCTGTGCGGCGGTGGCGTCGCGCGACGCATCGATCGGATCGTCGGAGGAGGTCACAGAGATGCCTAACGGGGTGGCGGCCAAGGAGAAGCCCTGGTCGGGCGGTGGCAACTCTACCCGAGGGCCCTGTCCGCGACGCCGAGCCATACCGGCATCCTTCAGCCTCGGCCGATACCGTGAAGCCATGCGACTGCACGCCGACGCCGACCCCCAGCTGTGGATCCCCGTGACGGACTCGCTCGGGTGGAAGGGGCGCCGGCATCGCAAGGCCGCGATCCGGATGCTGCTCGGCCAGGTGAACGCCGCGGTCGGCGCGACGGAGCGCCCCGGCTCGCGGTTCGGAGCCTGGGCGATGAGCCAGGCCGCGCCGATGCTCATGAAGAAGGCCGACGGCCGGGTCCTCGCGTGGACCTGGAAGGCGGAGCCGGACCTCGTCGTGGCGATGGCGACGGTGCAGGCGCTCACGCCCGACATCCGGATCGCCCGCGCGTCGATGCCGATGGAGTACGACGACACGACCTCCTTCCCGACCCGGCTCGGCGTGGGCGAGAAGCTCGTGGTCCCGACGCCGCCCTCCCCCTCGGCCCCGCCCTTCGCGACCTACACCTGGGACACCGGCACGCACCTGGTGACCCTGACGGCCGTCTGCAGCGACCGCGAACGCTTCGGGACCCTCATCGGCGCGCTCGACGAGCTGGCCCGCAGCCTCCGCATCGCCGACGACCTCACCGGCGGCGAGTCGCCCGAGGTCCTCCGCCTCCCGCCCGCCTGACAGCGGATACCGATGAACACTGTCGCGCGGTCCCCGCGCATCGTCGACGGCTCACGATCGGTCCACCCGAACGGCCGCTTCCCGTCTGCGGCGCTCGGGCTCGTCGGCATCCTTCCTCTGCTGCCCCTGCTGCTGGCGATCATGGATACCCGTCCAGGCTTCCGCCTCATCCTGATCGCACTCGCTCTCTACGCCGGGATGCTCGCGGTGGCACTCTGGTTCTGGGTGCGGTCCTTGCGCGAACGCCTGATCCGAATCGAGGCAAGCGGCCCGCTGCGATTCACGCCGTCCACGGGCGTCCGCATCTCCTCATGGCTCGTTCCCCTGACGGGTTTGCTTCCCGCAGCGGCGGCCTTCCTCGTTCAGGCCCTGGACCTTCCGACGATGGGCGGTCGGCTTCTCGAATGGGGCCCGTACGTGCTCGCCGTCGTCTCGCTCGTCGGCCTCGGCCGGGAAGTCCTCGCGCAGGGCCAGCCGCTGGGTCTCGTACTCGACGAGAGGGGCCTGCACGGAGTCCGCAGATCTGCCCGGGTCGATGCCTCCTGGGAGGAGATCGGCACCACCACGCCTGTCGGCCCACACGGGCCGAAGCTGGCGATCTCGATCGCCGGACGCGCCCCCGTGATCCTCGATGCGCATCACCTAGGGTCTGACCCGGCAGCCGTGGCCTCCGTCGTCTCCTTCTTCCGCGACGCCCCCGATCAGCGGCCTGCGCTGGTCGACGGCGTCGCTGCGATGCGCACCGTCGAGGACGCGCACCGATCCCGCCCGGCGGGATGAGAAACGCGCCTCCCGAAGGGCGGGGAGGCGCGTTTCTGATCCGGCACGGAGCGCCGGGCGCGAGGAGGCCGGAGGCTCAGCGGGCGATGCGGAGGGTGCGGACCTCGAAGGGGCGGAGATGGAGCCCGCCCCCGAGACGGGGGGCCTCGATCTCGTCCTCGATCAGGCTCACCTCGCGCACCTCGCGGTGGTCGAAGCCGACCGACAGCTCGCCGACCGCACGACGCCCGAGCGCCTCGTACACCCGCACGATGACGTCGCCGGAGCCGTCGTCGGCGAGCTTCACGGCCGAGACGACGATCCCCTCACCCGACACCTCCACCAGCGGCTCGACCTCGCGCGTGCCGCGGATCACCGTGGGCACGCTGTTGAGGCGGATGCCCTCGACCGTGGCGATCGCGGCGTCGGCGCCGATCACGAAGCCGACCTCGATCTCGTGGAGCCCGTGATCCGTGTCCGGGTCGGGGAACCGCGGCGCCCGCAGCAGGGAGAGTCGCACGGTCGTGGTGACCCCGTCCTCGCCCACCTCGCGCGTCGTGTCGTACCCGTAGATCGAGTCGTTCACGAGGGCCGCGCCGAAGTCCTGCTCGCGCACCAGCACGAAGCGGTGCATCGACGTCTCGAACTTCGCCGCCTCCCAGCTCGTGTTCGTGTGGGTGACGCGCGCCTGGTAGCCGAACTGCGTCTCGGCTTCGGTGTGCGACGCCTGGATGTCGAGCGGGAAGGCGAGCTTGAGCAGCTTCTCGGTCTCGTGCCAGTCGACCTCGTTGCGGAGGTGCACGGTCCTCGAGCCCGCGGCGAGTGTGATCGTCTGCGTGATCGTCGACTCCGAGAACGGACGCACGACGACGATCTGCGCGACACCGTTCACGAGCGATGCCTCGATCGACGAGACCGCGGTGAGGTCGTCGACGCTGTTGCGGTAGTACCGGTCGATGTCCCACGCGTCCCACATGTTCGGGAAGTCCTGGTGCAGCTGGAACAGGTTGGCGGCCGTGCCTGGCGCGACCGTCTCCCGCCCTGTGGCCTTGTCGACGGCCGAGACGATCACGCCCTCGCCCGAGACGAGCACGGACACGAGCTCGTTCTCCAGGCGCCATCCCGGGTGGACCGCTGAGCCTGCCGAAGCGTCCTCGACGAGCGAGACCGCCCCTTCGACGGGCTCAGGGACCCACGAGGCGCCGAGCGCGCGCCCCCGACCGACCGAGGTCGGCTCGAACCGCAGCTCGCGGTCGCCCTCGCCGGCGAGCGACCGGCGCGCGGCGTCGGCGATGTCGCGCGCATCCGACAGCACGTCCGACAGCACGGCGACGGCCTCGCGGTGCACCCACGCGATCGACGTGCCGGGCAGGATGTCGTGGAACTCGTGCAGCAGCACGGCCTGCCAGAGCCGGTCGAGCTCGGCCTGCGGGTACGCGGCGCCGGTGCGCACGGCGTCGGTCGCGGCCCACAGCTCGGCCTCCACCAGCGCGTGCTCTGCCCAGCGGTGCAGAGCCTTCGTGGCGTGCTGGCTCGTGAGCGTGCCGCGGTGCAGTTCGAGGTAGAGCTCGCCGACCCACACGGCGGGGTTCGGCAGCTCGACCTTGGCGGCGTCGAAGAACACGTCGGGGTGCTCCCACACGACCTGCGCGCTGCCCTCGAGGTCGCGCAGCCGCTCGGCCTTGCCCGTCATCTCGCGCGTCGTGCCGCCGCCGCCATCACCCCAGCCGACAGGGGCGATCGACCGCGAGCTGAGGCGGTTCTCCTTGAACTGACGAGAGGCCTTCGCGACCTCCATGCCGCTGAGCTGCGAGTTGTAGGTGTCCATCGACGGGAAGTGCGTGAACACCTGCGAGCCGTCGATGCCCTCCCAGAGGAAGGAGTGGTGCGGGAACACGTTCTGCTGATTCCAGGAGATCTTCTGCGTGAAGAACCACTCGAACCCGGCACGGCGCATGAGCTGCGGGAGGGCCGGCGAATAGCCGAAGCTGTCCGGCAGCCACACGCCCTTCGACCGGATGCCGAACTCGCGCTCGAAGAACCGCTGCCCGTGCGAGAACTGCCGCACGAGCGACTCGCCCGTCGGCATGACGGTGTCGGACTCGACCCACATGCCGCCGAGGGGCAGGAAACGTCCGGCGGCGACGGCGGCCTTGACCCGCTCCCACACCTCTGGGCGGTGCTCCTTGATCCAGGCGTACTGCTGCGCACTGGACATGCCGTACTGGAAGTCGGGCTGCTCCTCGATGAGCGTGGTCATGGACGAGGTCGTGCGGGCGACCTTGCGGATCGTCTCGCGCACCGGCCACAGCCAGGCGGAGTCGATATGCGCGTGGCCGACGGCCGAGATCCGGTGCGCACTCGCTTCGGCCGGAGCGGCGAGGACGTCGGCGAGCCGGGCCCGCGCGTCACCGGCGGTCTCCACGATGTGCTGCAGGTCGAGCACGTCGAGCGCGTCGTCCAGCGCCTGCAGTATGCGCATGCGGCGCGGCGACGTGGCGGGGAGCTCGGCCTGCAGCTCGAACAGCACCTCGAGGTCGAGGGACAGATCGAACACCTCGGGCTCGAACACTGCGAGGTCGAGGCGCCGCAGCCGGTACAGCGGCTCCTTCGAGGAGGTGAGGATGTCGCCCTCCTGCGTCGGCAGGAAGGGGTGGTAGTCGAGGAGGACGGGGTTGGACGCGCCCTCCAGGTAGAGCTCGACGGCCTCGTCACCCGCGGCGCTCTCGGCGATCGGGACCCACTGGTTGCGCGGGTTGATGCTCTTGATCGGCGTGCCGTCGGGGCGGTAGGCGAGGGCCTCGCACTGGAACCCCGTCATGTTCACGTCGAAGCCCAGGTCGATGAGCGCCTCGACCCGGCGGCCGGCCCATTCCGCGGGCACCCGACCGGTGAGCTTGAACCAGGTGGTGCCCCAGGCCGGACCCCACAGCTCGCCGACCGCGGCCGGGGCGAACGGGAGCGCCAGGCCCTCCGCGGGGGCTATCGGCTCGCCGGGGAGCTGGTGCGCCTCGACCACGAGGGGAACCGCGGCCGAGTGGATCGCCGGGCGGATGCGCTCTTCGAGGACCCGCTTGACGCGGCCGACGGTGAGCGAGGTGTCGTCATGCATGTGGGGGTTCTCCGGGCTCGACGGTGAGGGAAGGGGTTCGATGCTCGCCGTTTACTAAAACGATCTAGCACGGGAGTCTACGGTACCGTTCCCGTGCTTACGAGAGGCTAAACCGATCAAGTAGGGTGATGCCTATGGCCCCGGGGAAACGCGTGACGATCGCGGACATCGCGCGCATGGCCGGTGTCTCCCCCGGCGCCGTCTCGTTCGCCCTCAACGGTCGTCCCGGTGTGAGCGAGGAGACGCGGCAGCGCATCCTCTCCATCATCGAAGAGCACCACTGGCAGCCGAGCTCCGCTGCCCGCGCCCTCGTCGGCGCCCGGGCCAACGCGGTCGGGTTCGCCCTCGCCCGCCCGGCACGCTCCCTCGGCTCCGAGGCCTTCTTCACCGACCTCATCGCCGGCATCGAGTCCCGGCTCTCCGAGAGCAAGGTCGGGCTGCAGCTCCGCCTCGTCGCCGACATCGACGAGGAGATGGAGGTGCATCGGCAGTGGCGGTCGTCGAATCAGGTCGACGGGATCATCCTCATCGACCCGCGCGACGACGACCCCCGCGGCGAGCGCATCATGGCCCTGGACGCCCGCGCTGTGATGATCGGCTCGAAGCCGTCCCCGGACGGCGCGGTGCCCAGCGTCTGGATCGGCGACGACGCCGTCGCGGAGACGCTCTTCTCCTACCTCGCCGCCCTGGGCCACACCCGTATCGCCTACGTCGCGGGCCCGGCGGAGCTGGAGCACACCCGCCTGCGCGCCGAGGTGCTCGAGCGGATGGCGGCGGACGGCGTCTCCGGCGAGGTCATCACGACCGACTTCTCCCCCGCCCGCGCCTCCGCGGTCACCCGCGCGCAGCTCTCCGGCCGGCAGCGCCCGACCGCGATCGTCTACGACAACGATGTGATGGCCGTCGCCGGCCTCCGGGTGGCGCAGGAGATGGGCCGGGCGGTTCCGCGCGACGTCTCACTCGCGTCGTTCGACGACTCCGTCATCGCGGGCCTCATCAACCCGTCGATCACCGCCATGACCCGCGACACGTTCGAGCTCGGCGAGCAGGCGGCCACGCTCCTGCTGCAGCAGATCGAGGCCGGCACCACGCTGCCGAGCGTCCAGGGCCCGACCCCCGTGCTCACCGCCCGCGAGAGCACCGCGCCACCGCCCCGCTGAGGCCCCGCCTCCCCGCCCATACCCCGGGCTACCGCCGCGCGTACCCCGGGGTCTCGACGACAACCCGCGGTCTCGGCGTCAGACGACGGTGTTGACGGAGGCGTAGCGGGTGACGTCGGACGCGGACGGGGCGGGGTGGATGAGACGGCGGATGCCGCGCGACTCCAGCGCCGCGGGGTCCTGCGCGGTGCGGGAGGTCACCAGGGCGGGGTCTTCGCCCGCGGCGCAGGTGTCGACCCAGGCCTGGAAGACCGCACCGCCCGGGCTCAGGGCCGCCCGGCTCACCGGCACCTCCTGCTCGTCGACGTCCACCACGATCGCCGTCGGGCGGGCCGGCGCCGCGGTGCGGGTGCGCAGCTCGGGGATGAGTTCCGCGAACCGGCGGCCGAGGGGCTTCGCCGCGCCTTCCTGATCGATGAGCCCCAGGGAGTACTCGAGCTCCGGGAAGTCGGCGAGCTCCCGACTCACGTCGTGCGAGCACCACCACGTCACGCCCCAGAGGTTCTCGGTGCGGAGGGCCGAACGCACGGTGGCCTCGAGGAAGCCGGGCATCTCGCTCTCGTCGAGGCAGTTCGAGGGGGCGCCGACCTCCTGTAGCCAGATCGGACGGGCGGGATCGGTCGCGAACGCGCGGGAGAGCTCGATGAGGTACTCCGCGTGGCGGTCGGCGGCGATCGAGCGACCTCCGTAGCGCTGCGCCGTGCCGTTGAAGATCCAGGAGTGGACCGTCGTCATCGCGCCGAGGCGGGAGGCATGCGCCGGCGTGAACCCGTGATCGTCCATGTACCAGACCGCGTCGTATTCGCTGTGCACGTGCGGCAGCCCGGGGGCACCCCGTTCCGCCGCGGCGAGCAGCGCCTCGATCCAGCCGCCGGCCTCGTCGGTCGTGACGGGCCACGGCGAGGGGTGGGTGTGCGCGGAGAACTGGTTCGTCTCGTTCCCGAGAGTGAGGCCGAGGAAGTTCGGTGCGTCCCGCAGGGCGCCCGCGAGCTGCTCCACGAGCTGCACCTGACCGTCGAGGGCCGTCGGATCGGTGAACATGTTCCGGTCGTGCCAGGTGTACAGCCACGAAGGGACGAAGTCGAAGCTCGACAGGTGCCCCTGGATGACGTCGACGCTCACGTCCATCCCGAACTCGGCGGCGATGTCGACCATGGTGCGCACGTCGTCGATCGCCTTCGAGCGGATGAGGGTGCGGTTGGGCTGCAGGACGGTCCAGAGCGGGAACACCCGCACATGGTCGAGGCCGAGCGCGGCGAGGGCCGCGAAGTCGCGACGCACGTCGTCCGGCGTGAAGTCGAGCCAGGAGTGCATCCAGTCCTTCGACGGCGTGTAGTTCGCCCCGAAACGGAGAGGAGCGTCGAGAGCGCCGCGCTGCGTCATGTGTGCACCTTTCGGACAGTGCCCTCCCACGAGGACATGTCGCACCACTATAACGCTTGAGCAACAGCGTCGATAGCGCCCACCTTGACACCGACCGGATCCGATGGTTTCATCTGCTAAAGCGCTGTAGTCCCTTCGTCGGACCACGCCGAATCGCCCGCCTCGAGGAAGAAGCACGATGAAAGTTCCCGCACGCATTGTCGCTCTGGCAACCTTCACGATCGGCGCCCTGGCGCTCGTGAGCTGCACCGGAGGCGGTGCCGCCTCGGACGGCGCCGGCCCCATCGACACCTCCGGCGAGCTCAGCGGAACCATCCAGTTCCAGACCTGGTCGCTGAAGAACGAGAAGTTCACCCCCTACTTCGAAGACCTCATCGCGGCCTTCGAGGAGGAGCATCCGGACGTGACCGTCGAGTGGCTCGACCAGCCCGGCGACGGCTACCAGGAGAAGATCCTGAGCCAGGCGAACGCCGACACCCTCCCCGACGTGCTGAACCTGCCGCCGGACATCGCCTACCCGCTCGTCGCCGCCGGGAAGCTCGTCGACCTGGACACCGCGGATCCCGACCTGAAGTCGACGTACAACGCCGGCGCCTGGGACGCCTACAGCCAGTACCCCGGCGTCGAGGGCACGTACGGCCTGCCGTGGTACCTCTCCAGCGACGCGTCCTGGTGGAACCTCGCCCAGCTCGCCCCGTACGGCGTCACCGAGGAGAACCTGCCGACGACGGTCGACGAGCTGCTCACGCTCGCGAAGGACGTCGCCACGGAGTCCGGCGGCAAGGTCCAGCTCCTCTCCTCGATCCCTGCGCTGGATACCTTCACCGCCGCCGGCATGGAGGTCATCAACGACGAGGGCGAGTTCGACTTCAACACCGACGAGGCGGCCGCGATCATCGAGCAGTACGCGGACGCCTACGCCGCGGGCGCGATGCCCGCGGAGGCACTCACCGGCGACTACGGCGGGAACGCGGAGGCCTACATCCAGGAGAAGGTCGCCTTCACCACCGGCGGCACCGGGTTCACGACCGATCTGCAGAAGGACGCCCCGGCGCTCCTGGAGAACACCGTCGCCACCCCGCGCCTCGGCGTCGCCCCGCTCTACGTGCAGGGCCTCAACGTCTCCGCCGACTCCGACAACAAGGAAGCGGCTCTCGCGTTCGCCGAGTTCGCCACGAACGAGGAGAACCAGGTCGCATTCTCCTCCCTCGCGGTCGGCACCGCCCCCGGCACGGCCGACGGCGGCGACCAGGTCGTCGAGAACATCGCCTCCTCGGTCACCGACGAGAAGCAGCTCGCGGCGATCGACACCGTGTTCGGCGCGATGAAGGACGCCAAGGCCCTGCCGTTCCAGTGGACCTCGGACATGGCCACCTACATGACCCAGCAGATCGCCCTGGCCGTGAACGGCGAGGCCGACGCCAAGACGCAGCTCGACAAGATCGTCGAGTACGCCAACGCGAACCGCGTGGACCAGTGACCATGCGCGCGGACACCGGCACCCGGCAGCGGAGGTCGACGATGAGATCCCACAAGTGGTTCACCCCGTGGCTGCTCCTCGCCCCCGCCGTGATCTGGGTGCTGGTGTTCGCGCTCTGGCCGTTCCTCAACACCGTCGTCCTCAGCTTCACGGATGCTCGCCCCCTGCGGACCCCCGAGTTCGTCGGCGGCGCCAACTACGAGCGCATGTTCGGCGACGAGATGTTCTGGAACGCGCTGACCACCTGCCTCATCTACGTGGTCGTGTGCGTGCCGCTGCTCACGGTCCTCCCGCTGCTCCTCGCCCTCCTCGTGCAGAAGAAGCTCCCCGGCATCTCGTTCTTCCGCACCACGTTCTACTTCCCCGTGATCGCGTCGGTCGTCGTGGTCGCGCTCATCTGGACCTGGCTGTTCGACAGCCGGGGCATCATCAACCAGACCCTGGAGTTCCTCGGCCTCATCGACCAGCCGATGGCCTTCCTCGTCGACCGCTGGCTGCTGCTCGGCTGCGCGATCCTGCTGACCGTGTGGAAGGGCCTGGGCTACTACATGGTGGTGTACCTCGCCGCCCTGGGGAACGTGGGCAAGGAGCTGCACGAGGCCGCGATGCTCGACGGTGCGAGCTCGTTCCGCCGCTTCCTCTCCGTCACGATCCCGTCGGTGCGCGGGGCGATGCTCCTCATCGCCGTGCTCATCGCGGTGTCCGCCATGCGGGTGTTCGCCGAGCTCGACGTGCTCTCCAAGAGCACGGGCGGCCCCGGCGGCTACGACATGTCGCTCGTGATGCTCATCCGCCAGGTGGGGTCGGGCCTGAACGGCAACATCGGCTACGCGTCCGCGATCAGCGTGGCGCTGTTCCTCCTCACGCTCGTGCCGCTCGCGGCGATCGCGTTCATGAACCGCGAGAAGAAGGCGAAGGTCTCCGCATGACGACTCTGACGACGCCCCCGGTGGAGAGCACCCCGCCTGCGGAGGAGGCCCCGCGGCCCGGTCGCGAGCGCATCTTCCGCCGCCGCGGCTCCGGCGACTTCAGCAAGCCCACGCTCGGCGGACTCATCGGCCGATATGCGCTGCTGCTGTTCGTCCTCTTCCTCGTCATCGGCCCCTTCGTCTGGCAGCTCTCCACGTCGTTCAAGGGCCCCCAGGAGAACATCTACTCCTTCCCACCCGAGCTCATCCCCCGCGATCCGACGCTGCAGAACTACACGAGGGTCGCCGACATCGTCCCCGTCTACCTCTACGCCTGGCACTCGCTGCTCGTATCGCTCGGCACCGTGCTCAGCAACGTGATCCTGGCCACGTTCGCCGGCTACGCCCTGGGCTGCATGCGCTTCCGCGGCAAGTGGGTCGTCATGGGCATCCTGCTGTCCACGCTGCTGTTCCCGGGCGAGGTCACGGTGACGAGCAACTTCCTCACCATCCGCGCTCTCGGGCTCGCCGACACCCTGTGGGGCGTGTTCCTGCCCGGAGCGATCAGCGCCATGAACGTGCTGCTCGTCGCCACCGCGTGCCGGATGATCCCGAAGGACGTGCTCGACGCGGCCACCGTCGACGGTGCGACCACGTGGCAGCGCATCCGGCACATCGTGTGGCCGAACATCCGCGGCATGGTCTCGGTCGTGGCGATCTTCGCCTTCATCGGCGCGTGGGACGACTACCTCTGGCCGCTCATCGTGCTCTCCGACCCGGCCAAGTACACCCTGACCGTCGGCATGGCCTACCTCAACAGCAGCTTCTCGGTCGATCCGCGACTCATCGCCGCCGGCACCATGATCGCGCTCGTGCCGATCGTCATCATGTTCTCGTTCACGCAGCGCTTCTTCTTCAAGGGCGTGCAGGAGGGTGCGCTGAAGGGGTGAGCGCGCCGCTGCTCCGCCCGGCCTCCGGTCCCGCGGATCCCCCGTCGTCGCGCCCTCGCGCCGGGGTTCTCCCCGGCCCCGTTTTCGCCTACACGTTCGACCCCTCCCGCGGGGCGCAGCGGATCGACGTCCCCGGCCTCGACGGCATCGCCCTCACCCCGGACACCGTGCTGCACTGGGCGTTCTACGCCGACGGCCCCGCCGCGACCCTCGCCCCCTGGGCCGCGCTCGCGGTCACCGTCGACGTGCGGACCGCCGACGGCAGCCGGCTGAGCGACAGCGCCGCCGTCCGCGACCGGTACGACTTCCCGCTCACGGCCGAGGGGCAGTTCGCCGCCCGGTGGAGCATGCCGGAGCAGTGGAACGCCGACAGCGTGGCGCTCGCGCCGCTCGGCCCCGGTGCCGGCACGGTCGAGCTCGTCCTCGGCACCGCCGCTCTCCCGGCAGCGCCGGAGCTGCCCGCGGAGGTCACCGGTTTCGTGCAGGTCCTCGTCGAGGAGCGCCCGGCCCCCGGCGACCTCCCACCCGTCGAGCGGGTCGACACCCGGCGCGGCTCCCATTCCGGCCCCCGCTTCTCCCGCGGGAACACGGTCCCGGCGGTCGCCATGCCGCACGGGTTCACCTTCGTCACGCCGGCGACCGACGCCGCGGACGCACGCTGGCCCTACCGTCCGTTCGTGCACGACGATCCGCAGGGGCGGCGTCTCGAAGCCCTGCAGTTCTCGCACCAGCCCAGCCCGTGGATCGGCGATCGCGCGGTTCTTCAGCTCATGCCCTTCCTCGGCACAGCACGGTCGGCCAGGGAGGATCGACGCCGCTGGATCGTCGAGGGAAGCGAACGCGCCCGCCCGCACGAGTACACCGCCGACCTCGGCGACGGCGTGCATGTCGAGATGACCGCGACCTCGCACACCGCGGCCTTCCGCGTGCGGTGCGATGATTCGCGCGCCGCCGTGGGTTTCGTGATCGATCAGCTCACGAACGAGGGGCTGCTCACCTTCACCGACACCGGCTTCGAGGGGTGGATCCCCGAGGGCACCGAGGACTGGGGGAACGCGCCACGCTGCTACTTCGCCGGGACCGTGCATAGCGCGTCGGACGTCGCGCATCGCGCGCTGGAGGACGACGCGCGTCCCCGGGTCGCCGGCTTCGTTCGCGCCGTGGGCGCCGTCGAGGTGCGGGTCGGGGTCTCGTTCCTCTCCGTCGCGCAGGCCCGGCACAGCCTCGCCCTCGAGGCACCTCCCGCCGTCCCGTTCGACGAGCTCCGCGCCCGCGCGGCCGCCGCGTGGAACCGCCTGCTCGGGCGCGTGACGATCCCCCCGCTCCCCGAGGCCGAGCGCCCGTTCCGCGGCCTGGCCGACGAGGAGCAGCGCGCCCGGATCGCCGCCGCGCTCCACCGTATGCATCTGTATCCGAATACGGCGGCGGAGAACACGGGCACCGCGGAGGCACCGGCGTGGCGTTTCGCCGACGTGTTCGCCCCGCGGACCGCCTTCGGCGAGTCGGCCACGGGGGCGCCGGTCGCGGAGGGCGAGCTCGTCGTCAACAACGGCTATTGGGACACGTACCGCACCGAGTGGCCCGCGCTCGCGCTCCTCGACCCCGCGCTGGCCGGACGCCTGCTGGACGGACAGCTCATGCAGTATCGCCGCGGCGGCTGGATGGCGCGGTGGAGCGCCCCCGGGTATGTGGACAGCATGGTCGGGACCTCCAGCGACCAGATCTTCGCCGACGCCGCGCGTTGGGAGGTGCCCTTCGACCGCGAGACGGCGTTCGAGAGCGGGTGGCGCGACGCGTGCGAGCCGGGCCCGGATCCGCGACGGGGTCGCAAGGGCATCGGCCGTGGTCGCTTCCTCGGCTTCATCCCGTCCGACGTGCCGGAGGGGATGAGCTGGAGCATCGAGAACGCCGTGAGCGATGCCGCCCTCGGCCGGTTCGCCGCCCAGCTCGCGGCGTCGACGGCGGCGGACGGCGCCGCGCGCTACCGGGCCTTTGCGCGGTACTTCGCGAACCGCTCCCGCGCGGCGCGCGCCCTGTTCGATCCTGCCTCCGGATTCTTCCGCGGTCGCACGGCGGACGGGTCCTTCGCACCGGATTTCGATCCTCGCGTCTGGGGCGGCGACAACGTCGAGACGAACGCGTGGGGGATGTCCGTGGGCACGGTGCACGACGGGCCGGGCCTCGCGGCGCTCCACGGCGGCCCTGCGGGACTCGGTCGGCACCTCGACGCCCTCTTCGCCGAGCCCGAGACCGCCGACGAGCGCTTCGGCGGTGCGTACGGCACCGTCATCCACGAGCAGCGCGAAGCCCGCGCCCAGCGGTCGGGCATGTGCGCGCTGTCGAATCAGCCGGCGCACCACATCCCCTTCATGTACGCCTTCACGGACCGGCCGTGGCACAGCGCGGGCCTCGTGCACGGCCTCGCGCGCCGCCTCTTCGCCGGTGCCCACATCGGCCAGGGGTTCCCCGGCGACGAGGACAACGGAGAGATGAGCGCCTGGTGGCTCTGGGCCGCGCTCGGCCTCTATCCCCTGGAACTCGCGGCGGGGACTCTGCGGATCGGGTCCCCGCTGTCCGACGACATCCGGGTCGCACGCGGAGACGGCTCGTCGCTGCGCATCCGCTCGCGACGGAGCTCCCCCGCCGCGCACGTATTGGAGGACGCCCGGCTGGACGGACGCCCTCTCCCCACCGCCGATCTGCCGATCGACGCGCTTCGGGGGGACGCGGTGCTCGACCTGGTGTTCGGCACGGACCCGGCGCGGGCGCTCGAGAGCGGTGAGGACGCACTCGACGCCGAGCCGTGGCGGTGCCACCTCACCGCCGACGCGGGAGAGATCGTCGCCTCCGCGGATGTCCTCGATGCGCCACGGCTGTTCGACGACGGCGATCCGCAGGGCGACGCGGGCGTCCGGCTGCCGGAAGGCTCGTGGGTGGGCTGGCGATTCCCCTCACCCCGCGGCCTCACCGACATCACCGTCACGAGCCTCGGGCCCACGGCGGCCGATGCGCTGCGCTGGGAGAGGGAGGGTGCCGATGGAGCCTGGCATCCCCTCGCCACCAGACACCGCGAAGACCTGGCTCCCGACCGGACGACGCCGTTCACTCTGGAGATGCCGGTCGTGACCCCGGCCATCCGCGTGCGGGCGACGGTCGAGGTCACGCTTCGTCAGGTCGAGCTCTTCGACCTGGGCTGACTCACCGCGACGCTGCGCGGTACAGAGTCGCCTCCCCCTTCAGCGCCTGGGTGATGCCGGAGAGGTAGGCCGACTGATCCGTCGCGGTGAGGTTGTACGCGACGTAGACGCCGTACCCGTCCGCCACCGTGCGCTGGGCGAAGTCGGCGGCCGTCGTGGCGCTGGTGTTCGCGAGGTCGATCGCCGCGGCGCCGAGCCGGCCGCGGTCGTCCAGGCCCGGCACGGTGGGAGCGTCGTAGGTCGGGTAGTACGGGTTCCACGCGTGATCGAGCACGCTGCCGGCGTCGAAGAGGCCGAAGTCCGTGGTCGTGTAGGACGGGCCGATCGCATACAACGTGATGAGCTTGTCCGGTCCCAGGCGATCGCGCAGCGCGGAGGCGAGCCAGCCGAAGGACTGCGGGTTCGGCTGCGGCGTGCCGTTCGCCCCGTAGTTGCTCCACTCGTCGTCGAAATCGACGCCGTCCAGGCCGTAGGTGGTGACGGTGTCGGCGAGCTGCGCGGCGAAGGCGTCGGCTTCCGCGTACGAGGTGAAGTTCGCGAAGCCGGCACCCTGGTGGTTTCCGAGCACCGACAGGAGGACCTTGGTGCCCTGGGCCTGCAGCGGGCGGATCTGGTTCTGCGCGTCCTGCAGCGTCTCGGTGACCCGCTCGTTGAGGTGGAGGACCGCCCGCTCCCCGTCATAGTTGATGTTCGCGGCGAAGATCATGGCCAGATCGACGGCGGGGCGGCCCGACTCGGCGAGCGTGTAGTCCGCGACATTCGCTAAATCGTTCGAGTTGACCTCGACGTAGACGGCGAGCTGCGGGTCGGCGGCATCCGCATCGGCGACGGCCGCCGTCGAGGCGGCGAGGGCGGCGGCTCCGGCGGCAGCGATCGCCACTGCTGCCGCAACGCCTCTTCTCAGGCGGGACGATCGTGCGGGTGAGGAACTCATGACGGTGTCTTCTCCTTCGGCGTCGTTGTCGAGATCGGGCCGCGACGTCGCGACTCGCGGCCGACTATATCGCTTAAGCACAGGTGTCGGAAGGGGATGCTGGCGGTGCGCACCGATTCCGACGATGCTGGACGCATGCGCGCCCTCCGACTCCTCTGGCGGTACCCCGTCATCACCCTGACGGTCATCGTCTTCGCCGTGGTCGGAGGGCTGCACGCCGCCGGGGAGGAGACCATCGGCCGGTGGATCGCGACGATCTTCGTGGCTGCGGTGGTGGTCTGGACGCTCGTCGGGATGGTGCGCGACGTGCTCCGCGGCCACGTCGGACTCGACATCCTCGCCGTCGTCGCCATGGTCGCGACGCTCGCGGTGGGCGAATACATCGCGGCGCTCATCATCGTCCTGATGCTCTCCGGCGGCGAGGCGCTGGAGGACTTCGCGGGCCGCCGGGCGAAGCGCGACCTCTCCGCACTGCTGGATCGCTCGCCCCGCAGCGCCCATGTGCTGACGCATCCCGAGGACGCGGACTCGGACGCGGCGAGGGAGGTGCCGGTCGACGATGTGGCCGTGGGCGACGTGCTTCTCGTGCGCCCGGCGGAGATCATCCCCGTGGACGGTGAACTGCTCACGGACCGCGCGTCGTTCGACGAATCGTCGCTCACGGGCGAAAGTCTGCCCGTGACGCGCGGTGCGGGCGACGAGGTGCTGTCGGGCGCGATCAACGGCAGCCGGGCCATCCGCCTCCGCGCCCTCCGCACCGGCGCCGACAGTCAGTATCAGCAGATCGTCGCCCTGGTCGCCGAGGCCGAGTCCTCCCACGCTCCCATCGTGCGTCTCGCCGACCGGTTCGCGATTCCGTTCACCGCCGTCGCGCTCGTGCTCGCGGGGACGGCGTGGGCACTCTCCGGCGACGCGACTCGGTTCGCCGAGGTGCTCGTGCTGGCGACGCCCTGCCCGCTGCTGATCGCCGCCCCGGTGGCCTTCCTCGGCGGGCTCTCCCGGGCGGCGAAGTCGGGCGTCATCATGAAGAGCGGCGCGGTCATCGAGCAGATCGCCCGGGTGCGCTCGGCCGCGTTCGACAAGACAGGGACGCTCACCCAGGGGAGGCCGGAGCTGGTCGACGTGCGACCGTCCCGCGGTTTCGATGCGGATGAGATCCTGCGACTCGCCGCCTCCGCCGAGCAGTACTCGTCGCACGTGCTCGCCGACGGCATCCGTCGCGCCGCCGCCGCACGGGGCCTGGCCCTGCACGCGGCGACGGAGGCGAGCGAGACCGCGACGAACGGGGTGTCCGCGACGATCGGCGGCCGTTCGGTCGTCGTCGGCAAGCCGGCCTACGTGGCCTCCCTCGCCCCCGACACCGTGCGGGTGGAGCTCGCACCGGGACAGGCCGCCGCGTACGTCGCCGTGGACGGTCGGTTCGCAGGGGCCCTCGTGCTCGCCGACGCCGCCCGCCCGGAGGCGCCCGCCGTGGTCTCCTGGATGCGGACGCACGAGGTCGACAGGCTCGCGATGTTGACCGGGGATGTGGCCACCACGGCGGAGTCGATCGGACGGCAGGTCGGGATCGACGAGATCCACGCCGAGCTGCTGCCTCCCGAGAAGGTGCGTCTGGCCGCCGAGATGCAGCCACGGCCCGTGCTGATGGTCGGCGACGGTGTCAACGACGCGCCGGTGCTGGCGGCGGCCGACATCGGCATCGCGATGGGCGCGAAGGGGGCGACGGCCGCCGGGGACGCCGCCGACGTCGTCATCCTCGTGGATTCGCTCGCCAAGGTCGTCGACGCCGTCGCGATCGGACGGCACACCCTCCGCGTGGCCCTCACCGCGATCTGGATCGGGATCGGTCTGAGCGTGGGACTGATGGTCGTGGCAATGACCGGCGTCATCCCCGCGGTCGTCGGCGCACTGGTGCAGGAGCTCGTCGACCTCGCGACGATCCTCTACGCCCTGCGCGCGCTGAGCGGCCCGCCGAGCGACCTCCGCCCCTCCCCCTGAGGGCTGCTCCTGCACCGACCCCGGTACCGCTTCTCCCGTCCACAGGTCCCGTGTTCGCGGCCCTGCCCCTGCGGAATACCGTGACAGCCTGAGACCCCGGACTCAGGCTGGACGCATGACCGTGGACGACCCGCAGGTATGGACACTGATCGGCGTCTTCGCCGCCGTGATGCTCGGCGGCATGACACTCATGACGTCGCAGCTCAGCCGCGTGATCCGTGCGGAGGTGGACCGCATCGACGGCACGCTCTCCGCACGGATCGATCGCATCGACGACACCCTCTCCGCACGGATCGACGGCCTCGACGCCCGGCTCGGACGCATCGAGACGAAGGTCGACGATCTCGACAGGGAGCTCACGAACCTCGCGACGCGGTTCTGGCGCTCGCAGTGACGAGCCGCGGCCTCAGATCGACACGTCGCCGACGAGGTTGACCTTGATGCCCATGCCGTCGAACATCGCGGCCTTCGCGATCAGCGCCTTGTCCGCGGTCTCGGCGTCGGGGGCGTAGACGAGCTGCGCGTGGTTCGCCTTGTGCCGTGCCATGAACTGATCGCGCGAGATGCCGTGCAGCACCACGTGGGCGATCGGCCACTCCGGGTTCGTGGCGTCCTTCCGGCGCTGCGTCTCCTCCGCCGGCAGCTCGACGACCGACGCCCGGAAGATGTCCGCCTGCAGGACCCCCTCGGCGATGAAAACCCGCGAGAGCACGACCTCGCCGGGCTTCGAGACGCCGTTGATCGTGGCGCCGCCCGCAGGGAAGAACACGTGCCCCTGGCGCCAGCCCTCCGCGTTCTGCCAGCCGCCGAGGTGGGAGGCCGGCACCGAGCCGGAGATCTCGTACACCCACACGAACTGCCCGTCGTGGTCCTCGCCCCAGCGGACGTCGTGGAGAGTGTTGTCGGGAACGAGCCCCATCGCGCGCCAGACGCGGTCGGTCACGAGCGCATCGACGGCGACGCCCTCGTCGGCCTCGTTGAAGTGCGGGAACGCGCGCCCCTCGTGCAGCACGCGGGAGCCGTCGCGCGAGGTCACCGGCGGGCGCTCGGTGGAGTTGAGGATCCCCTCCGCCAGGTCCGAGGCCGGAACGAGGTCCTTCAACCCCTGCTGGTACTGGATGCCGACCGCGTCGAGCCCGAAGTCGTCCGCGATGCGGAGCGCGGCGATGTACATCTTCAGCTGCCACTGCACCTGCTCACGGGTGAGCTCGGTCGCGGCGTCCTCGCCGTAGCGGAACGTCATCCCCCGCTCGATCAGCCAGTCGTACGCGGCGTCGGCCTCCTCGTCGGTCACGTTCAGCATCTCCGCGTAGAGCGCCGACTGCGACAGGCGCTCCTTGTAGATGCCGGTCTGGTTGAGGAGCTCGTCGTCGAAGATGGCGTTGTACATTCCCATGCAGCCCTCGTCGAAGACGCCGATGATGGCCTTCTCAGCGCGCAGTTCCGCGGCCAGGGCCTCGCCGAGCTGCTTCTCCGGGCTGTCGGGCAGCGCGGGGAGCGGACGCACGTGGGAGGCATCGTGGGTGATGGCGCCGGTCTCGGTCCACTCCCGGATGCCCTCGCGGAACCAGTCGTCGGTGAAGTCGACCGACCAGATCGTCGCGTACGGCTTGTCCATCTTCGTCAGGCCCGCGTTGAGGCCGAGGAGGCCGACGAGGCCGGGCCAGTCGCCCGCGAAGTTCGCCACCGTGAGGATCGGACCCTCGTGCGTGCGGAGGCCCGCGAGCACGTGGTGCGAGTACTGCCAGACGGCCTCGGCGACGATGAGCGGTGCGTCGACGGGGATGTTCTTGAAGACCTCGAGACCCATGCGCTGGCTGGAGATGAACCCGTGACCGGTCTCCGGGTCGACCTCGTTGGCGCGGATGACCGTCCAGCCGAGGTCATTCAGCACGCCGGTGACCCCGGCTTCGAGCTCGACCTGGGTGGGCCAGCCGGCCGTGTTGGCCGACTCACGGAGATCGCCGGACGCGATCAGGTAGGCGGTCTTCGGCGCCGTGGCAGGACGGGGCGCCGGGGTGGGCAGGGTGTAAGCGGTCATGAGTTCTCCGGGGTCGAGGTGGTCGGGGAGCCGTCGCGCTGGGCGGCGGCGAGTTCATGGACGACGTCCTTCGAGCCGTCGTACAGCCGCACGTAACGGTCGAAGAGGGCGTCGGCGAAGGGGCGCAGCGCCTCGTCCGGACGGACGGTGTCGGCGATGGGGTTCCAGTCGGCGATGGCGGGCGCGGCATCCTCGGCGGCCGTGGCCGTCGCCGCGAGGAAGGCGGCCCCGTAGCTCGCGCCGATCGTCGTCTGCGGCACCTCCTGCACGAGCCCGGTGATGTCGGAGACGATCTGCAGCCAGAGCCGCCCTTGCGTGCCCCCGCCGACCGCCACGATGCGGCGGATGTCGGCGCCTGCGGCGCGCATCGTCTCGACGTTGTGCCGCACGCCCAGCGCTGTGGCTTCGAGCGCGGCGCGGTAGAGGTCTCCTCGGGTGTGCCGGAGGGTGAGCCCGGCGATGACCCCGCGGGCATCCGGATCCTGGATCGGGGTGCGCTCGCCGGCGAAGTACGGCAGCATCAGCAGGCCGTTCGCGCCGGGCCCCGACTCCTCCGCCTCGGCCAGCAGCGCCGGGTAGTCGGCGCCCGAGAGGCCTCTCAGCCACGCGGTGAGCGCTCCGGACGTGGAAAGGCCACCGGCGAGGTTGCGCGTTCCTTCGAACGCGCCGGCCGTGGTCCACATCGAAGGCGTGCGGAGGGTCTGCTCGCCCGTCGCCACGAGGAACATCGTCGTGCCGTACATCAGCATGAGGTCGCCGACCTCATGGGCGCCGATACTCACCGCCTCGGTCCACGCGTCGATCGTGCCGGTGATGACCGGCGTTCCCTCGGGCAGGCCGGTCAGGGCCGCCGCAGCGGCGGTCACGGTGCCCGCGATCTCCCCCGCCCAGCGCAGCGGCGGCTGCTCGATCGTCCCGGCGAACCGCTGCCACCACGGTTCGTGCCACTGCGCGCCCTCGATGTCGTACAACGGCGAGACCTGGCTGGCGGACTGGTGGTCGAGGACGTAGGCACCGGTGAGCTTACGAGCCAACCAGGAGGCGGGCATGTAGAGCCGCCGCGCGCGCTGCCAGGCCTCCGGTTCCTCCTCGGCGACCCAGGCGATCTTGGGCCCGCCGGCCTGCGACGTGAGGGTCGAGCCGCCCACGCGGGTGATCTCCTCGACGCCGAGCTCCGCCGTCATGCGCTCGATCTGCGCGGTGGAACGGGTGTCCACGCCGTAGAGGATCGCGGGGCGCACGGGCTCGTCGTCCTCGTCGGCGAGCAGGATGCACGGGCCCATGCCGCTCACTCCGACCCCCACGACGTCCGCGTCGGGGACCGCGGAGAGAAGGTCCGTGGCCAGCTCGACGAACTCGTCCCACCAGATCCGGCCGTCCATCTCGACCCATCCGGACTGCGGACGGGAGACGTCGTGCGCGCGGGTCGCAGTCGCGAGGATCGTGCCGGCGGGGTCCACGAGGACGCCCTTGCTGCTGGACGTGCCGATGTCCACCCCGAGGGTGCAGCGCATGGTCTCTCCTTCGATACCGACGGGCCGTGCTGACCTGGACCCAGGCTACGCGAAATCGATTTCAGGGCGCAAGGAGGTGACCGCTCCTGCACCGCGTTGGCCGATCTCCGAAGATTCCACCATCCCCGCTCCTGACTGGGAAAACGCCGGTTCAGCACCGGAATACCGTGACATCCTGACCCCTCCGATCGAGACTGGAGGCATGCCCTTGGACGGCCCGCAGGTATGGACGCTGATCGGCATCTTCGTGACGACGATGCTCGGCGGCATGACCCTCATGACGACGCAGTTCGGTCGCGTGCTCCGTGCGGAGATCGGCGGGCTGCGGGGAGAGATGACCGGCGAGACCGGCAGGCTCCGCACCGAGATGACCACCGAGATCGCCGGCCTCCGCACAGACATGACCACCGAGATCGCCGGCCTCCGCACCGAGATGACCACCGAGATCGCCGGCCTCCGCACCGACATGACCACCGAGACCACACGACTACGCACCGAGATCGGCACCCTCCGCACAGACATGACCACCGAGATCGGCACCCTCCGCACCGACATGACCACCGAGATCGGCATCCTCCGCACCGACATGACCGGCGAGATCAACGGCCTCCGCACCGAAATGACCGGCGAGATCGGCACCCTCCGCACCGAAATGACCACCGAGATCGGCACCCTCCGCACCGAGATGACCACCGAGATCGGCAGCCTCCGCATCGAGATGACGAACGAAACCGGTGGGCTGCACGCGGCGCTGGCAGCGCTGCACGGAGTGATGATGAGCGAGATCGGAGCGCTGCGCGCGGCGATGGGTGCGCTGCAGGGAGCGATGATCGGGCTGCGTGGCGAGATGATCGGGCTCCGTGGCGAGATGACCGCACGACTCGACGGTCTCGATCACCGCCTCGACCGATTGGAGGTGAAGGTCGACGATCTCGACAAGGAGATGACGAACCTCGCAGCGCGGTTCTGGCGCTCGCAGTAGCGACCTGCGGTCAGGCGCGTGCGGTCGCGCGCTGCACCTCGCCGGAGAGGACGACCGTCCGAGCCGGCTGCACGTCTCCCCTGATCCGTTCGAGCAGCATCCGCGCCGCCGTCACGCCCATGTGCCGCGCCGGCAACCGCACGACGGTCACAGCGGAGGGAGACAGCGTCGTGAAGGGCAGCGATCCGATCACCGCGACACCGAGTTCCGGAGGGGTGAGGCCGCGCTCCGTGAGGACCTGGATCGCGCCGACGCCGATGAGGTTGTTCCCGGCGACGACCGCGTCCGGCGGCTCCGGCAGCGCGAGGAGCTCCTCCATGGCCGCACGCCCGCCGTCGACCCGGAACGTGGCGAAGCGCTGGAGCGAGGACAGCTCATGATGGGGATCCATCGCCGAGAGGGCTCCCCGCCAACCTTCCGCCCGCTCGGCCGCGGTGTCGATGTGCGCGGGCCCCCCGATGTACGCGATGCGGCGATACCCGGCGTCGAGCAGGCTCTGCGTCGCTGCGGCTCCCGCCTCCCGGTTGGCCATCACCACGCCGTCGATGTCGGCGGCCGTGCGACGGTCCACGGCGACCACGGGCCGCCCCGTCGCCCGCACCGGCGCGAGATCCGAGTGCTCATCCGCTGTCGCGATGATCACCCCCGACATGTTCTCGGCGATCGCGATCCGGAGGTACGTCGCCTCCTTCTCGACCTGGGCGTCGGAGTTGCAGAGTACGACGGAGTACCCCGCCTCGGACGCCGCGTCCTCCACCCCACGCGCCATCTCGGTGAAGTACGGGTTCTCGATGTCCGGGATCACCAGGGCGATGACCTCGGAGCTCTGGGTCCGCAACGTGCGCGCCGTCCGGTTCGGCGTGAATCGGAGCTCCTCCGCCGCCGCCCGCACGGCCGCCGCCTTCTCCTCCGACACGCTCGTGCCGTTGAAGACGCGTGAGACCGTGGCCGGCGAGACGCCGGCCCGCCGCGCGACGTCGTAGATCGTGGCCATGGGCACCCACTGTAACCGGTTTCAGCCCTCAGACCTCCGCGAGGAATCGATCGAGAGTCACCCCGAGAGCATCCAGCCGGGCCCGAGCCGCGTCCGAGAGCGGTCGGAACGGACGACGGCAGTCGCCCAGTGCTCCGGCGCCACCCGCGCTGCGACCGGAGAGGTACTTCGCCGCAGGGAAGACGTCGATCGCGACCAGCTCGGCGATGACATGGTTGATCCGGCTCTGCACCCGCTGCGCTCCGGCCAGGTCGCCGACGTCGAGGAGGCGACGCGCCGCCTGGAAGAGCTCGACCTGCAGCCCGACGGTCGTGCCGATGGTCCCGCGGGCGCCGGCGGCGAGCGCCGGCACGAACACCTCGTCGAAGCCGTTGATGTAGGCCTTGTCGGGGAAGGCCGTCTTCATGCGCTCCAGGGCGTACATGTTGTGCGCGGTCTGCTTGAGTCCGATCACCCGATCGTCGTCCAGGAGCTCGCCGGCTGTCTCGACCGTGAACTCCGTCCCGGTGAACTGCGGGATGTTGTAGACGATGAGCGGGAGATCCACGGCGTCCAGCACCGCGCGGTAATGGTCGAGGACGGCCTCGATGCCGAACGAGTAGTAGATCGGCGGGATCATCGAGAGTGCGGATGCGCCGGCCTGCTGAGCCCGTCGCGCGAGCTCGATCGCCTCCCTCGTGGACAGCGCGCCGACGTGGGCGACGACGGGTATCCGCCCTTCCGCGGCGCTCACCGCGGTCTCCACCATCGCGGTCCGCTCGTCCGCCGACAGGAGGAGGCCCTCCCCCGACGACCCGCAGCAGTAGATCCCCTCGACCCCGCGCGCCACGTAGTCCCCGATGAGCGTCGAGAGCAGCCCGGTGTCGACCGCCCCCTCCGCGTCGTAGGGGGTGGCGATCGCCGCCATCAACACCCCGAGGTCCGCCGCGGTGGTCACCATGCCGTCCACCCCCCGTCCACGACGAGGTTGGCTCCGGTCATATAGCGCGAGGCATCGGAGAGCAGGAAGACCGCGGCACCGTTGAAGTCGGTCGCCTCCGCCATCCGCCCGATCGGGATGCGCGCCGTGTAGTTCTGCCGGAAGGTCGCGTCCTGCGTGTCTCGGCCGACGCCGGACGGAGTGAGGGTGTTGACTCGGATCCCCTGCCGCCCCCAGTACGTCGCGCAGTAGCGCGTGAGGTTGTAGAGCCCCGACTTCGCCGCTGAGTACGCCACCGGCTTCACGAACGGCACCCCGGTCTGCTCCTCCTTGTAGGCGTAGATGTCCTGCACCGGGGACACCATCCCGTAGATCGAGCCGACGTTGATGATCGAGCCCGGCTTTCCGACGGCGCGCATCCGGGCACCGGCCGCCTGCGTCACGAGGAAGGTGCCGACGAGGTTCACGTCGACCACCTCCCGGAACACGTCGAGGGGGAAGTCCTCGAACGGGCCGGAGACCTCGGGCGGCGCGCTCGGCTGGGTGTCCAGTCCCGCGTTGTTGATCACGCCGTCCGGCGCCGCACCCCACGCATCGACGATCGCATCGAGGCCGGCCTCGACGCTGTCCTTCGAGACGATGTCCACGGAGACGCCGAGGAGGCGCGGGCTGTCGGCGATCTCGGGGAACGTCTCCTGCAGGCGCGCGGCGTCGACGGTGCGCGATGCCACGGCCACCCGGGCACCGCGCCCGTGCAGCTCGCGGACGAAGGCCGAGCCGATCTGGCCGAGGCCGCCGGTGACGAGGATGATGCGGTCGGTGAGGTCGAAGATGTCCGTCATGTCGTTCGTCTCCCTCAGCTCACCGCGTGCCGCGCGAGGTTCTCGCGGTCGTACTCCAGGCCGTTCCCCGGCGCTCCGGTCGGGACGAAGAACCCGTTCTGCGGCCGCTGCGGCACGATGACGCCGAGGTCGGTGAGCGTGCCGCCGTCCGTCATCTCGCCGAACAGGGCGTTGGGCACCGCGCAGAGCACGTTGGCCGTGAGCTCCATCACGAAGTGCGGCGTCATGGGGGCGTTGTACGCCCGGCCCAGGGCGGCGATGTCCATATAGGGCGTGATGCCGCCGACACGACCGACGTCGGCCTGGATGAAGTCGCACGCGTCGGCGAGGAGGTACTGGTTGAACTGCTGGAGCGTGTAGACGTTCTCGCCCAGGCCGATCGGGATCGGAGAGCGCGCCCGGAGGCGGGCGTGCGAGGCGACGTCGTCCACGCGCAGCGGCTCCTCGACCCAGTACAGGTTGAGGTCGCGGAACCGGGTGACCGCCCGGACCGCCTCTCCGTAGGTCCATCCCTGGTTGGCGTCGACCATGAGCGGGTACTCGCCGACGGCCTCGCGGATCTTGGTGAGCCGGTAGACGTCCTCCTCGAGGTCCGGCTTGCCGACCTTGACCTTCCCGGCGGCGTACCCGTCGGCCTTCCACTCCTTGACCTGCTCGACGACCTCCTCGGCGGACAGGTTGAGATTGATGCCGCTGCCGTACAGCGCGACCCGGTCGCGCACCTGCCCGAGGAGCTTCGCGAGCGGCTGCTGGTAGTGCAGCCCCAGCAGATCCCACAGCGCCACGTCGATCGCGGCGAGCGCGAGCGTGGTGGTCCCGCCGGGGCCGTTGTCGCGGAGATGCTGCCAGGAGTGCTGCCAGACGGCTCGCGGATTGACCTCACGGCCGATGAGCGTCGGGATGAGCTCGCGCAGCGCCGCCATCATCATCTGGCCGCCGACGCCGGAGGTGTGGCTGAACCCGGTGCCGACCAGGCCGGTGTCGGTGGTGATGTCGGCGAGGACGATCTCGATGTGGGTCACCCGATGGATCTGGTCCCCCCACGGCCCCTTGGGGAGGGGGATGCGGGAGAGCTGGAGGTCGATCGATTCGATTTTCATGCGTGGTCCTTCCGGGACGACGAGGAGGGGTCGGAGGGGGCGTCAGCCCTTGACGGCGCCGGCGGCGAGTCCGGCGACGAGGCGCTTCTGCACGAGGAGGAAGCCGACGACGACGGGGAGCACCGAGAGCACGCCGCCCGCGGTGAGCAGATCCCACCGGATCTGGTACTCGCCGATGAACAGGTGCAGGCCGACCGGCAGGGTGCGGGTCGCCGTCTGCGAGGTGAACGTGAGGGCGTAGAGGAACTCGTTCCAGGTGAGGATGAACGCGTAGGTTCCCGCCGCCACCATCCCCGGCCGCAGCAGGGGCAGCAGCAGGATGCGGATGATCTGCCAGGACGAGGCCCCGTCGATCTGGCCGGCCTCCTCGATCTCGCGCGGGATCGAGTCCGCGAAGCCCTTGAGCAGCCAGGTGGCGAACGGCGTGGCGAACGCGGCGTGGACCAGTGCGAGGCCCAGCGTCGTGTCCATCAGCCCCATCCCGCGGAGCTGCCCCTGCAGCGAGATCACGAGCAGGACGGCGGGGAACATCTGTGCGAGCAGCAGCCCGATCATGACGGCCCCGCGGCCGCGGAAGTCGAACCGCGACATCGCGATCGCGGCGCCGGTGGAGACGACGAGGGTCACCGGGACGGCGATCGCGGCGACGGTGAGGCTGTTCCGCAGATAGGTCAGGAACGGCGTGGTCGACAGCAGCTCGGCGTAGGAGGCGGTCGTGAACTCCGAGGGGATGAGGTTCGCTCCGGCGCCGGCGAGCTGATCCCGGGGCGTGAGCGACGTCAGCAGCATGACGATGTACGGCCCGAGCACCATCGCGAGGACGCCGAGGAGGGCGATCGCGAAGCCGGTCCTTCCCGCGAAGCGGCCGAAGCGGACGGGGACGGTCGTCGTACTCATCGCGTGGTGTCCTTCCGGGTGAGGCGCACGTAGAGCGCGATGAAGACGGCGAGGAACAGGGCCTGGATGACGGCGTACGCCGCGCCGGCACCGAAGTCGCTGGCCTTGTAGGTCGTCAGATACGACTCGAGCGCCAGCGTCGTCGAGGACGTGCCCGGCCCGCCGCCGGTGAGGATGAAGATGAGGTCGACGTAGTTCGAGGTCCAGATCAGGCGCAGGAGCGTCGTGATGAGGATCGTCGGGAGGATGGCGGGCAGCACGACGTGACGGAACACGCCGACCGGCCCGCATCCGTCGATCTGCGCGGACTCCTTGAGCTCGCCGGACACGCTCTGCAGCGCCGCGAGGATCATGATCGCGAAGAGCGGGATGCCCTGCCAGACGTCGATCATCACGAGGGTCGGCAGCGCGGTGCTGTTCTGCGACAGGAACTCGATCGGGGCGTCGATGACCCCGGCGTTCAGCAGCCACTGATTGAGGACGCCGTTGTTCGGATCGAGGATCCACTTCCACATCAGCGCGACCAGGACGCTGGGCGTCGCCCACGGGATCATGATCAGCCCGCGGTACACGCCCCGCAGCGGGAAGCGGTTGTTCAGCATGAGCGCGAGCGACAGCCCGCCGATCAGCTGGAGGGAGACGGCGCCGAACGTCCAGATGGCCGTGCGGCCGAGCGTGGGCAGGAACTCCGCCGTGCCGATGACACTGGCGAAGTTCTGGAACCCGACGAACTCGAGCACGCCGGTGAAGACGCTCACGTCGTTGAACGAGAACCAGATCGAGCGGACGAGCGGATACCCGGCGAAGACCGCGACCAGCGCGATCGCCGGCGCGAGCAGGACGAGCGGGGCGACCGACCCGCGGCGAGCGCGCTGCCGGGGCCGGGTCACCGGCCGGCGCGGGGCCGGCCGGCCGGTGACGACCGCTTCCGTGAGAGTGGAGCTTGCCATGTCGGCCCTCAGCGCAGCACGTCGGACATCTTCGTCAGCACGTCCTGGCTGCTGATCTCACCCTGGAACGCCTGCTGGATGAGCGGGTTCCACTCCTTGGCGGCGAGCTCCGCCACCCCCTCCAGCGCCGGCCAGGTCTTGGCGGTGGGGATCGCGTCGACCGCGACCGCGAGCTGCGGGTCGGACGAGTACGCCTCGGTGTCGATCACCGACTCGAGCACGGGCAGCTGGCCCTGCGGCGAGGCGGAGATCTTCTCCATCTGCGCCTCCTCGCTCAGCCAGGAGATCCAGGTCCACGCGGCGTCCTTCTTGTCGGAGCCCTCGAGGATGACGTTGCCGCTCATGCTGCCGAGTGTCGCGCCCGGCTTCCCGTCCTCCGTGGGGATCGGGACGACGCCGAGCTTGTCGCCGAAGACGCCCTGCAGCTCCTTCAGGGAACCCGGGTGGTGGATCATCATGCCGGTGAGACCCTCGACGAAGTTCGTCTTGACGTCGGCGAAGGCGGCCGTGATCGATCCGGGGGGCGCGGCCTGCAGGTCGGTGACGATGCTGAGGTAGTCCTCGTTCACCGCGACGCCCTTCGCGTCGTCCAGGACGACCTCGCCGGAGTCGTCGACGACCGACGCGCCGCCGGCGTACATCCATGCGAGCCACTGGTCCTGTCCGCCCGCACCGCCGCGGACGTCGATGCCGTACCGGCCGTCGCCGGTGAGGGCCGCCGCCGCGTCGAGGAGGTCCTGCTGGGTGCGCGGCGCCTCGAGCCCGAGCTCCTCGAAGTAGTCCACGCGGTAGTAGAGGTAGAGCGTCGTGTACTGGTGCGGCAGCATGTAGACGGCGTCCTCGCCGGGCAGCTGCCCCGTCGCCCAGAGCGAGTCGACGACGTCGTCCGAGGCGTCCCAGCCGTCGACGTACGGGGTGAGGTCGGCGATGGCGCCCTGCGGCGCGAACTGCCCGAGCCACCAGTCCTTGCTGCGGGCGGCGTCCGGTCCGGTGCCGTTCATCGCAGAGGACACGAGCTGGTTCTGGTACTGGTCGAGGGGGATCGTCTCCAGCACGACCTCCACCTCGTCCTGCGCGTCGTTGAACTCGTCCGCGAGCTCCGTCCAGGTGGGGTCGGTCGCGTCGTCCTGCCAGAGCCAGTAGGTGATCTCGACGGGACCGTCGCCCTCGCCCGTCGGGGCGCCTCCGGCGCAGCCGGCGGTGAGGGCGACCACGCCGAGGACGGCCAATCCGGGGAGGAATCGGGTGGATCTCATGATGCGTACTCCTTCGTCGATCAGATGAGGGTTGTGCGAAATCGATTTCAAAACGGGTGCGGCAGAACGCGCCGGTGCGGGGAGGGGTCAGACCGGCAGCGCGGCCGTGGTGCCGAAGTCGATGTCCGGGTAGCGGTTGCGGACGCCGTAGAAGTGGGCGTCGAGCTCGTGGACGGCTCGGCGGGTGTCGCCGGCCTCGATCGCGTCGATGATGCGACCGTGCATCGCGGCGATGGCGGGGTCCTCCTCCACGGGCTCCTCCCGTCGCGCGGCCGCGAAGACGACCCAGAAGGATTGCAGGAACTGGTCCACGAACGCATTGCGCATCGGCGCGAGCAGCCCGCGGTGGAACTGCTGGTCGAGCTCCGCGAAGCTCTCGTTGCGCAGGGCTCGCTCCACCATCTCCTCCGAGAGCAGACGCAGGCGGGTCAGGTCGCTCGGCTGCAGGCGCGGGATGACCAGGGGAAGCAGCGAAGTCTCCAGCGCGTGACGCACTTCCAGGAGCTCGCGGGTGGCGGCCTCCGGGTCGTCGACGAAGCCGATCCAGCGGGTGGCGAGATCGGCGGCACGGAACCCGCGCCACACGCGGCGCGCGCCCTGCCGAGAGGCCACGATGCCGAACGCTTCGAGCACGCTGAGGGCCTCGCGGATGCGCTGCCGTCCCACCTCCAGCACGGCGCCGAGTTCGGCCTCGGTGGGCAGCGGGTCGCCGATCTCCAGCCCGGAGCGCTGCAGGTGCTGAGCCAGACGTCGAGCGAGCGCGTCTGACAAGTCGGACCCGGTGATCTCGATCTTGTCTGACATGTCCCGTTCGCTCCTTCGCGACATCGGCGGAATTTCCGCTCCTGAGCCTAGACACTTTCCCTGCGTGTCGTCAAGTAGGCTCCTGACTGCGCTCACTTGTCGGACAAGTAAAAGCGAGCCCATGCAGAAATGCCGCGACCCGAAGGCCGCGGCATCCCGCCCGTGTAGGTCCCGGAGTCGTGTCAGCGGTGCGTGGCCACCACCTGTGCGACGGCGGCCCGCTCGTCGGCGGAGGGTTCGGAGATGGCCATGCGGCAATGAGTGTCCACGACGTCGAGCACGCGGTACGCCTCCTTCATGCGCCCCATGTCGCCGCCGATGAGCGCGACGACGTCGTCGACTGCTGCCTGTGCCGCCGCGATGGCCTCGGCATCTCCGGAGCGTCCGGCATCGGCGAGGGCGCGGAAGGGCTTCGGCGTCACGGAGGAGACGCCCGAGACGACACCCTGCGCCCCCGCCCCGACGGCCGCGATGAGGTCGCGGTCGGCGCCGGTGTAGAGCTCGAAGCCCGTCGGCACGTCCGCACGATAGGCCGCGATGTCGTCGAGCGACAGCTCGCTCACCTTCGCTCCCACCACGTTCGGAAGCGCGGCGATGCGCACGAGCAGCTCCGGCGAGACCGGGTTCCCGCTACGCGCGGGGTAGATGTAGACGTACAGGCGCCCGTCGCCCACCGCCGCCGAGACGGCACGGTAGTAGTCGAGGATCGCATCGTCCGTGGCACGCAGGTAATAGGGGGTGAGGGCCGCGAACTCCGTGGCCCCGAGCTCCTTCGCGATGCCGACCAGACGCACGGCCTCGAACGTGCTCGGCTGCCCGACGTGCACGATGACGCGCATCCGGCCGGCCAGCTCCTCCAGCGCGGCGGCCACGAGCGCCCGGAACTCGTCCGCGTCCACAGCGGGGAACTCGCCCGTGGTGCCGAGGATGAAGGCGCCCTCGTTCCCCGAGTCGGCCACGAATCGGAAGATCGCACGCGACCCCTCGAGGTCGAGGGTCCCGTCGCGGTGGAACGCGGTCGGGACGGCGGTCAGGATGTCGTAGCGGGTCACTTCTCGGTCTCCTCGGGGGTCGTGCTCTGGCGGTTCTTGCGGTCGGCGCGTCCCCGGCGCGCACCGGCGTGGACGTTGCGGACGGTGGAGGTGAGCAGGTCGGGCTGCGCCGCGAGCTCGTCGTGCGCCTTCTCGATCTGCACGATGCTGTCGGTGTGGAGGATCGAGTCCTCCAACGAGGCCCGCTCGGCGCGGGGCGTGCGGGCGGCGCGGATCGCGGGCATCACGATCGACAGCACCGCGAGCGCGAGCAGCACGAGGGCGATCGGGCTGACGACCTCGAAGATCGGCCGCGTCGGCAGGATCGCCAGCGTGCGGGCGAGGTTCTCCTCGGCGAGCGGACCGAGCAGCAGGCCGAGCACCACGGGTCCTGCCGGGACCTGCATGCGCTTGAGCAGCACGCCGATCACCCCGAAGACGAGCATCGTGACGACCGTCGACAGGCTGTTCGAGGTGGCGTAGGTGCCGATGATGCAGAAGATGAGGATGCCGCTCCACAGATACGGCTGCGGCACGTCGAGCAGCTTGACCATGCCCTTCATCCGCACGAGGCTCAGCGCGAGCGACAGGAGGGTCGCGACGAGCATGATGCCGACGATCGAGACGACGAGGTCGGGGCGGTTGGTGAACAGCGTGGGCCCGGGGGTGATGCCCCAGATGATCATCGAGCCGATCATGACCGCCATCACGGAGTCGCCGGGGATGCCGAGCGCCATCGTGGTGGTGAGCGAGCCGCCGAGCGTGGCGCTGGAGGCGGTGTCGGACGCGGCGACGCCCTCGATCGACCCCTTTCCGAACATCTCCGGGTGCTTCGACGCCTTCCGCGCCCGCTCCCAGCCGATGAGCCCGGCGATGTCGCCGCCGGCCGCGGGGATGAGGCCGACGCCGAGGCCGACCGCCCCGCCGACCGCGGTGGCCCGTCCGCTCTGCTTCAGCTCGGCGCGGTTCGGCCACCACCGGCCGAGGCTCGAGATCGGTCGGACGTGCGACTTCCGGTGCGTGAGGAGCTGATCGAACAGCTCGGCGATGCCGAAGAGACCGATGATGACGGCGATGAAGTTCACGCCCTCGACGAGTTCCAGCACGCCGAACGTGAAGCGCTGGTCGGCGGTGGCCGCGTAGGTGCCGACGCTGCCGAGCATCAGCCCGAAGAGACCGGCCAGGATGCCCTTGAGCATCGACTTCGACGAGATGCCGATCATGATCGCGATGCCGAAGACGACGAGCGCGAACAGCTCGGGCGACTTGAAGTAGTCCCGGGCGAAGCTGGCGATCGGCACGGCGGCGACCGAGAAGAGCACGAGCGAGGCGAGGATGCCGACGGCCGACACGATCGCGGAGATCGTCAGCGCCAGACCGGCCCTGCCCTGCTTCGCCATGGGATAGCCGTCGAGGGTGGTGGCGATGGAGGCGGGTGTCCCCGGGGTGTTGATGAGGATGGACGGCACCCGGTCGCCGAAGTTCGCCGCGACGTAGATCGTCAGGAGCACCGCGAGGCCCTGCACGGGCTCCAGGGTCATGGTGAAGCCGGCGGCGAGTGCGACGGCCATGGTCGCGGTGATGCCGGGGAAGGCGCCGACCATGAAGCCGAGCACGAGGCCGACTGCCATGTACAGCAGGATCGAGATGTCGAGGAGCGAGTTCAGCCCCTCCAGGAGCGCGTTCACAGGGGGATCCTCAGGAGCATGCCGAAGACGACGTAGACGAATGCCGTGACGGCGGCGGAGTAGATGACGAGGCTCAGCCAGCGGCGGTGGCCGTAGAGGAGCATCAGTGCGGCCATGAGCAGAGCACAGGCGATCGGGAAGACCTCGATCCGGTAGCCGAAGAGGATGACCGAGCCGAGGGACCACAGCGCGATGAAGGCGCCGGCGATCGCGATCGTCGCGATCACCCGGAGGACGCCGCCCGGCTGGATGCGCTCGAGATCCTCACGCGTGGGTGCCGGTCGCGTGATCGCCACGGCGAGCAGGGCGATCGCGATCGCGACGCCGGTCACGCCGATGACGAGCGGCCAGAAGCGGGCGTCGATCTGTCCGGGGGCGGCCTCGCGGCGCAGCGGGATCTGCGTGGCGAGGAAAAGGTAGCCGGCGGTGATCGCGAGGGCGACGGCGGCGAACGCGATCTCGAGGGGACGGGAGGCGGTCGCTCCCTCGTAGCCGCCCGGCGCGACCGGCTCGGCCGCGGTGTCGGGGCTGGTCATGGTGCTCCTTCGTCGGAGGACCCGGTGGGGTCGGCGCGTGCCGACCCCACCGGAGGTGTTCAGCCCAGGAGGTCCTGGAACAGGGCGAACTGGTCGTCGACGAACCCGGTCCACTCCTCGGAGTCGCGGTAGACCACGAGGTTGCCGGCGTCGGCCTGGAACTTCTGGTAGCTCTCGGACTCCACGGCCTCCTTGACGGCGGCTTCGAGGGCGTCGTGCACGTCGTCCGGCAGTCCGGCCGGTGCGTAGATGCCGCCCCAGCCGCCGAAGACGACCTCTTCGCCGATGGCCTCCTCGACCGTCTCGACATCCTCCGCGTCGGGGTGACGCTCGTCGTTCATGACCGCGAGGATGCGGACGGCCTCGCCCTGCGCGAGCGCCTCGCCGAGTCCGGAGACGGCGGCGACGGTCTCACCGGACGCGGCGGCCGCGACCGCCGTGGCGCCGCCGTCGTAGGGGACGGGAGTGAAGTCGGCGTCGGTCGCCTGGCCGAGGCCGAGGGTGGCGGCCTCCCAGATCGAGCCGGCACCGGAGTTCGCGACCGTGACCGCGCCGGACTTCGCCTGCGTCACGAGGTCGTCGAGGGTCTCGATGCCGCTGTTGGCACCCACCGTGATGACCCCGGGAGCGAGCATGATCTGGCCGAGCAGGTCGAAGTCGTCGGGCAGCACGTCGGCGCTCTGGGTCGTGTTGAGCATCGCGATCTCGACGGGCGCGAAGCCGATGACGTAGCCGTCGGGATCCTGCGAGCCGACGTACTCCATCGCGAGCGCTCCCGCGGCACCGGGCATGTTCTCCGGGATCACGCTGACACCGAGGATCTTCTCGACCTCGGTGGCGAGCGCGCGGGACGACAGGTCGGAGCCGCCGCCGGGATTGGCCTGGATGATCAGCCGGATGTCGTCCTCGGGATAGGTCGAGGCGGCCCCCTCGCTCTCGTCGACCTTCGTGCAGGCCGACAGCACCAGAGCGGTGGCGGCGAGGGCGGCGAAGGCAGCGGCCGCCCGAGTGATGCGCATGCGGGGCATCTTTGCTCCTCTACGTGGGTCGACCGTGTTGTCGACACCGCGAGGCTACCAGTGTTGACTGTTAACAGTCAACACTGCGGAGCGTCACCGCACCCGGCTCACGACCAGGAGGTGCGGGCTGAGCTCCCGGATTCCGGGAACGGTGCTCCCGGCTCGCGCCAGCAGGAGAGCCGCCTGTGTGAGCGCCGTCTCCTCCGCAGGCATCTCCTCCAGCAGCAGCCCGCCGGGCCCTTCGACGCCATGGACCTCCACAACGTCGAGTCCGGCGGCGGCGGCCTCCTCGGCGAGCGAATCCGCCGTGTGGAAGTGCCCGGCAGGGAAGCGACCTCGCGAGGAGGGCGCCCCGTGCTCCAGCAGTGCGCCGTGTTCATCGTCGAGGTGGAGGTCGGTCACGCCCAGCGCGAGCTGACCGAATCCGACGAATCGCGAGAGGCCTGCCGCGAACACCCAGCCGCCGGATCGCACCACCCGTGCGGCCTCGCCGAGCGCCTGGAGGCGGTCCGCGCGATCCGCCAGGTGGTACAGCGGACCGAGGAGAAGAGCGGCATCGAAGCTGTCCGCGGTGAACGGCAACGAGCGCGCGTCCCCTACACGAGCATCCACGCCCCGCTGCGCCGCGCTGTGGACGTGCCCGCGCACCGGGTCGACGAGGATGACCTGATGGCCACGGGCCAGGAGCGACCGCGCATGGACGCCCGCCCCGCCTCCGACATCGATGACGCGACCCTCGGGGAGGTGCGCGGCGATCAGCTCCTGGATGCGCTGGTGCTCCAGAGGTCCTTGCGCCGAGCGGGTCGTCAACCGCGCCGATTCGTCGAACTGGTCCTCGTAGTAGTCGCGGATCCGCTCATCGAGCTCACGCTGGTCCATGGTCGACCTCCGATCGGTAGGCCTCCATCATCCACGCCGACCCGATCCGTCGACGAGCGCCAGGCGGACATGGCCGCCTGGCGCTCTGCCCCTCCGGGGTCTAGCCGGCCGTGGCGTTCTCGTACGCCCGCATCGCCGCCTCCTGCGCCTCCTTCAGCGCGTCCTCGGGAGACTTGTCCCCGAGCAGCGCTGCGGTGATCGCGTTGTTGAGTTCGTTCTGGATCTCCTGGCCCGCGGGCGAGGAACCGAAGGACTGTCCGTAGTCCACCACGTCGTAGTAGGTCGAGATGACCTGGTCGAAGCCGGCGTTGCCGCTGTCCGTCACGAAGGTCTCACGGATCGACTGATCGGCGGACGGCGATCCGGTGAAGAGCCCGGTGTTGATACCGCCATCGGTCTTCAGCGTCTCGGCACGGGCCTCGCCCGCCGCGTTCCAGGCGTCGTCCGAGGTGAGGTTCACCATCCAGGCGCACGCCGCCGCGGGGTTCTCCGCCCCGGCCGGGATCACGAACGCGGTGCCGGACGCGACCGAGAACGGCTCCCCGTCGGCATTCCGGAACGGCACAGCCTCGAGGTCGATCTGGTCGGCGTAGGGGCTCAGCACGTTCGGATACCACTGCGCGTTCACCTGCGCGCCGACCTGCTGGGCGACGAACTGGTTCTGGTCGCCGAAGGCGTCGAACGAGTCGGTGAAGCTCTTGACGGCCGCGAAGCCGCCCTGCGCGTCGGTGATCTGCTTGAGCATCTCGATGCCGGCCACGTTGCTGGGGTCGTCCAGGGTGGGCGCGCCCTTCTCATCGTTGAGCTGGCCGCCCATGCCGAGAATCCACAGCCCGGCCTGGCCCGTCGCGACGGGGTCGAACCCGAGCCGCGTGGGCACGCCGCCGGACTCCTGGTACATCTTCTCGATCGCGCCGAGCAGCACGTCGGGCTTGGAGGTGTCGATCTCGTCCGCCGTCACCCCCGCCTCGTCGAGCACGGCCTTGTTCAGCAGGATCGCCGGCGGCTGGTAGAACTGCGGCACCGCCCACACGGCATCGTCGTAGGTGACGTCGTCGACGACGAAGGGGTACCAGTGGTCCCGCGGCGAGACGTCCTGGGCGGCGAAGCACTCGTCGAGCGGCATGATGAGGTCCTGCGCGGCATACGTGGTCACGTACCGGCGGTCCATCTGCACGACGTCGGGCACGTCGCCGCTCGCGATCCGCGTGGTGAACTTCTGCGCGTCGAAGGCCGTCGCGTCGAGGTCGACCTCGACGTCCTTCAGCTGCTCGGCGGCGTAGTCCATGCGCGAGGTGCCGACGTCGTCGGCGTTCTCGAAGCCCCACGCTTTGAGCGTGCCGCTCGGCTCCGCGCCGAAGTCGGCGTCGGCCGCCTGGTCGTCTCCCCCTCCGCCGCCGCACCCGGCGAGGACGAGGACGGATGCCGCGGCGACCGCGGTGATTCCCAGCATGCGTGTGCGCATGACTGCTCCTTTCGATCTGTGGTTCGTCATCCCTTGCGCCCCTGGGTGGCGACGCCCTCGATGAAGGCACGCTGCCCGAAGGCGAAGAGGATGAGCATGGGGAGGGTCACCAGGAGGGAGGCGACCATGACGTACTGGTAATCACCGTGACCGCCCGCCGTGGGGCTGTACTTGGTCATCGCGTAGGCGATGCCGAGCGGCGCGGTGAACTCGTCCACCGACCCGGCGTTGAGGTAGATGAGAGCGGCCTGCAGGTTGTTCCAGCTCGCCTGGAACTCGAACAGGAACACGATGACGAACGACGGTATCGACAGCGGCATCGCGATCCGCCAGAAGAGGCCCCAGGCGCTGGCCCCGTCGAGCCGCGCCGCCTCGAACAGCTCCCGAGGAAGGCCGAGGAAGAACTGCCGCTGCAGGAAGATGTAGAAGGCCGAGCCGAACAGGTTCATGCCCCACAGCGGCACCCAGGTGCCGAGGAGTCCGGTCTCCTTCCAGATGAGGTAGATCGGGATCATCGTCACCGCGCCGGGGAGCATCATCGTCGCGAGCACGAGGCCGAACAGCAGCCCGCGCCCCGGGAAGCGGAAGTAGGCGAAGCCGAACGCCACGATCGAGCTGGAGATCGCCACGGCACCGGCGGCGAGCAGCGCGATGGCGATGCTGTTGCCCATCCAGTTCAGCAGCGGGAGCTGATTCCACACCTCGACGTAGTTCTCCGGCACGAACGTCTTCGGGATGAGGGCGTTGTCGAACACCTCCCCCCGCGGCTTGAAGCTGGCAGCGATGAGCCACGCGAAGGGGTACAGGAACAGCAGCGCGAACAGCACGAGGATGATGTTCAGCACGATCCGGGCGACGAGGCTCTTCGGCTGTCGCAGGCGCCGTCGCCAGCGCGACCGGGCCGGGGCGGGAGCCGCGACGGCCTCCGGGAGGTCGTCCCCGGTGGCCTCGACGGGGACCTGACGCAGGGTCTGGGACATCAGCGGTCTCCCTCGTAGTAGACGAAGCGGTTGCCGACCTTCACCTGGATGAGCGTGATGATCATGATGATGACGAAGAGCAGCCACGCCATCGCCGCCGCGAAACCGAAGTTGAACTGCCGGAAGGCCTGTTGGAACAGGTAGATCGCGTAGAAGAGCGACGCCTCAGGAGACGAGTTGCTCTGATCCCGCCAGAACAGCAGATACGCCTGATCGAAGATCTGGAAGGCGGCGATCGAGAGCACGATGACGTTGAAGAACATGGCCCCCGAGATCATCGGCAGGGTGATCGAGAAGAACTTCCTGATCGGTCCCGCCCCGTCGAGCGAGGCCACCTCGTACAGCTCGACCGGCACGTTCTTGAGGGCGGCCAGGAAGATCACCATGGTTCCCGCGACGGTCCACAGCGTCATGATCACGATGCTCGGCTTGACCCACGCGGGGTCGACGAGCCACTGGGGCCCCTGGATGCCGAACAGTCGGAGGAACTGGTTGATCGCCCCGGAGTTGCCGTTCAGGAGGAGGAAGAACACGGCCGCCGTGGCGACGGCCGGGGTCATCTTCGGCAGGTAGTAGAGCACGCGGAAGAATCCCGCACCTCGCCCGACCCGGTTGAGCAGCAGCGCGAGGACGAGCGCGAACACGATCTCCAGCGGCACCGCCATCACCACGTAGAACAGCGTGTTGGCGAGCGAGACGCCCACCCGCGGGTCCTCGAAGAGGTTGGCGTAGTTGTCGATGCCGACCGGGCGCGCGCTGTTCGTGGCGAGGTTGTAGCTGCTGAACGAGATGTACAGGCTGTAGACCATCGCGCCGGCCGTGAAGATGAGGAATCCGATGAGCCATGGCGAGATGAAGAGATAGCCGGCGAGGGCTTCTCGGCGGTTGTACCGGTCCCGCTGGCGGGTCTTGAGCGGCATCCACCTGCCTCCTTTCCGAGGACGCGCAGACACGGCGCTCTGGTCCTGGCGCGATGGTAGATCCGGAGAAGCGGTTCTCCGCGGGGCTTGCGCAGAACCGTTTCCTGTGGTTCACCTGAATGCCGCCGGACGGCCTGGCGCCCCGGGAGCGGTTCCTCCCTAGGATGAGGGGAATAAACACGGAGGAGGGCCGGGGGAATGTTCGACGAGCGACGGCGACAGGCAGCGCTCGAGGAACTGGGGATCCTTGACACGCCACCCGATGAGCGGGTGGATCGGGTGGCACGACTGGCGAAGGAGATGTTCGGCGTGCCGATGGTCAGCGTCTCGCTGATCGATCGCGACCGGCAGTGGCGCAAATCGCAGATCGGCCTCGGGGGGAACGAGGCACCGCGACAGGATTCGTTCTGCGACTACACCGTGTCGCAGAACCGGACGGTGGTGGTGGAGGATGCGAGCACGACCGACCTCTTCGCCGAGAATCCGTTCGTGACCGGCGACCCGCACCTGCGCTTCTACGCGGCCCATCCGCTGCACGCGCCGGGAGGGGAGCCGGTCGGGACGCTGTGCGTGCTCGACACCGAGCCGCACACGTTCACCGACGCCCAGCAGGACCTCCTGCGCGACCTCGCGTTCTGGGTGCAGACGGAGCTGGCACAGGACGCCGACGTCGACCACGCCGCCGTGGTACAGCGAGCGCTGCGCCCCCGGGCGCACCCGGAGATCGCCGGGTACACGATCGCCGCCGGTGCCGCCCCGCGGGGAACGCTCGCCGGGGACTACTACGACTTCTCGCGCCACGGCGAGGCCCTGCGGGTGACCCTGGCCGATGCCATGGGCAAGGGCACGGGGCCGGCGTTGGTCGCGGCCACGGTTCGGGCGTCCCTGCGCACGGCGCCGGAGCGCTCGCTGTCCGACGCCGTGATCGAGGTGGACCGCCTGCTCGAGGACGATCTCGCGGACACGTCGATGTTCGTCACGGCGGTCGTCGCCGAGCTGCGGCCGGAGACGGGAGAGCTCGAGGTCATCGACGCGGGCCACAGCCTCGCGTTCGTCGTCCGCGCAGACGGGTCGTGGACGCCCCTGCGCTCCACGAACCTGCCCTTGGGCATGGGGATGGGCCTCGCCGACCCCCGGGTCCCGGTGACGACGCGGCTCGAGGTGGGGGACGCCTTCATCTGCTGCAGCGACGGTCTCCTCGACGTCCTCGACGCCGACGACCCGTTCGGCCACGTGGAGCGGGTGCTCACCGCGATGGGACCGGACGGCGCCGTGCGCGAGGCCCTGCGACTCGCGAACGATGAGCGCGCCACCGACGACATCACCGTCGTGGTCGTGCGGAGGGACGCGTGACCGCCCGGTTCGCGACCATCCGCGTCCTCGCGCTGCTGTCGGTCCTGCTCGGCGTGAACTACGTCGCCTGGCGCTGGCTGGAGTCGGTGAACTGGTCGGCCTGGTGGATCGCGGTGCCGCTCGTGATCGCCGAGACGTACAGCCTCATCGACACGTTCCTCTTCTGCCTGACGATGTGGCGCGCGAAGGAGCGTCCGGCGCCGGTGTCGCCTCCGCAGGGCACCGTCGACGTGTTCATCACCACCTACGACGAGCCGATCGAGCTCGTCATGACCACCGCGAAGGCGGCGAAGCGGATCGCCTACCCGCACTCGACCTGGATCCTCGACGACGGCTCGCGCCCCGAGCTCGAAGCCGAAGCCCGGGCCGCCGGCGTCGGCTATCTCACGCGTTCCGAGGACTGGACGGGCAAGCCCCGGCACGCCAAGGCGGGCAATCTCAACAGCGCCCTCTTCCAGACCGACGGCGAGTTCCTCCTCATCCTCGACGCCGACCAGGTGCCGGACCCGCTGATCCTGCACCGCACGCTCGGCTACTTCGCCGATGATCCCGAGGTCGCCCTCGTGCAGACGCCGCAATGGTTCGTGAACGTCGACGAGGCCGACCCGCTCGGCAGCCAGGCGCCCCTCTTCTACGGGCCGATCCAGCAGGGGAAGGACGGCTGGAACGCGGCCTTCTTCTGCGGCTCGAACGCCGTGCTCCGCCGCGAAGCACTGATGCAGCTCGGCATCGTCGGCTACGTGCGGAACGTGACCGACTCCGCCGCGCGGGCCCTCAAGACGTCCGAGGCCCTCATCGCCCGCGAGGCCGAGGCGGCGACCGACCCGGCGCTCGCCACCGAGCTCGGCGCGCTCCGCATCGCGATCGCACGCGGACGCAAGGAGCTCGCCGCGGGCGAGTCGGTCGCCGAGGTGGCCGCCCGCGTGGGGGAAGCCGTCGACAGCGCCTCCCGCATCCTCGTCGCCCACGACCTCGAGGGCATCCGTGCCGACCTCGCAGTGATCGAGTCCCTGCCGGTGCAGCAGGACGCGGAGCTCGGGCAGGTGATCGTGGACGAGGCCGGACTCGACGCGCTCGCCGCGTCCGACCTCTCCCCCCTCACCGCCGTCGAGGCCGTCCGCGGACTGCTCGATGCGCTCCGCCTCGACCGTGCGGATGAGGCGCAGCCGATCCTCCCCCTCGCCACGATCTCGGTGACCGAGGACATGGCCACGGCGATGCAGCTCCACGCCCTCGGCTGGAAGAGCGTCTACCACCACGAGATCCTGGCGCACGGGCTCGCCCCGGAAGACCTCCGGACGATGCTCACGCAGCGGCTGCGGTGGGCCCAGGGGACGCTGCAGGTCATGCTGCGCGACAACCCCCTGGCCAAGCGAGGACTCTCGGTGGGGCAGCGCCTCATGTACTTCGCGACGATGTGGAGCTACCTCTCGGGCTTCGCCGCGATCGTCTACCTCGCCGCCCCGGTGATCTATCTCGTGTTCGGCGTGCTCCCCGTCACCGCCTGGTCGGTCGACTTCTTCGCGCGCTTCCTGCCGTACTTCCTCGTCAATCAGGCGCTGTTCCTCGTGGTCGCGAAGGGGGTGAAGACCTGGCGAGGTCAGCAGTACTCGCTTGCGCTGTTCCCCGTGTGGATCCGCGCGTGCTGGACGGCCTTCGCCAACGTGGTGCTCGGCCGACCGCTCTCCTTCGCCGTGACCAGGAAGGACGGCCGCGATCCTCGGGGCATCCCGTGGCGCGAGATCTGGCCGCAGCTCACCGCCATGGTCGTCCTCGTGATCGCCCTCATGATCGGGGTCGCCCGGGTCATCGTCGGCACCGGCGACGGCACCGGCACCCTCGTCAACACCGCCTGGGTTCTGTACGACCTGGTCGTCCTCAGCGTCATCATCCAGGCGGCACGCTACCGCGGTCCGGCCGCGAAGGTCCTCGAGAAGGAGTCGAATGAACGTCAGCACTGACACCAGGGACGGCTATGCCGTCGTCACGATCACGGGCCGCCTGACCGCCTCGGGAGCGCCGTTGCTGCGCAACGCGGTGAGCGACCTCGTCGCCGCGGGGCAGCCGCGCATCGCGATCGATCTGAGCGGCACCGAGTTCGTCGACTCCTCCGGTCTCGGCGCCCTCGTCGGCGGCCTCAAGAGCGCCCGCGTGGCCGGCGGCGATCTGCGCATCGCCGCCGTTCCCGAGGCCGTGCGCACCGTCCTCCACCTCACCAACCTGGATCGCGTGCTCCGCGACTACCCGACGCCGGAATCGGCGTTCGATGGACGCTGACATCCGGGCCTTCCACATCGACGGGCCCGCCGGGCTCGCCCTCGTCGACCGCGCCCTCGACGAGCTCGACCGGCTGTGGCCGCTGGCTCCGGAGGTACCTGCCCAGGATCAGGTGCTGTTCACCCTGGCGCTGAGCGAGGTCACGACCAACGTCGCCCAGCACAATGAGCACGCGGACGTCGTGCTGAGCATCGACGTCCGCGTGACGGCGGAGGAGCTGCGCGCCTACATCCGCGACACCGCCCCGCCGGCACCGATCGACTGGGACGCCGTGTCGATGCCGGGCGAGGAGGCGGAGAGCGGACGCGGGCTCGCGCTGTCGCAGGCCGCGCTCGACGAGTTCACCCACACGGTCACCGATCTCGGCAACACCTGGGTCCTCGTCCGGCGCGTGGATCCCGCGCGCGAGGCGGGCGACTGACCGGTCAGGCGAGCCAGGCCGGCGCGCGCCCGCGGAGGGCCGCGGCGTCGATGGAGTAGCGCCCGGCGCCGGTGAGCGCGAGCGCGAGAGCCGCGGCGCCGAGCACGGCGACGAACTCGTAGCCGCCGGCCGTCACCCACAGGCCGGCGGGCAGGTGCACGAGCACGAGTGCCACCAGCATGTCGACGGCGAGGAGGATGCCGACCGGGCGCGTCAGCAGGCCGAGGATCAGCAGGATCCCGCCGATGAGCTCGAGGAAGGCGACGACGGGTGCGGCGATCTCGGCGAGCGGGACCCCCATGCCGGCGAAGCTGCCGATGGTGCCGGGGATCGTGAACTCGAAGATCTTCTGAGCGCCGTGGGCGGCGAAGATCGCGCCGACGACGATGCGCAGGACGAGGAGTCCGAGCGACGAGGCGGAGGTGGCGGAGGCTGTGGTGTTCGTCATGAGGAGGTTCTTCCTTCGTGGCAGGACACCCGCGCGGGCGCGGACCAGGGCTCTTGCCCTGGCCCCCACGGTAGGAACCGTTCTTTTCCGTCCGCTGAACGCCTCGGCGCCGGCGGACGCAGGCTCAGCGGGAGCCGACCTCGTGGAGCATCCGCTCCCGGGCGCCGTCGAGGTGAGCCGAGAGGACCGCGGCGGCGTCCTCCGGGGCTCCCGTGCGCATGACGTCGAGCAGCGTCACGTGATCGTCCGACGACTCGTGCAGGTCCTCGTCGTGGTTGATCGTGACCTCGAGGAGGGCCGTGAAGGTCGGGAGGTACTGGTTCCAGGCACCCTCCAGCCGGGGGTGATCGGCGAGGGCGTAGATCTGGGAGTGGAAGTCGAGGTCGGCCGTGACGAAGGCCGCATGGTCGCCGGCGTCCGCGGCCTCGGCCATGCGCTGGACGGCGTCGGCCATCGGCTGCCACCGCTCGTCGTCGTCGACCCGCATCGCGCGCGAGAGGGCGAGCTGCTCCAGCGCGCCCCGGAGGCTGTAGAGCTGGTCGACGTCGTCGCTCGTGAGGCCCACGATGTAGACGCCGCGGGGACGCTGCACCTCGACGAGCTTCTCGAAGCTGAGCTGGGTCAGGGCGTCGCGCACGGGGCCGCGGCTGACGGCGAACTCCTCGGCGAGGGCCTCCTCGGTGAGCCGGGCCCCCGGGGCGAGCTCCCCTCGCACGATGCGCTGGCGCAGCACGCGTGCGACCTGCGCTCCGAGCGACTCCCCGCGCGTGACGGTCTGCGTCATGGTGACCTCCTGTTAACAGTTGACAGGATACACACCGGGGTACGCGGTCAGGCTCCGGAGCGCGGACTCCAGAGCACGAGTTCCGTCGAGCGCCGGATGCGGCGGCCGGTCGGCATCGGCACGACCCCCGCGGAGCCGGCGGCGAACACCCGCACGCCGGGGCGGTTCTCCCGCTCGGCACGGAGGGCGCCCTCCAGCGCGAGCACGCGGTCGCGCAGCATCCGGTTCTCGTCCTCCAGGTCGAGGAGACGTGCGATCGCCGGGAGACTGACCCCTTCGGAGGAGAGCTGGGCCACCTCGCGCAGCTGCTCGATGTTGCGGTGCGAGTAACGACGGGATCCGCCGGGCGTCCGACCCGGCACCACGAGGCCGATCCGGTCGTACTGACGGAGGGTCTGGGGGTGCAGGCCGGAGAGCTTGGCGGCTGCGGCGATCGCGAAGACCGGAGTGTCCGCGTCCATCACGCCTTCCTTCCTGGTTTCACGTCAGGCCGTCGCGCCTGGTCAGGCAGCTCCTTCCCGGAACCGCCTGACCCGGCGCGAAAGCCTGTTCTCGTCAACGGCGGGCTTTCGCCATGAGCTCGGCCCGCGGGTTCTCCTGAGGTTCCAGCTCCTGGAACCTCTCGAGGGCCTCGCGCGCGGCGTCGTCGAGGTGCGTCGGAACCGCGACCTGGAGCTCGGCGAGCAGGTCACCGGTCCCCTTCGCGGTCGCGACACCCCGGCCCTTGACGCGGAGCACGCGGCCCGACGGCGTCCCGGGGGCCACACGCAGCTTCACCACGTCGCCGCCGAGCGTCGGGACCTCGATGGTCGCGCCCAGCGTCGCCTCGGTGAAGGTCACGGGGACCACCACGCGGAGGTTGAGGCCGTCCCGCGTGAAGACCGGGTGCGGGCGCACCGTGATCTGCACCACGATGTCCCCGTTCTCCCCGCCATCGGGCGAGGGGCGACCACGGCCGCGCAGCCGGATCTTCTGTCCATCGGCGACACCCGCGGGGATCTTCACCTTGAACGGCTTGCCGTCCTCGCCCTGCAGGGTGATCGTCTCGCCCTGCACAGCGGTGCTGAAGTCCAGCGTGGTGCGGGCCGTGACGTCGGCGCCGCGCTGCGGACCGCCGAAGCCACGGAAGCCGCCGCTCGGCTGCCCGAATCGGCCACCGCCGAACGAGCTGCCCTGGCCCTGGTTGAACATCGCGAAGATGTCCTCGAAGTCGGCGGTCTGGCCGCGCCCCTGCTGTCCGAACCGGCTGAAGACGTCTTCGAACCCGCCGGCGCCCGAGCCGCTCGCCGTGAAGCGAGCGCCCGAACCCATGGCGCGGATCTCGTCGTACTCCTTGCGCTGCTCGGCGTCGGAGAGCACCGAGTATGCCTCGCTGATCTCCTTGAACTTGGCCTCGGCCTTCGCATCGCCCTGATTGGAATCGGGGTGATACTTGCGCGCGAGCTTGCGGTACGTCTTCTTCAGGTCAGCGTCGCTGACGTCCTTCGAGACCCCGAGGGTCTTGTAGAAGTCCTTGTCGAACCAATCCTGGCTGGCCATCGATCACCTACTCCGCAGGGACGGCGACGACGACCTTCGCAGGACGCAGCTCGACCTCGCCGAGGCGGTACCCCACCTCGACGACCTCGAGCACCGTGGTCTTCGAGGTGCCGGGGGTCGGCTGCTGGAAGATCGCCTCGTGACGCTGGGGGTCGAACTCCTCGCCCTTCTCGCCGTAAGCGACCACGCCGAGGCGCTCCACGACCGCGCGCACCTTCTCGGCGATCACGGCGAAGGGGCTGCCCTCGACCAGATCGCCGTGCTGCTCGGCGCGGGCCAGGTCGTCGAGCACGGGGATGAGGCCCTTGGCGGCCTCGCCCTTCGCGCGCTCGATCTCGATCTGGCGCTGCTCCTCGGTGCGGCGGCGGTAGTTCGCGTACTCGGCCTGCAGGCGCTTGAGGTCGGTCAGCAGGGCGTTCTCGGCGTCGGCGATCGCGGCGTCGCCGGCGGCGGCATCCGCGGTCTGGGCGGCGCCGAGGATGTCCTCGACCGTCAGCCCCTCCTCGGTCTCGGCAGCCGCGTCGACCGGAGTCTCGTCGGAGCCCTCGGCGGCCTTCGCCTCGCGGGAGTCCTGGTTCTGCGGCACGGGGCCGGATGCCTGAGCATCCGACCCCTCCGGAACCTCGTTCTCGTCGAAGTTCTTGTCCGTCATGATTACTTCTTCTCGTCCTCGTCGTCGACGACCTCGGCGTCGATGACGTCCTCCTCGGAGGAGGGGGCGTCACCGGTCGGGGCCTCGCCCTCGGCCGAAGCGCCGGCGGCGTCCGCCTGCGAGGAGGCGTAGATCGCCTCGCCGAGCTTCGACTGGGACTGGTTGAGCTTCTCGAACGCGGTCTTCACGGCCTCGTCGTCGTCGCCGGCCAGAGCCGTCTTGAGCGCGTCGACGTCGGCCTTGACCTCGGTCTTCACGTCCTCGGGGAGCTTGTCCTCGTTCTCGGAGATGAGCTTCTCGATCGAGTAGGCGAGGGTCTCCGCCTGGTTGCGGGTCTCCGCGGCCTCACGACGCGCCTTGTCCTCGGCGGCGTGCTCCTCGGCCTCGCGCACCATGCGCTCGATGTCCTCCTTCGACAGCGACGAGCCGCCGGAGATGACGATCGACTTCTCGGTACCGGTGCCCTTGTCCTTCGCGGACACGTGCACGATGCCGTTGGCGTCGATGTCGAAGGTGACCTCGATCTGCGGGATGCCGCGGGGAGCCGGGGCGATGCCCGTCAGCTCGAACGTGCCGAGCGGCTTGTTGTCGCGGGTGAAGTCGCGCTCACCCTGGAAGACCTGGATCGCGACGGACGGCTGGTTGTCGTCGGCCGTGGTGAAGGTCTCGCTCCGCTTGGTCGGGATGGCCGTGTTGCGCTCGATGAGCTTGGTCATCATGCCGCCCTTGGTCTCGATGCCGAGGGAGAGCGGGGTGACATCGATGAGGAGGACGTCCTTGCGCTCGCCCTTGAGGACACCGGCCTGCAGCGCGGCGCCGACGGCGACGACCTCGTCCGGGTTCACGCCCTTGTTGGCCTCCTTGCCGGTCTCGCGCTTGACGAGCTCGGCGACGGCCGGCATACGGGTCGAACCACCCACGAGGACGATGTGGTCGATGTCGGACACCTTGATGCCGGCTTCGCGGATGACGTCCTCGAACGGCTTCTTGGTGCGGTCGAGCAGGTCCTTCGTGAGGTCCTCGAACTTCGCGCGGGTCACGGTCTCGGAGAGTGAGACGGGGCCCGAGTCGGTCAGCGACAGGTACGGGAGGTTGATGCTCGTGGACGTGGAGCTGGAGAGCTCCTTCTTCGCCTGCTCCGCAGCCTCCTTGAGGCGCTGCAGCGCGATCTTGTCACCCGAGACGTCGACGCCCGTGGTCTCCTTGAACTGCTTGATCAGGTAGTCGACGAGGCGCTGGTCCCAGTCGTCACCACCGAGGCGGTTGTCACCGGCAGTGGCGCGCACCTGGATCGTGGAGAAGTCGTCGTCCTTGCCCACCTCGAGGAGGGAGACGTCGAACGTTCCACCACCGAGGTCGAAGACGAGGATGAGCTCGTCCTCCTTGCCCTTGTCGAGGCCGTAGGCGAGGGCCGCGGCGGTCGGCTCGTTGATGATGCGGAGCACGTTGAGGCCCGCGATCTCACCGGCCTCCTTGGTGGCCTGACGCTCGGCGTCGTTGAAGTACGCGGGGACCGTGATGACCGCGTCGGTCACGGTGTCGCCGAGGTAGGACTCGGCATCGCGCTTCAGCTTCTGGAGGATGCGCGCGGAGATCTCCTGCGGCGTCCACTTCTTGCCGTCGACGTCGAAGCTCCAGTCGGTGCCCATGTGGCGCTTGACCGAGGCGATCGTCCGGTCGACGTTGGTGACGGCCTGGCGCTTCGCGGTCTCGCCGACGAGCACCTCCCCGTCCTTGGTGAAGGCGACGACCGAAGGGGTCGTGCGGAAGCCCTCGGCGTTGGCGATGACCTTGGGCTCGCCACCCTCGAGGACGCTGACGACGGAGTTGGTGGTTCCGAGGTCGATACCGACAGCACGTGCCATGTGTTCTCTCCTTTGTTGGGAAGTCTGTAGTGGTCCGAAAACCTGCGGCGATCAGGGAAACCTGAGTCGCGATGGCTCAAGTGTACGCCGGGGCCGGAAGGTTGTCAAATGAACTTGATATGAACAGGCTCAACTTTTCCCGCCGGGCGGTCAGAACGGCGCGTCCGTCGATCCTTCGGCGAAGGTGACGGTGTTCGACGGCGGCGGGCGGTCGATGTAGACCCTCCCCGTCGGACTCGTCCAGGCATAGAGGCCGTCGCCACGCGCCTCGACATGCCAGGCGGACTGATGTTTCAAGACATGATGTCGACGGCACAGATGGCCGAGATTCGAGGCGGACGTCTCCCCGCCCATCGCGGCGTCACGGTGGTGATCGATGTCGCACTCCGCGGGCGGATATCCGCAGCCGGGGAAGCGGCATCGCTGATCTCGGGCCCGCAGGTGGCGTCGCAGTTCCGCGTTCGGGCGATACCGGTCGACGGCGAGGACCGTGCCCGTCACGGGGTGCGTGAGGATGCGATCCCATCCGGAGGCGGCCCCTGCCAGCCTCCGTGCCGTGGCGGGGTCGATCGGGGTGCGCCCGTCGAGTTCCGCCGGCGCCGTTCCCCGACCGAGGAGGGTCATGACGGGGACCGTGATCGCGACCGTGGGGACGATGGCTGCCAGGGTGCCGTCATGATCATCATGGCCGGCCGGCGCACCGGTGAGGAGGAGGTCGAGCGCGAGGTCGGCCCGGGACTGGGCGATGGTTCGCAGGTCCGTCGGGTCGTCGCCGGCCTGCGTGGTCGTGGCCATGGTGGTCAGCCGGTCGAACACGCCGTGCACCAGCGCCGCCGGCCCCAGAAGTCCGAGCTCAGCCATCCCGTCAGGGGCATCCCGTACCCACACGCGCCGCCGCTCACGGGCATCCTCGTGACGGTCCGCGAGGGTATGCGGCTGAAACTCCTCCGCGGCCCGGCGCGCCATGCGCGCGACCCGGTTCGGCGCCTCGCTCTCGGCGAAGGCGATCATCCGCGCGGAGAAGGCGTCGCGATGCGCCTCGTCTTCGAGGTGCGCACCCGCCTCCGCGATGACGCGGGCTTGCTGGGCGGTGACCTGCCCCGCGCCCCATGCACCCCACAGCCGCGGAAAGCGCTCGACGATCCAGACCGCATCGGCCATACGCCGCTGCACCGTCCTGTCGCTCGCCCGCAGCGCGGCAGCGAACTCGGCCGCGACCGTGCGCACGCTCAGATCCGCGCCGTCCGGATGGGCGGCCTGCGCCGCGACCTCCACGGCCAGGCGCGACCCCAGCGCCAGGATCCCGTCCCGCGCGGCCTGCAGTCCATTGATCGACCGCTCGACACCGACGAGCATCTCGGTGAGCGCTCGGAGCGCCTCCACCTGCTCGATCGTCGCGTCCGCCAGTCCTGTCATACCCCGAGTGAAGCAGGGACCACCGACATTGAAACCCCAGTTCAGGTGGAGTAAACGATATGCCGGGATGCAGTGCGCGCCTCGGCGATCACGCCGAGCCCGGTCCGCCTCGATGGCCGCGAGCCGCCATGCTTGACTCTCACACGGTGTCAGACGGGAGAACTGAGACATGTTGTCCATCGGAGCGTTCGCGCAGATCGGCCAGGTGACCCACCGGATGCTCCGGCACTGGGACACGGCCGGGCTGCTCGTCCCCGCCCACGTGGACGAGTTCACCGGCTACCGGTCGTACGATCCGGCGCAGCTCGAGCGTCTGCACCGGATCGTCGCCCTGCGTCAGCTCGGCTTCGGTCTCGACGACATCTCGGCGATCCTCGCCCAGGGCGTCGACGCCGACCGGATCGCGGCGCTTCTGCGCGTCCGGCGCGCCGAGGTGGAGCAGGAGCACCGGCTCGCGGCCGCGCGACTCGTCGATGTGGAACGGCGCCTCCACCTCATCGAGAAGGAGAAGCACATGTCGCAGATCGAGATCGTCCAGAAGCCCCTCCCCGCCGTGCGTCTGGCCGCCGTCCGCTCCGTCGTCGCCGAGCAGCCCGCGGTCGCGGAGGTCGTGGGACCGGCCTTCGACGCCGTGGCAGAGGTCATCGGAGACGAATGCGGCTCTCTCACCACCCCGATCGCCCTGTACCGGACGCAGCCGGACGGGATGGAGGTCATCGCCGGGTACTCGTATACCGGTCCGGCCGCCGACGGGATCGAGATCGTCGAGCTCCCCGCTGAGGAGGACGCGGTCTGCGGGGTGCACCTCGGCTCGATGGAGCGGATCGCCGAGAGCTGGCACGCGATCCACACCGAGGTCGTCGCGCGCGGCCTCATCCATGCCGGGCCCTGTCGGGAGCTGTACGTCCGCGCCGTGGGAGACGACCAGTCGGACTGGGGCACGGAACTCCAGCAGCCCGTCGCGCGCCGCTGACGAGGCGCACGACCTGCGGGCAGGATGGGGGCATGATCCGTGCCGTGCTCTTCGACCTCGACGGGGTCGTCCGTCACTTCCTCCACGACCCCGACCTGGAGGCGCGGCACGGACTTCCGGCCGGGATGATCGCCCGCATCGCGTTCGCGTCACCGTTGATCGACGCGGTCACCACGGGGAACCTCACTCGCGAGGAGTGGATCGTCCGAGTCGGCGAGGCCGCGGGATCCGCAGCCGCCGCGCGGGAATGGGGACGCACACCGTTCGCCGCCGACCCGGACGTGCTCGCGCTCGTCGACGAGCTGCGCTCTCACGGGATGATGTGCGCCATCCTCACGAACGGCACGGACACCATCGCCGAGGAGCTTCACGACAGCGGCATCGCCGCGCACTTCGATCGCGTGTTCAACTCCGCGGACATCGGATACGCCAAGCCGGATGTCCAGGCGTTCCGACACGTGGTCGCCGACCTCGCCATCGCGCCGGAGGAGGTCTTCTTCCTCGACGATTCGCCGGGGAAGCTCAGCGGCGCACGGACGCTCGGCATGACCACGCACCACTACACGGGAGTCTCCGCGTTGCGCACCGCTCTCGACGCCGCCGGCGTTCCCGGCGCGACGGCATCGACGCCGATCCCTTAGGGCGCCACATCCTTCGGGCGTCGCGCCGTTCGGGATCGGGGTCACTTGCCCCCGGGCGGGCCGACCAGCAGGAGGATCACGTACAGCGCGACGATTCCCACGACGAGCAGCACCGCGAGCACCCAGGGGCGACGCAGGAACCAGCGCATCAGGCGGTCGTACCAGCGGTGGTCACGCGGGTCGTCGGACGCGTCGAGACGCCAGTCACCCCGGAGACGACCGGTGCGGTGCAGCCAGATCTCCATCGGGATGGTCGCGTACGGGACGACGGCGCTGACGACCGCGAGCACCCCGACGCCCGGGTGCCACCGCTGGTTGAGCGCGACGAGGACGGCGGTCGCGGCATAGGCGAGGAACACGAACCCGTGGATGCCGCCGCCGACCGTCACCACGACTCCGGGGGCTCCGACGGCCCGGGCGATGATCGCGGCGATGAGGATGGTCCAGGTGATCGCCTCCGCGATCGCGAGGACACGGTACAGGCGGCCAGGGGTGCGGAACACGGAACTCCTCGGGTGGGGTACCCCTCCAGCGTATCCCGCTTCGAATCGCCCACTGTGCCCCATCCGCCGCCTGGATGGAGCAAGGTGAGCGACTCGAAGGGGAATAGGGGGACGGTGGTCGGCGTTGCCGAAGGCATGGTGACGGTGGATGCGGATGCGCTGTCCTCTGTGCTCGGCACGGTGGACCTGCGCGTGGGGATCGCCCGTCGGGTGCAGCTGGGCCGCGGGGGACTGCTGCCGCTGGCTCCCGGCCGGATCACCCTCGTCTACATCGCCGACGGCGCCGTGCATGGGCATCCGCCTCTCGGCACCGGCTGCCGTCTCGACGTGGACCGCTCGTCGCAGCAGCTCACACTCGAGGAGCCCGGCCGCCGAGACCGCCTCGTCACCGGCGATGCCTTCCTGCTGCTCCGCGGCGACACCTTCGCACTGGAGGCCGCCGTCGAGACTGCACTCCTCGTCGTCGACATCGAGCTCGCGGACACCGCGTCTCCCCTCCCGGCACTCCTGCCGCCCTTCCTCACGGTGACCGGGTTCGACGCGCTGGAGCCGGCCGCCGCCGCCCTCGCCGAGAACATGGGGATCGTCGACGCGGCCGCGTGCCCCGTGCGCCAGGGCGACCCGCTGATCTGCCGGATGATGGCGACCACCGTGCTGCTCTCGGTGATCCGCGCCTGGGCGGCCAACGGCTGTGCGCCCGCCGGATGGCCCTCCCTGTCGAAGGACCCCTTCCTCGACCGCGTCGTGGACGCCATCCACGAGCAGCCGGGCCGGGACTGGACCGTCGAACGCCTGGCCGCTGTCGGCGCCATGTCACGGTCGGCCTTCGCGGAGCGGTTCCGTCTCGCCGTCGGCCGCTCCCCCGCCGACTACGTCACCGAGGTGCGCATCGACGCCGCGAAGCGGATGCTCCAGGCCGGGCAATCCGTGTCGAGCGTCTCGCGCGAGCTCGGCTACGCCTCGGACGAGGGTTTCAGCCGCGCGTTCCGTCGCCGCACGGGCATGACCCCGTCCTCCTGGCGCGGCTCGCACTCCCTCGTGCCTGCCTGATCTGCCTGATCCCCACACCCTCGTCCCAGCCTCGGGGCGGGCACGACTTCGGAGACCCGGGGCGACACGCCGTCTCCGAAGCCCGAGGCGACGGCGTGTCGGCGGCCGGCTCCGAAGTTGTGCCCGGGCAACCAGGGGTCAGGAGCAGGGGTCAGGAGCGGGAGCTGCGGCGGTTGGAGAGGCCGAACAGCACGGCGCCGGCGAGGAGCGAGACCGCGCCGATCGTGTAGACGAGCTCGACGCTCAGGGTGTCGACGAGGAGCCCACCGACGCCGGCCGCGAGCGTGATCGCGCCCTGGAACCCGACGACCACGAGGCTCCCCCCGGCCTCCAGGCGGTCCGGCATGCGGTGGCCCACCCAGGTGTTCACGACGATCAGCCACGACGAGAAGAAGAACCCCCAGAGGAGCACGACCGCGCCGATCCCGATGATCGATCCGGAGAAGAGCACCATCGACAGCACGGCGGCCGAGATCACCAGCGGCGCGAACACCGCGAAGAAGGCGAAGGAGCGGTCGATCACGAGGCCGATGGAGAGGTTGCCGAGAAGGCCTCCGACACCGAACAGCGCCAGCAGCACGACGATCGTCGAGGCGTCCACGTCCGGGATGCGCTCCAGCGCGAGGCGGACGTAGGTGTAGGCGAGGAAGTGGCCGAGCACGACGAGGACGTGTCCGACCATGCCGAGGCCGATGCCGGGCCGCCGTACCGTGTCGACGAGCAGACGGAGGCTCGACGCGCGCTCGGCCGGAACGGTCGGCAGCGCCCACCGCAACGCGACGGCGAGCACCACCATCAGCACTCCCGCGATCGCGAACACGGCACGCCAGTCGACGACCTCGCTCAGCATGACCCCCAGCGGCACACCGGCGACCGTGGCGAGGGAGACCCCGGCTGAGGTGAACATCACCCCGCGACCGAGATGCTCGGGCCCCGCGAGCCGCGCGGCGACCGTGATCGACATCGTCCAGTAGGCGCTGATCGCCGCTCCCAGCAGGAAGCGTGCCAGCAGCACGACGACGAGGTTCGGCGCGATCGCGACGATGAGGTTCGACACGGCCGCGGCGAGCGCCATCCACACCAGCAGCGATCGGCGGTCCAGACGGGGGAACACGAGGCCGACGGTCGGGGCGACGAAGAGTCCGACGAGAGCCGTGACGGTGACGGTCTGCCCGGCCTGCCCGGGGGTCACCCCGAGGCCGTCCGCCATCTCGGTGAGCACCCCGTTGGGGAGGAACTCGGCGGTCACCAGCAGGAACCCCATCACCATGAGGGCGATGAGCCCTCCGTAGCGGATGCGATCGGCGCGGGTCGTCGGCAGGGTCGGGACGGGGGCGGTCGTGGTCATGCTTCCAGACTCGCAACGGGAACGGGGCCGCGCCCGACCGGTCGTCCGCCGCATCCGACCGATCGTCCGGCCCTGGACAACCTCCGATCGGACCCCCTAGGCTCGACGACGCACCGGGAAGCGCCCGGGAAGCCCGAGCGAAGGAGGCGATGAGATGAACGCTGTCGTCGTCGCGCCTTTCGCCGACCACCTTCCCTTCGAGGCCACCCGCTCCTGATCGCCGCGTGGCCTCCCTTCCCGGAGCCACACCGTGACCGAATCCCCCGCTTCCTCGGAAGCCGCGTCCTTCGACGCCACCTCCTTCGATTCCCTCGAGACCGCCCTCTCCTTCGCCGAGGTCGAGCCCGGCGCCAACCAGCGCTGGACGACCTGGCCGTCATCCACCCCCACCGAGCGCGGGCCGGAACCGCGCCCCGCGTGGGTCGTGACCTCCGCCGGCGCCCTGGACACCGAGCTCGGCATCCTGAAGACCGGCAAGGAGGCCGACGTGTTCCTGCTGGAGCGCGCCGTGCCCGACGACCCCGCGCAGCGCACGCTCCTCGCCGCCAAGCGCTACCGCGGCATCGAGAACCGGAGCTTCCAGCGCTCCGCGGTCTACACCGAGGGGCGCAGCACGCGGAACACCCGCGACACCCGCGCCCTCGCCAAGAAGACCGCCCACGGACGGGAGGTCGCCGCAGCCCAGTGGTCGCTCGCGGAGTTCGAGGCCCTGTGCCGGATGTGGGAGCGCGGCGCCCCGGTCCCCTATCCCGTGCAGGTCAGCGGCACCGAGGTGCTCATGGAGTTCCTCGGCGACGACCGGGGCATCGCGGCACCCCGGCTCGCGCAGATGCGCGGGTCGAGCGCCGAGATGCACGAGTACTTCGCGCAGGTGGTCGAACTCATGCGGGTCTTCGCCGCCGCGGGCTTCGCGCACGGCGACCTCTCCGCCTATAACCTCCTTGTGCACGACGGGCGGGTCCGGGTGATCGACCTGCCGCAGATCGTCGACGTGATCGCGAATCCGCAGGGCCTCGACCTGCTGCACCGCGACTGCGTCAACGTGTGCGACTGGTTCACGCGGCGGCGGGTGCAGTGCGACGCCGAGGCCCTGTTCGCCGACCTCCTCGGGACCCTCTTCTGACCCCTGCGGTCAGGAGGCGAGGCGGGCCGCCAGAAGGGTCACCAGCTCGTAGACGACGTGGCTCGCGGCGATACCGGTCATCTGGGCGTGGTCGTAGGCGGGCGACACCTCCACCACGTCCGCGCCGACGATGTCGCGGTCGCGCAGGGCACGGAGGATGCGCAGCAGCTCGCGGCTCGTGAGCCCTCCCGCCTCGGGGGTCCCCGTGCCGGGCGCGTGCGCGGGGTCGAGCACGTCGATGTCGATCGAGACGTACAGCGGCTTGTCGCCGATGCGGGTGAGGATGCGGTCGATCGCCGCCTCCACCCCGTGCTCCTCGATGTACTCGCTGGAGACGATGGAGAAGCCGAGGCGCTCGTCGTCCTCGAGATCCTGCTGGGAGTACAGGGGGCCGCGGGTGCCGACGTGGCAGCTCGCCGTGAGGTCGATCAGCCCCTCCTCGCTCGCGCGCCGGAAGGGGGTGCCGTGCGTGATGGGCGCCCCGAAGTAGGTGTCCCACGTGTCGAGATGCGCGTCGAAGTGCAGGACGGCGACGGGTCCGTGCTTCGCGGCCACCGCACGCAGCAGGGGCAGGGCCACCGTGTGGTCGCCGCCGATCGTGACGATGCGCTGCACCCGCTCGCCCAGCGCCAGCGCTGCACGCTCGACCTCGGTGACGGCCTCCGTGAGGTCGAAGGGGTTCACGGGGATGTCCCCCGCGTCCACCACCTGCGCCAGCTGGAACGGCGACACATCCTGCGCGGGGTTGTAGGGCCGCAGCAGTCGAGACGACTCCCGCACGTGGGACGGGCCGAAGCGGGTGCCGGGGCGGTAGCTCACACCGGAGTCGAACGGGATGCCGACCACGGCGATGTCGGCGCGCGGCACGTCCTCGATGCGGGGCAGGCGGGCGAAGGTGGCGATGCCGGAGTACCGCGGGTTCACGGAGGCGTCGACGGGGCCGATGTTGTCGGTCATTCTCGTTCCTGTTCGTCGGGAGGTGTGAGGCTCAGAGGGCGTGCTGCGGGATGTGCACGAGCTGCACCCCGCCGTCGGCGATGGCCGCGCGGATGCTCGGGGCGATGTCGGCACGCGACGCCACCCGCCGCCCGGTCGCCCCGAAGGCGGTGGCCAGCGCGGCCCAGTCCGGCTGGACGAGGTCGACGCCGATGGGCGCCATCCCGCGGTCGAGTTCGTTCTGCCGGATCTCGGCGTACCCGCCGTTGTCCACGCACACCACGGTGACGTCGAGGCGCTGCTCGACGGCGGTGGCGAGCTCGTTCACGCAGAACATCAGGGCGCCGTCGCCGATGACGGTGACGACGGGGCGCTCCGTCTGCGCGACCGCCGCACCGATCGCGGCGGGGAGGCCGTAGCCGAGCGTGGCGTAGGTCGGCGTGTAGAGGAGGGAGTGCGGATGCTCCTGCCGCAGCACGCTGCCGAGCGCCAGATAGACGATCTGAGAGGAGTCGCCAGCGACGATCGCGTCGACGGGGAGGGCGGTGGCGATGACCTCGGCGAGCGCCACGGTGTCCGGTGCTGTCGCCCGCGACTCGGCCTCGAGCGCGGCCCGCTCGGTCGTGAGGTCGCGGGCGGCCCGGGCGGCATCCGGCAGCAGCGGCAGGAGGGCGTCGGTCACCGCGGCCGCGTCTCCCGTGAGGCCGACGGTCGCCGCGAGGTTCTTGTCACGCTGCTCCGGGGAGATGTCGATGCGGATCACCGCACCGCGCGCCTCGAGCCGCGGTGCCCAGAGCTCCGCCTCGCCCAGCTTCGAGCCGATCACGAGGAGCACGTCGGCGTCCTCGGCCACGGCGCGGGCGGCGGCCAGACGCAGGTTCGATCCGAGCGACAGCGGATGCCGCTCGTCGAGCACGGCCTTGCCGTTCAGGGTCGTGAGCACGGGGGCGCCGAGCCGCTCGGCCACCGCGACGATCTGGTGCGCGGCGTCCACCGCGCCCCCTCCGGCGACGATCACCGGGGTGCGGGCGGCGGACAGCAGTCGGGCGGCCTCGGCGAGCGCGATCGGGTCTCCGGAGATGCGGTCGGGCATCGACCGCGGCCTCCGGTCCTCCGCGGGCACCTCGGCGGTCCCCTCCAGAACGTCGAGCGGGATCTCGATGTGCACGGGTCGGGGGCGGCCGGTGCGGAAGAGGTGGAACGCGTCGTGCACGGCCTGCACCGCCTCCGCCGCGGACGACACCCGCCGCGACCACTCGGCGATCGCACCGACCATGGCCGTGGCGTCCTTCGTCTCGTGCAACGTGCCGACGTCGGCGAACTCCGCCCCGAGCGGCACGCCCGGGGACAGGACGATGAGTGGTCGCGACTCGCAGAACGCGGTGCCGATGGCGCTCATCGCGTTCTGCAGGCCGGGACCGGAGGTGGTGATCACCACACCGGGAAGGCCGGTCTGCTGGGACCAGCCGTCGGCGCCGTACCCCGATCCCTGCTCGTGGCGGTTCGTCACAGCGCGGATGCCGAGGTCGGCGAGGGGGCGGTAGAACTCCAGGTTGTGCGTGCCGGGGATGCCGAAGATCGCGGTGACCCCGTAGCCGCGGATGGTCTCCAGGACCGCGCGGCCCGCGGTGTCGGTGTACCGGTCGTCTCCGCTGATGTCGGTGCTCATCGTGTCATCCTCACACCGCGTGGCGACGGACGCCGTCGACCCAGGTCTCACGGACCTCGATCGCGGCGATCTCCTCGGCAGGCACCGCGAGCGGGTCGCCCGAGAGCACCGCGAAGTCGGCGTACTTGCCCGGCTCCAGCGAGCCGAGGTCGTCCTCCCGTCCGATCGACACCGCGCCCTCGATCGTGTGCGCTCGGAGCGCCGCGATCGCGGAGATGCGCAGGTCGTCCGGGCCGAGCTGGTGTCCGCGACGAGTGACCCGGGTGACCGCGGTCTGGATCGCCTCCAGGGGGATGGGCTCGGCGACCGGGGCATCCGACGAGATCGTCATGGGCACGCCGGCGCGCTCGAACTCCCCGAGAGGGTTGAAGCGCTCGCCGGGGGTGCCGATGGCCTCCTCCACACCCTCGCCCCAGTTGAAGTAGTGCTGGGTCTGGTTGACGGGACGGATGCCGGCGACCGCCATCCGCTCGATCTGCGCGGGCGTGGGCAGGCCGCAGTGCTCGATGCGGTGCCGGGCGTCGGCGTCCGGACGCTCCGCAAGGGCCGCCTCGACCGCCGACACGACCATCTCGATCGCGGTGGGCGACTGGGCGTGCGTCGCGGTCTGCAGCCCGGCCGCATGCGCCTTGCGGATGAGCTCCGCGTAGTCGGCGGGCTCGTGGTAGAGCTGGCCGGTGCGGCAGGGGTCGCCCACGTAGCCGTCCGGGAAGTACGCGGTCCAGCCGCCCAGGGTGCCATCGGCGTAGAACTTGATGCCGGCGAAACTCAGGTGGGCGTTGCCGAACTGTCCGACGAGACCCATCTCCAGCGCCTCGTCGAGCAGGTGCGACAGCAGATACATCGACACCCGAAGCTCGAGCCGCCCGGCCTCGGCCAGCCGCAGATACATGTCGAACTCGCGCCGCGTGACCTGGCAGTCGCCGATCGAGGTGACGCCGCCCGCGAGGAATCGCTGCGTCGCCGCGTCGAGCTGCCGCAGGTGCTCCTCCGGCTCGTCCGCGAGGTGGAAGTTCGGGCCGTGATGGCCGATCTTCACCCCGTGCACGCCGGTGAGGATGTTGCACGCCGCATCCGAGAGTTCACCGGTCAGCTCACCATCGGCGTCGCGGAAGAACTCGCCGCCGTCCGGGTTCGGGGTGTCCCGGTCGACGCCGTTGAGGTCGAGCGTGTACGAGTTCACCACGCCGCCGTGACCGGAGGCGTTCATGAGGTACACCTCGCGGTCGGCGGCCACCTCGTCGAGCTCGAAGCGGGTGGGGTGCCGCTTCTCGGCGAGGTTGCGCTGCTCGTAGCCGTAGCCGCGCACCGGGCGTCCGGCGGGGAGGTCGGCGGCCGCGGCCTTCAGCAGGGCCACGATCTCCGGGATGCTCCCCGCCTTCTCGGGGCCGCAGTCCACCCACGTCATCATCTGCCCGAACATCAGCGGATGCGCGTGTGCGTCCACGAAGCCGGGGACGACGACCGCCTCCCCCAGGTCGACGCGCTCCGGGGTGAGGCCCGCCCGCGCCGCCACGTCCTCGCACTCCGCCGCCGTGCCGAGGGCGACGATGCGCCCCCGGTCGGTCAGCATCGCGGTCGCCGTCGTGTCGGAGGCGTCCGCCGTGTGGATCGCCCGCGCGGTGATGAGGGCTGGAGCGGCCTGGGCCGAGCGGTCGAAGGGAGTGAGCTTTCTCATGGGGAGCCTGTTCGCGGTGGTGTCGTACGGGGAAGGGGCCGGTCAGGGCAGGCGGTTCGCCGTGGTGTCGGTTCGGGCGGTGAACGAGGCCGTGACCGGAGCCTCGTCGGAGTGCTGCGGCGCGAGGCGCGTGCAGATCCCCGCGATGACCGCCATGCCCACGAACATCGCGATGACCGACCAGACGCTCCCGGTCCAGGCGATGAGCTGGGTGGCGAACCAGGGCGAGAACCCGGCCCAGATCGCAGCGCCGACACCGTAGGCCAGCGCGATCGACGTGTAGCGGGCCTGCGGACGGAACATCTGCGCGAGGATCGCCGCGATCGGCGCGTAGGTCGCGCTCATCGCGATGCGCACCAGCGAGGCGAAGAGGAAGATCAACGGCTCCACGCGTCCGGGCATCAGCAGCAGGAAGGGCGCGAAGGTCAGCACGGAGGTGATGAGACCGATGTACATGACGTTCTTGCGGCCCCACTTGTCGCCGAGCCAGGCGACCGGCAGCGTCACCACGAACTCCACGAACGAGGCCAGGGTCATCGCGTCGAGGATGACCTGCTCGCTGATCGCGATGGGCTCGCCGGTCGCGTAGGCGGTGGCGAAGGTGGTGGCCAGGTAGTAGCCGCCGGTGGAGATGGGCAGGATGCCGATGCCGAGGAGGATCGGCTTCCAGTTGACACGGAGGGCGAAGGCCAGCGGCATGGACTGCTTGCGACCCTCGATCTTCTCCTCGAAGACCGGCGACTCCTCGACGCGATACCGGACCCAGAGGCCGACGGCGATCAGCACGATGGACAGCAGGAACGGGATGCGCCAGCCGCCGTCGATGATGAACGTGTCGCCGCCGCGGGCCATGATCGCGAAGATGCCGGAGGCGAGGAGGGCACCGGCCGGGTTGCCGAGCTGGGTGAAGCCGCCGTAGAAGGTCTTCGACTTCTCGGGAGCGTGCTCGACGCTCATGAGCACCGCGCCGCCCCATTCGCCGCCGACCGCGAGGCCCTGGATGGCGCGGAGCAGGATGAGGAGGATGGGCGCGAGGATGCCGATGTTCTCGTACGTCGGGAGGCAGCCGACGAGGACGGTCGCCGCGCCCATCAGCAGCAGCGTGATGACGAGCGAGACACGCCGGCCGAGCTTGTCGCCGATGTGCCCGAAGACGATGCCGCCGAGGGGGCGGACGAGGAAGGCGACCGCGAACGTCGCGAAGGCCGCGGCGGTCTCGGCCAGGGGGTCGTCACTCGGGAAGAACAGCGGGCCGAAGACGAGGGCGGCGGCCGTGGCGTAGACGTAGAAGTCGTACCACTCGATGGTGGTGCCGACGAAGGCGGCGATGCCGGCGCGGCGTGCGCGGCTGTGGACGCCGCTTCGGGGGGTGGGGGTAGTGGTCATGGACCCGCTCCTTCGCGGATGGTGTCGGATAGCGAAGGATGCTACGGACGTGGAGCACCGTGAGCAAGGGCAGAACTCCAGCCGTACGCGTCATTCACTGGAGGTCTGTCGACAGTACCGCGCACAGCGGGTCTTCCTCTCTGCCTCAACGCGCTCTACGCTGAGGTTCTGCACGGACGACCGTGCACTGCGGGGAAATCGACGGAATCGGATCGGACATGGACTTCGACGCGGAACTCATCCGGGCGCTGCAGGAGGACGGCCGCGCCAGCATCCTCTCCCTCGCCGAGCGCGTCGGCCAGTCCCGCGCCATCGTGGCGGCACGCCTGCGCACCCTGCTCGGCGACCGCACGGTGCGAGTGGTCGCGGCCGTCGACCCGGTGTTCCTCGGCCAGCACGTCCTCGCACACGTGTCGATCCGGACCGACGGCGCCGTCGAGGTGGTCGCCGAGCACTTGCGCGACATGTCCGAGACCGTGCTGGTGTCGGCGGTCGGCGGCGCGCACGACATCGTCACGGAGGTGCGGGTGGGGTCGATGTCGGAGCTCCACGACCTGCTCGCGCGCATCCGCGGGAGCGCCGGGGTGCTCGACATCAACACCATCATCTACTCGACCGTGATCAAGGGGTTCTTCGTCTCGGAGTACCACGGCGGGGTGACGCTCGACGGGATCGACGAGGCTCTCATCGAACTCCTGCAGACCGACGGACGGATGAGCTTCCGCGCGCTCGGCGAGCAGGTGCGACTCTCCCCCAGTGCTGTCGCCACCCGGGTGCAGCGCCTCATCGACGCCGGGGTCATCAAGATCAGCGCCGTGGAGGCCCGCGGGCTCGCGCATCGACAGCTCTCGATGGGCGTGGGCATGACGCTCGGAGATGACGACGAGGCCGTGATCGACGAACTGCGGCGGGGGCGCGGCGTCGACTTCGCAGCACGGACCCTCGGGCGGTTCGATGCCGTCGCGACCCTCGTGGAGCCTTCCGCCGGGGCTCTGTACGCAAGTCTCGAGCGGCTGCGCGCCCTCCCCGGCGTGACCCGGATCGAGGCGTGGCTGCACCTCGCGGTGCTCAAGGAGGACTACGCCCGCACCCTCCGCCCCCTCCGGACGGACTGAGCTCCTCCCGTCCCAACCCGTCCCGGTCCCCATCCTCATACGTCTCGCTCCGTCCGGTCCCGCCCGTCCCGGGATCGAAAGCGTTCCTCCCCGACGCGCTCGCGGCACGTTTTCGCACTCCCGTCGGGAGAGGTCCTCGGCGGGGGATGGATTCCGGACCTGGGGGGCGGGTTTTCGGAGCGTTAGTGAGCCGGAACGAGGCGCGGGGGCGGCGGGGGCGGTGGGGGTGGGGGTGGGGCGTCAAGGGGATGGGAAAAGTGGAGGGCACGGCGGAGGATGGCGGCATGGCGGATGAGGAGACCGGAAGCGTCGACGGGGCCGGACCGGAGCGCGCGGCGGACGGGCATCACATCGTCGTGAACGGCCGGCGGTGGCGCGCCACCGATCCGTCGATCCCCGAGAACCTGCGACAGGAGCTCGTGGACGAGCTGATGGCCGCGCGGCGCGCGGTCAAGAACGCGGAGCCCGACGCCCGCGGTCGCGTGCAGGATGCGAAGACCGCCCTCGGCGAGCGGGGGGCGCCGTGGTGGGAGGAGCCCTCCGCAGCCCAGGCGGAGGAGCGGATCGCCGCGACGATGCGCGCCCTCACCAGGAAGCGCACCGACTCGTCGATCTGCCCGAGCGACGTCGCCCGCGCGGTCGGCGGCGAGGCATGGCGCGACCGGATGCCCGACGTCCGCCGTGTCGCGGCGGACCTCGCCTCCCGCGACGTGGTGGTCGTCACGCAGAAGGGTGAACCGGTCCGGATCGCCGACGCCCGCGGACCCGTGCGGATCCGTCGCGGTCCCGCCCTCTGACCCCGCCTCGCGCTCGGGGCCGGTGACGGCGCGCCGTCACCGGCCGTTCACCGTCCGCGGCCAGACTTCGAGCATGACCTCACCCGATCCCGCCGCGGGCGCCCCCGAGCCCGTGGCGACAGCGAACAGCGGCGCCGTTGCCGTCGTCGGACTCGAGCTGCGCGGAGACACCCCCGCACCCCGCAAACAGGTGTACTCCTGGGCGCTGTGGGATTGGGCGACGCAGCCGTTCAACACCGTCATCCTCACGTTCGTCTTCACCGCGCTGTACCTCGTCAGCGCCTCATTCCTGCCGCCGGAGGTCGCCGCCCTCGACCCGAGCGACCCGGTCCGCGTCGCCGCGGAGGCTGACCTCGCCTCCGGTCTCGGACTGGGTTCGACGATCGCCGCCCTCGGCATCCTCCTGCTCGCCCCCGTCCTCGGTCAGCGCGCGGATGCGGCCGGACGACAGAAGCTCTGGCTGGGCATCGGCACCGGCGCCCTCATCCTCTGCATGCTGGGGTTGTGGTTCGTGGAGCCGCAGCCGGCCCTGTTCTGGCTCGGCGTCGCGCTGATCTCCGCCGGCTCCGTGTTCGGCGAGATCGCCGCGGTGAACTCCAACGCCATGCTCATCGGCATCGCGAACCCGAAGAACGTCGGCCGCATCTCCGGACTCGGCTGGGGCTTCGGCTACCTCGGCGGCATCATCGCCCTCGTCATCGTCGTCCTGCTGGACACCTTCGACTGGTTCGGGATGTCCACCGACAACGGCCTCGCGTACCGGCTCATCGCGGTGGGATGCGCCGTCTGGGCGATCGTCTTCAGCATCCCGATCTTCCTCAACGTGCCGGAGCCGTCCCTCGGGCGGCCGGAGCGCAAGGTCGGGTTCTTCCGTTCGTACGCCGTGCTCGTGCAGGACGTGATCGGCCTCTACCGCGACCCGCAGACCCGGTCGACGTTCTGGTACCTGCTCGCCAGCGCCGTGTTCCGCGACGGTCTCGGCGGCGTCTTCGCGTTCGGCGCCATCATCGGCACCGCGGTGTTCCGGTTCGGCACCCAGGACATCATCGTCTTCGGCATCGCCGCGAACCTCGTCGCCGGTGTCTCGACCATCATCGCCGGACGCCTCGACGACCGCCTCGGCCCCAAGCGGATCATCCTCGGCTCGATCGGGTCGATGATCGTCGCTGGACTCGCGGTGTTCCTGCTGCGCGACGCCGGGTCCCTCGTGTTCTGGATCGGCGGCCTCGTGCTCTGCGCCTTCGTGGGACCGGCGCAGGCAGCGGCACGGTCCTTCCTCGCCCGCGTCACACCGGCCGGACGGGAAGGCGAGATCTTCGGCCTCTACGCCACGACGGGCAGGGCGGCGAGCTGGATGGCCTCGGCCGCCTGGACCGTGCTGATCGTCGCCACGAGTCAGACCGCCTACGGCATCCTCGGCATCGTCATCGTGCTCATCATCGGGTTCCTCCTCCTGCTGCCCGTGAAGGCACCGCGCTGAGTCCGCTCCGTGCACGACTTCGGACCTCGGAGCCGACACGCCGGCCGTCGGGCCCTGACGGCGGCGAGTCGCGGCGGGGCTCCGAAGCTGTGCCCGGCGAAAGAGCGGGGCCGGCGGGAGTAGCCTGACCCGGTGACCGTCGTCCTCGCCTTCCTCGCCAACATCCTCGTCGCGATCGCGAAGACGGTCGCCGCCGTCATCACCTCGTCCGCGTCGATGGTCGCGGAGGCCGCGCACTCCTGGGCCGACGCGGGGAACGAGATCTTCCTGCTCATCGCCGACCGGCGCGGCGCGAAGACCAAGGACGCCCGGCATCCGCTCGGCTACGGCCGCAACGCGTTCGTCTGGTCTCTCATCGCCGCGTTCGGCATCTTCACCGCCGGTTCGATCGTGTCGATCATGCACGGGATCCAGGAGCTGTCCGACACCGGCCCCGTGGAGAGCCCGGTCGTCGCCTATGTCGTGCTGGGCATCGCCTTCGTGCTGGAGGGGGCGTCGTTCACGCAGGCGATGGTCCGCTCCCGTCGGCTGGCCAAGGAACGCGGGTCCTCCACGTGGGACTTCGTGCTCGAGACGAGCGACACCACGCTCCGGGCGGTGTTCTTCGAGGACTCCGCCGCCCTCATCGGCCTCGTGCTGGCGGGCGGATCGATCCTCCTGCACCAGCTCACCGGCGTCGCCGCGTGGGATGCGATCGGGTCGATCCTCGTCGGGATCCTGCTCGGCGTCGTCGCCGTGATCCTGATCGGGCGGAACATCGCGTTCCTCGTGGGCACGTCGGTGTCCCCCGCACTGCGCTCGCGGGTGGGCACGGCCCTCCTCGGCATGGACGAGATCGAGCGGGTCACCTACCTGCACATCGAGTACGTGGGGCCGAATCGCCTGTTCCTCGTCGCCGAGGTCGACCTCGCGGGCGATGCGCGCGAGCACGACGTGGCCCGGCGGCTGCGGGAGGTGGAGCGGCGGATCGAGGCCCACGATGCTGTCGAGACCGTCGTGCTGTCGCTCTCGGTGGACGACGAGACCTCGCTGGATTTCGCTCGGGTCTGAGGCCGGTCAGGCGCGCCAGTTGTCGGCGAGCTTGGTGAGCAGCCGCGCGAGCTCGGTGCGCTCCTCCTCGGTGAAGGACTCCAGCGCGCGGCCGAGCATCTCGCGGCGTTCCCCCCGCATCCCGCGGGCGAGCCGCCGGCCCTCCTCGGTCAACGCGATGCGGGTGCGGCGGGCGTCGTCCGGATCGGCCTCGCGCCGCACGAACCCGGCCTGCACGCCCTGCTGCACGAGCCGGGACGCCCGCGGCTGATCCACGCCGATCGCCTGCCCGAGCGCGCTCACGCTCAGGGGCTCCGGCGCGGCGGCGAGCGCCTCGAGCATGCGGAGACGGGCCGGTCCGCCGAGGCGGCCGCCGTCGGCCATCCAGGGCGGCATCCCCGGGTGACCACGATGGTGAGCGAAGTGCTCGTGCGGGTCGCCGTGAGGGCCGTGACCGTGTGCACCGTGCGGCCCGCCGTGCTCGCGACCGCCGGGTCCGGGGCGGCGTCCGCGCAGTCGGGAGAGCGCCTGCGCGATCGCTTCGGCGGCGTCGGGGGACGCGGGGTCGATCGGATCGGTGGCCATGCCCCGATTTTACATGCAGCTTGACATGCGTCTCCCATCCATGTCACACTGCATACACATGCACACTGACATTGATATGTCGGATGACATCCGTCATCGGTGCACCACAGACCATGAAGGATCACCATGAACACCACGACAGACAACACCTCTGACAACAGCTCCCGTCCGTTCGGCTACTGGCTCAAGGCCGTGGATCGCCTGATGGCCCAGGAATTCGCCACCGCCTTCGCCGCGGAGGGCGCGACCCGTCGCGACTGGCGGTCGCTGAACGTCGTCGACGGCTCGGCGCCCTCGCCCCGCCCGCTGAACCCGCACAAGCTGCACGACCTCGTCGACCGCGGCTGGGTCGAAGCGGACGGCGACGGGTGGACACTCACTGGGGAAGGCCGCGCGGCGAAGGAGCGCCTCGGCGCCGCCGTCGACAGCATCCGCGCGAAGGTCGCCGGCGCCGTCTCCGACGAGGAGATGGCGACGACCCTCGCCGCACTCGAGAAGATCGCTCGCGCCTTCGACTGGGACGAGGAGACTCCTCTCCCCCGGAAGCAGCGCCCCGGGTTCGGCTTCGGCCCCCGGCACGGCTTCGGCCGCCGGCACGGGCACGGGCACGGCTTCGGACCCGGACACGGCTTCGGACCCGGGGACTTCGAGCCCCGGCACGGCTTCGGTGCCGGGCACGGCTTCGGACACGGGGACTTCGAGCCCCGGCACGGCTTCGACCGTCACGACGGCGAGGAGGACGGCGGGTACCGCGGACGCGGTCACCACGACGGTCACGCACACCGCGATCACGGTCACGCGCATCGCGGCCACGGCCACGGCCACGGCCACGGCCATCGGGCGCAGCGGATGGCGGAGCGGGCATTCGAGCGCGGCTTCGACGCCGGATTCCGCCACGGCCACGCCGCCTGACCGTCCCCCTCAAGCGCCTCACCCGACTCCCGGGTGAGGCGCTTTGCGCTTCGCGAAACCGGAGCCGGGATCACTTCCGCGCCTCCCGAGCGCCCCCGCGGCACTTTCGCGATCCCCCACCCGCACCCCAGTGCGACCCGAGGCGAGGACGCGGGCGAAGCGCCCTGAGCCGAGACGGGATCAGAGTCGCGCCTCCCAAGCCGTTCCGGGGCACATTCTTGATCCCACACCTCGGCGACGCGAGCACCCCTCCCCGGACGAGATCAGAATCGCCCCTTCAGGCGGATCTCGGGGCCCGCTTCCCATCCCGCGAGCCAAAGAGCGGACGGTCCGGCCGTCGGGCAGGATCGAAAACGACCCTTCCGACGGATCTCGGGGCCCGATTCTCATCCCGCACGCGAAGGGGGCAGACCCGACGGTCGGGCGGGATCAGAAACGGCCCTTCGAAGCGGGATTGCGGGGCGTTCGTGATCCCGCAGGGGGAACGGGGCGCGGGCCCCGGCCGCGGGATGGGGCTAGAGGGCGAGGAGAGCGAGGGCGGTGTCGGGGGCACCGGCGTCACGGAGGCGTGCGCGCATGGCGGCCGCCGCGAGCCCGTACGGCTTGTCGCTCCGCAGGAGGAGCGACCGCGCGTTGGCCTGCTCATTGAGGGCGACGAGCTCGAAGGCCAGGACCTCGACGTCGGCCGCGTCGACCTCGCCCTCCGCCGCGGCGAACCGCAGCTGGGCCTCGATGTACCCGTACCAGTCGACGAGGGCTGCCCGCACGGCATCGCTCACGGGGCCGGGCTTGGAGTCGACGTCCGCCGCAGTCGCCGCGAAGAAGCAGCCGCCCGTGAAGACGCGGTCCTTCGAGTAGACCAAGGCATTGTGGAGGAGCGCGGCCAGGCGATGCGCTCCTCGCGGATGGGCGCGGGCGGGCTCGATGATCCGCGCGACGAAGATGTCCCGAGCGGCGGCGACCGTCGCGAGCTGCAGGCCCTCCTTGCTCTGGAACAGCGTCGCGATGCTGCTCTTGCTCGACCCCGAGGCCGCGGCGAGGCGCCCGATCGTCACGCCGTCCAACCCCTCGACGGAGGCGAGGTCGGTCGCACTCTCCAGCACGATGCGGCGGGAGGCATCGCCCCGCGCCCGCCGACCGTCCTGCATCACCGTGTCCGTCATAGCCCTAGTATACGAACGATCGTTCGCCTACTATACGGATGATCGTTCGTATAGTTCGGTGAAGGAGCCCCCATGCCGTCCGCGTCCACCCTCCTCGTCCGCACCCTCCCCGCTGTGGGACGTGTCACTCCCCGCCTCGCCGGCGACCTCGCATACCGGCTGTTCTTCTCCACCCGCCCGCGGATGGCCGTGCGTGCCGCCGACGCCGCGACCCATGAGGCCGCCCGCCGCGGGAGCATCCTCGTGCGCGACATCCCCGTCACGACCTACACGTGGGGCGGGGGTCCGCGCACCGTGCTGCTTCTGCACGGCTGGCGTGGCCGCGCCTCGCAGTTCGCGCCACTCGTGCGGGAGCTCGTCGCTGAGGGGCTCCGGGTCGTCGCCTTCGACGCTCCGGCCCACGGCTCCTCCGGCGGGCGGAGGACCGACATCCGCGACTGGGTCGAGGCCGCGCAGGAGCTGGAACACACCCACGGCCCCTTCTCCGCCCTCATCGGCCACTCCTTCGGGGGTCTCGCGGCACTGACCGTCGCCCGGACGTCCGGCCCGGTCCCCGCCGTCGCCGTCGTCGCCGGTGCCGCGGCTCCCGAGGCTTTCCTCGCCCAGTTCGCGCACGACCTCCGCCTCGACCCCGCCACCGCGGAACGGCTCCGCACCCGCTTCCACCGCCGACTCGGCCTCGATTCCGCCTCCGCCGCCGAGCGATACGATGCGGCCGCGGATCCTCTGCCCGCCGACACCGCGCTGCTCCTCGTGCACGATCGGGGCGACCGCCGGATGACCGACCAGGACACCCTCAGGCTGCACGCCGCCCACCGCGGCCGCTCCCGCCTCGTCCGCACCGTGGGTCTCGGCCATACGAAAGTGCTGTCGGCGGACCCGACCCTCGATGCGGTGGTCGCCCTCGTGACCGGAGGGCTCGACGCCGTCGATGCGCTCGGCACCGCGACGGGACGGGCAGCCACCGACGCCGCACCGGCAGACCGGGCCGCCGCCCTCCGCAGCGCTACACCCGAATCGGCAGGAAGCCCGCGTCCGGGCCGGCCGCCGCGAACGGCAGCCCGACAGTGGTGATCAGCACCACGAGCGTCACCACGGCCGCCGCGAGCAGCAGGAACAGCACGACGAAGACCACGACGGCGAGCACCCGGTAGCTCCCGGTGTCGGCGACCTCCGGCGCGATCGATCGCTGTGCCCAGTCGTCGGCGGCCGCCGCGGGCTGCTCACCCTGGAGGATCGCGGGCGTCGGACGGGATCGTTCCGAGCGACGGGTCGGGGCCGGAAGCACATCGTCCGCGGCGTCCGGCGTCGCAAGTAGTCCCTCCGGAATCGGCGTCTCCGGTGGCGGGGGCGGGATCACGTCATCGGCGGACGGGATCACCGCATCGGCGGGAGCGATCTCCGGTCCCGCCGCGTCCGGCGGCACTGCCTCGTACGGCGCCCCAGGCTCGTCGGGGGTGGTCCCGCTCGCGTCGCTCATGTCAGCCTCCGACGGCTCCGATGTCGGTCACACCCACGTCCGTGCGGTGGAAGTTCTGGAAGGAGCGGGACGCCGTCGGTCCTCGCTGGCCCTGGTAGCGGTTGCCGTAGGGGCCGGAGCCGTACGGGTTCTCCGCCGGCGAGGTGAGCCGGAAGAAGCAGAGCTGGCCGATCTTCATGCCGGGCCACAGCTTGATCGGCAGCGTCGCCACGTTCGCGAGCTCCAGGGTCACATGCCCGGAGAAACCCGGGTCGATGAAACCGGCGGTCGAGTGGGTGATGAGCCCGAGGCGGCCGAGAGAGGACTTGCCCTCCAGCCGGGCGGCGATGTCGTCCGGCAGGGTGACCTGCTCGAACGTGGCCCCCAGCGCGAACTCGCCGGGGTGCAGGATGAAGGGCTCGTCCGGGTCGACCTCGATCAGCCGTGTGAGCTCGGGCTGATCGACCGAGGGATCGATGAACGGGTACTTGTGGTTGTCGAACAGGCGGAAGTAGCGGTCCAGCCGCACATCGATGCTCGACGGCTGGATCATCTCCGGCGCATGCGGTTCCAGGCCGACGCGGCCGGAGGCGAGTTCTGCTCTGATATCGCGATCGCTGAGAAGCACGGCACAAGCCTAGTCACGAGCGACCCGCGCTTTGGCCATCCGGCCTGCGACAGGTAGGCTTGCTCCACCTGCTCTCGGGCGGGTACGGGGCTGTAGTTCAATGGTAGAACTTCTGCTTCCCAAGCAGACAGCGCGGGTTCGATTCCCGTCAGCCCCTCCACATCTCTGATCCTCGCCTCGACGCGACCGGTTCGGCGTCCCCCTCGCTGACCGGCCGGCATCCATCGAAAGAGGGAGACTTCCCTCCATCGTCTTGACGATGTCGCCGCACGACGCTCCTGGTGGAGTGACAGGTATGGCACATTCTCGCGCTCTTCGGCGCTTTCCCGAGTGGATGACCTCCCGTGGCGGCGCATGGATCATGCTCGGCGTGGTCCTCCTGATCATGACGGCTCTCTTCGGCCTGTTCGGGTCGGCGAAGGCCCCGGCCGGCAACGAGCAGGCCCCCGCGGGATCGGAGTCGGCGCGAGCGAGCGCCCTGCTGGCCGAGTTCCCGAACGCGGATCGCCAGTCCGTGATCGTGGTCGCGTCGCGCAACGACGGCGCGACGCTCTCGGCACAGGACGTCGACGCCCTCGACAGTCTCCTCCCGGTGCTCGGCACGCACGCGGACGCGGATCCGACCGGGCCTCTCGTGAGCGAGGACGAGAAGGCCGCAGTTCTGGTGACGCCGATCGCGGTCGGTCAGACGAGCACCGACACCGCCGCCGTGATCTCGGCGCTCCGCGCCGACATCGACGAGCACGCCCCGGACGGGATGACGCTGCTCGTGACGGGCGGGCCGGCCTTCGGCGCCGATATCGCCGCCTCCTTCGAAGGGGCCGACTTCACCCTGCTGCTCGTGACCATCCTGATCGTCGCGGTACTCCTCATCGTCACGTACCGGTCACCGGTGCTGTGGCTGCTGCCGCTCGCCGCCGTCGGCCTGGCCGACGGACTCGCCGGCTGCCTGACCGCGGCTGCCGGTTCCGCGTGGGACCTGCAGTTCGACGCCGGGATCATCAGCGTCCTCGTCTTCGGCGCCGGGACCAACTACGCCCTCCTCCTGATCTCGAGGTACCGGGAAGAGCTCGCCACCACCACAAGCCATCGCCGGGCGCTCAGCACCGCGTGGCGGCGGACCGCTCCGGCGATCCTCGCCTCGAACCTCACCGTCGTCCTCGCACTCTTGACGCTCGTCCTCGCGGTGATCCCCGGCACGCACGGGCTCGGCGTCTCCTCCGCGATCGGCCTGCTGGTCGCCCTGGCGTCCGTCCTCTTCCTGCTGCCTCCCCTGCTGGCGGTGTGCGGACGGAACGTGTTCTGGCCGTTCGTCCCTCGTCCCGGAGCTGCCGCACGGCGCGGCGGGGTGTGGCGGACGATCGCGACGCGCGTCGTGAGCCGGCCGGTCGTGAGCCTCCTCGGGGGTGCGGCCCTGCTGGCCGTGATGACGATCGGCCTCGTCGGGACGACCGTCGGGCTCGACCAGGTCGACAAGTTCCGGGTCCCGTCCGAGTCCGCGACGGGTCTCGAGGTGCTCTCGAACCACTTCCCGGCAGGAGAGGCGCAGCCGATCCTCATCGTCACGGACAGCGGCGAAGCCGAAGCCGTCCTCACTGCGGCGCGCGACGTGGAGGGCATCGTCCGCGCCACTCCTGTCGGGACGACGGACGATGAGAAGCTCACGGAGATCCTGGTGACCAGCGAGTATGCGCCCAGCACCGAGGAGAGCCTCGCCCAGATCACCGGACTCCGCGATGCCGTGCACGCTGTCCCGGGGGCCGAGGCGGTCGTCGGCGGCGCGGTGGCGACAGATCTCGACGCCCGTGCCGGGAACCTCGCGGACCTCGGCGTCGTGGTGCCTCTCGTCCTGGCGGTGAGCTTCCTGGTGCTCGTGCTCCTGCTGCGGTCGCTGGTCGCCCCGCTGCTGCTGCTCGCCGTCAATGTGGCGAGCGCCGTGGCCGCCATCGGTGCCGGGGCCTGGCTCAGTCGCGTGCTGTTCGGACAGCACGCGCTCGATCTCCCGGTGCCGCTGCTGGCCTTCCTGTTCCTGGTCGCCCTCGGCATCGACTACACGATCTTCCTCGTCCACCGTGCGCGGACCGAAGCGGCGCTGCGGGGCACTCGGGTGGGCATGGTCGAAGCCGTCGCACACACCGGCAGCGTGATCACGAGCGCCGGCGTCGTCCTCGCCGCCGTTTTCGCGGCGCTCGGCGTCCTGCCGCTGGTGACCCTCGGGCAGCTCGGGCTGATCGTCGGCGTGGGCGTGATCGTCGACACCCTGGTGGTCAGGACCGTGATCGTCCCGGCACTCTTCGCGCTCGTCGGCGACCGCATCTGGTGGCCGGGACGACCTGCCTCCGGACGCCTCGCTGACGCGAGGTGATCACGGTGGAGACCGGTGCACCCGCTCAGGCCACCGGACGATACCGCTGCATGACGGCACCGGAGCGGAACTCCCGCCGCTCCACGAGTTCGAGCCGAAGACGCTCGTGCACGCCGTCGAGCAGCCGGGGACCATGCCCCGCGACGACCGGATGGACCACGAACACGTACTCGTCGATCAACCCGAGGTCCGCGAGGGTCGCGGGCAGGGTCACTCCACCGACCGACAGGCCCGCCCCCGGCTCATCCTTCAGCTGCCGCACCGCCTCCGAGAGATCGCCGCGCACGAGGTCCGCGTTCCAGTCGACGGCATCGAGCGTCGCCGAGACCACGTGCTTCGGCATGCCATCGATGACCTCGGCGAAGGGTGTCTCCCACTCCTCCATCCAGTCCGGCCAGACCCCGGATTCCGGACGGCGCCACGCGGCCCGCATCATGTCGTACGTCACCCGTCCGTAGAGCAGAGCGTCGGCGCGCTCCAGCTCCGCGGTCCAGAAGCGCATCGACTCCTCATTCGGCGGGAGCCCCGCCTCGTGATGGCAGCAGCCGTCGAGTGTCACGTTGATCGCGTACCGCAGCGGCCTCATCGGAGCTCTCCGACCGGAATCGGCACCGTCAGCACGTTGCCGGGTGGCGCCAGCGGGCACGCCCACGCCGGGTCGTAGGCGCACGACGGGTTGTACGCGAAATTGAAGTCGAGCACGATCGTGCCGCGGCGTGGGTCGGCCCCGAGGTCGGCACCCTTGATCGTGTCGATGAGGTAGCGCCCGCCGCCGTACGTCCCCCCGCCCTGCCCGGCGGAGGCATCGCGCACCGGCACGAACAGCCCGCCGCCGTAGGAGGCGAGCCGCCACACGTCGAGCGATCCGGCGTCCGGGATCTCCACGACGCCGACACGCTCGAACGGCACGACGCCGTCGGTCCCGGTCGCGAACTCGAACGTGGCCGGATCCGTGTCGAGGATCGGGAGCTCGAACCGCCAGGAAGGGTCGTACGAGGCGATCGGCAGCCCCTCGAACAGCGCCCTGTCCTGCGGGAGGAGGGGCGTCGCCGGGTGCCGCAGCAGCAGCTCGTCGCGCTCGATCCGCCACAGCTCGTGCGCCTCCTCCGGGGAGTCGGCCCGTCGCACCGCTTCGTACAGGGCGAACACCCGCCGCCGCCAGTCGACGACCTCGACAGCTGTCTGCGCATTCGTCATGCGCCCACGGTACGCCGGACGACGGACGCCCGGAATGCCTCAGCTCCGGTCGATCATCTCCGCGTACCCGTCCTCGTACGTCGGGTACACGAGGTGGCCGAGCACCGAACGCAAGAGCGTGCCGTCGTAGACGAAGCCGCTCGGCGCACTGCCGTCGTCGGGCGGTACCGGCAGACCGAGGCGGTCGGCGAGGAAGGTCATGACGTCTCCCAGAGGAGCGGGCGCCCGGTCGACGGCGTGCACGAGCGCCGGGGGCTCCGGCATCCGTAGCAGCAGGTCGAGAGCGCGCACCAGGTCGGTCTCGTGGATCCGGTTCGTGCGGCGACGGTGGGCCACCGGAGCCCCTTCCCGGACCTTCCGGAGCAGGAACTCGCGCCCAGGACCGTAGATGCCGGCGGGGCGCACGACCACGGCGTCGAAGAGCTCGACGGCCGCGCGCTCTCCGTCGCGCAGACCGCGGCCGCGATCCGTGGTGGGCACCGGCTCGACCCGCTCGGTCACCGGCTCGGCGCCCCCGGCGCCGTCGAACACCCCGGTCGACGAGACGAAGAGCGTCCGCGCGGGCGGGGACGGCAACGCCGCCGCGAGGCGGGAGAGCGCCGTGCGGTACGACGACACGTCCGGCCCGGGTGGCAGCGTCACCACCATCGCGTCGACCTCGGGCAGCGGACCCGTGAGCGGGACGGCGAGGTCGGCGGTGAGCGCCTGCACACCGTCCGGCACGGGTCCGTCACTGCGGCGGAGGGCCAGAACCTCACCACCGTCCCCGAGGAGCAGTGGGGCGAGCCGGGCGCCGAGTTTCCCGAAGCCGACGAGGAGGGCGCGGCGCGGCGGAGACGGAGTGGTCATCTCCTCCACCCTCGCACATCGGTGCCGGGTGACGGACGTAGGCTTGATCGGTGACGGAATCGCAGGGACGGGTGTGGACGGGGGTCCTCCGCGTCGGCCCGCACCGCGGCGATCACCGGGTGGCCCTGCGCGCCGCGGTGAGCGTCGCCGTCCCGCTGCTCGTGCTGTGGGCCGTCGGCCGGCTCGACCTCAGCATCTATGCGAGCTTCGGCGCCTTCGCCGCGCTCTACGGTCGGCACGACGTCTTCCGCGACCGGATCCGCATGCAGGCGAGTGCCGGAGGCGTACTGCTCCTCGCGATGCTGATCGGCACGGCGCTGTCGGTCCTCGCCGCCCCCGCCGTGCTGAGCATCGTCGTCGTCGCACTCGTCGCTGCGGCCGTGACGCTCCTCGCCTACGTCCTGCAGTGGCACCCGCCCGGTCCACTGTTCACGGTCTTCGCGACCGGCGCGTGCGCGACCATCCCTGCCACCGGCGCCTCCTTCGGCGCGGTCCTGCTCGTCGGCGGGGCGAGCGTGCTCTTCGGCCTCGCGCTCACCGCCCTCGTCGCCGTGGTCACCCGGAGCACGGCGGAGGCGCCGCCGCGACGGCGCCCGTCCGTGGGCCCGGTCGCCGCCGAGATGGCCGCCTCGGTCGCCGTCGCGATCGTCGGTGCCGGAGTCGTGGGCCTGCTCCTCGGCGGCACTCACTGGTACTGGGCGGCGGTCGGCGCGGTGGCGGCGGTCAGCGGCGCGCAGCTCAACGCCCGCGTGATCCGCGGCATCCAGCGCCTCGTCGGCACGCTGCTCGGCGTGCTGGTGGCCGCCGGGATCCTCGCTCTCGACATGCCGCCTCTCGCCGTGATCGCCGTCGTCGTGGTCCTGCAGGGGACGGCGGAACTGTTCATCGGCCGCAACTACGGCATCGCGATGGTGTTCGTCACCCCGCTGGCCCTCCTGATGGTGCACCTGGCCGCACCCACACCGGTCGCCGACCTTTTGACCGATCGCGTCCTGGAGACGATCATCGGCGTCCTCGTCGGCACGATCGTCGCCGTCGCGTCGGCCGCGCTGCGCCGGCGGGGTCGGCGCCGCCCGTGACGAGACGACGGAGCGCCGCACCCCGGAAGGATGCGGCGCTCCGGTCGATCGTGTCTACTCGGCGTCCGCAGCGATCTTCCGCGCGTCGTCGGCGTTGAGCACCCGGAACAGCAGCGCCGCGATGATCGCACCGGCCGCAGGAGCCACGATGTAGAGCCAGAGGGAGCTCCACGCGAAGTGCCCGCTGACCGAGAGGCCGAGCGCCACCGCCGGGTTGAACCCGCCACCCGAGATGGAGCCGACCGTCGCCGCACCGACGAAGACGGTCGCACCGATCGCGAGCCCGTAGAACGAGTTGCCCGCGGTGTCCTTCGAGGTGGCGGAGTTCAGCACGACCCAGACGAGGATCAGGGTGAACAGCGCCTCGACGAGGAACGCCGGGCCGACCTCGATGACCATCGCCTTCTCCCCCGCCGGCCAGACGGCGAGAGCCACGAGAGCGGCGAGCGCCCCGCCGGCGAACTGCGCGACGAGGTAGGAGACGAAGTCGGCGACGCTGAGCCCGCCGCGCAGGAACACGCCCAGCGAGACCGCCGGGTTGAGGTGGGCGCCGGAGATGTGGCCCGTGGAGTACACGAGCACCATCAACGTGAAGCCGATCGCGAGCGGGGTGAGCGGGCTTCCGCTGTTCACCGCGGCGATGATGGCGAGGACGAAGAGGAACGTGGCGATCGCTTCTGCGAGCGCCTTACGAGGTGTACCGATCATGAGAGTGTCCTTCTGTGGGATCGCAGGCGGCCCCCCGTCTCCCCGGAACCGTCCGGGCGACGACCCGCCTTGCGGCACTGAGGATAGCGCGCGGTCGTCCTGTGCTGGCTCATTGGCGGCGGGACTGTCAAGCCCGTCGCCCCACCGGCTTCCGGGCCGTACCGTGCAAGGATGACCGCCCAGACCGAGCCGCGCGCCGAGACACCCACCCGGCTGCGCCGCGCCATCACCGGCCCCCTCCTGTTCGCGTTCATCCTCGGTGACGTCCTGGGCGCGGGGATCTATGCGCTCATGGGCGTGCTGTCGGAGGACGTGGGCGGTCTGCTCTGGGCACCGCTCGTCCTCGCCCTCCTTCTCGCCATGCTCACCGCCGGCTCGTATGCGGAACTCGTCACCAAGTATCCGCGCGCCGGCGGCGCCGCGGTCTTCGCCGAGCGCGCGTTCCACAGCCCGCTGGTCTCCTTCCTCGTCGGCTTCAGCATGCTCGCGGCGGGTGTGACCAGCGCGGCCGGTCTCGCCATCGCCTTCGCCGGCGACTACCTCAGCACCTTCATCGACCTGCCGACCATCCCGGTCGCGATCGTCTTCCTCGCGATCGTCGGCCTGCTCAACGCCCGCGGCATCCGCGAGTCGATGGGCGCGAACCTCGTGATGACGGCGATCGAGCTCAGCGGCCTCGTCATCGTGATCGTCGTCGTGGCGGTGTTCGTCGGCGGCGGGGGCGGCGACCTGTCCCGGGCGACGCAGGTGCCGGAGGGGGCGAACGTCGCGCTGGCGGTGCTCTCCGGCGCGGTGATCGCGTACTACTCCTTCGTCGGCTTCGAGACCTCCGCCAACATGATCGAAGAGGTCAAGGACCCGCGGCGGACCTATCCCCGCGCGCTGTTCGGAGCACTCCTCACCGCGGGCGTCGTGTACGTGCTCGTCGGTATCGCCAGCGCCGTCGCCCTGCCGGCGTCCGAGCTGCAGGAGTCCAGCGGTCCGCTGCTCGCGGTCGTCGAGGCCACCGGGGTCAGCGTCCCGTCCTGGCTGTTCAGCCTCATCGCCCTCATCGCGGTCGCCAACGGTGCGCTGCTCACGATGATCATGGTCAGCCGCCTCACCTACGGCATGGCGGAGCAGAACCTCCTGCCGTCGGTGCTCGGGCGCGTCCTGCCGAAGCGGAAGACCCCGTGGGTCGCGATCCTGACCACGACGCTCGTGGCGATGGGCCTCACGCTGGTCGGAGACCTCGCGACCCTCGCCGAGACCGTCGTGCTGCTGCTGCTCGTCGTCTTCCTGAGTGTGAACATCTCGGTGCTGGTCCTGCGCCGCGACAAGGTCGAGCACGACCACTTCCGCGTGTGGACGTTCGTCCCGGTGCTGGGCATCGCGTCCTGCATCCTGCTGCTCACCCAGCAGCGTCCGCAGGTGTGGCTGTTCGGCGCCATCCTCCTCGCCGTCGGCGGGGTGCTCTACGCTGTCGCCCGATGGACCCGCAATCGATCGAAGACCGCCGACACGAAGGAGAGCCATGAGCACGCCTGACAACACCGCTGACGAGACGTTCGAGGAGAACCGTCACGACCAGCTGACCTCCGCTCCCGATGCCACGGAGGCCGACGCCGCGCCGCGCGTGGACGTCTCGGAGCACGACGGCAACACGCGCATCGACATCCGGGATGACGCGGAGGTGCGCCCGGGCCCCGGTCCTGGCATGCCGGAGGCCGACGGCGAGGACTGATCCGGTGCCGTCGGGCGCTACAGCCAGCCCTTGCGCTTGAACGCCGCGTAGAGCCCGACGCCCATCGCCACCATGAGCAGCACCGCCATGGGGTACCCGAGTGCCCAGTGCAGCTCCGGCATGTGGTCGAAGTTCATGCCGTAGACGGTGCCGACGAGCGTCGGAGCGAAGAGGATCGCCGCCCAGCCGGAGATCTTCTTCACCTCATCGTTCTGGCGGATGCTGAGTTCCGTCATCCGTCGCATCTCGTCGTTCTGGCGTCGCGCGACGATGGTCGACTCGACCGTGAGGGCGTTGTCGAGGACGGAGCGGAAGGTCGTCGCCTTGTCGCTCACGCGCAGGGTGTGGTCGAGGACGTCCCGCAGGTACCGCTGGAGCTCCTCGCTCACGCGGTACTTCTCGGATCCGCGGAGCAGCGCCTCGAGCATGCCGGTCAGCGGCTGCGTCGCCCGCTGGAAGTCGATCACCTCGCGACCGAGGTCGTAGATCCGCTGGGTCGCGTCCGCGTCCTCCTCGAAGAGCTGACCCTCGATCTCGTCGATGTCGTTCTCGAGTCCGGCGAGGACCGGGGAGTACTCGTCGACGACCTCGTCGAGGATCGCGTAGAGCACCGCCTCAGGGCCGTGGGCGAGCAGAGCGGGATCGGCCTCGAGCCGGCGACGCACGCGGCCGAGGTCCGGCGACTCCGCATGACGGATCGTCACGACGAAGTCGGGTCCTACCAGCACGTGCACCTCGCCGAACTCGACCTCCTCGCGCTCGTCGAGATAGCGGGCGGGGCGGAGGACCATGAACAGCACGTCGCCGTACCGCTCCAGCTTGGCGCGCTGGTGACCGGAGAGCGCGTCCTCCACAACCAGCTCGTGGATGCCGAACTCGTCAGCCACGGCGCGGATCTCCTCGGGGCTCGGCCGATACAGACCGATCCACCCCATGCCCCGTCGTTCGCGGATCCGCTCGAACGTGTCGTTCAGGCTCTGCGGGTTCTCGGTGCGCACGCCATCGACGTAGACGGCGTTGTCGACGATCGCCATGCGGACCTCCTGCTCGTCGAAGACGCGCTCAGCCGGCCGGAGGGACGCACGCGAGCGCGGCGTTCGCGATGGCCGTGTGATACTGCTCGGCCGTATAGGGGAGACCGAACTCCGGAGCCGTCTCCCCGGCCGCCGCGGGTGCCTTGGAGGCGATCGCCGCGAGCTCCCAGGAGAGCTGCTGGGCGAAGCGCGCACCGCCCGTGGAGTCGTTCAGCACCACGGCAACCGTGAAGCCGGTCGTCGGGTCGGAGTACGCCGCCGTCGCGTAGCCGGGAGTCCAGCCGTGCTGACCGATCATAGAACCGACGATGTAGGCGCCACCGGTCGCCTGGTACCACGATGGTGCCTTGTCGTACGCGGGGAGCGGCGACGCGAAGCGGTCCGGCTCGTCCTTCGTGCGCAGCACCTGCTTGGCCTCAGCCTGCATGTACCGCCCGAGGTCGGTGATCGTCGACACCACACCCGAATCGGTGAAGCCGGTGCTGGAGGACATCGTCGTGATGTCGACGGGCGCGGCGCAGGTGAAACCGCCCTCGACGGCTCCCATGTAGTGTCCGCTGAGCGACGCCCCCTCCGACGGCGGTGCCGCAGCGGGCGACGGCAGCGAGGTGTCGGCGAGCTCCAGCGGCTCGGTGACGTACTCGGCGATCAGTTCGCGCGCGCTCATCCCCGAGGCGCGCTCCAACGCGAGGCCGAGGAGAAGGTATCCGGCGTCGGAGTCGCGGAACGTGGTCTGCGGAGCGACGCGCGCGCGGCCGAGACCGTAACCCGCGAGCTCGAGGGGCGCCCAGACCCGCTCCGGCGTGTTCAGCCACGCGCTCTTGACCGTCGCCTCGGACGAACCGGCGCCACTGGTTCCGTTGCACAGATCGAGGAGAGTGACATCGGCCATGTCGGCGACGCCCGAGACGTACTCCGGCACCTTCGCGTCGAGCTCCACGGTGCCCTCGTCGGCGAGCGCGTAGAGGACGTCGCAGGTCATCAACCGGGTGATGTCGGCGATGCGGAACGACATGTCGGTGGAGAGCTCGCCGCCGTCCGCCTTGTCCTGCGTGCCCGTGGCGGCGACCCAGGTGCCGCTCCACGGCACCCAGACCCCGACGATCGCCCCGCTGGCCCCGGAGGCCGCGAGCGCGTTGTCGACCGCGCCCTGCAGCGCCGCGACCGTGTCGTCGGGAAGCGTGGCGTCGACCTGCGGGGGTGGCGTATAGCTGAAGGAGCCCTCGGAGGAGCATCCGGTGAGGACGAGACCGAGAACGGCCGCCGTGGCCGCTGCGGCGCGCCACCGGCGCGACGAGAGAAGCTGCATGTGTGGGAACCCCCGAAGACGTGTCCCCTGAGTCTAGAACGCGGATGCTGAAAGTCGGCCCCGCGTGGCGTCGTAGGGTGTCCCTGTGCCCCATGATTTCGATGCCGACGTGATCGCCGCCGTCCTCCGCCACATGAACGGCGACCACACGGACGACAACCTCCTCATCGCCCGCGCCTTCGCCGAACCGTCCGCGGAGGCGATCGACGGGGCGGTGATGACCGGCTTCGACGGGCAGGTCGGGGTCTGGGAGATCTCCCGCGGTGGCTCGACGTCGGAGCTCCGCGTCCCGTGGCCCGGCGGTCCGATCACCGAGCGCCGAGAGGTGCGCCGCGAGGTCGTGGCCCTGTACGACGCGGCCTGCGCGCGCCTGGGCATCGAACCGCGTCCGCACGACTGAGTCGTCCCGCACAGTTCGGGCTTCCGCCCAAGGTTAGGCTGCCCTTACACTGAAGCCATGCCCGAGATCCTGTCCTTCTCCGCCGCCCTCCGCGAGCGCTCCTCCGGCTCGCACTCCCGCAGCGAGACCGCCGGCTTCATGTCCGATCTGCTCAAGGGCGAAGGATCGCGCGAGGACTACATCGCCCTGGTCGCGCAGCACTACTTCATCTACGACGCCCTCGAAGGCGCGGGAGAGCGGATGCGTCAGGACCCGGTGGCCTCCGTGTTCCTCAGCGACAAGCTCACGCGTCTCCCCGCGCTCGAAGCCGATCTCGCCTTCCTCCTCGGCCCCGAGTGGCGCGAGCGGATCGCACCCCTGCCCACCACACAGCGCTACGTCGACCGCATCCGTCAGGTGGGCGCGACGTGGGCGGGCGGGTTCGTGGCGCACCACTACACCCGGTACCTCGGCGATCTCTCCGGCGGCATCTTCATCGGGCGGGTGATGGCGCGGCGCTTCGGCTTCGAGACCAACGGCATCGGCTTCTACCTGTTCGACGACATCGCCGACCCCTCCGCCTTCAAGGACGTCTATCGCGAACAGCTCGACGCCGCTCCGTGGGACGAGGCGGAGCGCGAGCGCGTCATCGACGAGGTGCTGCTGGCGTACCGCTTCAACACCGAGCTCTTCGAAGACCTGGACCGCGCCCGCGCCGCCGCCTGACCCGGCAGCGACCTCAGGTCCTCGGCAGCTCCGGCGTCGAGGCCGCCAGCCACGCATCGCGCATGAACCGGCGCACGTCCTCATCCACGCGGATGTCGCTCGGCCGCAGCGGACGGGAGAGGTACAGCCCGTCGAGCGACGTGAGCCGGCTCAGCGCGACGTAGGTCTGCCCCGGCGCGAAGGCCCCGGAGCCCAGGTCGATCACGGCGCGGTCGTAGGTCTTGCCCTGGGACTTGTGGATCGTCACGGCCCACGCGAGCCGCAGCGGGAACTGCGTGAACTCGGCGACGACGTCCCGGGAGAGCTTCTTCGTGTTGGGGTCGTAGGCGTACCGGAACCGCTCCCAGACGGCCGGCTCGACGTCGACCTCCTCACCGTCGATCTCCACCCGCACGGTCCCGCCGAGGATGCGGGTCACCGTCCCGATGGTGCCGTTGACCCAGCGCGGCGGCTCTCCGGTCATCGCGGTGTCGTTGCGCAGGAACATCACCTGCGCCCCCACCTTGAGCTTGAGCTCGGATTCGGCGGGGAGAGAGGCCTCGCCGCGGCCGAAGTCGCCGTTGACCTCCGCCCGCGCGGTCTGCTCCTTGCCGGGCAGCGCGGCGAGATGCCGGCTGTTGATGCTGTTCACGATGTCGTTGCGGGTGGCGAGGGTGATCATCGGCACCTCGCCGGGCTCGGGCTCCGGCGGGGTGCGCGCGCCCTGAGCGTTGAGGATCCCGGCGATCTCCGCCGTCACCCGTCCATAGCGGACGGCGTTGAGCATGGACTTGAAGCCGTCGTCCGACTGGCGGTGGATCTGCACGAGCTCCCGCACGTGCAGCTCCGCCCGGGCGTCGACCTCGAACAACGCCCCCTGGGTCTCTTGAGTCCCTGAGCCTGTCGAAGAGCCTGTCGAAGGGCCCGCCCACACCTTCGCGTCGAAGAACCAGAACGACCGGTAGTGATCCTTCACGTACCGAGCCTCATCGCCCCGGGGCGGGACCGGAGCGAGCTGATAGGGGTCGCCGAACATGACGACCTGCACACCGCCGAAGGGCTCTCCCCGCCGCCCTCTCGCCTGCCGCAGCGACCGATCGATGGCGTCCATGAGGTCGGCGTTGACCATGGAGATCTCATCGATGACGAGGGTCTCGATCGCGTTGAGGATGCGTCGGGTCGCATCGTTCTGATCGATGTCGCCGTCCCCGATGAGGCCGATCGGGAGGCGGAACAGGGAGTGGATCGTCTGCCCCTCCACGTTCAACGCTGCGACGCCCGTGGGAGCGCAGATCGCGATCTGCTTCTTCGTGTTCCAAGCGAAGTGCTGCAGCAGCGTGGACTTCCCGGTGCCGGCGCGTCCCGTGATGAACACGTGCTCGCTGGTGTCCTCGATGAGCCGGAACAGCTCCTGCTGCTCCTCGGACAGGGCGGGAAGGGACACGGTTCTCACAGGGCTGACGGGGCGGACACGGGGCGCTCCCCCATGCTACGTGCCCCGTCCGGGACGGGGCCGCCGACGCTCGGCGTCCCCCCAGGACGCCCTCCTAGACTGACCGGCATGGAGCGGGCCGGGACGCGCGCGCCCCGGCGGTCGCGCCTGGGCGCCGATCTGGCGATCCTGGGCCTCATCGGCGTCCTCCTGCTGGCCGCGATCGGCGCGGGCGGCGCGACGCTCTACCGGCAGTTCTACGGCCCGTCGGCGTTCGTGGTCCGCTATCTCGACCTGCTCTCCGAGGGGCGAGCCGCCGATGCCCTCCGCGTTCCCGGTGTCGCTATCGACCGGGAGACCCTCGATGACGCCGGGATCGACCCCGCCGCGTCCGAGGCGATGCTGCGCCGCTCCGCCCTCGGTCCGCTCAGCGACGTCGAGGTCGAATCCGAGGAGCCCTCCGGCGACGGCACCGCGGTGACCGTCAGCTACCGCGCCGGCGGCCACTCCGGCACCACCACGTTCCACGTCGCGCAGGACGGCTGGGCCGGCGTCACACCGAACTGGCGGTTCACGACCAGCCCCCTCGCCGTCGTCGAGCTCACGGTGCGCGGAGCCGACCGGTTCTCCGTGAACGGGTTCGAGGTCGACCGCCGCCAGGTCTCCGCCGCCGGGCCCGCGGCGTTGCCCCTGGAGCCTCTCCCGCTGCTCGTCTTCACCCCCGGGCTCTACTCCGTGACGGTCGACACCGCGATCGCGGAGTCCACCGGGCACGGCGTGCTCGCCGACGAGCCGCTCGCCGTGACCCCTCTCGACGTGCAGACCGAGCCGACGGAGGAGTTCGTCGACGTGGTCCAGGAGCGCGTCGAGGAGTTCCTCACCGCGTGCACCACGCAGGAGGTGCTGCAGCCCACCGCGTGCCCGTTCGGCCTGCGCGTCGAGAACAGGATCGCCGCGCCGCCGAAGTGGTCCATCGCCCAGCAGCCCGAGATCATGGTCGCGCCGTCCGACGACGGTCACTGGCAGATCCCGGCGACCGACGCCGTGGCGCACGTCGAGGTCGAGATCCAGTCCCTCTTCGACGGCTCCGTGGAGCCGGTCTCCGAAGACGTGCCCTTCCGGGTCAACGGCTCCATCGCCATCCTCCCGGACGGCTCGGCATCGATCCGCGTCGGCTCCCCGGACGATCCCGTGAAGTGAGACCGGTGCCCGGTCAGCGGCCCTGGCGCTCCGCCGCGCGCTGATCCCGGGCCGCGAGGTCGGCGAGCCGCGCGTTGTACTCCTCCAGCTCGGCATCGCCGGTGCGATCGGCATGCCGATCGCGGCGACGCTGGAGCTTGGTGTCGCTCCGGCTCCACTGGATGGCGACGGTGATCGCGAGGATGAGCGTCGGGATCTCCCCGATCGACCACGCGATGCCCCCGCCCACGTACTGGTCGGTCATCGGGTCGGCGCCCCAGTCACGGCCCATCGCACCGAACCAGTCGGCGACCATGAGCCCCTCCTGCATCATGATCGCCATGCCGAAGAACGCGTGCATGGCCATCACGGCGATGAGGGTGATGAGCCGGCCGGGGTACGGCAGGCGATACGGCACCGGGTCGGCGCCGATCAGACTCATCACGAAGAGGTACCCAGAGATCAGGAAGTGGGCGACCATCCACTCGTGCCCGAGGTGCTCGAACATCGACCAGCGCACCAGGTCGGTGAAGTAGAACGCCCAGAGGGACAGGATGAAGATCGCCGCCGCCACGATCGGGTGCGTCACGACCCTCGCGAACGGCGAGTGGACGGCCCACATGATCCATTCGCGACCACCGCGGGTGCCGTCGTCGCGCTTGTGGATGGCGCGCAGCGCGAGGGTGATCGGCGCGCCGGAGACGAGGAGCAGCGGGATCGCCATCGAGAGCATCATGTGCCCCAGCATGTGCACGCTGAAGAGGTACTCCTGGTACGCGTTGATGGGTCCGCCGGTCACCCACACCAGCAGGAGCAGACCGAGCACCCAGAACACGGTGCGGTGGATCGGCCAGCGATCGCCGCGCACCCGGAGTCGGCGCACCCCTGCGAGGTAGAAGAAGAGTCCGAAGCCCGCCGCGACGAGCCACAGCACGTCGATGTCCCAGGCCGTGAACCAGCGCTCCAGAGTGAGCTCCGGCGGCAGCAGCGAGCCGGTGAGGATCTGCGCGGGGGTCTGCGCGAACGCGGCGACCTCTCCGGTCGGCGGGGGCGTGCGCGCGAGCGCGGCCGCCGCGCCGGAGGCGAGGCCCATGAGCGCCACCTCGCCGAGGACCAGAGCCCAGAACCACCGGGAGGCGCGGGCGCCGCTCAGCTTCGGGATCAGCCGCGTGCGGTACCAGGCGCCGAGCAGTCCCATGCCGACGAGCAGGACGGCCTTGACGACGACGATGAGTCCGTAGGGGGTCGTCCACACGGCCTCCCAGCTCCCGACGGCCACGATCGACCGCGTGAAGCCGGAGAAGGCGACGACCGCGAAGGCCGCGATCGCCAGGGACGAGTAGCGGCCGACGAGCCGGGGGAGGTCGAGCCCCTGCTGCCCGCGCAACAGTACGAGAAGGAGCAGCCCGCCGAGCCACGCCGCCGCGCCGATGGTGTGCAGGAGGATCGAGTTGACGGCCATGTTGTGTCCGTCGAGGTCCCCCGCGTGCCCCTGGGTCGCCAGCGGCAGGAAAGACACCGCGGCCAGCAGGGCGGTGAGCAGCGTGGGTGTCCAGGTGCGCCAGGCGAACGCGAGCACCGTGATGACGGCGCCCAGGATCGTTGTGATCAGCCACGACTGCCCCAGCGGGAGCTCGAGCAGGAAGCGGCCGAGCTGCGAACCGAACTCGCGCTCGATGCTGAGCTGCGGGTTGAAGGCGGCCATGAAGGAGAAGAACCCGGCGAGCCCGGCGGAGACGGTGAAGACGGCGGCGCCGATGGACGCGATGTTCAGGGCCGTGTCGAAGGTGCGCTCCCCCGCCTGCAGTCCGAAGAGCGCCAGCACGAGGGAGCCGAGCATGACGGCGCCGGCGATGTTCATCACGAGCTTCGCCAAGGGTGTGCCCCACAGCACCACCGGCCCTGGATCCTGCAGCAGCGGCGGGTTCGCCCCTCCCCCGACCAGAAGCGCCCAGACCAGAGCGGCTCCGGCTGCGACGAGGAGGATCACGATGCCGGCGAGACGGTACGCCGACGTCGGGCGCGGCGTCTCGGTGCGGGAACTCACCCCTCCAGCCTAGGCGCGCGCAGCAGGGAGAACGCACGAAGGCCGCCCCCGAAGCGGGGGCGGCCTTCGAACGGGTGCGGTCTTACTTGACGGCAGCCTTGAGCTTGGAGCCGGCGGTCACCTTGACGCGCTTGCCGGCCGGGATCTTGATCTCGGCGCCGGTCTGCGGGTTGCGGCCCGTGCGGGCGGCCGTGTCGACCTGCTCGAACGAGATCCAGCCCGGGATGGAGACCTTGCTGCCCTTGGCGACGGCGTCGGAGACCGTGGCGAACAGCGAGTCGAGGACACCGGAGACGGTGGCCTGGCTCTGGCCGGTGGCGGAAGCGATGCTCGCGACGAGCTCGGTCTTGGTGATGGACTTGTCAGCCATGTCATCCTCCAGCGACGAAGGACCGTCGCATCGTGTGTGGGTGCGAGGAGCGGGTGCTCCCCGTTGGTCGTGTGACCGCCTCGAATGTACCAACGGCCACCCGGATTTCCGCGTCATTTCGCGGGTTTCGACCGATTTCCCGGCGTGTCGCGTCACATTGGCCACTCGCGTCACAGGTTTTCGGGCGCCCGCTCGCGCGTTGAGGCCGCCGCGCGGCATCAGGCACTCCCTGACATATGCGCCTGATCCGGCGTGATCGCCTGCGTTCCCGGGCATGCAAAAGGGGCGAGGATCCGAAGATCCCCGCCCCTTCTCGCTGGGTGCTTACCAGCTCGACTTGGTCACGCCGGGCAGCTCGCCACGGTGCGCCATGTCACGGAAGCGGACACGCGAGATGCCGAACTTCGTGAGGACACCACGGGGGCGGCCGTCGATGACGTCGCGCGAACGCACGCGAGCCGGCGACGCGTTGCGCGGCAGCTTCTGCAGGCCGACGCGGGCGGCCTCGCGGGCCTCGTCGGTGGCGTTCGGGTCGACCAGGGTCTTCTTCAGCTCGGCACGACGCTCGGCGTAGCGCTCGACGATGACCTTGCGCTGCTCGTTGCGCGCGATCTTGCTCTTCTTAGCCATGGATCAACGCTCCTCTCGGAATTCGACGTGCTGACGGATGACCGGGTCGTACTTCTTGAGCACGAGGCGGTCGGGGGTGTTGCGGCGGTTCTTCTTGGTCACGTACGTGTAACCCGTACCCGCCGTCGAACGCAGCTTGATGATCGGACGGACGTCCTGAGCCTTCTTGGCCATTAGAGCTTCACACCCTTCGCCTGGAGGTCCTTGACGACGTTCTCGATGCCGCGCACGTCGATCACCTTGATGCCCTTGGCGGACACGTTGAGCGTGATCTTACGACCGAGCGAGGGCACGAAATAGGTCTTCTTCTGCACGTTCGGGTCGAAGCGACGCTTCGTCCGGCGGTGCGAGTGCGAGACGTTGTGACCGAAGCCGGGAACAGCTCCGGTCACCTGGCACACTGCTGCCATGATGATGACTCCTTCATTACCGTGAGACCGGACGGCCTCACCCAAGATCCCTTGTCTGCACGCCGCCCCGCATGCCGATCTCTCGGCGGAAGAAGGGGGAGCACACGAACTGCGCACAGGAGCGTGCGCAGACGAAGAGTCAGTCTAGCACGGCTCCGAGCAGCCGCTCGAATCGCCTGAATGGCCCCATCTCAGCCCGAAACGCCGCCATTCGCGCGACTCGAAGCGTCGGCGGCGCCCCGGCCCCACCGGAACGCGGACACCGTGGGGTCGCTGGGGATCCAGAAGCGCCAAGGGAACGCGTCCGTGCCGGCGATGCCCGCCACCCCCACCCGCGGGCCCTGGGCCACGTCGACCACGGGAGGGCCGAGCCACAACTCCGCCCTGGCGCCGTTCCGCTCCTCGCCGGTGATGGCGTCGATGCCGTCGTGCAGGGAGTGCCGCAGTCCCGCGGCCTGTCCGAGCCGTCCGGGCCCACGCGCGAGGTCCCGCCGAGCGGTGCGGCCGAGCGGGAGGACCGCACGCCGTCGCCGGGCCGCCTCCTCCACCCCGGTCACGATCTCCCCCGCGCGCAGCAGCACCCCGTCACCCTGCCCCTCGGGACCGCAGGCCACGTTGACGCAGGAGTGGATGCCGTGACTCAGGTACACGTAGAGATGGCCCGGCTCGCCCCACATCGTGGCGTTCCGGGCGGTGCGGCCCATGCGGGCGTGGGACCCCGGGTCCGCCAGCGCTCCGGTGCCCTGCCCGTGATAGGCCTCCACCTCGGTGATCCGCACGCGCACCTCCACCGGGCGACCGTCCTCGACGACCACGGTCCGCAGCTCCGCGCCGAGGAGGGTCGGCGCGACCTCCACGGCGGAGCGCATCACGTCTTCGCGGGTCGCGCGCCGCAGCGCCAGGGGCCCCGTCATGTCAGAACCGCGGCGCCGTCTGGCACCAGGACGCGTCGAAACCGGTCAGCGCGACGATCTCGTCCCCGGTCTTCATGTCGATGAGGTGGGTCTCGAGCTTCTCCGGCAGCGGCAGCAGCATCCCGTCGTAGGCGTTGTCCGCCATGTCCGGCGCGATCACCACGGCGGCGTACTGCCCGCTCGGCGACGCGCAGGCCTGGAGGATCGAGTCGGCCGAACTCACCTCGACCAGCGGCGTGGCCGCGCCGGAGTCGTCGACGCGGATGACGGCCTGTCCCACCGGGAGGCCGCCCTCGTCCCTGGCGACGACGTGGCGCAGCGTTCCGCCGGGGAACGGCGTGATGGAGGTCGCGGTGCCGTAGTCCGGCTCGGACGCGGCGAGCGGCTCCTCCGATCCGTCTGCCAGGTCGAGCTCCACCACCGATCCGTCCAGTCGCTCGACGATCGCGGTGTAGGTGCCGCGGGAGATGCCCTGGATCGTCGTGGCGAGACCGAGGGACTGCACGCCGGTGTCGGCCGACTGGTCCACGAGGGAGAGCGCTCCGTCGAAGTCGATGAACAGGACGGCGGCACTGTCCGGCACGAACTGCCACACGAAGACGCTCACCTGCTTGTCTCCGACCTCGGTGATGCGGGGCTCGTCGTCGCCGCTCAGCGACTGGGTGACGAGCACGCTCGCGCGCCCCTCGGTGTCGCTGAGCTCGCGATCGGAGTAGCTGTAGCCGACGAGGTTGCCCCGTTCGGACACCTGGATCGCGCCCACGTAGCCTTCTCCGGGGAGGGGGAGCTCGCGCTGGTCGGAGCCGTCCCTGTCCATCACGAGCAGCCGCGACTGGTCGTCATCCTCGACCGCGGCCACGAGCTGCGTGGACGTGGCCCGGAAGTCGTCGATCCGCGGGTGGGAGAACACCGGCTGCGCGTTCTCGCCGCTCAGGTCGGTGCGGAAGATGATGTCGTCGCCGTCGGGGTCGCGGCGCAGGAGGAAGATCGACGACGCCGGGGTCTCGAAGGATGTCGTCAGATCGGCGGCCGGTCCTCCTCCCGCACCCGTCACGTCGGAGACGGTCACCGTGTAGGTCGTGTCGTCGTCGAGGGGCACCGTGAAGCGCACGCCGACGCCCCGACCGGCGGCATCGACCGTGAACGGCACGGACGGCTCGACCGTGACCTGCTCGGGGTCGATGGCGGAGAGCGGCTGATTCGCCGTGAGGATGACGCGGCTCCCTGAGGATTCGATGGCCTGGGCGGCGTCGACCTGCACATCGGTCACCCGGGGACCCTGGAGCAGGCTGACGATTCCGAGTCCGGTGCCGACGAGCACGAGCACTCCGACCACGGCACCGATCGTGACGAGGAAGCGGCGGCGGGACCACGGCGCGGGCGGAGGCGCATCGTCGTCGGCGGGGAGGTCGGTGGTCGGCGTCCAGCCCGGATCCGATGCATCTCCCGGTTCCCTGCTCGCCGCGGGGGTGGACGCCGGCCCCGCGGGGGTGAACACCGGCTCGGGCGCCTGCGGGATCGCGGGGACGCCGGCGGCCGCATCGGGAGCAGCGCGCTCCGCCGCCTCACGCTCCGCCGCCTCACGCTCCGCCGCCTCGCGCTCTGCCGCCTCACGCTCCGCCGCAGCTTCGCGATCGACGGCGGCCTGCTCGGCGGCGACCTCGGCGGCCATCCGCTCCACGGCCGCACGTTCCGCCGCGACCTGCTCCGCTTCAGCCTGCTCGGTGGCCGCGCGCTCTGCGGCCGTCTGCTCCTCGGCGGCGCGCTCCTCCGCTTCCCTGGCAGCGCGCAGCTCAGCGCGGGTCCGCGGGACGGCGGGCGGCTCCGGCCGCTCGTCGTCAGTACTCATACGGGTCCTTCGGCTCGTCGATCGCCACGACATCGGTCGGCTCGATGTGCAGGGAGCCGTTCTCATCCGCACGGACGGTCCCGGTGATCTCGACCCATTGTCCGGTCTTGTACGCGTCCGCGTCGACGCTCACCGGCAGCGCCGCCGTCTGGGCGTCGATGACGCAGTGGGTGATCACGAGCCGGGTGAGGTTGACGCCGTCGCCGTCGCCCGGCGTGACGAAGCCCTGCAACGTGACGTCGGCCCCGTCGTAGGCCGTGGTGTTCGTCGCGGCGGCGAAGACGCTCGCCCAGTCGCCCACGCCGAACGTCGACGTGTCCGCGACCCCGAGGGCGACCGTGTCGGCGCCGGCGAACAGTGCGGTCTCCTCCCCGGCGCGCGACATCGCGAGCTCGACCGAGAGCGAGGCGGGAGGCAGGACGAGTGCGGAGACGACGACCCCCGTCGCCACCACACCGCCGGCCAGAGCACCGACCCCGGCGAGGGTCCGGCGCGACGGGACGGAGGGGCGCTCGCTCTCCTCAGCGGAGGAGTGCTCCGACTCCGCAGATCGGGCGGAGGAGGGACCGTGGTCGTGCCCGTGATCCTCCTCCGCGCCCAGGGGCAGCGTGCACGACCAGACGGCTCCGGCGAGAGTGACCACGGCGGCAGCCGATGCGAACCACACCGACTCCGGGCTGATGTAGAGGCTGAGGCGGTCGGTCACCGCGAGGCCGAGGGTGACGACGGCGACGACGGAGGCCAGACCGATCCCCAGCCACCGGGTCGCGAGGGCGCGCGTGCGGACGGAGAGCTCAGGCAAGGACGTTCACCCCGATCCCGATCGCGAAGGCCGACGCCAGCACGACAGCGGTGATCCCGACGAGCGTCCGGGTGGTGAAGGTCGTGCGCATCAGCGCCAGCATCTTGATGTCGACGAGCGGCCCGACCAGGAGGAACGCCACGAGGGCCCCCGAGGAGAAGGTCGACGCGAACGACAGCGCGAAGAAGGCGTCGACATTGGAGCAGATCGCCACGACGATCGCGAGCAGCATCATCGCGACGATGGACAGCACGGGGTTGGCGCCGATCGTGAGCAGGACGTCGCGCGGGATGAGGACCTGCACGGCCCCCGCCAGCGCGGAGCCGATCACGAGCGCCGGCATCACGGCCCGCAGCTCGACGAGGAACTGCGTGAGGCTGCGGCGCACGGGAGTTCCCGGCTCGTGGGTCACGCGCTCGCACGTGTCGACGAAGCGCTGGGTGAGCAGCGACTCCGGCGAGGGGTGGCGGCTGTAGATCCAGCCGATGAGGTTCGCGATGAGGTAGCCACCGACGAGGCGGGCGACGAGGATGCCGCCGTCCCATCCGAACGCGGCGTGCGTCGTGAGGATCACGATCGGGTTCACGATCGGCGCCGCGATGAGGAAGGTCAGCGCTTCCGCGGGGGCGAGTCCGCGCATCATGAGTCCGCGGGCGAACGGGACGTTCCCGCACTCGCAGACCGGGATGAGCATGCCGAGCAGGGAGAGCACGGCGCGGCGGGCCCAGGCGCGGCGCGGGAGCCAGCGGTGGATGACGTCCGCCGGGAGCCAGACCTGCACCACGATCGACAGCAGCACGCCGAGCACCACGAACGGCAGCGCCTCGATCAGCACGCTGAGAGCGAGTGTCAGACCGTCCTGCGCGCGGGTGGGCAGCGAGGCGGGGAAGAGGGTGGGGAGGAAGGCGTCGATGAGGAACAGCGCCGCGACGATCACGACGCCGATGCCGACGGCGATCCACGTCGAGCGCGGCGAGGGCGCTCGACGGTGCGTGTGGCCCGGACGGGTGGCCGTTCGTGCCGGGGCGGTCACGCTGTCGCAGTCCTCTCGGCGTCGCGCTTGTTCGCGCAGGGGGTGCACAGTCCGAAGATGTCGACCACGTGCGCGGCCTCGGTGAAGCCGTGCAGGGCGGCCGTGCGGTGCGCCCACTGCTCCACGTCCTTCGCCTCGATCTCGACCGTGAGGCCGCAGGACCGGCAGATGAGGTGGTGGTGGTGGCCCTGGGTGGTGCACGCCCGGTAGAGCGCCTCCCCCTCGGGGCTCTGCAGCGAGTCGGCATCTCCGGCCGCCGCGAGTCCGGCGAGGGCGCGGTAGACAGTGGCCAGGCCGATCCCCGTGTTGTCGTCGCGGAGCGTCGCGTGCAGGCTCTGTGCGCTCACGAAACCGCGCGCGTCGGCGAGCGCTTCGCGCACGCGTTCGCGCTGCCAGGTGTTCCGCTGAGCCATGCCATCGATTCTAGGCCGCCGGGATCGGCGAGGGCTGGGAGCGCCCCCACCGCGGATTCGAGTCGCCCGATTGGCGGCATCTGCGACCGAAATGGAGCGAAGTGCGCGACTCGAAAAGGGGTCAGACGCGGGTGACCCGGGAACGGACGCGCTGCACGATCCAGCACACGACGTAGATCGTGAAGGACAGGGTCGTGATGTAGGGGCTGACGGGCAGGGTGCCGGCGAGCGCGAGGAGGATGCCGCCGACGGCCGAGACGAACCCGAACAGCGCCGCCAGCACCGGCACCGCGACCGGGCCCGCCGTGATCCGCATGGCTGCGGCAGCGGGCGTCACCAGGAGCGCCATCACCAGCAGCGCGCCGATGATGTGCACGCTCACCGCGACGATGAGCCCCAGAAGCACCATGAACAGCAGGCTCACGGTGCGGGTGGGCACCCCGCGGGCTGCCGCCGACTCCGGATCGAGTGAGTCGAAGCGCAGCGGATTCCACATCACGAGCAGGCCGAGCAGCACCACGAGGCTGATGCCGACGAGCCAGCCGAGGTCGGGACTCGAGACCGACACGATCTGCCCCGTGAGGAGGCTGAACCGGTTGGCGCTGCGGCCGTCGTACAGCGACAGGAACAGGATGCCGAGACCGAGGCCGAACGGCATGAGCACGCCGACGATCGAGTTGCGGTCCCTGGCCTTGGCGCCGAGGACCCCGATGAGGATCGCCGCCACGAGGGCTCCGCCGAGTGAGCCGAGCACGACGCTGCCGCCGAACAGCAGCGCCGCCGCCGCTCCCGCGAAGGAGAGCTCGCTCACCCCGTGCACCGCGAACGCGAGATCGCGCTGCATGACGAACACCCCGATGAGACCGCCGACGAGCCCGAGCACGGCGCCCGCGATGATCGAGTTCGCGAGCAGGGCGACGAGCTCGCCATAGTCCTGGAAGGAGAAGATGTCGTCCCAGCCGACCATGGGGACGAGAGCGGACGGGACGGTCATGCGGCGCCCCCGTGCTCGTGGTCATGGTCGTGGTGCGGCTCCGCATCGGGGACGCCGACCACGACGAGCCGGTCACCGGCGCGGAGCACGAACACCGCGGTGCCGTAGAGATCCGTCAGCACCCGGGTCTGCAGCACCTCCTCCGGGGTCCCGAGGAGGAACCGGCCGCCGGCGATGTAGAGGATGCGGTCGACGCGGTTCAGGATCGGGTTGACGTCGTGCGTGACGAAGAGCACGGCGGCTCCGCGCTCCCGACGCTGCCGATCGATGATGTCGGTGACGGCGACCTGGTTGGCGAGGTCGAGGTTCGACAGCGGCTCGTCGCAGAGGAGCAGCGCGGGTTCGTCGGCCAGCGCCTGCCCGACGCGGAGGCGCTGCTGCTCTCCGCCGGAGAGGAGGCCCACCCGGCGGTCCGCGTACGAGGTCGCCCCGACAGCGGCCAGCAGGGCGTCGACCTTCGCCCGGTCGCCACGGTGCGGGACCGGGAAGCCGAAGCGGCTGCCCTGCACGCCGAGGGCGACGAGATCACGGGCGCGCATGCTCGTGTCGGGAGCGAGCGAGCGCTGCTGAGGGATGTACCCGATGCGGGCGTTCCCGCGGTGCACGGGCTCGCCGGCCACGCGGATGCTGCCGCGCGAGAGGGGCTGGAGTCCCAGGATGCTGCGGAGGAGCGTCGTCTTCCCGGATCCCGATGGGCCGAGCACGGCGATGAACTCCCCGGGCTGCACCGAGAGGTCGAGTCCCGACCAGAGCTCGCGGTCGCCCCGCTGCAGGGCGCCGTCGGCGATCTCGAGGACCGGGCCGGTCTCCCTCGCGGGTCGCTGAGCCTGTGAACGGGCTCCGCTCACGACTGGACGGCGGCGGCGAGGCTCTGGATCGCGTCACTCATCCACTCAGAGTACGACGATCCGTCCTCGAGCAGCTCCGTGAACGCGACCACGGGCACCCCGGCGTCCTCCGCGGCCTTCTCCACGCGCTCCGTCTCCGCGCCGCCGGTCTGAGCGTTGGTGAGCACGGCGGTCACATCGCCGGACCCGACGACCTGCAGCGCCTCGAGCAGCACGGCGGGCGCGACATCACTGCCCTCCTCCACCGACTCCGCGAAGCCCTCGGGGGTGACGTCGGTGAGCCCGGCGGCCGTGGCCAGGTATCCGGGCAACGGCTCGGTCATGAACACCGTCGCACCGCTGGCATCCGCCTTGATCGCCTCGAGGTCGCCCTCGAAACCCTCCAGCTCCGCGACGAGCTCGTCCGCGTTCGTGCGGAACGTGTCGGCGCCGTCGGGGTCGATCTCGGTGAGCTCGTCGGCGATCGCGTCGACGACGTGGATCATCGTGTGCGGGTCGAACCAGACGTGCTCGTTGAAGCCCTCGATGTGGTCGTGGCCGGCGTGCTCGTCCTCGCCCTCGGCGTGCTCGTGATCGTGCGGCTCGTCCGTCGCCGCCTCGTCGTGATCGTGGTCCTCGCCCCCGTCGTGACCCTCGTTGCCCGGGTAGTCGTGCGAGAACTCCACTGCGGTGACGACGTGCGGGTCCTGCGCATCCTGCAGGAGGCTGTCGATGAACGCGTCGTAGCCGCCGCCGTTCTCCACCACGAGATCGGCCTTCTGCAGCGTGAGACGGTCGCGGGCACTCGCCTCGTAGGAGTGCGGGTCCTGGGTGACCGAGTCGATGATCGAGGTGACGTCGACGCGGTCCCCGCCGACCTGCGCGGCGATGTCGCCGTAGACGTTGGTGCTCGCGACGACCGTCACCGCGCCGTCGTCCTCTGCCGCGCCCGGGGTGGTCGAGCATCCGGCCAGCGTGAGGGCGGCGACGGAGGCGAGTGTGAGGGCGAGGACGGGCTTCTTCATGATTCCCACTCTAAACGCTAATGAGAACCATTATCAAACCGGTGCCCTCGCCCCGACTCTGCAGTCAGTCCGCGAGCGCCCCCGAGGCGATCCACGCCGTGGCCTCGCCCGGCAGCACGGAGCCGTCGAGGGGCACGGTCGACAGCACGGCATCGTCGGCCGCGGCGCCCAGATCGAACGGAGCGGTGCCGAAGTTCGTCACGACCTCCCACCCGTTCGGGCGGCGGAACCGCAGCACGTCCTCCCGACCCGTGTCGACCCACTCGAGCGTCTCCCCGGTCTGCAGCAGTCGCCGGAGACGCAGCGCCTCGCGGTACAGGTTGAGGGTCGAGCCGGGATCGGCGTCCTCCACCTCGACCGCGTACTCCGCGAACCAGGCAGGCTGCGGCAGGTGCGCGCCGGCCGCGCCGAAGCCGTATGAGCTGCCGGACGCCGTCCACGGCAGCGGCACGCGGCAGCCGTCGCGCCCGAGGCCGTCGAAGTCCGCGCCGCGGAAGAACCCGGGGTCCTGGCGCTGGTCGGGGGTGATGCCCGCGACCTCGTGCAGGCCGAGCTCCTCGCCCTGATAGAGGTAGGCGCTGCCGGGCAGGCCGAGCAGCAGCAGCGTCGCGGCGTGCGCCCGACGCAGACCGCCTTCCCGATCGAGTCCCTCCTCCGGGCCGCCCGCGCGCACCCACTCGGTTCCCTGCTTGACCGCGCGTCCGCGCAGCGGCGGCAGGCCGTAGCGGGTGGCGTGCCGGGTCACGTCGTGGTTCGAGAGCACCCAGGTCGTCGAGGATCCGGCGGCCTGCGCCTGGGCGAGGTTGTCGGCGATGATGCGCTGGAAGTCCGCCGCGTCGAAGTCGGCGACGAGCAGGTCGAAGTTGAACGCCTGTCCGAGCCCCTCTGCGGAGGCGTACTTCGCGCGGCGCTCCGGGGTCTCCACCCACGCCTCCGCGACCGCGGTGCGCGGCGGGTCGTACTCGTTGAAGACCGCGCGCCACTGGGCGTAGATCTCGTGCACGTCGTCGCGGTCGATCATCGGGTGCGTGCCGGAGGTGCGGTCCATCGCGTCGAGCTCGGCACGCGACGGCAGCGGCTCGGTGAGGTCCTTCGTCAGCATGTGGGCCACATCGATGCGGAACCCGTCCACGCCGCGGTCCGACCAGAAGCGGAGCGTTGTGAGGAAGTCCTCGCGCACCTCGGGGTGGTCCCAGTTGAGGTCGGGCTGCTCGACGGCGAAGTTGTGCAGGTACCACTGGCCGTCCGCGACGCGCTCCCAGGCGCTGCCGCCGAAGACCGAGACCCAGTCGGTGGGCGGCTCCGCGCCGTCGGGACCGGTGCCCTCGCGGAAGATGTAGCGCTCCCGGGCGGCCGAGCCGCGGCCGGCAGCCAGCGCCTCCTGGAACCAGGCGTGCTGGTCGGAGGTGTGGTTGGGGACGATGTCGACGACGACGCGGATGCCCCGCGCGTGCAGCGCCTCGACCATGGCGTCGAAGTCGTCGAGGGTGCCGAGGCGGGGGTCGACGTCCCGGTAGTCCGCCACGTCGTACCCGCCGTCGGCGAGCTCCGACGGGTAGAACGGGCTCAGCCACACCGCGTCGATGCCGAGCTCGGCGAGGTAGTCGGCGCGCGACACGATGCCGGGGATGTCGCCGAGGCCGTCGCCGTCGGCGTCCGCGAAGCTCCGCGGATAGATCTGGTACACGGCGGCCTGACGCCACCAGGTCGCGGTCTTGTCGTCTTCGCGGGTCGCGGTGAGCAGCGAATCGGTCATGAGGAAGAGGCTCTCCTTGTTTCTTGCGGGGGTCGGGTCAGCCCTTGACGGCACCCTGCGTGACACCCTCCATCACCCAGCGCTGAGTGAAGAGATAGGCGACGATCGCGGGCGCCATGGCCATCAGGTACGAGGCGAAGGCGACGTTGTAGTTGTTGCTGAACTGGTTCTGGAAGAGGTTCTGCCGCACCGGGAGCGTCTGCAGCGCCGGGTCGGAGATGATCAGCGACGGCATCATGAAGTCGTTCCAGGCGTAGAGGAAGGCGAAGATGCCGACCGTGGCGCTCATCGGCGCGAGCAGCGGGAAGATGAGCCGCCAGAACGTCTGCCAGGTCGTGGCGCCGTCGATCCGCGCGCTCTCCTCCAGCTCGATCGGGATCGAGCGCAGGAAGGCCGTGAACAGCAGCACGCTGAAGCTGAGCTGGAACATCGTGGCGAGGATGATCACGCCGAACGGGTTGTCGAGGCCGACGCGTCCGGTGAGCTGGATCTGCGGAAGTGCCACGACGGGGAACGGGATGAACATCGCCGCCAGCAGGTAGAAGAAGGAGTACCGGAACAGCCGGCGGTCCCAGTTGCGCACGATCGCGTACGACGCGAAGGCCGCGAGGACGATCGTCGCGATGACCGTCCCTGCCGTGACGAGCAGCGAGATCGCGGCGCCGACCGGGAACTTCGTCAGCGTCCACGCTTGCACGAAGCCGTCGATGCTGAACGGCGCCGGCAGCGAGAACGCGTTGCCGTCGACCGCCTGCCCGGTGGTCTTGAACGCCATCGAGATCGTCACGTACAGCGGGATGAGGATCGTCGCCGTGCACAGGATCAGGATGATGGTGCCCGACCAGTTGACGCGCTCCATCTTCTGCCGCTTCCGGCGTCCGTCCGCGGGGATGGTGGTGAGGGTCTCCGTCGACATCAGAACGTGTTCCTTCCGCGGGTCAGCGAGAGCTGGAGGACGGAGATGAGCACGGCCACGATGAAGAAGATCGTGGCGTTGGCCATCTGGTAGGCGTAGTCGCCGCCGTTGAAGCCCGCGATGATCGTCATCGCGACGCTGCGGGTGGCGGTGCCCGGGCCGCCGTTGGTGAGGCCGACGATGATGTCGTAGGCGTTGAGGAAGCCCTTGAAGCCGAGGATCACGTTGATGACGACGTATCCGGCGACGAGGGGGATCGTGATGCGGGTCAGCTGCTGCGTGCGGCTGGCGCCGTCGATGCTCGCCGCCTCGTACACCTCGCCCGGCACCGACAGGAGTCCGGCGATGTAGATGAGGAGCGTGCCGGGGACCGCCTGCCAGGCGGTGACGATCACGATCGCGACCCAGGCGAGGTCGGGGTTGGCGAGCAGGCTCGTCTCCAGCCACGGGATGCCGGTGGCCGCGCCCGCCGCGGGGATCGAGTTCGAGAACAGGAAGTTGAAGACGTAGGCGATGATGATGCCCGAGATCACCATCGGGATCACGAAGATCGTCCGCAGCCCCGTCTTGAACCGGATGCGGGAGGTGAGGCCGACCGCCAGCAGGAACGCGATGACGTTGACGACGATCACTGTCGCGATCGAGAACCCGAAGGTGAAGAGATAGCTCTGCAGGATCGCCGGGTCGCTGAACAGCGCGATGTAGTTCGTCAGCCCGTTGAAGCTCCACTCGCCGATGCCGATCGAGTCGGTGAAGCTGAAGAAGATGCCGATGACGCCGGGAACGGTGATCGCGAGCGTGAAGATCACCAGGGTCGGCAGCAGGAACAGGTAGTAGATCGGCTCGACGCGGCGCGTGTGGCGGCGGATCTTCCGCTGCTCGCCGGTGACGATGGCGGTCGTGCTGGTGCTCATGGCGCGGACTCCTCTGTCTCGCCCGATGCGGAATCCTCGGAACTCGGGATCGGGGCGCGGAAGGCGATGCGGGCCCAGTCCGCGTCCATGGTGCGGAGGATGGAGGAGGGGTCGGCGCCGAGCACCATGGCCTGCGCGTAGTTGTTCATCGGCAGGGTCTTCGGGACGAGGACCGAGGGGCCCTGGTAGATCCGCCCCTCGTCGTAGTACTCGATCATGCCCTCGATACGCGGGTCGTCCGGCGGTGCCGCGTCCGTCGTCGGGGTGAACCCGAGCTGCGAGGCGTTGTACTCCTCGATGTTCTCCGGGAGGTAGAGGTACTCCAGGAAGTCGCGCGCGGCCTCCTGGTGCTGCGACTCCTCGGGGATCATGACCGCGAGGTCCATGTTCACCCGGACGGCGAGGTCGGCCGGATCGTCGGTCATGGGCAGCGGGAAGGTGCCGAGGTCGAGGTCGGGGTCGGTCTTGGCGATCTCGCTGAACGCCCACGGCCCCTGGAGGTACATCGCGGCCTCGCCCTTCGCGAAGGCGAGGTTGCCGTCTCCGTACGCCCGGCTCGCCGCATCCTCGTTCGTGTACTCGTTCGCGAGCACCATCATCCTGTCCATCGGCTCCGCGAAGTCCTTCTCGAAGGAGACCTCCGAGTCCGGGCCCACCTCTGTGCCCTCGGCGGCGAGCGCGTCGAAGAAAGCCAGCACGTCCAGCGAGCCACCGGCCGCGTAGTCGTACCAGCCCTGCGCGACGGTCCAGTCGTCCTTGAACGTGGCGTAGAACGGGTCGATCCCGGCCTCGCGGAGGCTGTCGCTGACGGCGAGGAGCTCGTCCCAGGTCTGCGGCACCTCGAGGCCCTGCTCCGCGAAGATCTGCGTGTTGTAGATGACCGAGGCGGCCATGACCGAGTACGGCAGGGCGCTGGTGCGCCCCTCGCAGGAGCCGTACTGGTCCATCAAAGGCTGCAGGTCCTCACGGATGCCGGCGGCGGCCTCCGTGTCGGAGAGATCGGTGAGCGCGCACCGCTGCACGAACCGGGCGACCTCGTAGTTGTAGTTGGCGAGCATGATGTCGGGCGGGTTCCCGCGGACGAAGCTCGCCGAGACGACGTCGACGCCGGACGTGTCGATCTCCACCCGGACGTCGTCCTGCGACGCGTTGTACTCCGCGACGAGCTCCGTCATGAACGGGATGGCCTCGCGCTTGCTGAACGTGAAGCGGATCGTCTCCGCTCCCCCGCCGGCGGCACAGCTCGTGAGCGCCGCGCCGGTCAGCACGAGGCCGAGCGCTCCGGCGGTCCAGCGCACCGCCCGTGATCGTGTGGCAGACACCGTCGTCCTTTCGTAGATCCGCGGAATAAATCTAGTGAGCGAATTTAGTCCGTCTAGAGGTACTGTCTCATCTGGGCGACAGAAAGGTCAAGGGGAGTGACAGAGGTCTCGACGGGACTCGGCACCGGCCGCGCGAGCGTGAGCGCGGTGCTCGACTTCGCCTGGACGGCCGGCGAGTTCACCGCCACCGAGGCCATGGCCGGCACCTCGCTCACGCGCTCGACCACCATCGACGCGATCGATACCCTCGTCACCGCGGAGGTGCTGCGCGAGCTGCCCAACGCCCGCGCCATCGGCGATTACCGCTCCGGGCGCCCCGCGCGCCGCTTCGCCCTCGCGGCAGACCTCGGCGTGGTGATGGGCATCGACGCCGGCGACACCCATCTCGCCGTCACCGTCGCGGATCTGCTCGATCGCACGCTCGTGCACCATCGCGTGGAGGTCGACCCCGCGCAGAGCGTCGAGGACCGCCGGGCGACGATCCTGCAGCACCTCACCGCCGCGCGCGACGAGGCCGGGGTGCCCGCGGAGCGCGTGCTCGCGGTGTGCGCCGGCGTCGCCGCCCCCGTCAACCGCGACGGCATCTCGCCCCCGCACCCCGACGGCTTCTGGGAGCGCACGAACCCCGGGCTCGCGGAGGCCCTGCGCGACTGGGCCCCGGTGGTCGAGGTGAAGAACGACGCCCAGCTCGCCGCGATCGCCGAGGGGACGCTCGGGGTGGCCGTCGACTGCCGCGACTACGTGGCCCTGCTCGCGAGTGAGCGCTTCGGCGGCGGCGTCGTCGTCGACGGGCACGTGCTGCATGGCGCCCACGGCGGCGTCGGCGAGGGCGTGGTGTTCGATCACATCATCGGTGTCGGCTCGGCGGTGGGCCTCCGTCACGCCGTGGAGGAACAGGCTCGGAGCGCCGTCGAAGACGGGGGCGCTGCCGCAGACGGAATCCTCGGACGGCTCGTGGCGGACGGGCCGGTCGATCCGCGGCTGGTGCTGACCCTCGCCGCCTCCGGAGACGCCGACGCCCTCCGCGTCGCCGAGCGCGTGGGGGCCACCCTCGCCCGTGTCGTCGGGGTGCTCGGCAGCATGTACGACCCCGCGCGCGTGATCATCTGCGGGGCCGTGGCGGAGAGCATCGAGCCTGTGCTGGCCGCCGCCCGCCGGATCCTCCCGGACGAGCTGCACCTGCCCGCACCCGAGATCCTCGCCTCCACACTCGGCGCGGAGGTCGTGTCGGCCGGCGCGATCGCGACCGCCCGGAGGGCGGCCAGGGAGCGTGCCGTCCCCCGCCTCGCGGAACAGCGTCTCACCGCCTGACCCCCCTCTTGCGTCAGCCGCCCCCTCCCCTCGCGACCCGCCCTCCCTCGCGAGAACAGGTAAGCGCGCGAGTTCAGGCTCTCCCGCCCCTGGCAGCCTGTTCCCGCGCGAACGCCTGTCCCGCCAGCCTGTCGCGAGAACAGGCCCCCGCGCGAACTCAGGCGAACGCGGGAGTTCAGGCTCTCCCTCACTCCAGAGCCTGTTCCCGCGCGAACGCCTGTGTCGTGGGACGCGGATGCCGATCGCGGTCAGGACAGTGTCGGCGGAATACCGAAGAGAGCGTGGAAGGCGGCCGTGCCGGCGGGAGAGACCGTCACGGCACGCGAGGTCTGCTGAGGGTGGATCCAGCCTCGGTCGCGCGCGGTGCGGAGGAGGACGGCGCCGAGGTGACCCGAGAGATGCGAGCGCCGTTCCGTCCAGTCGAGGCAGCTCCGCACAAGCGGACGACGAGACGACGGCACCAACGCGTCCGGCCCCGCGATGCTCTCGAACAGGTCGCGCCCCGTCGCGGTCACCGTCAGGTCCGGCGTGAGGTGCCCCCGCTCGACGAGGGCGTCGAAGAGGGCGACCCCCAGGCGACCGGCGAGGTGGTCGTAGCAGGTGCGGGCCAGGGCCATGCCGTCTCGCGCCGTCGCCGAACGGAGACTCGAGACCGGAGCCGCCTTCCCGGCGTACGCCGTCGCGGCCTCGATGATGTGCGCGGCGCCGGGGGAAGCGAGGGTGACGTAGGAGTGCCGCCCCTGTCGGCGGAGTGCGACGAGCCGGACGTCGAGGAGCGTCGTCAGATGCTCCGACGCCGTCGACCTCGACACCCCGGCGGCACGCGCGAGCTCGCCGGCCGTCCATGCCCGGCCGTCGAGGAGCGCCAGACACATCTGCACCCGCGTCGGGCTGCTGAGCGCGTGTCCCAGCTGGGACACGGACGAGGGATCGACGATCACGCCACGACGGGGTCGTCGAGGAGCGGCGCGCGGAAGTTGGAGCCGACCCGAGGCCCCTGGGCGAAGTAATGGCGGAAGGCGTAGGACAGAGGGTCCCACTTGTCCGTGTCGATGCGGTCGGGTCCGTACGCCTTCAAGATGTCCTCGTGCACGTGGACCTGCAGGACCTCGGCTTCGACCGCCAGCGCGTCGCCGCCGTCGATCGGGATGATCTGCGCCACGCGCGCTTCGATCTGCACCGGGCATTCCGCGATCCGGAACGGGATCACCGCGTCCGACGGCACAGGGGTGAAGCCCCCGAGACTCCATTTGTCCGGCTCATGCCGGTATGCGGGAACCTTCTCGGCGGGAACCGGCGAGCGACCGGTGGTCGGCGCGATCGCCTCCACGGCGTGCACGAGGTCGGCGGAGGGGAGGTTGATGACGAGGTCCCTGACCCGTCCGATGTTCGCGGCCGCCTGCCCCTCGGCACCGAGCCCGAGCATGTACCGCGTCCCCAGCGCCCATGCGGACGAGATCGGGCTGATGTTCGACGACCCGTCGGGGTTGACGGTGGTGATCAGCGCGACAGGAGTCCCGAAGTACAACACCGGCAGGTCGACGCTCCGCGTGGTTCTCATCCGTCCATTCTCGCCACCCGATCGTTCGGGCCGCGCCGAACCGTGGCCTGCTCAGTCCACCAGGAGCGCGGGCTCCTCGAGGATGGAGGCGACGTCGGCGATGAAGCGGCTCATGCCGTCGCCGTCGATCACGCGGTGGTCGAACGAGCCGGCGACCGTGGTCACCCAGCGCGGGCGCACCTCGCCGTCGACGACCCAGGGCTTCTGGCTGATCGTGCCCATGGCGACGATGCCGGCCTCGCCCGGGTTGATGATCGGAGTGCCCGCGTCCATCCCGAACACGCCGATGTTCGTGATGGTGATCGTGCCGTTCTGCTGATCGGCCGGCGGGGTCTTGCCCTCGCGCGCTGTCAGCGTGAGCCGGTTCAGGGCGCGGGCGAGATCCTTCATGCTGAGGTCCTGGGCGTCCTTGATGTTCGGCACGAGCAGACCCCGGGGCGTGGCGGCGGCGATGCCGAGGTTCACGTAGTGGCGCACGGCGATCTCGGCCCCGGCCTCGGTGTCGATCCAGGCCGCGTTGACCATCGGCGTCCGGCGCACCGCCCAGATCACCGCGCGAGCCATGATGAGCAGCGGCGAGACCTTGATGTCGGCGTAGTCCGGCGAGGCCTTGAGGCGCTTGACGAGTTCCATCGTGCGGGTGGCGTCGATCTCCTTCCACACCGTCACGTGCGGGGCGGAGTACGCGCTCTGCACCATCGCCGACGACGTCGCCTTGCGCACGCCCTTGACGGGGATGGACTCGGTGCGGTCGTCGCCGGCCGGCGACGGGCGCACGGGCGCGAGGCCGCGCGCCAGGCCGGACGGGGCCTGCGGCGCGGGCACCGTCTCCTCGCGCACGCTCCCCCACTCCGGGGTCTCGATGTTGCGGAACACGCTGGCCTGGGACGCGTGCTTCATCACGTCGTCGCGGGTGACCTCGCCGTCGGCACCCGTGGGCGTCACGCTCGTGAGGTCGACGCCGAGGTCGCGGGCGAGCTTGCGGATCGGCGGCTTCGCGATCACGCCGACCGACGACCGCACGGGGCGCTCGGCCGGGCGCTTGCGCCGCGAGGTCGCGCCGCTTCCGGAGCCGTAGCCGACGAGCACCGACCCGCCGCCCTCCTCGGGCGCGGGCGCCTCCGCCGTCGCGACGGTGCCGGGCGCCACCGAACCGTTCCCCGAGCCCGCCGCAGGGTCGGTCACGAAGGTGATGATCGGGGTGCCGACCTCGACCGTCGCCCCCTCGTCGACGAGCAGCTCGCCGACCACGCCCGCGTGCGGGGAGGGCAGCTCGACCAGGGACTTCGCGGTCTCGATCTCGCAGATGACGTCGTTGATGGCGACCCGGTCACCCGGCGCCACCTTCCACGCGACGATCTCGGCCTCGGTCAGCCCTTCGCCGACGTCCGGAAGGGGGAAGTTCTGCGTGCTCATGCGGAGTCCTTTCGTGGGCCGCGTTCATAACTCAGGAGACTCGAACCGGTGCGCGCCCCTGCGCCCGCGCTGGACGGGTAAAGGGGGCGGTTGTCCTGAGTTGTGAACATGGAACGTCGGTGTCAGTAGGCCAGGGAGCGGTCGACGGCTTCGAGGATGCGATCGGCGTCCGGCAGGTACGCGCCCTCGAGCTTCGCGGGCGGGAACGGGGTGTCGTAGCCGGAGACGCGCAGCACCGGAGCCTCGAGGGCGTAGAACGCGCGCTCCATGACGGTCGCGGCGATCTCGCTGCCGAGGCTCGTGAATCCCGGGGCCTCCTGCGCGTAGACCATGCGCCCCGTCTTGCGTACCGACCCGAGGATCGGCTCGTAGTCCACCGGAGACAGCGAGCGCACGTCGACGACCTCGCAGCTCGTGCCCTCGGACTCGGCGAGGGCGGCGGCCTGCAGCAGCGTCGTGACCATGGCGCCGTGTCCGACGAGGGTCACGTCCGTCCCGGTCCGCACCACCCGCGAGGAGTGCAGCGGGACGGCGGGAGCGTCGAGCTCGACCTCGCCCTTCGGCCAGTACCGGCTCTTCGGCTCCAGGAAGATCACCGGGTCGTCCGACGCGATGGCCTCCTGGATCATCCAGTAGGCATCGTTCGCGGTGGACGGCGACACCACGCGCAGGCCGGGGGTGTGCGTGAAGTACGCCTCCGGGCTCTCCTGGTGGTGCTCGACCGCCCCGATGTGCCCGCCGTACGGGATGCGGATCACGACGGGCAGCCGCAGCGACCCCTCGTGCCGGTTGGTGAGCTTGGCGAGCTGGGTGGTGATCTGGTCGAACGCGGGGAAGACGAAGCCGTCGAACTGGATCTCGACGACGGGACGGAACCCGGCCATCGCGAGGCCGATCGCGGTGCCGACCAGGGCCGACTCCGCGAGCGGGGTGTCCAGCACGCGCTGCTCCCCGAAGTCGCGCTGCAGGTGCTCGGTGATGCGGAACACGCCGCCGAGCTTGCCGATGTCCTCGCCCATGAGGAGGACTTTCGGGTCGTCCTCCATCGCCTTGCGCATACCGGCGTTCAGCGCCTTGCCGAGCGGCATGGTCTCCCGGGTCACTGGCCCTCTCCTTCGAACGACGCCTCGTAGCGGGCGCGCCAGGCTTTCTGCTCCTCGATCAGCGGATGCGGCTCGCTGTACACGTGGTCGAACATGAGGTCGGCGCGGGGCGGGCCGAGCTGCACGGTGCGGGCGCGGAGGTCTTCCGCGGCGTCGGCGGCCTCGGCGTCGACCTCGGCGAAGAAGCCCTCCTCGGCGCCGCGGTTCTCCAGGAACGCGCGCATCCGGACGATCGGGTCGCGCCCGGCCCACGCGAGCTCCTCGTCGTCGCCGCGGTACTTCGTGGGGTCGTCGCTGGTCGTGTGCGCGCCGAGCCGGTAGGTCACGGCCTCGATGGCGCGAGGGCCGCCGCCGCCGCGCGCCTCGTCGAGGGCCACGCGGGACACCGCGTAGCTGGCGAGGACGTCGTTGCCGTCCACGCGGACGCTGGGGATGCCGTACCCGGCGCTGCGCTGCACGAGCGGCACCCGGGACTGCGTGGTGACGGGGACCGAGATGGCCCAGTGGTTGTTCTGCAGGAAGAACAGCGTCGGGGCCTGGTAGCTGGCCGCGAACACCATCGCCTCGTGCACGTCGCCCTGGCTGGAGGCCCCGTCGCCGTAGTACACGACGACCGCCTCGTCGCGCTCGGGGTCGCCGGTGCCGGTGCGCCCGTCGAACGTGAGACCCATGGCATAGCCGGCGGCGTGCAGCACCTGGGAGCCGAGCACGAGCGTGTAGAGGCGGGTGTTGCCGTTCTTCGGATCGGTCGGGTCCCAGCCACCGTGGGAGACGCCGCGCATGAGCTTGATGATGTCGACCGGGTCCACGCCGCGGATCCGGGTGACGGCGTGCTCGCGGTACGAGGGGAAGATCGTGTCCTGCGCGCGGGCGGCCCGACCGGAGCCGACCTGCGCCGCCTCCTGTCCGCGGCTCGGCGGCCACAGGGCGAGCTGGCCCTGGCGCTGCAGGTTGGTGGCCTGGGTGTCGATCGCGCGGATGCCCACCATGTCGCGGTAGAACTGCGCGAGCTCGTCGTCGGGGATGGCCTCGATGAGCGGCAGGTACTGCTCCGCGGCCGGCGTCGGGGCGACCTTTCCGGTCTCGTCCAGGACGCGCACGAGGGGGGTCTCAGAGGTGCTCACGGCCCCCACGCTACCCGCGTCGGCATGCCGGGTCACGCATACCTAGGACGCCCTCGCATCTCCCCGGAACCCCGAGATTCCGCGGTCCGCCGGGCGGCGTCGCGCTCAGCGGAGGGTTGCGGCGACCTCCAGCACACGGGTGACGGCCGCCTCCTCGCCGACGGAGATCCGGATGCCGTCGCCGGAGAAAGGGCGCACGATCAGGTCGGCGTCGACGAACGCCGCCGCGACCTCGTCCGTACGCGCGCCGGTCGGCAGCCAGACGAAGTTGCCCTGGGCGTCCGGCACCTCCCAGCCCTGCGCGCGGAGCCCCTCGACGAGACGGGCGCGGCGTTCGACGATCACGGCGACGCGCTCGAGGAGCTCGGCTTCGGCGTCGAGGCTCGCGATGGCGGCGTTCTCGGCCGCGGATGTCACCGACAGCGGGATGCCGGTCGTGCGCGCCGCGTCGAGCACCTTCTCGTGGCCGATCGCATAGCCGACCCGGAGCCCGGCCAGACCGTAGGCCTTGGAGAACGTGCGGAGGACGACCACGTTCGGGTGCGCCTCGAAGACGCGCTCGGCCAGGCCGTCGACGGCGTCGGGGGCGGTGACGAACTCCGCGTAGGCCTCGTCGAGGATGATGAGCACGTCAGAGGGCACGCGATCCACGAACGCAGCGAACTCGGCGGAGGTGATGATCGGGCCGGTCGGGTTGTTCGGCGTGCAGACGATGATCGCGCGCGTGCGGTCGGTCACGGCGTCGGCCATCGCGTCGAGGTCGTGGCGGGAGTCGGCGGTCAGCGGCACCTGCACCCCGGTCGCCCCGGCGACGAGCGGCAGGCTCGGGTACGCCTCGAACGACCGCCAGGCGTAGACGACCTCGTCGCCGACCGACGCGGTGGCGAGCACGAGCTGATGCAGGATCGCGACGCTGCCGGAGGCGACGTGGACCTGCTCGGGCTCGACCCCGTAGCGGGCTCCGAGCCGCGCACGCAGGCGGCCGGCCGTGGCGTCGGGATAGCGGTTGATCGGCGTCGTGTGCTGCAGCGCCTCGACGACCGAGGGCAGCGGATCGAACGGATTCTCGTTGCTGGAGAGCTTGAAGGCCTCGGGACCGGCCTGCTTGCCCTGGCGGTACGGCGCGAGGGAGGCGATGGCGGGACGGATGCGGGGCAGGGTCGGCTCGGTCACGCGTCGAGTCTAGGACGTGTGTCCCGCCACCCTTTCGAGGCCGAGGGTGCAGTGATACCATTCTGGTATGGCTATGACGGTGCGACTCCCTGCGGAACTCGATGCACGGCTGGGCGAGGTCGCCGCCCAGCGACACACGTCCAAGCATGCGCTGCTCATCGAGGCGGCCGATCGCTTCGTCGCGGACAGCCATCGGTCGGCCCTCGTCGACGCCGCCGTCGACTTCGTGTTCGACAACGACAAGGTCCTCCTCGAGCGACTCGAAGACGCGTGACCGAGTATCTGACTCTGGAGGACGGCCTCCGCATCGTCGGCCGCCTGGGGTTCCACGTCCGGGACGCCGGTCTCCTGGCGTCGGCTCTCGCGCGCCCTGCCGCGTCGCTGTTCGGGGAGGACGCCTACGGCACGCTGGACCGGAAGGCGGCCGCCCTCCTCGAGTCTCTGGCCCGCAACCATCCCCTGTTCGACGGAAACAAGCGCACGGCGTGGACGAGTTTCGTGGCGTTCCTCTGGATCAACGGATGGAAGCACCGCTTCACGACGGACGATGCCTTCGATCTGGTCATCGGCGTCGCATCAGGCAGCATCGACCTCGACGAGTCGGAGCGGCGCATCCGCGAGAACCGGATCCCGGTGGACGACCGCGGCTGACACCGCGAGCCCCGCGTGGGAGACTGAACACATCATGCGCTTCATCATCCGGGTCGTCGTCAACGCGTTCGCCATCTGGGTCGTCACGCTCATCCCCGTGCTCCAGGTCACGGTGCGCGCCTTCCCGCCGGGCGAGACGCTGCAGCTCGTCCTGACGCTCCTCGCGGTGGGAGCCCTTTTCGCGCTGGTGAACACCATCATCGGCACGGTCGTGAAGATCGTCGCCTTCCCGCTGTACATCATCACGTTCGGCCTCATCGGCTTCCTCATCAACGGCTTCCTGCTCTGGCTGACCGCCTGGATCACCAGCAGCTTCGGATGGGGCCTGACGGTCGAGTCGTTCTGGTGGGGTGTTCTCGCCGCCCTGATCATCTCGATCATCAACGGCATCTTCGGCTTCATCCTGCGCCCGCAGAACAAGCGCTCCCGCCGCGACTGACCCGTCCACCGACGTCTGCCGACGCCGCGTGCGGCTCACGGATCGGGGAGCACACGCTCCGCGCGGTACTCGGTGCGGTCGACGGTGACGGCGCGGTCCAGGTCCGCCCAGTAGGCGTCGAGAGCCTCCGCCCGCGGGTCGGCGGAGGCATCCACCATCGCCGCCGTCTCCATGTAGTTCTCCAGGGAGTGCGTCTCGAGCGCGAGGTCCTGGCGACCGGCGTCGGGGTCGCCCACCCGGCTCGCGGTGAAGCTGTCGGCCGAGCCTGTGCCCTCCCTCGCCCCTCCCGCGGCGAGCGCGGACACCACGTCGTCGGTGTGCCGAAGCTGCACCAGGGTGTGATCGGCGGAGAGCGTCGGCTCCACGGGGCTTCCGGCGGTGATCTGAGTCGTGACCGCGAACGGGCTCTCCATCGCCAGGTGCGCCGCGATCAACCCACCCTGCGAGTGCGCGACCACATCCACCCGATCCCCGGGTCTCGCACCGGCCGCGGCCAGGGCGTCGAGGGTCGCCTGATACGACGCGGACCGGCCCCCGGTGTAGAGCTCGATGTTCGACTTCATGTCCCACGGTTCCGTCCCGCCGGCCGTGCGGAGCGACATCGAGCGGCTGCCGGCGAGGTAGGCGACGTATCGCGGCGCCTCACCGGGCATCGTGTACTTCTCGATCGCCACCTGCGCCCCGGAGGCGGAGGGCAGTCGGCGGAGCGCACTCGCCAGTCCGCTCGGTGCGCCGGTCGGCCGCGAGCGGGAGGCCACGGAGACGCGTACCGGATCGGCCGTCGCGCCGAGTGCCATTCCCGGTCGGACGCGCCCGAGTCCCGACGTCACCCCTACGAACGCACCGCCCAGGAAGACCGGTGGGAGCAGACCGGCGGCGTCGTACTGGTCGTCGAGGCCGCGGAACCTCCGGGCATCCGCGGTCCGCTCCAGAGTGTCCGCGAGCGTTCCCACACTCCCGTCCGAGGCGAGGAGCCGCGCCAGGCGCGCCTCCACCGCGGCGGCGGCGGCCGCGTCGGTGTGCGCCAGCGCCTCCGCCCGCGCGCGCAGCTCGACGACCTCGTACGCCTCGGCCATCAGGACGAGATCGGCGGCCGTCTTCTCGACGCGGGCCGTCAGCCCGTCCAGCGACGTCGCCACGGACCGCAGCGACCAGGCCGCGGGGGCCAGCTCCGTCCACGCCGCCGTGGCGAGCAGCGCCTCGGCGCGCGCCACGGCATCGGCCACCTCCGCCAACACCGGGACGACGCCCCGCACCCGTACCGCGAGGTCGCGAAGCTGCGCGGTGTCCACGGCGATCGCGCCGCCGTGGTCGATGCTGAGCCCGCTCATGCCGCTTCCGCCTCCCTGCGGCACTGCTGCATCATGGCGCGCACCGGCGCCGCGTCCTCGGACAGCCGCCAGAGCGCCATCCGCAGCGCCTCGACCCCCTCGGATTCCCAGGAGCACGCATCACGCAGGGCCGTCAGCACGGACGCCGCCTCGTCGAGTCGCTCCCCGGCCGCATCCAGCTCGGACAGCACTGCGGCGCGCAGCGCGGGGTCGACACCGGGAGAGAGGGCGGTGAGAGGGAAGGACGACATGGATCCACCCTTTCCCCGCCCTTCGTTCCCCGGCTCCGGATGCGCCTCACACGGGCACGGACCGTGGACAGTCGTCGCCCACACACCACGGTGCAGGAGAGTCGAAGGCGGGTCGCGATCCGGGCGGCGCTGTGCAGGAACCGCATCGACCGGCAGAATGGATCCGTGACAGCCCGAGATCCCTTCCGCGTGATCTTCGTCTGCACCGGCAACATCTGCCGCTCCCCCATGGCGGAGGCCGTGTTCCGGGACCTCGCGGAACGGCAGGGTCTCGGTTCCCGGATCGTCTCCCGCAGCGCGGGCACCGGGGACTGGCATCTCGGGGAGCGCGCCGATCACCGCACCATCGATGCGCTCGCCCGTCGCGGCTACGACGGCTCGCTGCACCGCGCCCGCCAGTTCACCGCCGCGTCCTTCGCCGAGAACGACCTCGTGGTGGCCCTGGACCGCACGCACGAGCGCATCCTCCGCGAATGGGCCAGAGACGAGGACGAGGACGGCAAGGTGACCCTCCTCCTCGCCTTCGATCCCGACGCCTCGACCCACGATGTCCCCGACCCCTACTACGCGGGCCCGGAGATGTTCGATTCGGTGCTCGGTATGATCGAGACGGCGACTCGCGGCTTGTTCCGCCAGCTCGAACCCGCCCTGCGCCTGCCCCGCACGCCCCGAACCTTCGGGGCCTGATCAGGAGGATTCCCCTGACTTTCCAGCCTTCGCTCCCGCCGCAGCCCCTCAGCCCCCTCGACGGCCGCTATCGCGGCGCCGTCACCGGGCTCGCCGACTTCCTCTCCGAGGCCGGACTCAACCGCGCCAGGGTCGAGGTGGAGGTGGAATGGCTGATCGCCCTCACCGACCGCTCGCTGTTCGAGACGAGCCCCCTGTCGGGCGACGACAAGGAGCGCCTGCGCGCGCTCTACCGCGACTTCGGGCAGGCCGAGATCGACTGGCTCGCCGAGAAGGAGGCCGTCACGCAGCACGACGTGAAGGCCATCGAGTACCTCGTGCGCGACCGGCTCGCCACGCTCGGCCTCGACCACATCGCCGAGCTGACGCACTTCGCGGCGACGAGCGAGGACATCAACTCCGCGTCCTACGCGCTCACCGTCAAGCGCGCCGTCGAGGAGGTCTGGCTCCCGGCTCTCGACACCGTGATCGCGAAGCTGCGGGAGCTCGCCGTCGAGCACGCCGACGCCGCCATGCTCTCCCGCACGCACGGGCAGCCCGCCACGCCCTCGACCATGGGCAAGGAACTCGCGGTCTTCGCCTGGCGCCTCGAGCGCGTGCGCAGCCAGATCGCCGGCTCCGAGTACCTCGCGAAGTTCTCCGGAGCGACCGGCACCTGGTCCGCTCACCTCGCGGCCGACCCGGACGCCGACTGGCCGACCATCGCCCGCGAGTACATCGAAGGGCTCGGTCTCGGGTTCAACCCGCTGACGACGCAGATCGAGTCGCACGACTGGCAGGTGGAGCTGTACGACCGCGTGCGTCACGCCGGCGGTATCCTGCACAACCTGGCGACGGACATCTGGACCTACATCTCGCTCGGCTACTTCGCGCAGATCCCGGTCGCCGGGGCCACCGGCTCGTCGACGATGCCGCACAAGATCAACCCGATCCGCTTCGAGAACGCCGAGGCCAACCTGGAGATCTCGGGCGCTCTGCTCGCCTCGCTCGGCCAGACCCTCGTCACGAGCCGCCTGCAGCGCGACCTCACCGACTCCACCACGCAGCGCAACATCGGCGTCGCATTCGGGCACTCGCTGCTCGCGCTCGACAACCTGCGCCGCGGCCTGAACGCGATCTCGCTGTCGCGCGACGTGCTGCTCGCCGACCTCGACGTGAACTGGGAGGTGCTGGCCGAGGCGATCCAGACGGTGATCCGTGCCGAGGTCGTCGCCGGCCGGTCGAACATCCAGGACCCGTATGCGCTCCTCAAGGAGCTCACGCGCGGACACCGGGTGGGCGCCGACGACCTCGCCGAGTTCGTGCAGGGCCTGGAGATCGGCGACGCGGCCAAGCAACGGCTGCTCGCACTGACCCCCGCGACCTACACCGGTATCGCGGAGCGCCTCGCCCGCTGAGCCCGGGGAGCTAGGAGCCGGACTCCCCGGAGTGCTCCTCGACGCTGTCCTTCGGCATGAACGCGGCGGCGATCAGGGTGAGCACAGCGGTCACGGCGACCGCGACGAACACCCACACCGACGCGTGGATGATCGTGTCGGGGTCGTCGGGTCCCGCGCCCTGCGCGATGATGGCGTTGGAGATCGCCCCGAACACCGCCACCCCCACGGCACTTCCCGCGGACCGTGCGAAGGCATTCATCCCGGTCACCGCTCCGCGCTCGCCCCAGCCGACCGAAGCCTGAGCGGCGATGAGGGTCGGCGCGGCACTCCACCCGAGCCCGAAGCCGAGGAGGAACGCGATGCCGGCGACGACGAACGGGTTCGGCCAGGAGGCGACGGCGGCGAGCGCGATGGCGGCGACCGTGGTGATGCTCATGCCGATCAGGGTGGTGCGGCGGAAGCCGATGCGCAGGTACAGCCGCCCGGCGTTCGCGGCGGCGAGCGGCCAGCCGAGGGTCAGAGCAGCCACCGCGAGACCTGACAGCAGCGGAGCGATGCCGATGGACCCCTCGAGGTAGGCGGGGGCGAAGCTCGTCACCCCGAGCATCAACGCCCCGATGCCGAGCGACACGATGGTCGTCGTGAGGATGAGCCGACGTGTGACGAGGCGCAGATCGACGATCGGCTCCGCGACACGGCGCTCGACGAACCCGAAGGCCACCAACGCGACCACCCCGATACCGAAGCAGAGGGCGCTCGGCACCGACAGCCAGGCCCACGCGTTCCCGCCCTCCAGCATGCCGAGGATGAGCGCGGTCAACCCGATCGTGAGCAGCACCGCTCCGCCGTAGTCGATGCTGTGCTTCTGCGTCTGCTTCTGCTCCCGGTAGGTGCGCAGCAGCATCCACCCGGCGATCAGACACAGCGGGACGTTGATCCAGAAGATCCATCGCCAGGCGTCGAGCTGCGCGAAGATCCCGCCGAGCGCCGGGCCCACGACCGAGGAGATGGCCCAGACGCTCGCGACGTATCCCTGGACCTTGGCGCGTTCGGCGACCGTGTAGATGTCGCCGACGATGGTCATCGACATCGGCGCGACGGCACCGGCGCCGATGCCCTGGATGATGCGGAACACGATCAGCGCCGGCATGCTCCAGGCGAACCCGCAGAGGATCGATCCGAGCAGGAACAGGGCGATGCCGAGCAGGATGATCGGCTTGCGGCCCACCGTGTCCGCGAAGCGGGAGTAGATGGGCACGCTGACGGCCTGCGCCAGGAGGTACACGGAGAACAGCCACGGGAACTGCTGATAGCTGCCGAGGTCGCGCACGATGCTCGGGACAGCGGTCGCGAGGATGGTCGCGTCGATCGCGATGAGGCCGGTGGCGAGCATGAGCGCGCCGAGGATGGGTCCGCGCTCCGACCGGAGTCCGATGGAGGCGCGGTCGACGGAGGCAGTCACTCCAGGGACAAGCGGAAGGACCTCACCGATATTCCGCCCGTATGACGGATCAGGTCGAGGCGGGGCGTCCCGGCTCGTCGGTGGTGCCGTCACCCTTGCCGTCGTCCTCCGCGTCGTAGAGCACGGGACGGTCGATGGTCTTGGTGACGTCGGCGGGGTCGATCGCGAGCATCAGCATCGCGAGGATCAAGAGCGTCGCGATGAAGGCGCCGCCACCCACGACGAGGCTCAACGCCACGGGGGTGAGACCCTCGTAGGTGCCGTTCGCGATGGCCGTGTTCACGCGGAGGGTGAACGCGCCGGTGGAGACGAGAGTGACCACCATGGCGAACACGCCGCAGCCCAGGGCGATGCCGAGCAGGTGGAGGGGACGCAGGATGTCCCGTCGGGTGGGCTTGTCGTCGCTCATCGCTCTCCTCCGTGCTCCACAGGAGCCGCATCGTTCTCGGGGGCGGGAGCGACGTCATCGGCGTCCGCACGCTTCGGGGTGAGGCCGGCGATGCCGAGGAAGACGGCGACGATGGCCGCATACCCTCCGAACATCCCCACGCCGAGGATGATGCCGGACAGCTGGAACGTGCCCGCCTTCTCGATCGTGTACTCCTGGACGAAGCCCGAGGGGATCAGCAGCAGGACGACGGCGAGGAGCAGGCCGAGAGCCCCGACGGTGATCGCGTCGGTGGCGAGCGCTCCCCCGGCGCGGCGGGCCCGGATGCCGGCGAGCAGCTCGAGGCCACCGTTGAGCACGCCCCAGGTGATGAGGACGATGAAGAACATGTCGTCCGTGCGCCACACGGGCACACCGCTCGCCATACCCGCGATGACGCTGACGACCGCGAGGAGGATCGCCGCCCAGCGCGACCCCGCGGGGAGGACGAGCCAGGCCGCGAGGATGTGCACGAGGGCGGTGACCAGAGCGAAGCCGCTGAAGACGGCGAGACCGACCGCGGCGGAGTGATCCGAGGAGAAGGTGATCATCAGGGCGGCGACGGCCGCGAACAACGCGCGCAGCAATTGCACGTGGCGCATGGTGAACGCGCGAGCAGGGGCAGACATAACGGCCAGATCCTCCGGGGTTTCCCCCCAGTCTACGCGGGGCCGCGAGCCGCACGCGCCCGGGGATGCTCGTGAAGCCCGGCGGATCTCCCCAGATCGATTGCCGGGCTTCACGACATACGCAGCAAGGGGGGCATCACTGCGTCGGGCCGCTGTCGCCGGGTCGGGCACCCTCCCCGCGACATCGCAGCCCCGTGACCCACATGCCCACCTGGTCCCCTGAGGTGCGCGCGTGCGGTCTTATGCTCACTGTAGAGGTGTGTTCTTCACATACCGGGCGGGGGCTGTGATGGGTTTTGGGGACGGCGAGAGGAGAGCGGCGACGCCGGACGCGTTCGCCGCGGCGCTGCGCGATGCGATCAATGCGAGACCGGTGACGCTGTCGTGGTTGCAGCGGCAGCTCCACGACCGGGGCAACCGCGTCTCGATGGCCACGCTGAGCTACTGGCGCTCGGGGGCCCGTCGCCCGGAAGGACCGCAGTCCCTCGCCGCCCTCGCCGACATCGAGGACCTGCTGTGCCTCGAATCCGGGGCGTTGAGCCGTCTCCTCCGTCCGCACCGCACAGGACCCCTGGGACCGCAGGGGTTCCCGCTGGAGCAGGTCGACATGGAACGGGCCGTCCGCGAGGTCTACGCCGCCCTCGGCGCCACGTACCCGGACCCGTCGCGGGAGCTCACCGTCCATTCCGTCACGGACGTCGACGCCGACGGCGAGGTGTCCTCCTGCCTCACCCGCAGCATCGTGCAGTCGACGAGCGGCGTGATCACCGCCATCCCCGTCCTCGACCTCACCCCCGGCGTGCCCGGGCCTCCGCCGCGGCTCACGGCCGTGGCCGGCGGACGGGTCACCGCGCGCTACTCCCACCCGAACGGCGAGGCGCACGGTGCGCTGATCGAACTCGACGTCCCGCTCGAAGCCCCGGACACCGCGGTCGTCGAGTGGTCGGTGCAGTACGAGCCGGGCCACCCGTCGGATCGGGAGACCGGTCACGCCCTGTCCCGCCAGGCCCGGGAAGTCCTGGTGTGGACGCGCTTCCACCCGGATGCCGTCCCGGACTGGTGCGACGAACTCGTCGAGACCGCCGGAGGCACCGTCGTCACCGCGCTCCCCCGACCTCGGGGCACGTCGGTGCATCAGGTCCGTCGGGCATTCGGCCCCGGCGCCCTCGGTCTGCGCTGGGGGTACGGTCCTCGCGGGGGCGATCAGCCGGGCTGATCCCCCGTCGCGACCGGCCGCCCCGGGGTGTTCGACCACTGGCTCCAGGAGCCGGGGAAGACCTTCGCCGGGATGCCGACCTCGTGGAGCACCAGAGCCGTGTGCGCCGCCGTGACTCCCGACCCGCAGTAGGCCGCCACCGGCGTCTCCGGGGTGACCCCGACCTCGGCGAGCGTCGCCAGCACCGTGTCACGGTCGCGGATGCGCCCGTTGTCGTCGAGGTGCCGCGTGGTGGGGAGGTTCCGGGCGCCGGGGATGTGCCCGGCGATCGGGTCGAGCGGCTCGGTCTCTCCGCGGTAGCGCTCCGGGGCGCGGACGTCGAGCAGCACCCCGGTCTCCGGGAACGCCTCCGCCTCATCGATCGAGAGGGCGTCCTGGCCCGGATCCGCGAGGACGACATCGCCGGTCTCCGGCACGACGTCGTCGGTCGCCAGGTCGTATCCGGCCGCGGTCCACGCGCGCAGCCCGCCGTCGAGCACCCGGACGTCGACCCCTGCCTGCCGCAGCAGCCACCACGCCCGGGCCGCCGCGAGTCCCTTGGTGTCGTCGTAGGCGACGACCGTGTCTCCCTGCCGCACACCCCATCGCCGGGCCGCCGCCTGCAGGGTCTCCGTCGAGGGGAGCGGATGGCGGCCCTCGGTCGGTGCCCCGGGTGTGGAGAGCTCCTGATCCAACGACGCGAACACCGCGCCGGGGATGTGGCCGGAGCGATAGTCGCCCGGGCCCGCCTCTGGGCGGTCGAGGCGCCAGCGCACGTCGATGACCCGGATCGGGGCGCCGTTCTCGAGGAGGTCGTGGAGCTCGGTGGCGGTGACGAAGTGACTCATGGTGCGAGGCTACCGAGTGCGCGGCGCTCCCCGTCTGCCTCCGTCACGGACGGACACGGTCATCGCCTCCCGACGGTTGCGGGAATAGCCGCGCGTCTCCGGCGTTTCCCCTCACATGATTGAAACTTCAACGGTCGCTGCGGAGCGCACCCGCGTGCGGGTGCCCCTGCGCTTCGCGGACGGCTTCGGCACGACGGCCGACGTCGTGACCTTCGACGGACTCGTGGACGGCCGCGAGCACCTGCTGCTCGGCCTGGGCGACTGGCAGGCCGCCCTCGATCGCGCCGCCGACGGCGGGGTCGCGCCCCTCGTCCGCCCGCACAGCGAGTGCCTCACCGGTGACGTGTTCGGGTCGGAGCGCTGCGACTGCGGACCGCAGCTGCGGGAGGCCGTGGAGCGGATCGCCGCGGAGGGCGGCTTCCTCCTCTACCTGCGGCAGGAGGGCCGCGGCATCGGGCTCTACGCCAAGCTCGACGCCTACGCGCTGCAGGACGCCGGGCTCGACACCTACGAGGCGAACGTGGCCCTCGGCCGCGGCGAGGACGAGCGGGACTACACCGTGGCGGCCCAGATGCTGCGAGCGCTGGGCGTGGACCGCATCCGCCTGCTCAGCAACAACCCCGACAAGGCCGCGCAGCTCGACGGGCTCGGAATCCAGGTCACCGAGCGCGTCCGCACCGAGGTGCACCTCTCCGCAGCCAACTCGCGCTACCTCCAGGCGAAGCGCGACCACACGGCCCACACGATCGACCTGACCGCGGCGTGACCTCCGAGGAGCACGACATGAACGAGGCGCGGCACCCGCGGCGGCTCGACGACGGCGAGCTCGCGACCTGGCTGCCGATCATCCGGTTCGTCCAACTGCTGCCGCAGGTCCTCGACCGGGCGCTGAAGGACGAGGTCGGGCTCAACCACGCCCGCTACGCGATCCTCGTCACCCTCGCCGGCCAGGGTGAGGATGCCGTCACCATGACCGAGCTCGCGCGCATCGCCGGACTCAGCCGGTCGCGCCTGAGCCACGCCCTGGACTCGCTGGAGGAGCGCGGGTGGGTGGAACGGACCTCGTGCAGCACGGACAAGCGCACCCTCTCCGCGACGCTGACCCCGGCCGGACGGGACATGCTCCGCGCGGCCGCACCGGTCCACGTGGCCCAGATCCGCGAGCTCATCCTCGACCCGCTGTCCGCGGAGGATCGGCAGCGGCTGCAGGACATCCTGGGGGCGCTGCTGCCGGGAGTCACGGCCGCGCTCTGAGCCGCGTTCTGCTCTGAGCAGAACGTCTCGATCGCCCCGCGGGCGGCGGCTTATCGTGAGGCATGGCCGACATCGTCCCGTTCCCCCGCGCCCCGCATCCCGTCCGTCCGCCGTCCAACGGACCCGAACCGCTGTGGCGCGAGATGCTCGGCGATCAGCTGCGACGGCGACGCCATGACCGCGGGGAGACACTCAGCGAGACCGCGGAGAAGGCCGGGGTCTCGCCGCAGTACCTCTCCGAGGTCGAGCGCGGCCGGAAGGAGCCGTCCAGCGAGATGATCGCCGCGATCGCCGGCGCGCTGGACTCCTCCCTCGTGGAGCTCACGAGCGCGGTCGCCGAGGAGCTTCGTCAGGCCACCCCTGCCGCGGCGGCGGTCTCGACCTCCCGCGGCGCCTTCGCTCTGGCCGCCTGACCCCTTTCACCTGCACGACCGGAGTCCGGGTGCACGACGGATCTCGGGAATCCGTCGTACACCCGTCACCTCATCGTGCATCCGGATCACGGGGACCGAGCACGGTGTCGATGAGGCCGTACTCGAGAGCCGCGGCGGCGGTGAAGACCCGGTCCCGGTCGGTGTCGACGCGGAGCTCCGCGAGCGCGCGACCGCTGTGCCGGGCCAGGATCGACTCCATGTCGGCCCGCACCCGCACGACCTCGTCGGCCGCGAGGATGAGGTCCGGGATGGCTCCGCGTGACTGCCCGGCCGGCTGATGCAGCACGATGCGCGCGTGGGCGAGGGCCGCTCGCTCCCCCGGCGCCCCCGCCGCGACGAGCAGCGCCGCCGGACCGATGGCCTGCCCGACGCAGGTCGTCGCGATCCGCGGGCGGATGTGCTGCATGGTGTCGTAGATCGCCAGCGCGGCACCGGGATCCCCACCCTCGCTGTTGATGTAGAACTGCACGGCGGTCTCCGGGCTGTCCGCGTCGAGGTGCAGGAGCTGCGCGATGAGGGCGTTCGCGACTCCCGCATCGATGCCGGTTCCGAGGTAGATGACGCGCTCGGCGAGCAGATGCGAGTAGACGTCCATCACCCGCTCACCCCGCGGGTGCTGCGCGATGACGTGGGGGATCGTGTAGCTGCTCATACGTCCGCCCCCAGTCCGACCCGCGCACGACGGCGGGGCATGATCTCCGCCGCGGACCGCACGATCTCGTCGATGAACCCGTAGCCCTGCGCCTCGGCCGCGGTGTACCAGCGATCGTGGAGGGAGTCCTCGAAGATCCGCGCGAGGGGCTGACCGGTGTCGTCGGCGATGAGGCCGAGGACGGTGTCGCGCATGTGCCGGAGGTCGTCGGCCTGCGCCTCGATCTCCACCGCCGATCCGCCGATCCCCGCCGAGCCCTGGTGCATGAGGATCCGGGCGTGCGGGAGAGCGCGCCGCTTGCCCTTCGTCCCCGCGGAGAGCAGGAACTGTCCCGCGCTGCAGGCGAGGCCGAGGGCGAGGGTGGAAACGTCGTTGGGGATGAGGTGCATGAGGTCGCGGATCGCCAGCATCGACGGCACAGAGCCGCCTGGCGAGTGGATCCAGAGGGCGATGTCGGTCGTCGGGTCCTCCGCGGCGAGGCCGAGGAGCTGGGTCATCAGAAGGGTGCCGTTGTCGTCGTCGAGGGCGCCGTCGAGGACGAGCACCCGTTCGTGGAACAGGGCGCGCCGGGCCTCGGGGCCGAACTGCGGGAGAGGGGTGTCTTCGCTCATGTCCCCAGCATCCGGCTCCGCTCAGGACCGCGGGAGCGAATCCGCCCGGAGCAGATCCGCTGTGAGCGGCGGCGCGTGCATCCGTCCGAAAACCCGGCGTAACACCGCCGACGCACGAGCCGCCTAGCCTCGGGGCATGGCGAAACAGAAAGCACCGGCATGGCAGTCCGAGGACGGCCTGAACTTCCGCACCCGCAAGTGGGTGCGCCCGGAAGACCTCAACGCGAACGGCACGCTGTTCGGCGGGAGCCTGCTGAAGTGGATCGACGAGGAGGCGGCGATCTACGCGATCGTGCAGCTCGGCAACTACCGCGTCGTCACCCGGCACATCTCCGCCATCACGTTCGAGGCATCGGCGGTGCAGGGCGACCTCATCGAGATCGGGCTGCAGGCCACGCGCTTCGGTACGACGTCGCTCACGATGCGGGCCGTCGCGCGCAACATGATCACCCGCAAGCGCATCCTCACCATCGACGAGATCGTGTTCGTCAGCATCGGTGAGGACGGCCTGCCGACCCCGCACGGTTACGACGAGATCACCTACGATCGCGACCGCATGCCCACCGAGCGCATCGCCACCGGCACGATCCCCCTCCCGAAGCGCTGACCCGCGCTCGCCGACCCACCCCCTTGCGGTCGACCCACCCCCGAAAGTGCGTCACTTACGGGGGTGGGTCGCGCGGAAGGGGGTGGATCGACGATCAGCGGTGGGCGACGCGGTGGCCGATCCAGAACCCGATCGCGATCAGGCCGACGAGACCGATCCCGAGGATCCACGGGAGCAGAGAGGGCGCGGCGCCCGCCGTGGCCGTCGCGAGGGTGCCCGAACCGTCGGCGATACGTCCGTTGCCGGCCGCGAGGTCGGCGGCACCGGCGTCGAGCCTCGCGCCTCCGCTCGCAAGGGCCCCGGAGCCCTCGGCCACCGCGTCGGCGCCGGTGCGGAGTTCGCTCATCCCGGATCGGAGGTCACCGGCACCCGACTGCAGCGCGCCGACGCCCGTGGCCAGCGACCCGGCGCCGTCGTCGAGCCGCGCCGCGCCGGCGCTGAGCTCCGCGGTGCCGGAGTACAGCGACGACGCCCCGGTCGAGAGGGTCTGCAGCCCGGACGAGAGATCCGCCGCACCTGCCGCGAGCCGGGAGGTGCCGTCCTGCAGTGTCTGCGTTCCGGCGACCAGGGCGGGAGCGCCCTTCGGGGAGACCAGCACCACGGTCCCCGGCCACCCTTTCGAGGGGTCGCCGTTGATGAGCGCACCGACGCCCGCCGTGACGCGTGCGGAGCCGTCGGCGGCGCCGATGAGTCCCTGTGCGAGGCCCGGAGCAGCCGCGGCGGGGCCGGCCAGCGCGCCGACCTGCTTCTCGACACCGGCGGCGAGCGTCGCGAGCTGCTGGAGCTGCACATCGGCGGGATTCGCGGCGAGGAGACCTTGCAGACCGGCGGCGAGCGTCCGCGCATTGCCGGGAGCGCTCGTGGCGACGCCCGTCAGCAGCGTCTGCGTGTCCGGATGGGCGAGCTTCTGCACGTCGGCGCTCACTCCGGCGCGCAGCGTGGTGCTCAGAGTCGTCGCGCCCTCGAGCACGCCGTTCGCGTACCGGTGCGCGCCGTCGACGCCCGCGGCGAGCGTGGTCGCTCCCGCGACGAGCTCTCGGGCCCCGGCATCCGCCGCCGCCATCTTCGCCGCGAGCTCCTGCGACCCGGCGAGCGCCGTCTGCGCTCCGCCGCTCACTCGTCCTGCACCGTCGAGAGCGGTGGCGGCTCCCGCCGCGAGGGTTCCGGCGCCCTCGGCGAGCGTCGTGGCGCCCGCGGCGGCCGTCGTCGCCCCGTCGCTCAGCTTCTCGGAACCCTGCTGCGCCGTCGCCGTGCCTGCCGCGAGATCCTGCGTGCCCGCGGCCAGGTCGTCGGCTCCCGCGGCGAGGTCGGAGGCACCGGCGGCGAGGTCCGCGGATCCGCCCCGCGCGGTGGTCGTGCCGTCCGCGAGCTCCGCGGCCCCAGCGGAGACCTTGCTCATCGTGGCGAAGAACAGCAGCACCATCGCCGCCAGCAGAAGGCTGAGGACGATCACGGCGATGCGCATGCCGAGGCCGTGCGCGTGGGTCTTTTCACTCGTCATTGAGGACTCCCGAGGTCAGTGGCGTCGTTGCCACCCGCGACTGTAGGCCCGCCCTCTCCGCGACCCCCCGGTTTTGCCGTCAGGTACCAAGTCCCACCTCAGTCGAGACTCAGTTTCTTGTCGTCCTCACACAATCGCCGACCCGGCCCCTTATGTGCGAGCCACCCCCATATGTGACGCACTTTCCGGGGTGGGTGGCACGGAAAGGGGTGGGTCGGCGAGAGTGGCGAAGGCGTTCGCGAGGTCGGCGAGGAGATCATCGACGTTCTCGAGGCCGATGGACAGGCGAAGGACGTCGGCGGCGGGACGCGCCTCCGCGGGGACCGGGCGGTGCGTGAGCGCGGCAGGATGCTGGATGAGGGAGTCCACGCCGCCCAGTGACACCGCATGCGTGAAGAGGCGGGTCGCCCCGGCCACCGCCGCGGCCGCCGCATAACCGCCTCGCAGCCGCAGGGCGATCATCGCCCCCGGCCCGCGGAGCTGCCGTTCCAGGATGCCCCACGGATCCCCGTCGAGCCCCGGATAGAAGACCTCGGCGACCTCGGGTCGATCGACCAGCCACTGCACGATGCGACGAGCACTCTCCTGCTGGTGCCGCACGCGGACCGGCAGGGTCGTGAGACCGCGGTGCAGCAGGTACGCGCCGAGCGGGTGCAGGAGCCCCCCGGTCACCGCACGCACGCGACGCAGCGCCTCCGCGGTCCTCTCGTCACAGGCGACGACGCCGGCGATGACATCACCGTGGCCGCCGAGGTATTTGGTGGCGCTGTGCAACGACATCGCCGCGCCGTGGTCGATCGGGTTCTGCAGCACGGGGGTCGCGAACGTGTTGTCGACCACCACCGGCACGCTCCCGGCCTGCCGCACGATCTCGGCGATGTCCGCGACCTCGAGGGTCGGGTTCGCCGGCGTCTCCACGACGACGAGTCCGGTGTCGGCGCGCAGTGCGGCGGCGACCTCGTCGGGACGGCAGTACGTCGTCTCCACACCGAGCAGACCCGACCCCAGCAGGTGGTCGGTCCCTCCGTAGAGCGGACGCACCGCGACGACGTGCCGCGCCCCCGTGGCACCGGTGTGCGCGAGGATCACGGCGGTCATGGCCGCCATTCCGGAGCCGAAGGCGACGGCGGCTTCAGCGTGCTCCAGCTCGGCGAGGGCGTCCTCGAAGCGCGCGACCGTCGGGTTCCAGAGGCGGGCGTAGACCATGCTGCCGTCCTGCGGCGGACGACCCCCCGTGGCCATCGCCTCGTACGAGTCCCCGCCGCGCTCGACGTCCGGCAGCGGGTTGGTCGTGGAGAGGTCGATCGGCAGGGCGTGGACCCCGAGCGCCTCGAGGTCGGCTCGGCCGCTGTGGACGGCGACGGTGTCGGGATGCAGCGGTGCGGTCATCCCTCCACGGTGACCGAATCACGAGGTTCTCGCTGATCATCGACAGAACAGCTCGCCGAATCCGGGATTCTCGCTATTCTGTGCAACATCCGGTCGTACCGAGGAGGGCACGTTGGCGAAAGCGCAACTCGACGAGATCGACCTGGAGCTGCTCGCGGCCTTGAGCCGCGATGCGGCCGTGACCAACAAGGCTCTGGCTCATCGGCTCGGCCTCGCGGAGTCCACATGCGCACACCGCATCCGCGCGCTCCGAGACCGGGGAATGATCCGCGATACGCGCGTCCGCCTCGACGGGTCGGCTCTCGGCTACCCGCTGCAGGCGATCATCAAGGTCCGGCTCGCTCACCACACCGGCCCCAAGGTCACGGCACTCTTCGACGCGCTCGTCGCGATCCCCCGGGTGCTCCAGGTGTTCCATGTCGCCGGGGTGGACGACTTCCTGGTGCACGTGGCCGTGCAGGATGCGACCGCCCTGCGCGACATCGTGCTCGAGCACATCACCGTGCACCCCGTCGTCCGCGGCACCGAGACCCAGCTCGTGTTCGAGCTCCGCGACGGCACGGGTTTCCTCCCCCGCTGAACGAAGGGGCAGGATGGAGGGACGCCGTTGCAAAGGAGCACCATGAGCCGTCGTGCCACCCCCGCCACCGAAGCGATCCGCGGGATGAGGGACCTTCTCTTCACGCACGCCACGGACTACGACGCCGCGCGCCGCGAGTTCGCCTGGCCCGACCTGACCGCCTTCAACTTCGCGCTCGAGTGGTTCGACGTCATCGCCGGCGAGAACCCCGATCGTCCGGCCGTGCAGATCGTCGAGGCCGACCTCAGCCTCCGGTCCTGGACGTACGGGGAGCTCTCCGCGCGCTCCGATCAGGTGGCCGCCTGGCTCCGCAGCCTCGGCATCGGCCGCGGCGACCACGTGATCGTCATGCTCAACAACACGATCGAGCTGTGGGAGGTGATGCTCGCGATCACGAAGTTGGGCGCGGTGTCGATCCCGACCTCGACGCTGCTGTCGGCCTCCGACCTCGCGTACCGCATCGAGCACGGCCGCGCCGGCGCCGTCGTCACCCTCGGCGCCCTGGCCGACCGCCTCGAAGGGATCGACCCCGCGGTCCTGCGCATCGGCGTCGGCGCATCGCTGCCTGCGGACTGGAAGCGGTTCGCGGACGCCGCCGCGACCACGGAGGAGTTCGTCCCGGACGGCCCGACGCCCGCCGGCGACACGGCTCTGCTGTACTTCACGTCGGGCACGACGAACCGCCCGAAGCTCGTGCAGCACACCCACGTCTCGTACCCCGTCGGCCACCTCTCCACGATGTGGTGGCTCGGGGTGCGCCCGGACGACGTGCACCTCAACATCTCCTCCCCGGGGTGGGCCAAGCACGCCTGGTCGAGCTTCTACTCCCCCTTCCTGGCCGAGGCGACGGTGTTCGTGTACAACTACGACCGCTTCGACGCGAACACGCTCATGGAGGTCATGGACACCCACCACGTCTCGACCTTCTGCGCCCCGCCCACGGTCTGGCGCATGCTCATCCAGGCCGACCTCTCCCGGCTCGCGCACCCTCCGCGGGAGCTCGTCGGCGCCGGCGAGCCGCTGAACCCCGAGGTCATCGACCGGGTGCGCGAGGCGTGGGGCGGCACGATCCGCGACGGCTTCGGTCAGACCGAGATGACGGCCTGCATCGGCAACTCCCCTGGCCAGACGGTCAAGGTCGGGTCGATGGGCCGTCCGCTGCCCGGCTACCCGGTCGTGCTGCTCGACCCGTCGACGGGCGAGGTCGTGGAGGACGAGGGCGAGATCGCGCTCGACCTCGCGCAGCCGCCGCTCGGCCTCATGGCGGGGTACTACGACGACCCGGAGAAGACCGCGGAGTCGCGGGCCGGGGGCTTCCACCACACCGGGGACATCGCCGTGCGCGACGCCGACGGCTACCTGACCTACATCGGACGCTCCGACGACGTGTTCAAGGCCTCCGACTACAAGATCTCGCCGTTCGAGCTCGAGTCCGTGCTGCTGGAGCACGACCTCGTCGTCGAAGCGGCCGTCATCCCCAGCCCCGACCCGACGCGCCTCGCGGTGCCGAAGGCGTACGTGTGCCTGACACCGGACGCGGGCGCGGACGAGGCCGCCGCCGCGCGCGCCGTGTTCGGCTACGCGCACGCACGGCTGTCCTCGCACCTGTGGGTGCGGATCATCGAGTTCGTGCCCGAGCTTCCGAAGACCATCTCCGGGAAGATCCGCCGCGTCGAGCTGCGGGCACGCGAGAGCGCCCGCGTGGCCGCGGGCGACGAGGCGCGGCAGCACCGCGACCGCGACTACCGCTGAGCGCTAGGAGACGACGGCGACCGGCGCCGTGGGCGTCGCGGTCGAGCCGGTCTTGAGCGTGGCCGTCGTCGTGGTCGCCGGCGCCGGCTTCACGCGCGCGGCCCGGCGTCGCGACTCGAAGCCGCCCGCCGTGAGCATCGCGCGCACGATCCCGCCGATCACGAGCATGCCCCCGAGCGACGCGCCCGCCGCGATCAGCGGAAGCCACTGATTCGCGAAGCTCGCGGTGAAGCTCATCAGCGCGCACACGATCCACAGTCCGACCGCGCCTCCCGCGAGCCCCCCGGCTCCGCGGATGATCGCGATCGCGGCCACGATCGCGCAGACCGCGGCGAGCGCCGCACCCACGTATCCGATCGGTACCAGAATGGCGGCCAGATCTCTGGCCACTCCCAATGTCGTCATGACGACCCCCCGTCCGGCGGAACCCCTCCGCACCTTCGACATTAGAAGTGTCTCTCCGGAAGCCCATCCGTCTCAAGTCCGATCCGGGTCATCCTTCCGGTGGATATCGCGGATCAGCGCCGGACCGGCCACCGCAGCCGGCGCGGGCGCACGACGCGGACCGGGCGGGTGACGACCGCGTCGACCACCATCGAGCCGTCGGTGGGGCCGACGATCGCGATCGCGGAGGTCTCGGTGGCCTCGGTCGGGGCCACGGGCTGGGTCGCCAGCGCGCGATGCGCCTTGACGTAGGCCGGCACGAGGAGCACGATCGCGCCCACCCAGGCGAGCGGGTTGCTGAGGGCCACGCCGTCGAACCCGATCATCGCGCCGAGGACCACTGCGGCGACGACGCGCATCACGAGCTCGATCACGCCGGTGACGGTCGGCACCAGCGTGTGGCCGAGCCCCTGGAGTGCGCCGCGGAGCACGAAGAGCATGCCGAGCGCCCAGTAGCCGCAGCCGTTGATGATGAGCATGCGGTGCGCCATGACGACGACGTCGTCCGCACCGTCACCGACGAACAGCCGGACCATCGGCGCGCCGAACGCGATGAGCAGCCCGCCGAGGACGATCGCCGCGGCGACCGCCATCCAGGTGGCCTCTACCACGCCGCGCCGGATGCGGTCGGGGCGGCGGCCGCCGTGGTTCTGCGCCGCGTACATCGACACGGCGAGCCCGAGCGAGGAGAGCAGGGCGACCGCCAGGCTGTCCACGCGGGACGCCGTCGTGTAGGCCGCCACCGCGTCGGCGCCGAGGGTGTTGAGGGCGACCTGCACCGTGAGGGTCCCGATCGCGATGATCGAGGCCTGGAAGCCCATGGGCAGACCGAGGCGCAGGTGGTCGGCGATGTCCGTGCGGGAGATGCGCCAGTCCGAACGACGCAGGTGCAGCATGTGCAGCCGCCGGCGCACGAATTCCAGGCACAGGATCACCGAGACGGCCTGTGCGACGACGGTCGCGAGCGCGGCCCCGGCGACGCCCCACTCCAGCGGCCCGACCATGAGCACGACGAGGCCGACGTTGAGTGCGCAGGAGACCGTGAGGAACACCAGCGGGGTCTTCGAATCGCCGATGGCGCGGATGATGGCGGAGAGGTAGTTGAAGAACATCGTCGCGCCCGCGCCGAGGAAGCTGATCTGCGTGAACACCGTCGCCTCGGCCATGAGCTCGGGCGGCGTCTGCAGCAGCGTCAGGATCGGCCCCGCGATGAGCGGCGCGATCACCGTGAGGACCACGCTCGTGATGCCGCTGAGGAGCACACCCGTCGCGACCGAGCGGCGCACGGCGGCGTCGTCGCGCGCACCGAAGGCCTGGGCGATGGGGATCGCGAAACCGCTCGTCAGACCCCAGGCGAAGCCGAGGAGCAGGAAGAGCAGGCTGCCCGTCGCGCCGACGGCGGCGAGGGACTGGACGCCGAGGTGGCGTCCGACGACGATCGCGTCGGCGAACTGATAGAGCTGCTGCACGACGTTGCCGAGCAGGAGTGGGATCGAGAACGCGAGGATGACGCGCCACGGACGGCCCGTGGTGAGGGTGGTGGCCATGAAGGAAGGGGCTCGCAGGGAAGGAGGGATGGATCGGGGGTGCGCTCAGTTTATCGAATCGTTTCGGGCGAAGGGAACACACGAATGCCGAAATGCCGGTCCACGCCCGTCGATTTCGGCCTGGCACATCCCGGTGGTTACTCTGCATCAGTCGACGACGACCGGAGGAGAAGAGCGTGACGAAGCAAGACACGGGGACCATCCGCCAGGGGCAGACCGGAGCCGGAGGCGAGGAGCACCTGCGGCGCGCGCTCAGCAATCGGCACATCCAGCTGCTCGCGATCGGCGGGGCGATCGGCACGGGCCTGTTCATGGGCAGCGGCAAGACGATCTCGGTCGCCGGCCCCTCCGTGATCTTCGTCTACATGATCATCGGGTTCATGCTGTTCTTCGTCATGCGGGCGATGGGTGAGCTGCTGCTGTCGAACCTCAAGTACAAGTCGTTCAGCGACTTCGCGAGCGACCTCCTCGGCCCCTGGGCGGGCTTCTTCACCGGCTGGACGTACTGGTTCTGCTGGGTGGTCACGGGCGTGGCCGACGTGATCGCGATCGCCGGGTACACCGACGCCCTGATCCCCGGCGTCCCGCTGTGGATCCCGGGTCTCCTCGTGGTCGTGATCCTCCTGGCGCTCAACCTGCCCACCGTCGCCGCCTTCGGCGAGATGGAGTTCTGGTTCGCACTCATCAAGATCGTCGCGATCGTGGCGCTCATCGTCACCGGTCTCGTCATGATCCTCACCGGCTTCTCCCACGACGCCGGCACCGCGAGCTTCTCGAACCTGTGGGAGCACGGCGGCATGTTCCCGCACGGCTTCCTCGGATTCGTCGCCGGCTTCCAGATCGCGGTGTTCGCGTTCGTCGGGATCGAGCTCGTCGGCACCGCCGCCGCGGAGACCAAGGACCCGGAGCGCAACCTCCCGAAGGCCATCAACGCCATCCCGATCCGGGTCCTGCTGTTCTACGTGGGCGCGCTCATCATCCTCATGGCCGTCACGCCGTGGACCGAGTACGTCGCCGGTGAGAGCCCCTTCATCGCGATGTTCGCCCTCGCCGGACTCGGCATCGCCGCCACCGTCGTCAACCTCGTGGTGCTCACCTCGGCGATGTCCAGCGCGAACTCCGGCATCTACTCCACGTCGCGCATGGTGTTCGGCCTGGCGCAGGACGGCGACGCCCCCCGGTTCTTCGGCCGGCTCTCCAAGCGCCGCGTGCCGCAGAACGCGCTGTTCCTGTCCTGCATCCTGCTGCTGTCCGGCGTCGTGCTGCTCTACGCGGGCAAGGACATCGGCACGGCGTTCGAGATGGTCACCACCGTGTCGGCCGTGTGCTTCATGTTCGTGTGGACGATCTTCCTCTGCAGCTACCTCGTGTACCGGCGCCGGCGTCCGGAGAAGGCGGCGACCTCGGCGTTCAAGATGCCGGGCGGCGTGTTCATGGTGTTCGTCGTGCTCGCGTTCTTCCTGTTCATCCTCTGGGCGCTGACCACCCAGCCGGACACCCTGATCGCGCTGCTCGTGACGCCGATCTGGTTCGCGATCCTCATCGTGGCGTGGCTGTTCGTCCGGAAGTCGCCGCACCACCTGGAGCGTCACGCCGCGCACATCGCCTACCTGCGCGACGACACGATCCCGGCCGACTGAGGCGTCAGGCCACCGACTCGAGGGTCGCGGGCCCGGTGGCCGCGACCTTCGGCGCGAAGACACGAGGGCGGAGCGCGAGGAACAGCAGCACCATGCCGGCGGCGAGCAGCATGTGCCCGACGCCCGCGATGCCGGCGATCATCTTCGTGGAGTCCTGCCCGAGCACCGTGAGGCAGCCGTGCCAGACGAGCATCGCGGAGGTCAGCACGAGACCGGCGGTGTAGGTCCAGAAGAACCAGCCGAACAGGCGGCTCTCGGAGAGCGCGAATGCCTTCTCCAAGAGCATCACCACGAGGAAGACGACGAAGCCCAGCACGAGCAGATGCGTGTGCACGAGTCCGAGCTGCGTCGGCGCCCCCTCGGGGAAGCCGTTGATCTTGGTGAACTCGCGGTAGAAGAGTCCGGAGGCGACGCCCACCAGCATGGAGGCGAACGCGGCGGTGAAGAGCCTGCGCATGGGAGTCCTTTCTGTCTGCCTCCAGCCTCGCCGGGGAGCCGTCGCCGCGGATCCATCGAACGGTGGAGACCGCGGGCGTCAGAGCAGACCGGACTCCCTGGCGATCGCGACCGCCTTCGCGCGGCTGTCGGCCCCGAGCTTCTCGAAGACGTGCACGAGGTGGGTCTTCACCGTCGCCTCCGTGACGAACAGCGCCTTCGCGATCTCCCGGTTGGAGGCCCCGGTGTCGAGCAGCCGCAGCACGTCGAGCTCGCGCCCCGTGAGCTGCACCCGCGGGGCACGGAGGGCCCGCCCGACGCGCGCCGTGAGCTCCGGCGTCAGCGCCTGCCCGCCCGACGCGGCCTGTCGCACGGCACGGACGATGTCCTCCGGGTCGATGTCCTTGAGCAGATACCCCGCCGCCCCCGCCTCGATCGCGCCGAGGATCTGGGCGTCGCGGTCGAACGTGGTGAGGATGAGCACCGCCGGCGCCGGGTCGAGCGCCCGGAGCGCCGCCGTCGTCTGCACGCCGTCCATCCCCGCCCCCAGACGCAGATCGCAGAGCACGACGTCGGGACGCAGGTGCCGCGCGAGCACGACCGCCTCCTCCCCCGACGCCGCCTCGCCCACGACCTCGGCGTCGTCGCGGCGGTCGAACAGCGAACGCACGCCGGCCCGCACGATCGGGTGATCGTCGACGAGGAGGATGCGCACCGGGGTCACGACCGTCCTCCGAGCGGCAGGTGGGCGGAGAGCGCGGTGCCGTCGCCGGGGGCGCTCTCCACGTCGAGACCGCCGCCGAGCTCGCGCAGTCGGGCGCGCATCGCCCGCAGACCGTAGCCGCCGCCGGGCCCCGCCGACTCCAGCCGGGACGGATCGAAGCCGCGGCCGTCGTCGACCACGTCCAGCCGCACGGCGTCGCCGGCGTCCGCGAGGGTCACCACCACCCGGGTCGCGGCGGCATGGCTGCGCACGTTGGCGAGTGCGGACTGCGCCGTCCGCAGCAGGGCGACCTCGGCGTCGAGGCCGAGTGCGGGGAGTTCCTCGTCGGCGTGGAGGGTGGCCGCGATCCCGGTCTCGGCGGTCAGGCGCTCGAGCATCCGGGCGAGGGCGTCGCTCAACGCGGAACCGTCGAGCTCGGCGGGCATGAGGTCGTCCACGATGCGGCGGGCGTCGGCGAGCCCTTCCGCGGCGAGCGCCCCGATCTGCCCGAGCGCCTGCTCCCGACCGTCCTCGTGCTCGGCCGCCGACCGCGCCAGCAGGACGATGGACGACAGGCTCTGGGCGACCGTGTCGTGGATGTCGCGGGACACCCTGGTGCGCTCGGCGGCGGCGCCGGACTCACGCTGGGTCCGGGCGAGCTCGTCCTGGAGGGCCGCCATCTCCTGCTGCGTCGCGACGAGGGAGGCGATGAGCCGCCGCCGCTCGCGCCCGTCGCGGACCAGTTCCAGGTAGCCGCGGGAGATCCCGAGGGCGAAAATGCCGCCCACGAGCGGTCCGATGACGTTCGCGTAGGTGGTCGTCCCGGTGTGCAGCAGCGGCGCGACGATCACGACGGCGAGGACGAGGAGGCTCAGCGGTACGGCCCATCGCAGCCGCAACAGGAAGCCGGCGAGCAACCACAGCGAGAACGCGAGCCAGACGAATTCCGGCGACAGCGCCACCGCCCCCAGCCAGATGGCCGTGAGCCCCAGCAGCCAGCCGGCGGCGAGCGCGCGGTCGTCCGTGCGGGAGGAGAGCAGGAGTCCGCCGCCGTACCAGCCGAGGAAGGCGAGGGCGGTCGCGAGCAGCCACGGCACCGGGACCCCGTCGGCGAGGGAGCGCACGACGCCGACGACGGTGAGCACGACCGTGATGACGGCCTGCCCGATCCGGAGCGACGTGACCAGGCGCCCCCAGGAGCGCGTGCGTGCTCCCGTCCGCCCTCCGGGGAGGTCGGGCTCGGCGGTGTCTCCGGTCGGCATGCTGACATTCTCGTCCGCCGGGCCACAGTCCGCCTCCATCGTTCGGTCGAGCCGGTTCGAATCGCGCGATTGGCGGCATCCGGCCCGGATTTGGGACCAATCAGGCGATTCGAACGGAGGTATCGTGGGGCCGATGTCGACACCGCACCCGTTCCCGGCGACGATCGCGGCGGCCGTCGACCACGCGCTCGTCATCCGGAAGTCGCGCTTCCTCACGCACGTCGCGCCGGTGTCGACGGTGGCCGAGGCGGAGGCCGTCATCGCGACGATCCGGAAGCGCGCCTGGGACGCGAACCACAACTGCACCGCGATGGTGACCGGCCTGCACGCGGATCAGGCGCGGTCCTCGGATGACGGCGAGCCCTCCGGCACGGCCGGCGTCCCGATGCTCGAGGTCCTGCGGCGTCGCGGCCTCACGGATGTCGTGGCGGTGGTGACCCGGTACTTCGGCGGGGTGAAGCTCGGGGCGGGCGGCCTCATCCGCGCCTACTCCACCGCCGTGTCCGAGACGCTCGATCGTGCTTCACTCGTCCGTCGCGAGGCGCTCACCCAGGCGACCGTCGAGGTCCCGCACGCCGACGCCGGCCGCTACGACAACCTGCTCCGCGACTGGGCGGCGTCGCACGGGGCCACGCTCGGCACTCCGACCTACGGGGCCTCCGCGCACCTCGAGCTGTGGGTGCCCGCCGCCGCGCTGCCGCGTCTGACCGCCGACCTCGCCGCCGCGTCCGGGGGCGCCGTCGCCCCGGTGGCCGGGATCGAGCGGATCGTCGACGTCGCGGACTGAGGCTCCCGGCGGCCGCACACCGTCCGCCGGATATCCTGGACGCCGCGGTCGCGGAAGGAGAGCGATGTTCGACAGTCCGCTCTCGGCCTCGCCGTACGAGGTCCTCGGCGTGGATCCGGCCGTCGACGACGCCGAGCTCCGGCGGGCGTATCGGCTGCGGCTGCGGCAGACCCACCCCGACACCGGCGGCGACGCGGCCGTGTTCATCCAGGTCCAGCGCGCCTGGGAGCTCATCGGTACTGCGGAGGACCGTGCCGCGTACGACCGCCGCGCGGGCCTGACCGACGACGGCGGCGAGTGGAGCGGCTGGCGCCCCCAGACCGTGCGCACCGACACCCGGCCGCGCGCCCGCTCCTACGGACACCCCGGGGGCTGGCGGCGAGAGCGCTACCTCTCCCTCATCCGCGAGTGGGCGGGCCACGGGGTCGAGGTCCCCGATCCGTACGCCCCGGCTCTGGTCCGTGCGGCCCCGCGCGAACTCCGGCGGCTGCTCGCCGATGCGCTCGCGGAGGAGGCCACGGCCCGCACGGTCTCCGACCTCGGCATGGGCTTCACGGTCTGGCACGACGTCGCCGCCGGGCAGACCCCGGAGGACAAGCTCGACCACGTCGTGCTCAGTCCCTCCGGCCTCTACGGCATCATGTCCGAGGACTTCGGCGGGGTCGTGGGCTTCCGCCGCGGTGAGATCACCGGTCCGAGCCTCGGCACCCGCGCCCCGGTCACGGCGGCTCTCGCCCGGATGCGCGCGGTGGCGAAGGCCGCGAAGGTGAAGTTCGGCGGCGCGATCGTGGTGCTCCCCGACGACGACCTCGCCCAGGCCGTCACGCCGCTCGGCAGCAGTCGCGGCGTCCCGGTCGTGGTGGTCCGACGCAGCGCGCTGGCGATGGTGCTGCGGCAGGGCGTCCCCGGGGCGCGGGCCATCGGCGGCAACGAGCTGTTCGATGTCCGCACCCGTCTCCAGCAGACGGTCCGCTTCGTCTGAGTCCGCGACGCGCCCGGCATCCCGGCATGCTCTTTTGAATCACTCAAAACACGTGTAGAGTCGGAGGCATGGAGACGGAACTCGACTCGGCGTTGCGCGACGCCGGGCTGCGTGCGACTGCGGGCCGCGTCGCCGTCCTCGAGGCTCTCGGCTCCATGGCCCACACGGATGCGGAGCGGGTCTACCGCGCCGTGTCCGACGTGCTTCCGACCACGTCGATCCAGTCGGTGCACAACATCCTCGCGGACCTGACGACGGCGGGCCTCATCCGCCGGATCGAACCGGCAGGATCCGCGGCGCTGTACGAACGGCGCATCGACGACAACCACCACCACATCGTCTGCACCTCCTGCGGTGCGGTCGGCGATGTGGACTGCGTCGTCGGCGAGGCGCCGTGTCTCACCCCGTCCTCGACGGGGGGCTTCACCGTGCAGACAGCTGAAGTCACCTTCTGGGGCCTCTGCCCCAGCTGCCAGAACGCCGCGTAGGCGCATCCACCGATCCCCTCCCCGAGGGTCCGTTCGGCATGTCCGCGCGGAGAAGGAGAAGACCATGACCAACCCCACCGACGCGGGCCGTCCGGCCACGACGACGCAGGCCGGAGCGCCGATCGCGAGCGACACCCATTCGCTGACCGTGGGCCCCGACGGCCCCACCGCGCTGCACGACCACTACCTGGTCGAGAAGCTCGCCTCCTTCAACCGCGAGCGCGTGCCGGAGCGCAACCCGCACGCCAAGGGCGGCGGCGCGTTCGGCGAGTTCGTCGTCACCGAGGACGTCTCGAAGTACACCCGCGCGGCCGTGTTCCAGCCGGGCGCCACCTCGGAGACCCTCCTCCGCTTCTCCTCCGTCGCCGGTGAGCAGGGCTCCCCCGACACCTGGCGCGACGTGCGCGGGTTCTCGCTGCGCTTCTACACGACCGAGGGCAACCTCGACATCGTCGGCAACAACACCCCGACGTTCTTCCTCCGCGACGCCATCAAGTTCCCCGACTTCATCCACTCGCAGAAGCGCCTCGGCGACTCCGGCCTGCGCGACGCGGACATGCAGTGGGACTTCTGGACCCTCTCGCCGGAGAGCGCCCACCAGGTCACCTACCTCATGGGCGAGCGCGGCCTCCCCCGCAGCTGGCGTCACATGAACGGCTACGGCTCGCACACCTACTCCTGGATCAACGCCGAGGGCGAGGTGTTCTGGGTCAAGTACCACTTCATCTCCCACCAGGGCGTCGAGGCGATGAGCCCGGAGGAGGCCGAGCAGCTGGCCGGTTCCGATGCGGACCACTACCGTCGCGACCTGTTCCAGTCGATCGACGGCGGCGACTTCCCGAAGTGGGACCTGTACGTGCAGATCATGCCGTACGACGAGGCCAAGGACTACCGCTTCAACCCCTTCGACCTCACCAAGACGATCTCGAAGAAGGACTACCCGCGCATCAAGGTCGGCACGCTGACCCTGAACCGCAACCCGGAGAACTTCTTCGCGCAGATCGAGCAGGCCGGCTTCGCGCCGGGGAACCAGGTGCCCGGTACCGGCATCTCCCCCGACAAGATGCTCATGGGCCGGATGTTCGCCTATCCGGACGCCCAGCGGCACCGCATCGGCGCGAACTACAACCAGCTGCCGGTGAACCAGCCGCACGCCGCCGAGACCCGCAACTACCAGCACGAGGGCTCGATGCGGTACCAGTACAACGACGCCGCGCACCGCACCTACCAGCCGAACTCCTTCGGGACCCCCGGTGGCCCCGAGGCCGACCCGGCGAAGGGCATCGAGGTGAACTGGTCGGCGGACGGCGAGCTCACCCGCTCCGCCGCGACGCTGCACGCCGAGGACGACGACTTCGGTCAGGCCGGCACGCTGTACCGCGAGGTCTTCGACGGCCCGCAGCGCGCGCGCTTCCTGGAGGTGCTGACCGGTCAGGGCCGCTCGATCACGGTCGACGCCATCCGCGAGCGCTTCTTCCAGTACTGGACGAACGTCGACGCCGAGCTCGGCGCCGCTCTCCGCGACCGCGTCTGACCCGAGACCCCGGGTTCTCCTCGAAACCCCCTCCCCGCGACACCGCGGGGAGGGGGTTTCGGCGTGTAACCGGGGTCTCGGCGTCGACGTCAGGGCCAAGATGGAGGGGTGGCTGTTTCCCTCTCCGACCTCACCGAGATGCCCGCCCCGCAGCACGTCTACGCGGCGGACGGCACACGACTGGCGACGTACACGTGGGGCGAGCTCGATGCCCCGGTCGTGGTGACCGTGCACGGCTTCGCCTCCGGCGCGCGCGACAGCTGGGTGCTGACGGGCTGGGTGCGCGAGCTGACTAGGGCCGGGTACCGCGTGCTCGCACTCGACCAGCGGGGCCACGGGCAGAGCGACAAGCCGCATGAGTCCGACGCCTACGCCATCCGCAACCTCGTGACCGACGTCGAGACCGTCATGGACACGTACCTCGTCGACGACGCGTTCTACCTCGGCTACTCCCTCGGCGCCCGGGTGGGCTGGGAAGTGGCCCGTGAGCTCCCGCATCGGATCGGCCGGGCGGTCCTGGGCGGTGTTCCCGACGGCATCCCCCTCGCGCGTCTCGACCTCGACCAGGTGCGCGCGTACATCGCGGACGGCACCTCGGTGGAGGACGGCACGACACAGAACTACATCGCGCTGACCGAGCGGGTGCCCGGGAACGATCTGCGTGCGCTCGTCGCGCTGGCCGAGGGGCTGCGGGGCTCCGGCACGATCGACCCCGATCCCGCGGACGCCCCGGTCGTGCCGCTGCTGTTCGCGACGGGGTCCAAGGACGCGATCATCGAGGGCTCCCGGGCACTGGCCGCGGCGGCTCCCGATGCCCGCTTCGTCGAGCTCCCGAACCGCCACCACTTCAACGCCCCCGGCTCCCGTGACTTCAAGGAGGCCGCGCTCGCGTTCTTCGCCGAGTCCTGAGCCCGCCGAGACCCCGTCTTCGCGCCGAGACCCCCTCCCGCACGCGTGTGCAGGAGGGGGTCTCGGCGCGAGAGCGGGGTCTCGGGATCAGGCGGTGGCGTCCTCGCGCTTCGGGAGGACCCAGCCGGCGCGGGGGAAGTGACACGTGTAGCCGTTCGGGTACTTGATCAGGTAGTCCTGGTGCTCGGGCTCGGCCTCCCAGAACGGACCGACGGGCTCGATCGTCGTGACGGCCTTCGCCGGCCACAGGCCGGAGGCGTCGACATCGGCGATCGTGTCCCGGGCGACCTGCTCCTGCTCGGGAGTGAGCGGGAAGATCGCCGACCGGTAGCTCGACCCGATGTCGTTGCCCTGCCGGTTCAACGTCGACGGGTCGTGGATCTGGAAGAAGAACGCCAGGATGTCGCGATAGGTGGTCGCACTCGGGTCGAACACGATCTCCACGGCCTCCGCGTGACCGGGGTGGTTGCGGTAGGTCGCGTGGTCGTTCTCGCCGCCGGTGTAGCCCACGCGGGTGTCGATGACGCCGGGCTGGCGGCGGATGAGGTCTTCCATGCCCCAGAAGCAGCCGCCCGCGAGGACGGCCGTCTCGGTCCCGGGGGTGCGGGTGATGGTTCCGGTGTCGGTCATGACTGCTCCTCAGAGGTGTGGGTGGTGAAGAGGGGGCTGTAGCGACCGTACCCCTCCTTCTCGAGATCCTCCGCCGGGATGAAGCGGAGGGCCGCCGAGTTCATGCAGTAGCGGAGGCCGCCCTCGGCGCGGGGTCCGTCGTCGAAGACGTGTCCCAGGTGGCTGTCGGCTCCGGAGGACCGCGCCTCGGTGCGGGTCATCCACAGCGTGCGGTCGGTCTTCGTGGTCACGGCGTCGGCGTCGATCGGGCGCGTGAAGCTCGGCCAGCCGGTGCCGCTGTCGTACTTGTCCCGCGAGGAGAACAGCGGCTGGCCGGAGACGACGTCGACGTAGATGCCGTCGTCGTGGGTGTTCCAGTAGGCGTTGCGGAAGGGCGGCTCGGTGGCGTCCTGCTGCGTGACCTCGTACTGCAGGTTCGTGAGACCGCTGACGGCCTCGGGGGTCCTGCCGTAGTCGTTCGACATGAGTGGCTCCTTGTCCGACGCCGCTGGCTGCGGCGTCATAGAGGAGAACCACGCGGGCGCGGCTTTTGGTCCCGCGGGGCTGGGAGCGGGCTGGGAGTTTTCCCACTCGATAGAGTTGCCTCCGCACCACACACCACCCGAGGGGAACTGCCATGTCCGTTGGACTGCTCGCCGTCGTCGACGACATCCTGAGCGCCGCGATGAAGGCGTCGGCGAAGGCTGCGGGAGTCGTCATCGACGACGCCGCCGTGACGCCGCAGTACGTGCAGGGCATCACGCCGGCCCGCGAACTCCCCGTGGTCGGCAAGATCGCCCTCGGGTCGCTGGTGAACAAGTTCGTCATCATCATCCCCATCGCGCTGCTGCTCACCGCCTTCGCGCCATGGGTACTGCCCTATCTGCTGATCCTCGGCGGCTCGTACCTGTGCTTCGAGGGGGCGGAGAAGGTGCTCGAGTGGTTCGGGGTGCAGCACGGTCACGCGGACGAGGGCGCCCGCGACGAGAGGAAGCTCGTGCTCGGCGCCGTCCGCACCGACCTCATCCTCTCGACCGAGATCATGCTCATCTCCCTCGCCAGCCTCGACAAGGGACTCGGCATCTGGTCCACCCTGGCGATCCTCGCGGTGATCGCGCTGGTCATGACCGTCGCGGTGTACGGCGCCGTGGCGCTCCTGGTGAAGATCGACGACATCGGCCTGAAGATGGCGAAGAACCCCGTGCAGCGCGTGCGGCACACCGGCACGCGTATCGTCCGGTCGATGCCCGCGGTCTTCCGCTTCATCAGCGTGCTCGGCACCGTCGCGATGCTCTGGGTCGGCGGGCACCTCGTCCTCATCAACCTCGGCGAGGTCGGGCTGCACGCGCCGGCCGACGTGCTCCATGCGGTCGAGCACGCGCTGGAGCCCCTCGGCGGCTTCGTGGTCTGGGTGGTCGACACCATCATCTCCGCCATCGCCGGTCTCATCTGGGGTCTCGTGATCGTCGGCGCCGTCCTCGGCATCGCGAAGGTCTTCGGCAAGAAGCCGAGCTTCCACGAGGGCGAGGCCTCCCCCGCCGACATCCACGTCTGACGATGACCGCCGTGCACCTCAGGGCCGCCGAGAGCGACGACCTCGACACGATCACCGAGATCCACAACCACGCCGTCCTGCACACGACCGCGATCTGGAACGAGGAGGCGGTGGATCGCGCCGACCGGGAAGCCTGGCTCGCCGACCGGACCGCGCGCGGCTACCCCGTGATCGTCGCCGCCGACGACAGCGGGGTCGTGGGCTATGCGTCCTACGCCCAGTGGCGCCCGCACAGCGGCTACCGCCTGACCGTCGAGCACTCCGTCTACGTGCGCGGCGATCAGCGCGGGCGCGGCATCGGCACGCTCCTCATGACTGAGCTCATCGCCCGGGCTCGGGCAGCCGGGATGCACGTGATGATCGGCGGGGTGGAGAGCGGCAACACCGCCTCCATCGCCCTGCACGAGCGCCTCGGGTTCCGGGAGGTGGGCCGCATGCCGCAGGTCGGTGCGAAGTTCGGCCGCTGGCTCGACCTCAGCATGCTGCAGCTCGTGCTCGACGACCGCCCCACCCCCCACGCGGCGCTCTAGCGATGGGCTTCCTGCAGTGGCTCGTCGACGCCTTCTCCTCGTCCTGGGTGCTGCCGGGAGGCCAGACCCTCCTGGTGCGTGAGGTCGTCGGGAACGCGTTCGGACTCGCGAGCGCCCTCGGGGGCATGCGGCGCAAGGTCTGGGCGTGGCCGGTCGGCATCGTCGGCAACGTCCTGCTGCTGACGGTGTTCCTCGGTTCCGCGCTGAGCCCCGACCCGTCGCTCCCGCATCTCCTCGGTCAGGCCGGGCGGCAGATCATGTTCATCGCCGTCGCGATCTACGGCTGGATCCGCTGGCGGAATGCCGACGGCGGTCGCATCGTGCCGCGGTGGGCGCCGACCGGTGCCCGCGTCGGTCTGGTCGTGGTCCTCGTCGTCGGAACCGTGGCGCTCACCCCCCTGTTCCGCGCCCTCGGTTCGTGGGAACCGGTCTGGGCCGACGCCTGGACCTTCGTCGGGTCACTGCTCGCGACGTACGGCATGGCCAAGGGCTGGACCGAGTTCTGGCTCATCTGGATCGCCGTGGACGTGGTGGGGGTGCCGCTGCTGTTCAGCTCCGGCTACTACGCGACCGGCCTCATGTACGTGTTCTACGGCGTCTTCACCGCGATCGGGTTCGTGATCTGGTGGCGGGCGCAACGGCAGGCTGCCCGTCCGATCGAGATCCTCCCGCCCGACCCGAGCCCCCGCCGTCCGGACGACGAGGCCTGACCGGCGTCGCGATTGTTTCGGTGCGTGTCGCCGTCGCTCGCCCCGATGCCGCCCGGTCCCGTTTCATGGGGGCATGACCCGGCAGATCCGTTTCAACGCCTTCGACATGAACTGCGTCGCCCATCAGTCGTCCGGCCTGTGGCGGCATCCCGACGACCGGTCGCGCCAGTACAACACGATCTCGTACTGGACCGACCTGGCGAAGCTGCTGGAAAGCGCGACCTTCGACGGCATCTTCATCGCCGACGTCCTGGGCACCTACGATGTCTACGGCGGCACGAACGAGGCCGCCATCCGCAACGGCGCCCAGGTGCCGGTGAACGACCCGATCCTCCTGGTCAGCGCGATGGCCGCGGTGACCGAGCATCTCGGCTTCGGCGTCACGGCCGGCACCGCGTTCGAGCACCCCTACCCGTTCGCTCGACGACTCAGCACGCTCGATCACCTCACCCAGGGCCGCGTCGGCTGGAACGTCGTGACCGGCTATCTGCCCAGCGCCGCCCGGAACATGGGCCAGGAGGACCAGCTCGCGCATGACGACCGCTACGACCACGCGGACGAGTACGTCGAGGTGCTCTACAAGCTCTGGGAGGGGTCGTGGGAGGACGACGCGGTGGTGGAGGACCGCGAGCGCGGCATCTTCACAGACCCGTCGAAGGTGCACCCGATCCGGCACGAGGGGAAGCACTTCTCCGTGCCCGGCATCCACATCTCGGAGCCGTCGCCGCAGCGCACTCCGGTGATCTACCAGGCCGGCGCCAGCCCGCGCGGAGTGCGGTTCGCGGCGGAGAACGCCGAGGCCATCTTCGTCGCGGCGCCGTCGAAGGAGGTGCTCGCCGGCACCGTGAAGCGCATCCGCGACGCTCTCGAGGCGGCGGGGCGCGACCGGTACGACGCCCGGATCTACACCCTGCTCACTGTCATCACCGCCGCGACGAGCGAGGAGGCGGCCTCGAAGCACGCCGAGTACCTCTCCTACGCGAGCCCGGAGGGGGCGCTCACCTTCATGTCGGGGTGGATGGGCGTCGACCTGTCGCAGTACGCCGAGGACGAGCCGGTGGGGAACGTCGAGTCGAACGCGATCCAGTCGGTGCTGCAGCACCTGAAGGAGGAGGCCGACCTCGGTCGCGAGTGGACGGTGGGCGACTTCGGCCGCCACAACGCGATCGGCGGGCTCGGCCCCACGATCGTCGGCTCGGGGGTCGAGATCGCCGACGAGCTGCAGTCGTGGGTCGAGGAGACCGACATCGACGGCTTCAACCTCGCGTACGCCGTCACCCCCGGCACCTGGCAGGACGTCATCGAGCACGTCATCCCGGTGCTGCGCGAGCGCGGCGCCTACCCCGAGGAGTACGTGCCCGGCACGCTCCGCCACAAGCTGCACGGCCGCGGCGACCGGGTCCAGCCCACGCACCGCGCCGCCCAGTACCGCCTCTGACCCCGTTCGAATCGCCCGCTGTGCTGCAAATCCGGCCGGTGTGGCGCAATGTGGGCGATTCGAAGGCCGATCAGTCGGCGTCGCGGGTGAAGAGGCTCCGCAGCACGAGGAAGACCACCACGGCGACGACCGCGACGATGGCGAGCTTCGCGATGAACCAGAGCACCGAGAACAGCGCGCTGACGATCCACCACGCGATCACGACGGCGAGGATGACGCCGAGGACGGTCCAGATGTTCTTGGTCATGCCTCCAGCCTACGGAGTCGCGGCGGCCGGGATCTCCTCCAGCGACCGGTAGACAGGCAGTCCGCGCTCGTGGGCGATGGCGACATCCTGGTCCGCGCCCGTCGAAGCCCCCGGAAGGCGCAGCACCGCATCGCAGTGCTGGAGGAGGCGGTGCGCGGTCTCGTACATCACGTCGCCGGTCTCCACTTCGGCCGCGTCGAGGGTGCGGAGGATGGGCAGAGCGGCCCATTCCCCGATCATCGGCACGTGGCCGAGGCGGAAGATCGGACCGGACGCCTCCTCCAGACGCGCGAGATTGCGGGCGATCAGGGCGGCGTCGCCGTTGGTGCCGGAACGGTAGGGGCCGGCGATCAGGATCAGGAGTGGCTTCATCATGGAGATGACTGTAGTCTGAATCATGCATAAACGTGCAGCTTCGTGAGGAAACGTATGCTCGCTGCTCAGCGCAAAGACCACCTGCTCGCCGTACTCGCCCGCGAGGGACGGGTCGTGGCGAAGGCTGCGGCCGATGACCTCGGAGTATCGGAAGACGCCATCCGCCGCGACCTCCGCGAGCTCGCCGAGGAGGGCAGGCTCCAGCGCGTGTACGGCGGCGCGCTGCCCATCGCCGCGGCCGATCGCCCGGTGCGGGAGCGCCACGACCTGGCGACCGAGAGCAAGGAGCGGGTCGCCCGCCAGGCGGTCACGACCATCCGCCCCGGATCGACGATCGTGCTGGATGCCGGAACCACCACGCTCGCGATGGCGCGACTGCTGCCCTCCGGCACCGGCGTCACGGTCATCACCCCGAGTCCCGCCGTCGCCCTGGCCGTCGCCGAGCACTCGGATGCGCGCGTGATCATGATCGGCGGCGAGCTCGCCCGGCACTCTCTCGTCGCCGGAGGGGGACTCGCGATGGAGGCGATCCAGCACCTCGCTGCCGACGTGTTCTTCGTCGGGGTCACGGGTGTCGACCCGCGTCACGGCCTCACGACGGGCGAGCTCGACGATGCCGTCACCAAGCGGGCGATCGCCTCCCGATGTGCCGCGACGATCGTGCTCGCGAGCGACGAGAAGATCGGCGCCGCCTCGCGCTACCCGGTGCTGCCGTTCGAGGCGGTCGCCGCGGTCATCACCGACCCCCTCGACGAGAATCCGCTGATCCCCGAGGTCCTGGCGCAGATCCCGGCGGGGGCGTGAGCGAGGATCCCTCCTCCGCGAGGCGTTCCGTGAGCAGGGCGTGCAGGTGACCTGCCGCCGCGAGAAGCGCCACGCTACGGCGCGTGAGGTCAGCCAGCCGCTCCGCGAGGATGCGCTGCACGTCTTCGGTGTCACCATGCGCTCGCACCTCTTCGATGATCCGGGATACCGCGGGGATGCCGTAGCCGCCCGAGCGCAGGGCGGCGGCGATCCGCGCCTCGGTGATCGCGAGGGAGTCATAGGAGCGGACCGATCCCGCGCGACGAAGGGGGCGCACGAGCCCTTCTCGCTCCCAGTGCCGAAGTGCGGAGGAACGGACGCCGAGCGCCTGGGCGAGTTCGCCGATGGCCATCGCATCGTCCTCGACGAACGGATCGTCGGCCTCCGCCACGGCGTCCTCGAGTCCGCGCAGGGCCGCGCGCACCCGTGAGCGATCGAGGGCGATGTCCGCGTGCAGGGCGTCGATCCGCTCCGCCGCGTGCTCGACCGATCCGCCGATGAGAGCGGGCATCAGTCGACGCGCGGGCACCGGACCGAGCGCCGCCGCCAACGCGCGATAGGCACGCAGCGCCAGGGCATGCGGCGTCCGATACCGCCGGTACCCGTTCGCGCCGCGCTCCGCGGCGGGGAGGACGCCGAGGCGCTCGAGGTCGCGCACCTGCTGCGTCGAGTAGTCGACCAGCCGGCCGAGCGCCGCCGTCGTCATCACCTGCTCTTGAGGGTTCTGCACACTCCTCCTCGTCTTTCCGGTCCTTGAGTCCACATAAGCACGTCAGCCTCAGCATTGAAGGATGCAAATGCAGGAGATCATCGCAGAGGTCCGTTCGTTCGACGGCGTGCTCGTCATCGCCCCGGAGGCGGGCAGCGACTTCCCCGAACTGTCATGGGGAGACGCGTACTTCTACCACGCGCCCGACGGCCGCATGCCCGAGCGCACTCAGCCGTACGGGACGATCATCACGAAGGACTATCCCGACGACACGTCCTCCGCGCTGGACGCTCCAGGGCGCTTCCGGGTGAACATCCACGTCGGACGCGAGCGCGCGGAGTCGATCGTCGCGGCGGCGTCTCTCACAGGCGACGACACCGACCCGACGGCGGTCGACGTCTTCCGCCCTCACCCCCTGTACGGCACCGCCGGCTGGGTGTGCGTCATCGACCCCGCAGAGGCGACGGAGGGTGCCGTGCTCGCCCTTCTCCGCGAGGCGCACGAGGCGGCACGTGCGCGCACCGGACGACGGGCGCGATGAGTCCCGTGTCGACTTCTCAGGGCATGACCGAGTCCGACCGTCGGATCGTCGCGGTGTGGGCGGCCGACTGCGCCGACCGCGTGCTGCCGCTGTTCGAGAGGGAGGCCCCGGACGACGACCGTGCGCGTGATGCCATCGCCAGGACGCGCGCCTTCGCCCGTGGCGAGCTCGCGGCTGCGGGCGAGATCCGTCGTCGCTTCGTCGCGGGCAGGGCTGCCCGCAGCGCCGTGACACCTGCCGGCACCGCGGCCGCTCGCTCCGCGGCACAGGCCGCCGGGGTCGCGCACATGGGTGCGCATGCTCTCGGGGCAGCCGCCTACGCCGCGCGAGCTGTCGAGCTGGCACACCCGGACGCCCCCGACGTCCGCGTCGCAGAGGTGCGCTGGCAACTCGCGCACCTCTCCCCCGAGGCCGCTGCGGCCCTGCGCACCCTCCCGCCCCTGGGCACCGACCCCGCCGGCCCGCTCGGCCCCGGGCTCCTCTCCTCCGGCCCCCTCGGCGAGGTGATCCGCGACCTGCAGGCACACCTCTCGTCCGCCGTCGATTGAGTCCCTCTTCGAATCGCGCAACTGGCTGTATCTGAGCCGCAGATGGAACCAGTTGCGCGATTCGAAAGCGGCCCGACGGCTTCAGCCCCGATTCAGCGTCGACCCGCCACACTGGGGGGATGCGGATCCTGGTGGTGGACGACGAGGTGCGTCTGGCCGAAGGCGTGCGCCGCGGACTCGAGGCGGAGGGCTTCGCGGTCGACGTCGCCCACAACGGCGTCGACGGCCTGTGGCGGGCCCGCGAGACCCGGTACGACGCCATCGTGCTCGACCTGATGATGCCCGGCATGAGCGGGTGGAAGGTCTGCGAGGCCCTGCGCGCCGAGGAGAACTGGACCCCCGTGCTGATGCTCACCGCCAAGGACGGCGAGTGGGATCAGGTGGAGGCGCTGGAGAGCGGCGCCGACGACTACGTCACCAAGCCCTTCTCGTTCGCGATCCTCGTGGCCCGACTCCGGGCACTCGTGCGGCGCGGCGCCGTGGCGCGACCGACGATCCTCGAGGCCGGCGACCTGCGACTGGATCCCGCGGGACACCACGTCTGGCGCGGCGAGGCCCCGATCACCCTGACGGCGCGCGAGTTCGCTGTGCTCGAGCACCTGATGCGGCACCGGGGGCAGGTGCTGTCGAAGCGCGACCTGCTGGCCGGCGTCTGGGACGACGACTTCGACGGCGACCCGAACATCGTCGAGGTCTACGTCGGCCACCTCCGCCGCAAGGTCGACAAGCCGTTCGGGCGCGAGGCGATCGAGACCATCCGCGGTGCGGGCTACCGGCTGGCGGCGAACGGTGGCTAGGCGGCTCTGGCGGTCGGTCCGCGGCCGGACGACCCTGGGTGCCACCCTGGTCGTCGCGGTCGCGCTGCTCCTCGGTGCCTTCTCCTTCTACGGGGTGCTGAGCGCGAGCATCCACGGCAGCACCGAACGCGCGGCGGAGCAGCGGCTGGAGGAGCTCGTCAGCCGGTTCGACGGTCCGGGCCGGCGTGGCCCCGACCAGCTCGACGACGACCTCGTGCAGCTGCTCGGACGAGACGGATCGGTGCGGGCGTCCAGCGAGGAGGCTGCCGATGCGCTCGGCGCCACCCCGCTGCCCGTGGACGACGATCCGCAGGTGGTCCGCATCGACGGGGAACCCATGGTCGTGGTGTCCGACGACGTCGAGGGCGACCAGACCCTCGTCCTCGCGGTGCCGATGGACGAGGACGCGGAGACCCTGGCCACCGTGGCGACGCTGCTCGTGATCGCCGTCCCCGCGCTGCTGCTGCTCGTGGCCGTCACGACCTGGCTCGTCACGGGGCGCGCGCTGCGCCCGGTCACACGCATCCGCCAGGAGGTCGAGGGCATCACCGCCGAGCGCCTCGATCACCGGGTGCCGGTTCCCGACACGGCGGATGAGATCCACTCCCTCGCCGTGACGATGAACGGGATGCTCGACCGGCTCGACGCGGCGGCGACCGCGCAGCGCCGCTTCGTCTCCGACGCCTCGCACGAACTGCGGTCTCCCCTGGCGACGATCCGTCAGCACGCGGAGCTCGCCCAGGCGCACCCGGAGGTGACGAGCATCGACGAGCTCGCCGAGGTGGTGGCCGAGGAGGGGCTGCGGCTGCAGGGCATCGTGGAGTCGCTGCTGCTCCTCGCCCGCCTCGACGAGGGTGTCACCGGGAGCACCGAACCGGTCGACCTGGACGACCTGGCCCTCGCGGAGGTGCGTCGGCTGCGGGCTGCCGGGCTCGACGTCGACGGGTCCGGCATCCGCGCGGCCCGCACTGCCGGCGATCCCCGCCTGCTGGGCCAGCTGCTGCGGAACCTCGCGGACAACGCCGCCCGGCACAGCAACGGCCGCGTGGCGATCGGGGTGGAGTCACGGCCGCCGCACGTCGTCCTCACGGTCGAAGATGACGGCGCCGGCATCCCGCCGGAGGAGCGGGACCGCATCTTCGAGCGCTTCGTCCGGCTCGACGAGGCCCGCAGCCGCGACGCGGGAGGCAGCGGGCTCGGTCTCGCGATCGCCCAGGGTATCGCCACCGCCGCCCACGGCGCGATCGCGGTGGACGCCTCCCGGTGGGGCGGCGCCCGCTTCACCGTCACCCTCCCCTCGGCCGGCCCTCTCTCCTGACCCCGCCCCCGGGCACAGCTTCGGAGATCGCCCACGACACCCCGGCCATGACCTCCTCCCGGACGGCGTGTCGTCGCCGAGCTCCGAAATCGTGCCCGGGATATCGGTTCCTGAACGGGGCTTCAGGAGGCTTCAGGGTGGCTTCAGCGGCGTCGGGAGACCATCGAGACATGAACGACAAGACTCCTGCTTCCGACCAGAACCCCACGCCGGACGAGAACCGCGCCTCCGGACCGGACTCGGCATCCGCCGTCCCGAACGCGGGCCAGGACCACACCGCAGGACAGGGCTCCCCCGCCGGCCCCGGCACGAACGCGAACGCCGACGACCCGACGGTGCCGGTCGCGCCGACCACCGATCCTGCCGCGACGCCGAACGGCGCGCCGGAGGCACCGGCCGCCGCAGCGACCCCCACCAAGCCCGGACGCAAGCGCGCGCTCCTCATCGGCGGCGGGATCGCGGCCGCGGTGCTGCTCGCCGGCGGAGGCGTGGCAGTGGGCGCCGCGATCGGCGACGAGTTCGGTGACGACGACGACCGTCCCGCCATGGAGGGCCCCCGACACGAGGGCGATCACGGCCCGCGCGGAGACCACCGCGGCGACGACGACGCGCGCCCGAGCGGAGACCGGGGCGACCGCGGTCCGGTGACCGGCATCGGCACCGACGACGTCGACGAGCTCCTCGCGATCGCCGCCGCCGCCCAGGACGCCGCGGAGGGCGAGGTCACCTCGATCGACGCGAAGCGCGACGGGACGTGGGAGGTGCAGCTCACCACGTCCGCTGGGGACGAGACCGAGGTGCGCGTCGACGACGAGCTCGCCGCGACCGTGGTGTCGACAGACGCTGCGGACGGCGACGACCAGGGTCCGACTCTCACGCTCGACGAGGAGACCATCCGCACGCTCGTCGATGCCGCTCTCGCCGAGGCCGAGGGGATGATCACCGACCTCGACGTGGACTCCGACGACGTGAGCCCCTACGACGCCTCCGTCCTGACGACGGACAACCGCTCGATCGACATCTCCTTCGATGCCTCGTTCGCGGTCGTGGGCACCGACATCGACGAGTGACGGTCGGCCCGACGGCTAGCATGCAAGGATGACGAACTCCGATCCGATCGACGAAGTCTCCATCGGCGGCGAGGTCATCCGCCTCGGGCAGTTCCTCAAGTTCGCGGGCCTGCTCGATTCGGGCGGCGACGCGAAAGAGGTCATCATCGACGGCTACGTCACCGTGAACGGCGACGTGGACCGGCGCCGCGGGCGTCAGCTCCGCGATGGCGATGTGGTGACCTTCGAGGGCCGGGCGGTGCGCGTCCGGCCCTGACTCGGCACCGCGGAGCCGTCCTCCTCCTGGCCCCGATTCCGCGCCTCGCTCACGAGCACGGCGGTCACCCCGGCCCCGCACAGCGCGAACCCGCCGAGCGTGATCGCGGTGAGGGGCTCGCCGAGCAGCAGCGCCCCGCCGATCGCGGTCGCCGGGGCGACGAGGAAGAGCAGGGCCTGCAGCGCGGTGATGCCGACCCGGCGCAGCAGCCACCAGTACAGTCCGTAGGCGCCGAGCGTAGGGAAGACCGCGGTCAGGACCACGGCGATCCAGAACGACGGTCGAGCCGGCGGCACGAGTGCCCCGGCGAGCGCGCCGATGACGAGGAGCAGCACGGCGGTCACGCTCACGTGGATGGTCAGGGTCAGCAGCACCCCCGTGCGCACGGCCGTCCGCCGCTGCACCAGCGTGCCGATCACGAGGCAGACCATCGCCGTCGCCGGAAGCAGGTAGGCGACGAGCGGCGCGCGGCCGGCGCCGAACTGCGACTGGACGACGAGCAGCACCCCCACCGCCCCGATCACCAGCCCCGCGACCTGAGCGCCGCGTACGCGGAGGCCTAGCACCGGACCGACCAGCACGGCGACGAGCAGCGGCTGGACGGCATCGATCAGCGCGACGGTGCCGGTGGCGATGCCTGCGGCGACGGCGGCGTACACAGCGGCGCAGTATCCGAACTGGGCGAGCGATCCGACGAGCGCCTGGACGCCGAGTTCGCGACCGGTCATCCCCCTCGCCGCACCGGACACCGCGACGAGGACCACGAGCACGACGGCGAGCGGCGTGAACCGCCAGACCAGGAGCGTCAGCGGGTCGACGTCCGTGGTGGCGACCGCGGGGATGAGGAATCCCGAGCTCCACGTGAGGACGAAAGCCACCGCGGCACCGACGGTGAGGAGGCGCCCGAGTATACCGATCTGTTTACTCATCCACCCACTATACAGGTTGGTATACTCGGCGCATGTCGATCCCCGTCCCGGAACTCCCCCCATTGACCCCGGGAGCACGCCGCGTGCTCGACGCCGCCTCCGACCTCTTCTACGAGCGCGGCATCCACGCCATCGGAGTCGACACCATCGCCGCGGCCGCCGGCGTCACGAAGAAGACGCTGTACGACCGCTTCGGATCGAAGGAAGCGCTCGTCGTGTCGTACCTGCAGCACCGGGACGCCCGCTGGCGCGATCACGTCGCGGCCCACCTCGCGCGGGTGCCGGAGCCGGGGCCTGCCCGTGTGCTCGCGATCTTCGACGCAGCCCTAGCCTGGGTGCCCGACAACAGCACCAAGGGATGCAGCGCCATCAACGCGCGTGCCGAGATCGACGGCCCCGGGGATGCCCCGCTGGTGCTCGCCGAGGCCCGTCGCGAGAAGGAGTGGCTGCTCGCGGTGTTCGCAGAGCTCTGCGATGAGGCGGGCTTCCGCGATCCGGAACGTCTCGCGGCGACGCTCATGCTCCTCTATGAAGGGGCCATCGTCACCGTCGGCATGGGGACCTTCGCCGAACCGTTCGTCACCGCTCGCGACAGCGCGCGGCGGATCCTGGAGTCCACACCGTCCGACGCGTCCTAGACGTCGGTCGTCGGCAAGGACGCGCGCGGCGGCAGCACAGCGCGCACCGTGACCACGAGAAGGGCCACGAGCAGCACGACCATCGTCACGTCCGCGACGATGTAGGCGTAGTGCGCGCCATCGGTTCCCGGAGCCTCCTGCCCTGCGATGACGAGATCGCTGCGCCGATTGAGGATCGGGCGGATGACGATCACCTCGACGAGGAACGCCAGCCACAGCCCGCCGAGCAGCAGCGCCGAGGGACGTCCGGCCCTGGCGCGGATGCTGACCGCGGTCAACACGAGGAGCACCGCTCCCGCGAGGACATTGAGGGCGGTGAAGACGAGGCGACCGATGCCGAGCCCCAGCGGGATCGTGATTCCGGGAGCCAGGAACTTCAACGGCGCCTCCAGGAATGAGATCGCGACGATCGCCCCGAGCAGGAATGCGGGCAGGAGCAGGCGCAGCGCGGTCACCGTGCGTCCACCCGTCATGGCCTCAGGCTAACCGGACCGGTCGCCGCCGTCGCCAGACCTGGCCGTGGAAATCGGCCCCTCGCTCGGCGCGCAGGGGATAATGGGTAACATGCCACGTCCTACCGACGCCTACCGCGGGCTCATGCAGAGCAGCCGGCTGCGGGTTCTCGCCGCCTTGATGGACACTCCGGGAATCGGCCTCGCCGAGCTCTCCCTCCGCATGGGCCTCCACGTGAACACGCTGCGCGACCACCTTCGCGTGCTCGAAGGCGAGGGCCTCGCCCGGTCCGAGGTGGAGCACACCGGTCGGCGCGGACGGCCGCGGCTGCGCTTCTCCCCCGTGTTGCCGAGCGAGCCGAATGAGATCGAGGAGCGGCGGGTCCAGGAGGCGATCCGTCACGGCGACCTCATGCGCGCGGTGCTCCCGGCGACGCGATCCGGGCTCCCGGAGGCCGCGACGCATCAGCTCGATGCGCTGTTCCACCACCTCGACGACGTGGGCCTGCAGCCGGACATCGACGAGAAGGCGATGACCGTCGACCTCTCCCCCTGCCGCTTCCACACGCTGCTGACCGATGACCAGACCGTGGTCTGCCGGGTGCACGAGGAACTCATGAAGTCGGTGCTGGCGAGAGCGGGCGGCCCCGTGGAGATCGAACGCGTTATCCCGTTCACGACGTCCCACTCCTGCCACGTCCGGCTCAGCCTCCGCGAGGAGTCGGCGTCCGACGTGGGACGCTGATGCCGCGGCTCAGGTGAAGTCGCCGCCCGGCGCCATGTCGGCGAACCGAGAGTAGTGCCCCTGGAAGGCGACCGTGATGGTCGCGGTCGGACCGTTACGGTGCTTGGCCACGATGAGGTCGGCCTCGCCGGGACGGACGTCCTTGTCGTAGACCGAGTCGCGGTGCAAGAGGATGACCATGTCGGCGTCCTGCTCGATCGATCCGGACTCTCGCAGGTCGCTGATGGCGGGCTTCTTGTCCTGTCGCTGCTCGGGACCACGGTTCAGCTGCGACAGCGCGATGACCGGCACCTGCAGCTCCTTGGCGATGAGCTTGAGGCTTCGGGAGAACTCCGAGACCTCCTGCTGACGGGACTCGACGCGCTTGCCGGATGTCATGAGCTGGAGATAGTCGATGATGACCATCCGCAGACCGGCCCGCTGCTTCAGCCGCCGGCACTTCGCCCGGATCTCGACGAGCGTCATGTTCGGGCTGTCGTCGATGTAGAGCGGGGCGTCGTTGATGCGGCCGCGGGTGGCGGCGACCGTCGTCCAGTCCCGCGGGTCGAGCGTTCCCTTGCGCATGTTCTGCAGCGGGATCGCCCCCTCGGCGCTGAGCAGACGCATCGCGATCTCGCTCTTGCCCATCTCGAGCGAGAAGAAGATCGAGGGGAAGTCGTGCCCGATCGAGGCCGCACGGGCGAAGTCGAGGGCGAGCGTGGACTTACCCATCGCGGGTCGCGCGGCGACGACGATCATCTGGCCGCCGTGCAGGCCGTTGGTGAGCTCGTCGAGCTCGCGGAAGCCGGTGGGGATGCCGGTCATGGAACCGTCGCGGCCGTTGGCCGCCTCGATCTCCTCGACGGCGGCATCGACCGCGACGGTGAGCGGTACGTAGTCCTCGGCCGTCTCCGAGCCGGTGACCGAGTAGATCTCCGCCTGCGCGTTGTTGACGATGTCGGTCGCGTCGCCCTGGCCGTCGTAGCCGAGCTGGACGATGCGCGTCCCGGCGTCGACGAGGCGGCGGAGGATCGCTCGCTCGGAGACGATGCCCGCGTAGTAGCCGGCGTTGGCCGCGGTCGGGACGATCGACGTAAGGGTGTGCAGGTAGTCCGCGCCGCCCGCCTTGTTCAGCTCACCGGTCTTGATGAGCTCGTCGGTGACGGCGACGACGTCGGTCGGCTCACCGTGGGAGTAGAGGGAGAGGATGGCCTCGAAGATGAGCTCGTGCTTCGGGATGTAGAAGTCGGCGCCCTTGAGCGTCTCGATCACATCGGCGACGGCGTCCTTCGACAGAAGCATGCCGCCCAGGGCGCTCTGCTCGGCGAGGAGGTCGTGCGGAGGGGTGCGCTCGGGCGGACGCTGCCCTCCCAGGCGCTCCGCGGAGATGTCGGCGATCGACACTGTGTTCCCTTCGATGCGACGGTTCTGAGGCGGGCCCCGCGCGCGCATTCGCGGATGCCGGTGCGGGGGACCGCGGCCGCGCGGCGGCCATCCCCAGACAAGCAGGTGCCCCCGACATTCGGTCGCTCGACCACGCTATGAGCGGTCTCCACACGGTGCAACACGGCCTGTGGATAACCATGTGGACAGCGTGCGGACAATCTCGGAGTGTCTGTGCAGAACGGGTGTGGATAACCCGGTGGACGGTGTGAAGAGCGAAGTTTTTTCTGCAAACTGACCAGGTATAAATCGTTTCCCCAGCCTGTGGATGAAAACGAGTTTAAATTGCGCGTTGAAGGTTTCCCCTCCGGAGGGGGCATGTGTAGAACCTGGGGAAAGTCAAGCCGGAAATCCGCCGGGCGCGTCACGATCTGACACGAGACGAATCGGATGTAAACGCCCCTGGACAGAGAGGGGGTCCGCGAGTATTGTGCCTCCCATCGACACACCCGTAGACCTTCGGAGGGGGAGGACGACGTGGACGCTCGGACCACCCGACGCGGCGTACCCAACGCCGTCCTCTGGGGTGGCGTCGGCGTGCTCGCCTGGGCGGCCCTGACCGTCCTCACCGGTGGGGGCTCCGCGCATGCGGCCGAGGAGCCGAAGGGTCCGCTCGACGGCCTCACCTCCGTCGTGTCGGAGACGGTCACCGCCGTGACGAAGCCGGTCGTGAACAACGTCGTGGCTCCGGTGGTGAAGCAGGTGGCGACGCCGGTGGTCCAGGAGGTCGTGGCCCCCGTCGTGCAGGAGGTCGTCGCGCCGGTCGTGACCCACACCGTTGCTCCCGTCCAGGAGGCGGCTCCCGCCGTCGTCGAGACGGTTACCGAAACGGTGACGCAGGTCCCGGTCGTCGGAGACACTGCGGCTCCGGTGCTCGAGGCGGTCGCCGAGACCACCGAGACGGTCGTCGAGCCCGTGACCGACGTGCTCGGCTCTGCACCGGTCTCGCAGATCACCGCGCCCGTGCTCGACCTCGTCGGCGGCCTTCCGCTGGTCGGCGGCATCGTCGTGGACTCCGGCGCCATCGACCTGGTCGAGAACGTCGTCGGTGTCGTCGACGGCACGACCAGCCTGATCGGCGGCGTCGTCGAAGAGACCGTTCCGCCGGTCGTCGAGGTGCTCACGCCACAAGAGCCGGCTGCACCGCAGACCCCGGAGGGCTCCGTCCCCATGGGCGTCCCCCCTGTGCGCGACGACATCGCCACGCTTCCCGAGCCTGCTCCCGCACCGTCGGCCTCGCCGAGCACGGGCCAGGACTCTGTGCTCCGTACCGTGGCTTCCGTCGCAGGTCCGGTCTCCGCACCCGACTCCTCGGACGCCGGTGCCGGTGACACCGCCCCGGTGCCGTTCGGTGCTCCTCCGTCCGCTCCGGCCGCCCCCGCCTCTTCCTCCGCCACCTCGGCCGGAGGTTCCGCCAGCGCCCCCGCTCGCCTCAGCGAGATCGGCGCAACCCCGCTCCGTGCCTGGGAGCGGGCCGCCGGCGCACGGGACGACGCCCTTCCGGGCGCACCCGTCGCCGACACCGACGTCTCGCCTGACTGACGGACTGTCGCGTCATCCCACCGGGATGACAGATGCCGTGCTGCGCGCGCACTTCCTCGCGCGCATCCCATCAGACAGACCAGTCACGTCAGGAGAACAATCATGCGTACCTACGCGAAGCGAGTCCTCTGGGGCACGCTCATCGCCGGCGGGATCACCCTGCTCGGCGCGACGGCCGCCAATGCGGCCGAGACATCCGGAGACGACGGCTTGCTCTCCGGCACCCAGGCGGTAGCGCCCATCACCGCCCCGATCACGGTCGTCGACAACGCGATCTCCGTGCTCGGCGACGCGGCATCCACCGCGCCGGCTCCGGCCCCGGCTCCCGCCCCTGCTCCGGCTCCCGCACCGGCGTCCGCCCCCGCTCCGCAGACGAGCGGCGAGGAGGGCACCGCATCCGGCACCCAAGCCGTGGTGACCGTGAACCTTCCCGTCACGGTGACGGACAACGCCATCAGTCTCACCGAAGACTCCACGACCAGCACCCCGGCCGCCGCTCCTCCCCAGAGCGCGGCTCCCCAGGCCCCTGACGCGGCCGGGGTGCTTTCCCTCGACACGGACGGCCTGGATGGTGTGCTCTCGGGCACCCAGGCTCTCGTGGCGGTCAACGCCCCGGTGACCGTGGCCGATAACGCCATCTCGCTGCTCGGTGACTCCGAGTCGGCCGCTGAGGGAGAGAGCGCCGCAGCACCGGCGCCTGCCCCGGCGACCGGGTCGAGCACGTCGGGCGAGGACGGCACCGCAAGCGGCACCCAGGTCGTCGCGCCGGTGACGGCCCCGGTCACGGTGAGCGGCAATGCCATCTCGCTCCTCGGCGACAGCGAGGCCTCCGGCACCTCCGGCGGCACCGCGGCCCCGACCGCACCCGCGGCCGGGTCGAGCACCACCGGCGGTGACGACAGCATCCTCGGGGGCACGCAGGCCGTGGCACCCGTGACGGCGCCTGTCACCGTCGGCGGCAACGCCATCTCGCTCCTCGGCGACAGCGAGGCCACCGGCACCTCCGGCGGCACCAGCCCGGCACCGGCTGCGCCCGCGGCCGGGTCGAGCACCTCGGGCGAGGACGGCACCGCGAGCGGCACCCAGGTCGTCGCCCCGGTGACGGCCCCCGTCACCGTCGGCGGCAACGCCATCTCGCTCCTCGGTGACAGCGAGGCCACCGGCACCACCGGCGGCGCCACGGCCCCGACCGCACCCGCGACCGGAGGCAGCACCACCGGCGGTGACGACAGCATCCTCGGCGGCACCCAGGTGGTCGCGCCCGTGACCGCCCCCGTCGGCGTCACCGGCAACGCCATCTCCATCACCGACGACGCCACCGTCACCGGCACCACCGGCGGCGCCACGGCCCCGACCGCACCCGCGACCGGAGGCAGCACCACCGGCGGTGACGACAGCGTCCTCGGCGGGACTCAGCTGGAGCTCCCGGTGACGCTTCCCATCACGATCGGCGGGAACGCGATCTCCGTCGTCGGCGAGAGCACGGTGACCGATCCCGGCACGAACCCCGGCACGGACCCGGGCACGGACCCGGGCACTGATCCCGGAACGGACCCGGGCACCGACCCGGGCACGAACCCCGGAACCGACCCGGGCACGGACCCCGGCACCAACCCCGGAACCGACCCCGGAGCGAACCCGGGAACGACGCCGAGCACTGGAGCCGGCATGACCAGCATGCCGTGGGCTGCGGGTGCCGCCGCGACGGGTGAGGCCACCGGCCTCGCGATGACCGGTGGTGCCTCGGCCCCGTGGCTGTGGGCCCTCGCCGCTCTCCTGCTGCTGGGAGGTGCGGGCCTGCTGCGCCGTCGCACGGCGTAGGCGCTGAGCCCCGGCGGTGGCGATGTCCTCGGGGGAGGAGACTCGCCCCCGCCGGTGCGCGGCAGCGTCCGCACGTGCGGTGCAGCCCTCGCTGCGCTTCCTCTGCCGAGCGTGACCGCCGCGCAAACGGCGGATGCCCCGTGGTCCCCCCACCGCGGGGCATCCGTGCGCCCGTTCTGCGGACGCACGGGATGTGGGGCTTAGCCGAGCTCCTGGAGCTCCGCCGTCATGTCGCCGCCTGCGTCTCCGGTGTTGACCGTGCCCTTCGGCTCGAAGAGGATCGCCTGCACCTCTTCCTCGGCTTTCGGGCAGTGCTCGACCCCCCGAGGAACGACGAACACGTCGTTCGGGTTCAGGACGACGTCGCGGTCGCGGAGCTGGATCGTCAGGCGTCCGCTCACCACGAAGAACAGCTCGTCGGTCTCGGGATGCGTGTGCCAGACGAACTCGCCCTGCAGCTTCACGACCTTGACGTCGTAGTCGTTGACGCTCGTCAGCCGGTGCGGCTGCCAGTGCTCGTGGATGGTGGAAAGGGCCTCGCGCACATTGCGAACGTCGTCCGTCATGGCCAGCAGCCTATCCTCACGGCGGGGCGATCGACCCGTCGGCGTCGACGACGGCGGCACTGCCCGGGAAGTCCCGTCGGCCGCGCTCGTCCATCAGGGCGCCGGCCCGACCGGTCGGATCGGGCGCCGGGGCACCGCCGTCGGCCTCCAAGACGATCGAGCGGACCTGTCCGCCGAGATACGTTCCGTCTGCGCGGAGACGGACCGACAGGTAGGCGCCGAAGCGCGTCTCCTCCTCGGCCCCGAAGACGCCCCCTCCCGCGAAGTTGCCCAGGCTGTACGCGATGAGCCGGCCACGGTAGAACTCCGCACCCCGGACGACGTGCGGACCGTGCCCGACCACCAGATCGGCCCCGGCGTCGACGGCCGCGTGCGCGAACGCCTGCGGATCGCCCCGGTTCTCCCCGAAGCTGAGCTCGGTCCCCCCGGTGACCGCGTCCGCCTCCGGTCCCTCGGCGCCCATGTGCGCGTGGACGACGACGAGATCGGCCTGCTCCGCCGCCGCGCGCACCACCTGACCGACGTGACGGAGGTCGGTGACCCGGTTGAATCCCCTGTACGGCGCGAAGCCGACCAGGGCCACGGTGGTCTCCCCCACCCTCGTCACGACGACCTCGTTCCGGTCCCCGACGGCGTCCATGCCCTCCGCGCGCAGAACGGCCCTCGTCTCGTCGACGCCCTCCCGGCCGAAGTCGTGACTGTGGTTGTTCGCCTGATTGAGCACGTCGAAGCCGCGCAGCGCCGCAGCGGCATCCGGCTCGCTGCGGAACGCGAGGCAGTGGTCGCTCCCGCCGCACTTGTCGACGCCGGTGTCGGCCGCGATCACCTGCTCGAGGTTGCCGGTGACGATGTCTTCGGTGAACCACGGGCGCACGGCGTCGAAGGTCGATCGTCCGCGATCCACCGGGATCCCGCGCGACGCGTCGTACAGCAGGATGTCGCCGACGGCGCCGATGCTGACCTCGCCCTCGTTGGTGGCGGCGCGGTCGGCGGTCGCGGCCGGCCGGGCGGGAATCGCCGCTGCCGCGCTGACGGCGAGGCCGACCCCCAGCAGTGCCAGCATCGCGACCGGGGTCCGCCAGGGGACTCTGCGAGGCGCGCCGTCGACCGCGGCCCGCCGACGAGGCAGATCCCACAGCCAGGCGAGTCCATCGCGAGCGGTGGGGCGATCGAGGCCGATGCACGCGGCGACGAGAGCCGCCGTCAGCACGACCGGGAGCAGGACGGCCGCGATCAGCTGCACCGCCTGCCCCGCCTCGGACAGCACTCCCCCGAGCGCGGCGTCGGCGAGCGCGAGCAGCGGCATGTGCAGGAGGTAGATCGGCAGGGTCCGGACGCCGAGCGCCTGCAGGCCCCGCCCGACCAGAGGGAGGCCCGCGAGGATCGGGGCGACCGCGAGTCCCATCGCCACCCCGAGGACGGACACCGCCGGCCACACCCCGGGAACGGTCTCCGTACCCGTCACGCGCATGACGGCGTAGGCGGCGAGGTACCCGAGGATCAGGGCCCCGGCGAGTGCTGGTCGCGGACGAGCGGTGAAGCGACGGATGCGCGGTGCGAGGTACGCACCTCCGAGGAAGAAGAAGAGGTTGTAGAGGAGCGATCCGCGGTTGCTCACCACATCGACCAGCCCGGCGGCCACCGCCACCGAGAGGACTCCGGAACCCGCCAGCAGGACGCCGCGCGGCAGTCGCTGCAATCCCTTCGCGACGACGAAGTACAGCGCGAGGGCGTAGAGGTACCAGGTGTTCGGCGGGCTGATCGTCACCCCCTCCACGAACGCGGAGACACTCCTCGGTACGAACGTCGGGAAGTCGGGGAACGCCCACATCGCGGCGGCATGGATGAGGCTCCAGAGGAGATAGAGGTAGAGGAAGCGGCCCACGCGCGGACGGAGCACGGCCGCCCACGGTCGAGCCAACGCTGCGGAGGCGAAGTATCCGGACAGGAACAGGAACAGCGGCATGAGGAACGGCCAGATGAGGTCGCTCGCGAGACCCCAGGCTCCGGGAAGGGGGATGCCGAGCCGCCAGTCGACCTGCAGGTAGGTCTTCAGCACGACGTGCCAGAACACCACGAGGACGATCAGCAGCCCCTTCGCGGCATCGCCCCAGGGCGCGCGCGATGTCGTCGCTGCGGTCATGACACCAGCCCACCCCACCGGATGTTGCGAGAGCGTATGCGAATCCGGCGACAGTCCTGCAACATCCCCGTCCGTACGGTCCTTCGCATGACACGCATCAGATACCTCGTCGCCGCCGTGCTCGCCTCGCTCCTGGTCCTCGCGGGCACGACGCCCGCGCTCGCGATCAGCGACGGCAGCGACGCGACGGAGTCCTACCCCTTCATGGGCGCCTACAAGCCCGGCTACCCGAAGACGCCGGGGCCGGGAGGCAACGGCTGCGGCGTCACCCTGATCGACGCGAACTGGGGCCTCACCGCCGCGCACTGCCGCAAGAACAACCTCGTCAGCACGGGAACGCCGAAGGGATGGACGGTCCAATTCGGTTCCGCCGACGTGACGGAAGGCGGTGAGGTCGCCACGGTGAGCCGGTTCTTCCGCCTCCCCGAGGGTACCGAGCCCGTGTTCGGTGAAGACCTCATGCTGTTGCGCTTCGACGAGCCGGTGTCGCAGACGCCGATCCCTCTCGCGTCGGCGCGGCCGAAGGTCGGCACGGCGGTGCGTTTTCTCGGTTGGGGTAATGACGCGAGTCCGGGCGAACAATCCCACTATCCGACGATGCTGAAGGAGTTCGACGCGCGAGTCCTCGACAACGCCGACTGCCCCACCATCGAACGAGTCAGCGAGATGTGCGCCGGCGACGGCGACGGCAAGACCGGAAACGCAGACTCCGGGGGGCCGCTGCTCGTCCGTGTGAACGGAGGGTGGGCCCTCGCCGGCATACTCACCGGCAGCGAGGACCAGAACCCGGAGGTCAGCGGCCTCTTCACCGACGTGACCGCGCACGCCGACTGGATCCGGACCGTCATGTCGACGTACGAGTCGATTCCCGATGACGTCGTGCCCCATGACCCCCTCGCCGGCTACCCGGGCGTCGGGCCCTGCGCGTCCTCCATCGTCAGAGCCGCGGCGTCGACGGACGAGGACCATGCCCTCCTCCTCACCAACGGGCACTGCACCCCGGCCGTGGATCCGTCTGGAGACATCCCGCAGCCTGGAGCATTCGAGCTCGACCGACCATCGGACTCCTCGGTCCCGTTCAAGGACGAGAAGGGGTACCTCCTGACCACGTCGAGGACCGAGCGGCTGCTGTTCGCCACCATGACCGGCACCGATCTCGCGCTCTATCGGCTCGACGCCTCCTACGCCGACCTCGAATCGCAGGGCGTCACCCTCCTGGACATCGCCGCCGCGCCGCCGAAGATCGGAGACGTGGTCACCCTGCAGGCGGATGAGGGCTTCACCTGCACCGTCGAGACGGTCGTCCCCACCCTGCGCGAAGGCGAGTATGAGCTCTACGACTCGCTGCGACTGGCGAAGGACGAGGACTGCGAGACCTACCACGGCACCTCCGGGGCAGCCCTCGTCGCCCCCGACGGGAAGACCATCGTCGGGGTGAACAGTTCGAGCAACACCGACGGGGAGAAGTGCACGGAGGACAACCCGTGCGAGGTGGGGGCGGACGGGAAGATCAGCGTCCACACCGATCAGGCCTATGCCCGTCAGGTCACCGTGCTGAACGACTGCATCGCGGCCGGTTCGGTGTTCGACGCGGACGCTCCCGGGTGCACCCTCGCCGCCGCTGCCCGTGGCGAGGAGCCGCTGAACGTCCCGCTCCTCGTCGGCGGTGCGGTGTTCGGCCTCGGCATCGTGGCGTTGGCGTGGGCGCTCGTCGCGCAGCGTCGACGGAGGCATCACCTCATCGACCAGACGATGGAATCAGGCAGCACCCCTGCCGCCTGACCCGCGTCCGGACGCAGAAACGCCCCCTGTCCCGGAGGACAGGGGGCGTTCTGTTCGACAGGCAGGGCCCGTCGGATGCCTTACTTGGCGGCGACGACCTGCAGCGTGATGACGGCAGTGACGTCCTCGTGCAGACGCACGGTCGCCTCGTGCTCACCGGTCGCCTTGATGGGCGAGGTGATGTGCACCTTGCGCTTGTCGATCGAGCCGAGGCCCGCAGCCGTGACGGCCTCTGCGACGTCGGCGGTCTTCACCGAGCCGAACAGACGGCCTTCCTTGCCGGCCTTCACCGCGAGGCGCACCTTGGTGCCCTCGAGGGTGTTCTTCAGGGCCACAGCCTCGTCGCGGTCGTGGATCGCGCGTGCCTGACGCGCGGCCTGGATCGATGCGACCTGCTTTTCGCCACCGCGGGTCCACGCCGTAGCGAAGCCCTGCGGGATGAGGAAGTTGCGGGCGTACCCGTTCTTGACCTCGACCACGTCACCGGCGCTACCGAGCCCGGCGACCTCGTTCGTGAGAATCAGCTTTGCCATCTCGATACCCCTTACCGGCCGGCGCCAGCGTAGGGCAGGAGCGCCATTTCGCGCGCGTTCTTGATCGCCGTGGCGATCAGACGCTGCTCCTGCACCGAGACACCGGTGATACGACGGGCGCGGATCTTGCCGCGCTCCGAGACGAACTTGCGAAGGGTGGCGACATCCTTGTAATCGATGACACCGACCCGGATGGACTTCGCGGGAGCGGTGGGCTTGCCACCCTTCCGCGGCTTGCGGCGGTCGCCGCTCGACTTTCCAGCCATAGTTTTTCCTTAGTGATGAGCGGGGTGCGGCCCCTCGACAAGCTCAGGGACCCACCCGTGAAGAAGTGTTTTCAGAAGGGGGTGTCGTCGCCGAAGCTGCCCGGAGTGCTCCAGGCGTCGGCGCTGGTCGACGAGCCGGGTGTGGACCACGGCTCCTCCGACACCTGCTGCTGCTGCGCGGGACGGGACTGTCCCCCGCCGCCACCGCCCGAGGCCGCACGGGTGACCTGCGCGGTCGCGTACCGCAGCGAGGGGCCGATCTCGTCGACCTCCAGCTCGATCGCGGTGCGCTGGTTGCCCTCGCGGTCCTGGTAGGAACGCTGGCGCAGACGACCCTGCGCGATCACGCGCATGCCCTTGGTGAGCGAGCCCGCCACGTGCTCGGCGAACTCACGCCACACCGAGGCGCGGAGGAACAGCGCTTCGCCGTCCTTCCACTCGTTCGCGGCACGGTCGAAGTTGCGAGGCGTCGATGCGATGGTGAAGTTCGCCACCGGCAGCCCGTTCTGCGTGTAGCGCAGCTCGGGGTCGGCGGTGAGGTTGCCCACCACGGTGATGACGGTTTCGCCGGCCATGAGACTTAGGCCTTCGCAGCCTTGGCGGCCTTGCGGGCAGCCTTCTCTTCGGAGCGCTTGGCCTCGGAAGCGATCATCGCCTGAGCCTCTTCAGCGCGGAGCACCTTGGTGCGCATGATCTGCTCGTTCAGCTTGAGCTGACGGTCGAGCTCCTGCGTGGCGGCGCTGGTCGCGGTGAAGTTGACGACGGCGTAGATGCCCTCGGTCTTCTTCTGGATCTCGTAGGCGAGACGGCGCTTGCCCCAGATGTCGACGTTCTCGATAGAGCCACCATCGTTGGTGATGACCTTCAGGAACTTGTCGAGCGTCGGGGCGACCTGGCGCTCGTCGATCTCGGGGGTCAGAATGACCATGAGTTCGTACTGGTGCGTCACTTACCCACCTCCTTCGGACTAGAACGGCTCTCGGGGCTTTCCCGGGAGCAGGAGGGTGTGTGCACGTGCCCGCCCGTGGAATCCCGAATGGACGCCGCAAGGCAGACAACCTCGACAGTCTAGCGGAGTTTCCTCGGAACCGCCTCCCGCACATCCGCTCGGTCCTTGGCATGCTGGAGGGCGTGCCTGGTGACGGTCATCGGCACATGACCTGGAGGGGGGCGCCATGCGCGTCAACAAGTGGGGGGTCGGCGTCGTGCTCGCCGCCGCCGTCATGCTCACCGGATGCTCGGCGGGAGCGTCGGACAAGCCGGCCGAGTCGAAGCCGAGCGGGGCCGCGTCGCAGGAGGCCGAAGCGCCGTCCACCGACTGCCCCGAGCTCGCCGACGGCGCCACCGTCGACGGCTCTGCCCTCGGCGCCTGCATCGCCGAGGCCATGACCGACACTGCCGGCTACGCCGCCAAGACCGTCGTGATGGGCATGGAGTCCACCACGCGCTTCAACCCGTCCGAGAAGGCGCTGGAGTCGCTCTCCCCGATGGGCTCGATCGTCGCGATCGGCGACGACGTCTGGGTGAAGTCGCCGTCGAGCGACTGGCAGACCGCCGACCCGTCGTCGAGCGACCCGATCATCGCGGGCCTCAGCACCACCGCGAAGGACGTCACCGCGATGGACCCCGCCGAGACGGCGAAGGCCATCACGGGTGACTTCACCGTGACCGGCACCGGCGAGCGCCTCGGCCAGAAGGTCTACCTCGTCAGCGGCACCGTCGAGCAGGCGGGCACGCCCGTCGAGGTCGTGTTCGAGGTCACCGAGGACTACGTCAACCTCGCCTCGACCAGCTCCGCGACCGTCCAGGGGCAGTCGGTCGACGTCGCGCTCGAGATCACCGAGTGGGACGTGAAGCAGGACATCGTCGCGCCGCTCTGATCGCACGAGACACGCGAAGGGCCGGGGTGCATGCTCCGGCCCTTCGCCGTCACCAGGACCGGTGGCGGAGGAACGAGCGGAGGCCGTTGATGCACCTCAGATATGACCCCGAAGCGGATGCTGCGTACCTCCCGGTCGGACGTGAGCTCCACGCGGGCGAATCCGCCGCGCAGGTACCGGAGATACGCAACCCGCACGGCGCCGGGGAGATCATCCTCGATTTCGACGCCGACGGGCACCTTCTCGGAGTCGAGATCCTTCAGGCGTCGAAGCTCCTCCGGGCCGAAGACCTCGATCGGGCTCAGCGCATCTCCGACGAATCTCCCTGACGGAGCATCGGGTCCGCCCCGCCGTGCCCGGCCTCAGTAGGCGAGGGGAGGCACCTCGGCCCAGACCGCGCGGTCGTCGGCGGAGGGGGCATCGGGGATGCGGCCGGTGCCGTCCGGCTCCGGGATCGCGGCGAGCAGCGCCTGCGTGTAGGGGTGCCGCGGCGCCGCCCAGAGCTCAGCGGTCGGCCCTGATTCGAGCACCCTCCCGCCGAACATCACGAACGTGCGGTCGGCGATGCGGCGCACGACGGCGAGATCGTGGGAGATGAAGAGCATCCCGGCGCCGGACTCGGCCACGAGGTCGCGCATGAGCCCCGCGACACTCGTCTGGGTGGACGCGTCGAGGGCGGAGATCGGCTCATCGGCGACGAGCAGCGAGGGCCGCGCGGCGAGCGCTCGGGCGATCGCGATGCGCTGCTTCTGGCCGCCGGAGAACTGATGCGGGAAGCGGGTGCGCACCTCAGCGGGCAGTCCGACCCGCTCCAGCCACTCCTCCACGGTGGAGCCGGCGGCACCGCGCGCGCGGGCGGTTGCGATGCCGTCGGAGATCTGGTCGCCGATCCGCCGGCGCGGGTTCAGCGAGGTCGCCGGATCCTGGAAGACCATCTGGATGCCCGTGAGCGCCGTGTCACGACGACGGATCCCCAGCGGCGCGACGGGGGCTCCGCGGAACGACACCGTCCCGCCGGCGGTCTTCTCGATGCCGACGACAGCGCGGGCCAGGCTCGACTTGCCGCTGCCGGACTCGCCCACGAGGGCGACCGTCTCTCCCGCCGCGACACTCAGCGAGACGCCGTTCACCGCGATCACGGGCGGGGTGCCCGGATACCGCACCACCACGTCGCGCGCGTCGAGGACGCTGACCTCACTCATCCGCGGCCTCCTCCGGGCTCTCATCGATGCGCGACCCCGGCAGGGCCGCGAGCAGCATGCGCGTGTACTCGTGCTGCGGGGCGCGGAACAGCGTCTCCCGGTCGGCGAGCTCCACGATGCGACCGTCCTTCATGACGGCGACCGTGTCGGCGATCGCGCTCATCACGCCCAGGTCGTGGGTCACGAGCAGGACGGCGAGGTTCCGCTCGATCGCGAGGTCGCGCAGCAGCTTCAGGATGCCGGCCTGCACCGTCACGTCGAGGGCGGTCGTCGGCTCGTCCGCGAGCAGCACCTCCGGATCGCACGCGAGGGCGCACGCGATCGCGATGCGCTGCCGCTGCCCGCCGGAGAACTGGTGCGGATACCGCTTCAACGCCTCGGCCGGATTCGGCACCTGCACGGTCTGGAGCAGCTCCACCGCCCGCTCGCGCGCAGCGGCGCCCTTGAGCCCGAGATGCACGCGCATGTGATCGGTGAGCTGCCGACCGACCGGAAGCTGCGGGTGCAGCGAGGCCGACGGATCCTGGAAGACCATCGCGATGCGCTTCCCGCGGATGCGGTTGAGCCCCCGGCGGTTGCGACCGACGAGCTCCTCCCCCGCGAGCAGGATCGAGCCGCCGGTCTTCGCCTGTCGCGGCAGCAGGCCGAGCACGGCGAGGGAGGTGAGCGTCTTGCCGGAGCCGGACTCCCCCGCGAGGCCGTGGATGCGCCCCGGTTCGAGTTCCAGGGACACGCCCTTGACCAGCGGACGGCCGATGTCGATCGTGAGGTCGCGGATGCTCAGCGTCGCCGTGCTGTGCGCGGTCATGCGGGCACCCCCGTCGCGGAAGCCGTGTGCTCCGCCTGCTTCTCGTGGGCGATCTCGGCGGTCGGGTCGAGCACGTCGCGCATCGCGTCTCCGAGGAAGTTGAACGCGAGCACCACCGTGAGGATCGCGAGACCGGGGAAGACTCCGAGCCACCAGGCGTCGAAGTTCTGCATCGCACCGGAGATCATCGAGCCCCACTCGGCCGTCGGCGGCTGCGCCCCCAGGCCGAGGAAGGAGAGGCCGGAGAGCAGCAGGATCGCCGCGCCGATGTCGAGTGTCGCGAGCACCAGGACCGGGCCGGCGATGTTCGGGAGGATGTCGACGAACAGGGTGCGCACCGGCGAGTGTCCGAGCAGGCGGCCCGCGATCACGTAGTTCTGTCCGCGGAGACCGAGCACGATGCTGCGGGTGACGCGGGCGTACTGCGGCCACGAGACCACGATCGCGGCGATGACGGCGTTGAACAGCGAGGGGCCGAGCGAGGCCGCGACCACCATCGCGAGGATCACGGTCGGGAACGCCATGAACAGGTCCGTGATGCGCATGAGCGTCTCGTCGACGGCGCGCCCGAAGTACCCGGCGACCGCGCCGACGAGGGTGCCGATGATGAGGGCGGCGATCACGAGCATGAGCGCGAGCGGCAGACTCACCGTCGCGCCGGTCATCAATCGGGAGAAGATGTCGCGGCCGTTGCCGTCGGTGCCGAGGATCGTGTCGATGCCCGGCGCCTGCAGACGGGGCAGCACCTGCGCGTTCGGCGGGTAGGGCACCCACCACTGCGCGGTGAAGGCGACGATGATCCACGCACCGGCGATGACGGTGCCGATGATGCCGAGCGGGGTGCGCCAGGCGCGCGGCCAGCGGAAGCGGAAGCGTCCGGCGGGGGTCGCTGCGGCGATGCGGCTCATGCGATCCTCACTCTCGGGTCGAGCACGCCGTAGAGCAGGTCCACGATGAAGTTGATGAGGAGGTAGATGACACCGACCACAAGACCGACACCCATGATGCCGGGCAGGTCGAGATTGGCGGCGGAGTTGTAGGCGTACGTGCCCAGCCCCGGCCAGGCGAACACCGACTCGACAAGCACCGTTCCGGAGAGCAGGGCTCCGAAGGCCACGCCGACCACCGTCAGGATCGGCAGCGAGGCACCCCGGAGCACGTAGTCGAGGATGACGCGCATGGCCGGCAGGCCCTTGGCACGGGCCGCGCGCACGTAGTCGCTGCCGAGGACCTCGAGCACCGAGGTGCGGATGAAGCGGGTGAGCAGTCCGATGGTCACGAGCGAGAGCACCATGACCGGCAGCGCGAGGTGCGCGAGGGCGTCGAAGAAGCCCACCGCGTCGCCGTTGAGGAGGTAGTCGACCGTGTAGAGCCCGGTCACACGGGGCGGCGGGGTGATCGACGGCGAGATGCGTCCGGAGCCCGGCGCGATGCGCAGCTCCAGGAAGAACACGTAGAAGCTGACGAGCGCGAGCCAGAAGGTCGGGACGCTGAGCCCGACGAGCGTGACGACGCGGATGACCTGGTCGGTGACGAGTCCGCGACGGTAGGCCGCGAGCGTGCCGAGCACGATGCTGACCGCGAGGCTGACGATGATCGCGCTGATCGCGATCTCGATCGTCGCGGGCACGGCGGTGGCGAGGTCGCTGGTGACCGGGCGTCCGGTCACCAGCGACGTGCCGAGGTCCCCGCGGAGCAGGTTCCCCATATAGATGAAGTACTGCACGAACAGTGGCTGGTCGAGACCGTTCGCCGTGATGAACGCCTCGCGCGTCGCGGGGTTCTGCGACGCGCCCTCGCCGAGCGCGGCCGAGACCGGGTCTCCCGGCACCAGGTTGGTGAGCGCGAACGTGACGATGGTCACGCCCACCAACAGGAGCAGGGAGGTCCCGGCCCGCCGCAGCAGGTACCCGACGAGAGGCGAGCGGCGCCGCTGCGCCTGCCTCTGCACGGCCACTGTCGTCATGAGTCGTCCGATCAGCCGGCGGGCGTGATCTCGGCGATGTCCATCTCCCACACGGAGTTGTAGACGGCGCCGGACACGCTGGAGGCGGAGGAGATGTTGCGACCGGGGACGATCAGCGGCACGAACGGGCCCTCGGCCTGCATGGCCTCGGCGAACTCCGTGAAGGCCTCGGTGCGCTGCTCGGCGTCGGTCGCGGCGGCCGCACCGGCGGCGATGCCCGCGATCTCCGGGTTCGCCTCGGCCGCCCAGCCGGCGCGGAGGCCGACCTTCAGACCGGGCGCGAAGGGCAGGAAGTTCGCGGAGTCGGCGTAGTCCGGACCCCAGAACCAGAGGCCGAAGCCCTCGGTGCCGTTGACGTACGCGTCGAGCTCGGTCGCGAACGGTGCAGGAGCGAGGTCGACGGCGATGCCGGCGTCCTCGAGCTGCGCCTGGATGCGCTCTGCGAGCGGCGTGAACTCCACGCCGCCGACCGGGTAGTCGTTCGGGAACTGGAGCTTGAGGGTCTGACCGGTGTAGCCGGCCTCCTCCAGCGCGGCCTTCGCCTTGTCGAGGTCCTGCTCCACGCCGCTGTCGAGGGCACCCTCGAACCCGGGCGGGATGACGCCGGTCGCCTGCACGGCACCCGCGCCCGCGAGCTCGAGCAGCGCGTCGTAGTCGAGCGCGTAGCGGATGGCCTCCGCGATCTTCACGTTCGCGAGGTCACCGCCGGCCTCGCCCTGGTTGAGCAGCAGGAAGATGGTCTGACCGGAAGGGACCGAGTCGACGCTGATGTCGTCGCCGAGGCCCGCGACCTGGTCGCCGTTGAGGTCCATCGCGACCATCGAGTCGCCGCCCTTGAGGTTGGCGAGCTGGGTCGCGCTCTCCGAGACGTTGCGCACGACGACGCGGCTGTAGGCCGACTCCTCGTCGCCGTTGTACTCGTCGTTGCGGGTGAGGATGACCTGCGAGCTGAGGTCGAGCGTGTCCAGCACGAAGGGGCCGGATCCGGCGGACTCGCCGTCGAGGAAGCCCTGGGCGCTGTCGGAGCCGTCGGTGGTCCCGCCGTTCTCCATGACGACGTCGGCGTTGACGATGCCGAGCGCCGGGTTCGCGAGGATCGCGGGGAGCTGCAGCAGCGGGGTCTCCGAGGTGAACCGGATGGTCTTGTCGTCGACCTCCTCGATCGTCAGGCCGCCGAGCAGGAAGTTGGGCTTGGCGTCTGCCATGCCCTGGATGCGCTGCAGCGAGAACACGACGTCCTTCGCCTCGATGGGCGAGCCGTCGGAGAACACGCGGTCGCCGTCGAGCGTGAAGGTGAACTCGGTCGCCTCGTCGTTCTGCTCCCACGACGCCAGGCCAGGGACCGGAGTGGAGACGTCGGAGCCCTCGAAGTCGACGAGGGTCTCGTACAGCGCCTTCGCGATCATGTTGCCGGTCGGGTCGTAGGTGTGACCCGGGTCGGTCGTCTCGATCGAGAACGCGGTGTCGATGACGAGGGAGTCGGAGCCCTGGGACGACTCGGAGTTGTTCGCCGAGTTCCCTCCCGAGCAACCTGCGAGCGCCAGGAGCGCGACGGCTCCGAGCGCGATGACCGGCGTGATACGGCGTGACGACATCAGGGCCTCCAAGGGCGAGGAGTACATTCGGGTCCGGTCGCCACCGATGTGGACGACCGGGGATCAGATTCGCATCATATGCGACGATGTGTCCAGCAAGTGCGCGTCACACAGGCACGCATTGTCGAGAACCTCGGATGTGAGGAGCAATATGTCCAGCAAGGACGCGGATCCGTCGAAGCAATCTGGACGAAGTGCCGCCCCTTTGGATGAGACGGCGTACAGAATCCTCGATGTGCTGCGCGATAACGGTCGCGTCTCGATCGCCGCGCTGGCCGAGAAGGTCGGCATCTCGCGGGCCAGCGCCTACACGCGGGTCGAGTCGCTCGTGCACGACGGCGTCATCACCGGATTCAGCGCGCGCGTGGATCAGGCGAAGGCCGGGCTGTCGATCGGGGCGCTCGTCTTCGTCACGGTGATGCCGCAGGCCTGGGCCTCGTTCCGGGAGCGCATCATCGAGATGCCGGACGTGGAGTGGTGCGCGATCACGACCGGGGAGCACGACGCGATGCTGCTCATCCGCGCCGTCGACGTGAGCGGCGTGCACGAGTTCTCGACGGGGGTCATCGCGCAGCTTCCGGAGGTGCGGACCGTGGTCAGCGTCGTCGTGCTCGACGAAGTGATCCGGCGGCCCTACCTGCTGCCCGGCGACCTGCCGGAGCGGCAGACCGAGGTCCCGCTGGGGATGACCCGGTGGACGCCGGCCTCCCCCGGTCGGGACGCACTCCCGCCGCGCTGAGGTCAGGCGGCGGGGATCTCCTCGACGACGCTCAGCTGCGGAAGGCCGTGCATCTCGTAGTGCTCGACCAGACGGATGCGGCCGTCGTCGGTGAGCTCCAGCTCGCTCTCGCCGTCCCCGGTGACGACGGTGCCGTCGGCCTTGAGCACGTGGACGAACGAGACCCAGATCGTGTCGCCGGTACGCGTGCCCACGAACTTCCCGAAGGTGACCGTGTCGCCCTCGTAGCCGCCCCAGATCGCGCCGTCGCGTTCGAAGTACTCGAAGACGCTGGGGGCGTCGGGATCGACGGCGGAGGTCGTGGACGAGACCATGCGGAAGCGTCGGCCGTCGAGGGAAGGGAGGGTCGCGGTGGCAGTCACCCCTCGATTATGAGGGATCCACGGCCGCGGCTCGCGTCGTCGGACACGGCCGGTACCGTGGTCGCATGGAGTGGATCGCAGACCCCGGCGTCGGCGCGTGGCTGCGCGAGACCCTCGACGACGGTCTGGGCAGCATGCACGCGGTCGTCCCCCGCGGCTTCCCCGCGTACGCCCGGGTCTTCCATCCCGCCACCGTGCGGGAGAGTCCCACGGCAGCGGATTCCGAGGTACGCGTCAGCTGGGCGCAGACCGCCGCCGCCTTCGGCACGACGATGCACGCGGAGGCGCAGTGGCACCGGATCGTGCGGACTCCCGTCGACGCCGATTGGCGGACCCGCATCGCTCCGGACGGCCGCGAGTTCACGGCGCCGCTCGAGGGTGCGCTCGACAGCGACCTCGTGTCGATCCTGGCCGGGCACCTCGCCGCCCACACCACGACCCCGGACGACGGGGTCGTCGCGCTCTGGGACGGGTTCGGCGCCCTCGTCGGGTTCTTCGGCGACGGCCCGTCCCGCGCGTTCCTCACGTTCAGCGACGACCCGAACCATCAGGCGATGCTCGACCGGAGCATCCACGACCCGTTCAACAACGTCTTCCGGAAGCCCACCTGGCAGGACGGCATCCTCTCGCGGGAGATCTCCGAAGGGCCGCGGCTGCAGCTCCCCGGGCGCGACTACGTGCTGTTCTCCGGCGGCGCCAGGGACTTCATCGATCCGGCCTGGGTGCTCGGCGTGCCGTGGCGCGACCGGGTGGGCGAGGAGCACGGCTTCCCGCCCTCCGCGCAGAGCCCGAACATCCTGTGGCCGAAGGATCGCACGTGGGTGATGGTCTCGGAGATCGACTACGACTCCACGATCGTCGCGGGCTCGCCCGACCTCGTCCGCGCGATCTGCACGGACGAACGTCTGGAGGCGAAGGCGCTTCGCGAGGGCGCCGACCTCACCTGGGACGCCGACGAGGTCAACCGATGACGTCTCCGCAGGCGTCGGCGTCGTTCGACGCGCGTCCCCTCACCGATCCGGTCGACCCGGCCGCCGTCCGCGCCTTCACGGCGGAGCTCCGGTCCCGGCGGACGACCGGCATGGCGGTGTCGTCGATCATCGCCGTCGTAGCCGTGGCGATCGCCGGAGTCGTGCTGCTCCCGATCCTCGCCTCCGTGGTGGTGGCGCTGGCAGCGGGCAGTGGGTCCCCCGCCTCCGCGGCGATCCCGCTCGTCCTCCTGCTCCTGGTGGCGGCGGGAGTGGGTGTGCTCGTCTGGATGGGCGTCCGCAACGCGCGCACCGCTCGGTACCGCCTGCACCGGTTCGCCCAGGCCAACGGCATGACGTACGAGCCCCGCGTGGACGATCCGCCGCTCCCCGGAATGATCTTCCACCTCGGCCGTTCGCGCCTGGCCACCGACCTCGTCCGCGGAACCCACCCGCGGTTCGTGGAGTTCGGCAACTACCAGTACACGGTGCAGTCCGGGAAGAACTCGACGACGTATCGCTGGGGCTACGTCGCCGTGAAGCTGGATGTGCCCCTGCCGAACATCGTGCTCGACGCGAAGGGCAACAACGGCTTCGGCTCCAACCTGCCGGCATCGTTCCAGCGGGCGCAGCGTCTGTCGCTCGAGGGCGACTTCGATCAGCACTTCACCCTGTACTGCCCCGACGGCTACGAGCAGGACGCGCTCTACCTCTTCACGCCCGACATCATGGCGCGCTTCATCGACAACGCCGCGCAGCTCGACGTCGAGATCGTCGACGACTGGCTGTTCCTCTACACGCCCCGCCGGGCCTCCACACTCGATCCGGCGACGTGGGCCTGGCTGTTCGGAACGGTGGGCGCGTTGCTGACCAAGCTCGACCAGTGGGCGCGGTGGCGCGACGACCGCCTGGCTGCCGCGGCGACGCCCGGGGGCCACGCGCTCCCGTTCGCTCCGCCGGCGGGGATGATCACCCCACCGCCGGGGGTCGCGCCGCAGGGTCGGCGCCTCAAGCGCACGGGCACGTGGGTGCCGATCCTCGTGGTGATCGGCTTCGCGGTCTTCTGGATGCTCAGCCGCTGGAACTGACGACGAGTCCGATGTGGGGGTGGGTGTCGTTCTGGGGAACCGACGCCCACCCCATCCCCCCTCGGGATCGAAAGGAATTCGACGTTCCCTCCGCATTGACGGTTCGACCGTCCCGCCCGTGGTCAGCTGGGACTGACGCTGCGTGGCGATACCCGGATGGTATACCGGCGGACGTTGCACCCGGTTGCGTTCATGCGCGGGAATGCACTTTCCCGCGCGGCGGTCAGCGGTGCATCGAGCTGTCAGCTTCGGCCCGAGTGGCCTCCCCCGCCAGGACCGCGTCCAGCGTCTGCCAGGCGTCCGCAGCGCGCATCGCCTCTCCGACCTGCCGTGCGCGGTCGCGGAACGTCGGCTCGACGAGCACCCGGTGCACGGCCGCGGCGACCTGTCCCGGCTTCGGCGCATTCGTCCGCAGGTTGACGCCGACGCCGGTCCACCCGACTCGGGCGGAGACCTCGACCTTGTCCTCCGTCTGACCCGCGACCACCAGCGGGACACCCTGGGCCAGGGCCTGCTGCACCCCGCCGAAGCCGCCGTTGGTGACGAACACGTCGATCTCCGGCAGCAGCCGGTCGTAGGGCAAGTACTCGGCGACCCGGACGTTCGCCGGCAGCTCCGCACGGAGCGCGTCGACAGGACGGCCGCCGGTGGATACCACCACGAGGGCGTCGGTCGCGGCGAGCCCGGCGATCGTGGGAAGCACGAGCTGACCGAAGTCCGCGTTGGCGATGGTGCCCTGACTGACGTGGATCACGGGCCGCCGACCGTCCAGGTCGGACCACCAGTCCGGCAGCGGTGCCGTCGACGGCGCGGCCGGAAGGGGCCCGGCGAAATGCACGGACGCCGGGAGGTCAGAGCGCGGGTACTCGAACGCGGAAACGGAGAACTGCACGTACGCGTCGGCGCGGCCCGCCCAGTCCAGCACGAATCCGCCGAGATCGCGGCCGACGGCCTCGCGCGCCATGGCATCGGCCTCCTTCTGCACGCCCCCGAAGATCACGCGCTCCGCCACCAGACGTAGGAAGGCGTTGCGCACGCGTCCGAACAGCCCGGACATCGGCGTGACTCCGAGCCCGAACGGGGCTGTGTCGACGCTGCGAGCGCCGAGCGGGAAGATCCCGAGGACCACGACCGGGGGCCGCTCGGCCTTCGGCAACCGCTGCAGCAGCGCCGCACCGACGAACAGCGGTTCGGTGAGGACCGCGTCGATGCGATTCCGCGCCAGCTCGACGCGCACGGCCTCGTGCTGAGCCCGACCCGGGCGGATGAAGAGGGTGCTCATATCGAAACGGAGCGCGGCCGCCCCGGTGAGACCTTCGCGCTCGGGGAACGCGCCGTTCGCGTCGTCGAGATCGACGTCGGCCTCCGCGGGCAGCGGGCGGAACCGGGCACCGGCCGCTGTCACCCGCTCCTCGTATCGGCTGCTCGTGAGGAAGAGGACCTCGTGCCCGCCCGCGACCAGGTGCCTGGCGACCTGCAGCAGCGGGAGCACGTGCCCGTGAGCGGGAGTGCAGGTGAGGAGGTAACGGGACATGGCGGCTCTCTCGATAGGGTTGGTTGTACCGTTGAAGTATTCATCACCCTTTGAGGAAAGTCAATGACGTCGAGTGCACGCCCCTACCGCTCCGCCCTGCGGACCCGCCAGGCCGAGGAGACCCGTGCGCGCATCGTCGCGGCGGCCGCCCGCCTGTTCGCCGCGCAGGGATACCAGGCGACGACGATCTCCGCGATCGCCAGGGAGGCCGGGGTGTCCGCGGAGACGGTGAAGACCACGGCGGCGAAGGCGGAACTGCTCATCGCCGCCTTCGAGGTCACCTTCTCCGGCTCGGAAGCCGCCGAGACCCTCGCCGACACCGAGGCCGGTTCGGGACTGACGGCCCTGCCCGACGACGTCTTCCTGGACGCCGTCATCACGCAGATCGGCGCCGCGAACGAGCGCGGGCATGCCCTCTGGACGGTCCTCCTGGGCGCGGCGCTCTCCGACCCGGTCGTCGATGCCGCCCTGCAGCGCATCCTCGCGAACCGGGCGGCGGACTACCGGGGGTTCGCGGCGGAACTGCAGCGCCGGGGCATCGTCGACTCGGACCACGACGGCGACGCCCTCGCCGACGTGCTGTCGTTCTTGCTCTCACCGGAGAGCCACCAGCAGCTCGTCGTGCAGTCCGGCTGGTCGCCGGACCGCTACCGCTCCTGGCTGCGGAGTGCTGTGCTCGCCGCGGCCTCTCCGTCGGCGTGACGACGAGGTCGGCGAGGACATTCGTTGACCGAATCGTCAGCCAACGCGTAACGTGCTACTCATGCGCATCAGGACACCGACCGCCAAGGTCGGGTATCTGCTCGTCGTCATCGTCGGGATCATGCTCACCGTCGTACCGCTCACGGTCCTCAGGTTCGAACTCGGATTCGTGTGGGCCACCGTGGTTATCGTGGCGGCCGTCGTCGTGGCGGCACGAACGTTCCGTAGCCCCGGAGAGTCGGACGCCCCACGCCCCTGGTGGAAGATGACCAGCACACGAGGGAGCGGAATCCTCCTCAGCGCAATGTTCTTGATCCAAGGGATCATGGCCTCCTTCGGAGCATTCGCTTCACCGAGTCCGATGCTGGCCGTGATCGGTGGCCTGGTGGCGCTCGCAGTGGCAGCTCTCTACCTGAACTCCGCAGTCCGGGTCCAGAGCACTCGGGTGCCGTCGCTGCCAGAGAGCTCCAGGCCGAAGCTCTCCCCCTGACAGGTGCTCGACGGGGCCGGCTGAGCGCCGGTCAGAGCAGCTCGGCCACGAGGGTCTCGATGCGGCCGCGGATATCGTCGCGGATCGGCCGGACGGCATCGATTCCCTGACCGGCGGGGTCATCGAGCACCCAGTCCTCATAGCGCGTGCCGGGGAAGAACGGGCACGCGTCACCGCAGCCCATCGTGATCACGACGTCCGACGCCTGCACGGCCTCGGTCGTGAGCACCTTCGGCTGCTCGGCCGTGATGTCGATGCCGAGCTCCCCCATCGCCGCCACCGCGACGGGGTTGATCTCGGCAGCGGGCATCGACCCGGCGGAGCGCACCTCGATGCGGTCGCCGGCGAGGTGCCGGAGGAAGCCGGCGGCCATCTGCGAGCGCCCCGCGTTGTGGACGCAGACGAAGAGGACGGAGGGTCGGTGCGGTGCGTTCACGATGGGGCCAGCGTATCCCGTTCGAGTCGCTTGATTGGCTGCATCTCCGGCCGAAATGGGACCAATCGGGCGATTCGAAAGTCAGTACCCGTGCTCCACGGCGAAGTCGCGCAGGACGCCGTCGGTGCCGCCGCCGAGGAAGGTCGAGGTCTGCAGGGTCACCGTGTCGGTGAAGCCGTCGGGGCCCGGCACCGTGATCTCCAGCGGATACGTACCGCCGAACGCGGGGATCCGCGGCACCTCATCGCCATCCGCGAGAGCCCGGGCCGCGAGGAACGCCGCGCTGACGTCCACCCTGTGGATGCGGTACACCGTGTCGGCCGGGAGCAGCTCGACGCCGCTCGCGTCCAGCCCGAAGTCGTCCTCGGAGGTCACGATGGCGTAAGCGTCCGCCCCCCGTTCGCCGGTCCGTCGGAGCTCGACCGTGCGGTGTGCTCGGCGCCCGCCATCTCGTAGGTGACCGTCGCGGTGCCGGTCTCCCCGTCCTCTGCCGCCGTCACGTCGTCGACGGAGAGGATCTTCGGCCGGTCCTCGATCTGCGTGTAGACGCCACTCGGCGTGAGCAGCAACGCCAACGGCTGCTCGAGATCCATGGCGGGGTGGAGCTCGTCGGCTGCGCCCTTCTCGTCTCCCGCGGCGAGGAGAGCGAAGATGAGTTCCGTGGAGGACCGCACGCCGTCCACCGCCGAGAAGTGGTCGACGTCGGTGGACGAGGGCGTCGGGGACGGTGGGGCGACGGGCGTGCAACCCCCCACTGCCAGGGCCAGAACCACGGCCGGGGCCAGGACGATCGGCAGGCGTCTCCTCGGAGATCGGGACGAGCTCATGTGCACCTCGGATCGGACTCGGCGTCGTGGCCGGCCTGCCGCGGCACGGCTCCCGAGCCTGCGGAAGGGCATCGGCGTTGATCAACACCGCGCCATCGCTCCCCTACGAACCGCAGGCATGGCGTCTCAGGCCAGGCCGAGGCCCGCCAGCTCGGCGGGGTCGAGCATCCGCGACCGGATGAGGAACCGCATCCCCGTGGGGCCCTCGACGCTGAACCCGGCGCCGCGTCCCGGCACGACATCGATGGTGAGGTGCGTGAACTTCCAGTACTCGAACTGCGAGGCCGACATGTAGACCTCGACCGGATCGTCGAGCCCGACGTCGAGGGTGCCGAGGAGCACGTCGCCGGGACCGGTGAGGAACATCCCCACGGGGTAGCACATGGGGGCGGAGCCGTCGCAGCAGCCGCCGGACTGGTGGAACATGAGCGGCCCGTGCTGCGCGGTGAGTTCGCGGACGAGCGCGGCGGCGGGGTCGGTCACCGCGACGCGGGCGGGCGTGGTCTGACTGACCATGGGACTCCTTCCGGAATGCCGAGTGCCGGACGGCGCGGCGAGCGCCGCCCGTCACCCGGGCTCGGGCGGATCAGAAGAAGCCCATCGGGCCCTCCGCGTACGAGACGAGGAGGTTCTTCGTCTGCTGGTAGTGGTCGAGCATCATCTTGTGGTTCTCGCGGCCCACCCCCGACTGCTTGTACCCGCCGAACGCGGCATGCGCCGGGTACTGGTGGTAGGTGTTCGTCCACACGCGACCAGCCTCGATCGCCCGGCCCGCGCGGTACGCGGTGTCGCCGCTGCGACTCCATACACCGGCCCCCAGCCCGTACAGGGTGTCGTTCGCGATCGAGATCGCGTCGTCGAAGTCGTCGAACGAGGTGACCGAGAGCACAGGACCGAAGATCTCCTCCTGGAAGATCCGCATGTCGTTCGTCCCCTCGAACACGGTCGGCTGCACGTAGAAGCCCTCGCTGAGGTCGCCGCCGAGGTCGGCGCGCTCGCCTCCCGTGAGCAGCCGGGCCCCGCCCTGCTTGCCGATGTCGATGTAGCTGAGGATCTTCTCCAGCTGATCGTTCGAGGCCTGCGCGCCGATCATCGTCGCAGGGTCGAGCGGATTGCCCTGCACGACCTTCTCCACACGCTCGAGGCCGTCGGCGAGGAAGCCGTCGTAGATCGAGCGCTGGATGAGGGCGCGTGACGGGCAGGTGCAGACCTCGCCCTGGTTGAGCGCGAACATCGTGAAGCCTTCGAGCGCCTTGTCGTAGAACGGGTCGCTCGTGGAGCGGGCGACGTCCTCGAAGAAGACGTTCGGGCTCTTGCCGCCGAGCTCCAGGGTGACCGGGATGAGGTTCTGCGAGGCGTACTGCATGATGAGGCGGCCGGTCGTGGTCTCGCCGGTGAAGGCGACCTTGCGGATGCGCTTGTGCTGCGCGAGCGGCGCGCCGGCCTCGATCCCGAAGCCGTTCACGATGTTCACGACCCCGGCCGGCAGCAGGTCGCCGATGATGTCGAACAGGAACAGGATCGACGCGGGGGTCTGCTCCGCGGGCTTGATGACGATGCAGTTGCCCGCGGCGAGCGCCGGCGCCAGCTTCCACACGGCCATGAGGATCGGGAAGTTCCAGGGGATGATCTGCCCGACCACGCCGAGCGGCTCATGGAAGTGGTACGCGACGGTGTTCTCGTCGAGCTGGCTGATGCCGCCCTCCTGCGCGCGGAGCACCCCCGCGAAGTAGCGGAAGTGGTCGATCGCGAGCGGGATGTCGGCGGCGAGGGTCTCCCGCACGGGCTTGCCGTTCTCCCACGTCTCCGCGACCGCGATCTCCTCGAGGTGCTGCTCCATCCGGTCGGCGATGCGGTTCAGGATCACGGAGCGCTCCGCGGGGCTGGTCTTGCCCCAGGCGCTGAAGGCCTTCCAGGCGACGTCGACGGCGCGGTCGATGTCCTCGACGGTGCCGCGGCCGACCTCGGTGAAGGGCTTGCCGTTGACGGGACTGATGTTCTCGAAGTATTGGCCCTTGGCGGGCTCGACGAACTCGCCGCCGATGTAGTGACCGTAGCGGGGCCGGTAGTTCGCGACCGCTCCGGGCTGTCCGGGGGCGGCGTAGGCGAGGGACACGTCTTCTTCGACGATGGTCATGGGGTCTCCTTCGACGGGGGCGCCGCGGCGTCGATGCCGCGGTGTTCCCTCGACGCTAGGCCGCTCCCCGTTGCACTCCCGATGCGCAACGTTGCAGCCGGTTGCGCCCCGTTCGAATCGCTCACCTGGCTACATCCGCGGCCGAAATGGCACCAATCGGGCGATTCGAATCAGCCGAGGCGCTCGATCCGCGTCACGAGACCGGCACGACGCGGCGAGCGCGCCGGCAGCATCTCCAGCGCGAGCCGCAGCACCTCCGCGTCCTCGCTCCCCTCGGGGGTGTCCGCATAGGCGAGCAGCACGTCCAGACTCGCCCCCGACAGCATCACCTCCCGCAGCGCCGCACGGACCGAATCGCGGAACTCCTCGACGCCGGGCGAAGTCGAATCCGGCAGCACCGGCCCCCGGTAGGCCGTCAGCGCGACCCGGTGGGCGCCGCGATCAAGGAGGGACAGCACGTCCTGAGCATCGGTCTCCAGCGGCACCGGAAGGCGATACGGGCGGGACTCCGGCACGAGATCCGGGGCCGCCCGCTCCAGGACCTTGCGCAGGCGCACCATCTCCGGCCGCAGGGTGTCCGGCGAGACCCCGGGACCGTAGACGAGCTCCGCGAGCCGGTCGGCGGAGAGGCCCTGGCGGTGCACGGCCAGCATCAGGAGGATGGCCGCGTGCCGGGCGCTGAGCTCGGTGACGGCCTCCTCGTGTGCCGACGCGGTCTCCAACCGGGCACGGTCGCGTCCGAGCACCTGCAGTCGCGCGCGAGCGAGGGGTTCCGGCGGGGTCCTGCCCGGCAGGCGTCGAGCCGGAGGCTCCGCTCGTCGCTGCAGCCGCGCCACGAGGAGCTCGGACTCGACCGCCCGCGCCGTCGCGTCGACGAGCAGTCGCGCCTGCGGGGTCACCACTTCGGGTCCGCCGGTGATGTCGATCACGCCGAGGACCCGCTGCGTCTCCGGGTCGCGCACGGGCGCCGCACTGCACGACCACGGGTGCACCAGGCGGTTGTAGTGCTCGGCCCCACGGATCTGCACCGACCGCTCCAGGGCGAGCGCCGTGCCCGGGGCGCTCGTGCCGACGGCGTCCTCCGCCCAGTTCGCGCCGGCGACGAACCCCATGCCCTCGGTGAGGGACCGGAGCTGCGCATCGCCCTCGATCCACAGCAGGCGCCCTGCCTGATCTCCGACGGCGATCACGACCCCCGAGTCCTCGGAGTCGCCGGGAAGCAGCAGCGCGCGGATCATCTCCATCGCGGAGGCGAGCGGGTGAGTCAGACGATAGGCGTCGAGCTCGTCCTCGAACAGGTCGAGCGGTGGCAGCGCCTCCGGACCGACACGGCGGTGCCAGGACCGCTCCCACGACTCCCGCACGAGTGGCCGCACCTCGCGGAGGCGGTGGTCGTCGAGATTGCCGGCGATGAGCTCCTCGTGCGCACGCTCGACGAGGAGGCGAGACGCCGTCGGCGACGCCTCCCGCGGATCGTGCCACGTCGCAGACACGCGTTCTCCGTTTCTGGAGTCGAGAGCGTGCCCTCAGTGTACGAGCAGGATCGACCGGGCGGAACAGCGGCCGCGGCAGTGGTCAGGGCAACAGCCCGGCCACGAGATCGTCGATCACCTCGTCGGTCGAGGTCTCCGGGTCGATCGGCGTGGTGAGCCGGTCGAGCAGCAGACCGTCGATCGCGTAGTGGAACAGGGCGATCTCGCGCCGCCCTCCCGGGAGGCCCGCGGCGACGTTGAAGGCGACGTCCGCGTCGAAGCCGGCCCGCTGCCAGGCGCCGAGCACGGCGGCGAGCTCGGGACGACGGGCGCTCTCGAGCCGCAGGGCGAACAGTGCGAGGGTGACGTCGCGGTCGGCCGTGAGGCGACGCACGATATCCCGGATGTAGTCGGCGAACAGCTGGCGGCTCGGCGCGATCGCCGCGCGATGCTCCAAGTCCTCGGGCGTCGGAGCCAGACGTTCCCCGATGCGGTCGACGAGACCCTCGATCAGCGCGCCCCTGCTGCGGAAATAGTTCGAGGTCGTCCCCGCGGGGACCTGCGCCTCGGCGTCGACCGCTCGATGCGTGAGCCCCCGCGAACCTTCGCGGGCGAGCACGGCCAGCCCGGCGTCCGCGAGCTGGCGTCGACGCGGCTCGTTCCTCACCATGCCGCCACCCTAGCGCAATCACTACGACTGTTGTACTCTCAACCGCAACAGATGTAGTGATTGGAGAATCATGCGAGACCTCGTGTACTACGTCGCGGTGACCCTGGACGGATTCATCGCCGGTCCGAATGGGGAGTTCGACGCCTTCCTCGTCGAAGGCGATCACATGGACGGCATCAACGCGCGCTTCGCCGACACCCTGCCGACCGTGGCCGCCGAAGCCCTCGGCATCCCGCAGCGCAACGACGTGTTCGACACGGTGCTGATGGGCGGGAACACCTACGAGGTGGGCGGGCTCCCCAGTCCCTACCGGCACCTGCGGCAGATCGTCTTCAGCCGCACCCGCACAGCCGAGGCCGAGAACCTCGAGGTGACGGCGGAGGATCCGGTGGAGGTCGTGCGGCGGCTGAAGCAGGAGGAGGGCGGCGCGATCTGGCTGTGCGGCGGCGGGGCCCTCGCGGCGACGTTGGCCGACGAGATCGACCGGCTCGTCCTGAAGCGGCAGCCGTTGCTCTTCGGCTCGGGAATCCCCCTCTTCGGCGACCGCCCGTACCGCCCGGAGCGGTTCGATGCGGTGGAGACGACTCCCTATGAATCGGGCGTCGTGGTGACCGAGTACGTGCGTCGGCGCAGGGAGTGATCCCGCCGTCATCGGGTGCCTAGCCGGTCGAGGCCCGGATGGCAATACCGTTCTCGAATCCGTTCCCGGTTCCTATCGTGGTCCCATCACGAGTCAGGAGGCGCCATGAACGTCCACACCCCCACCAGCACTGGCTCCTCGCAGCGCGCCGACGCGGCCCACCCCGCCGCGACCGAGCCGGCCTGCGAGCGGATCGACTTCGACCGGTACGTCGTCGCGCACGACGCTCCCGTCGGATACATCGAGGTCGTGCCGCCGCTCTACGTCTGCTACCTCGGACACCCGTATCCTCGGGCTGTGGAGATCGCTCAGGTGTACGACTACGACCATGCCGTCAGCATCGTCAGTGCCATGGCCGCGGGTTCGCGCGACCACGCCCTCGCCGGATGAGCGGCGAGGTCTGGCCCGGGTCCGCGTACCCGCTGGGGGCCACCTTCGACGGTCAGGGCACCAACTTCGCGCTCTTCAGCGAGGGCGCGGAGCGCGTGGAACTCTGCCTCTTCGACGCGGACGGCACGGAGACACGAGTGCCGCTCACCGAGGTCGACGCGTTCGTCTGGCACGGCTACCTGCCCACGGTGCAGCCGGGGCAACGCTATGGCTACCGTGTGCACGGTCCGTACGATCCCGCGCAGGGACAGCGCTTCAACCCGAACAAGCTGCTCCTCGACCCCTACGCGAAGGCCGTCGCCGGTGAGGTCGACTGGGGCCAGTCCCTCTTCGGCTACGACTTCGGCGACCCCGACTCCCGCAACGACGACGACTCCGCGACCGCGATGGCGAAGGGCGTGGTCGTCAGCCCGTTCTTCGAGTGGGGCGGCGACCGTCCGCTGAAGACCCCGTACGCGGAGACGGTCATCTACGAGGCCCACGTCAAGGGGCTCACCCAGCGGCACCCCGAGGTCCCGGAGGAGCTGCGCGGCACCTACGCCGGCATCGCGCATCCGGCAGTCATCGAGCATCTCCAGCGCCTCGGCGTCACGGCCCTGGAGCTGATGCCGGTGCATCAATTCGTCAACGACTCGGTGCTGCAGGACAAGGGCCTGTCGAACTACTGGGGCTACAACACCCTCGGATTCTTCGCACCGCACAACGCCTATGCCGCCGGCGGCCAGGACGGCCAGCAGGTGCAGGAGTTCCGCGCCATGGTGCGCGCGCTCCACGAGGCCGGCATCGAAGTCATCCTCGACGTCGTCTACAACCACACCGCTGAGGGCAACCACCTCGGGCCGACGCTCTCCATGCGCGGGATCGACAACGAGGCGTACTACCGGCTCGAAGAGGACAAGCGGTACTACACGGACTACACCGGCACGGGCAACAGCCTGAACGCGGGCAACCCGCACGCGCTCCAGTTGCTCATGGACTCGCTGCGCTACTGGGTGACCGAGATGCACGTCGACGGTTTCCGCTTCGACCTCGCGGCGACCCTCGCCCGCGAGTTCTACGACGTCGACCGCCTCGCAGCCTTCTTCGAGCTCGTGCAGCAGGATCCGATCGTCTCGCAGGTGAAGCTCATCGCCGAGCCGTGGGATATCGGCCCCGGCGGCTATCAGGTCGGGAACTTCCCGCCGCAGTGGACGGAGTGGAACGGCAAGTACCGCGACACCGTGCGCGACTTCTGGCGCGGCGAGCCCCAGGCGCTCGGCGAGTTCGCCTCCCGCCTCACCGGCTCCGCCGACCTGTACGAGCACTCCGGCCGGCGCCCGGTCGCGTCCATCAACTTCGTCACCGCCCACGACGGCTTCACGCTGCGGGACCTGGTGTCGTACAACGAGAAGCACAACGAGGACAACGGCGAGGACAACAACGACGGCGAATCCCACAACCGCTCCGACAACATGGGCGCGGAAGGACCGACCGACGACATCGACATCAACCGGCGCCGTGCGCGTCAGCAGCGGAACTTCCTGGCGACCCTGCTGCTCTCGCAGGGCGTGCCGATGATCTCCCACGGCGACGAACTCGGCCGCACGCAGCACGGCAACAACAACGGCTACGCGCAGGACAACGAGCTCACGTGGATCGACTGGGAGGCGGCCGACCTGCCGCTCGTGGAGTTCACGGCGGCGGTCGCTCGGCTCCGGCACGAGCACCCGACCTTCCGCCGCAGCCGCTTCTTCGACGGACGCCCGGTCGCAGACGAGGACGAGGACGGCGAGCGCATCCCCGACGTCGTGTGGCTGCGCCCGGACGGTGCCCGCATGACGCCGGAGGACTGGGACTCGGGCTTCGGACGCTCCGTGGGCATGTTCCTGAACGGCCGCGGCATCCGCGAGAACGACCGCCGCGGACGTCCCGTGGAGGACGTGAACTTCCTCGTCTACTTCAACAGCGGCGACGAGCCCGTCGACCTCGCCCTGCCGGACGACCGGCACGGCGCGGAATGGCTCGTCTCCGTGGACACCGCCGGCGAACTCGGTGACCGGAAGCTCCGGGCGCGGGACAGCGTGCCGCTCGAGGGCAAGGCCATGCTCGTGCTGCAGGAACTCGACGGCGACCCCGTCGACACGGATGACTCCGTCGATGCCTCGCTCCGCGCGCAGAGCGAGCAGGCTGCGTCATGACCGACAGACCGGTCTCGACGTATCGCCTGCAGATCAGCGAGGACTTCCCCCTGGACGCGGCCGCGGAGGTGACCGGATACGTCGCCGAGCTCGGCGCCTCGTGGGCCTACCTGTCACCGTTGCTGGCGGCGACCCGCGGCTCGAACCACGGCTACGACGTCGTGGACCACGGCCGCATCGATCCCGACCGCGGCGGCGCGGAGGGGCTCGTCCGCTTCGCGGCGGCCTCACGGGCTGCAGGCCTCGGCATCCTCGTCGACATCGTGCCCAACCACGTGGGGGTGGCCGTGCCGCGGCAGAACCCGTGGTGGTGGGAGGTGCTGCGGCTGGGCCGGAAGACCCGTCATGCGGCGGCGTTCGACATCGACTGGGCAGCGGGCGGCGGGCGTCTCCTGCTGCCGCTGCTGGGCGCGAGCCCGAACGAGGTCGTCGCGAACGGCGAGCTCGTGGTCGACACCACGCCGGCCGCCGACGCGCCGGACGGCGTTCTGCGCTACTTCGAGCATGAGCTGCCCCTCGCCCCCGGGACCGCGGCACTGGCGGACGATCTCCCGGCGCTCCTGGGCGCCCAGAACTACGAGCTGCGGTTCTGGCAGGACCAGAACACCGACCTCACCTACCGCCGGTTCTTCGCCGTCTCCGAACTCGCCGGCATCCGGGTCGAACGGCCCGAGGTGTTCGCCGAGTCGCACCGGGAGATCCTGCGCTGGATCCGGGAGGGCCTCGCGGACGGTCTGCGGGTGGATCACCCGGACGGCCTCGTCGACCCCGGCGCGTACCTGGAGCAGCTCGCCGACGCGACCGGACGCGCGTACACGCTCGTCGAGAAGATCCTGGAGCCGGGCGAGGCCCTGCCGGCCTGGTGGCGGACCGACGGCACCACCGGATACGACGCGCTGGCCGAGCTCGACCGCCTGTTCGTCGACGCGGAGGGCGTCGCGGCGCTGGACCGGCTGGATGCCAGGCTCCGCGCGGAGACCGGTCTCCCGGACGCGCTCCCCTGGCACGACCTCATCCACGACACGAAGCGGATGATCGCGGACACCCTCCTGGCCGCCGAGGTGCGCCGACTGGTGCGTACGCTCCCCCACGGGATCGTGCACGCCGACGACGCGCTGGCCGAGCTCCTCGCCTGCTTCCCCGTGTATCGCTCCTATCTCCCGGAGGGCCGCGAACACCTGCGCGCCGCCTTCGCGGAGGCCCGTCGCCGACGCCCCGACCTCGCGACCGCGTTCACAGCGCTGGAGCCGCTGCTGAACGATCCGCGCCTCGAGGTCGCGCAGCGATTCCCGCAGGTGAGCGGCGCCGTGATGGCGAAGGGTGTGGAGGACACAGCGTTCTACCGGTTCACCCGCCTCGGAACGCTGACCGAGGTCGGCGCCGACCCGTCCCTCCCCGCGCTGTCGGTCGAGGAGTTCCACGACGCGCAGCGGGCGCGGCTGGCGGCGTGGCCGCACTCGATGACGACGCTCTCCACGCACGACACGAAGCGCTCGGAGGACGTGCGCGCGCGCCTGTCGGTGCTCTCGGAGATCCCGGAGCGCTGGGCCGAGGTGCTGGCGGAGCTGCGCGCCGTCGCGACCACCGGACACGGTCCTCTCGACACGCTGATCTGGCAGGCCGCGGTCGGCGCCTGGCCGCTGCCCTCCGAACGGCTACTCGCCTACGCCACCAAGGCCGCGCGTGAGGCCGCGGAGGGGACGACCTGGCAGCATCCGGATGCGGAGTTCGAAGAGGGCCTGGCCGCGATCGCCCGGTCCGTCGAGGGAGAGGCCGCGCCGATCCTCGACCGTTTCGTGGCCGAGATCGTCGATGCGGGGCGCTCCAACTCCCTCTCCGCCAAGCTGCTGCAGCTCACCGGCCCCGGCGTGCCTGACGTGTACCAGGGCACCGAGCTGTGGGACCTCTCGCTCGTCGACCCCGACAACCGTCGACCCGTCGACTTCGCTCTGCGCGCCCGGATGCTGCGGGAGCTCGACGCGGACCACGCCCGCGGTGTGGTCCCCCCGATCGACGACTCCGGCGCCGCGAAGCTGCTGGTGACCTCGCGGGCACTGCGACTGCGGCGGGACAATCCGGAGCTGTTCCGCTTCTACCGGCCGGCCGTCGTCGAAGGTGAGGCCGCAGACCACGCGATCGCCGTGCACCGCGGCGGCGCAACCGCCGTGGCCACACGGCTGCCGGTCGCGCTGGCGCGCCGCGGGGGCTGGGGCGACACGGTCATGATGCGCCCCGAGCTGCCGGGGACCGACCTCCTCACCGGCCGGCGGATCCCGCCCGGGCCCGTGCGACTGGCGGAACTCCTCGACACCTACCCCGTCGCGCTGATCGAGCTGGCCCGATGATCTCGGTGTGGGCGCCGCGGGCGACCCGTGTGCGGGTACGACGCCTCGACGACGCGGGCACCACCGTGGAGGAGCGCGCACTCACGGCGGGGGCAGAGGGGCGCTGGACCACCGACCTCGTCCTCGCGGACGGTGAGCGCTACGGCTTCGTCCTCGACGACGGCGACGACCTCCGCCCTGACCCTCGCTCGCGGCGGCAGCCGGACGGCGTGCACGGGGCCTCGGCGGCCTTCGACCCCGCCGCCTTCGCGTGGACCGACGCCTCCTGGACCGGACGGCAGCTCGCGGGCGGGCTGATCTACGAGCTGCACCTCGGCACCTTCACACCGGAGGGCACGCTCGACGCGGCGGTCGGCCGCCTGGCGCATCTCGTCGACCTCGGCGTCACCCATGTCGAGCTGCTGCCCGTCAACGCCTTCAACGGCGCCTGGAACTGGGGATACGACGGCGTGCTCTGGTACGCGGTGCAGGAGGAGTACGGCGGCCCCGCGGCCTATCAGCGCTTCGTCGACGCCGCCCACGCGCACGGGCTCGCCGTCGTGCAGGACGTCGTCTACAACCACCTCGGCCCGAGCGGCAACTACCTCCCGCTCTTCGGTCCGTACCTGCGCGAGGGCGAGAGCACCACCTGGGGCGACTCGGTGAACCTCGACGAGGACGCCGTGCGGGAGTACATCCTCGACAACGCCCTGATGTGGCTGCGCGACTTCCACGTCGACGGACTCCGGCTCGATGCCGTGCACGCCCTCCACGACCGGCGGCCGGTGCACCTGCTGCGGGAGCTCTCCGAACGGGTGGATGCGCTGTCCGCGCAGCAGAACCGACCGCTGACGCTCATCGCCGAGTCCGATCTCAACGACCCGACGCTCATCCTGCCGCGGGAGGCCGGGGGCTACGGGCTCACGGCGCAGTGGTCCGACGACTGGCACCACGCCGTGCACGTCGCGCTCACCGGAGAGACCGCCGGGTACTACGCCGACTTCGCCGCAGACGACGCGGTGGCCAAGGTGACGGAGGGCGGCTTCTTCCACGACGGCTCCTTCTCGTCCTTCCGCGACCGTCCGCACGGGTCCTCGATCCCGGCCGAGGTGCCGAGCTGGCGGCTGGTGACCTTCGCGCAGGACCACGATCAGATCGGCAACCGCGCCGCCGGGGATCGGCTCTCTGCCACGCTCTCCCCCGACCGGCTCGCGGTGGCCGCCGTGCTCACCCTGACGGCGCCGGGTACCCCGATGCTCTTCATGGGCGAGGAGTGGGGGGCGACGACCCCGTGGCAGTTCTTCACCTCCCACCCCGAACCCGAGCTCGGCCGCGCGGTCGCCGAGGGCCGCACGGCGGAGTTCGCCCGCATGGGATGGGATCCGGATGCGGTGCCCGACCCGCAGGACCCCGAGACCTTCCACCGCTCGCACCTCGACTGGGCGGAGGCCGAGGCCCCGGAGCACTCCCGGCTCCTGACGCTGTACCGCGACCTGGCACGACTGCGGCGAGCGCGACCGGAGCTCACCGACCCGGACTCCGCGCACACGACGGTCGAGGTCCGGGAGACGGACGGCCGCCCCGAGCACCGTGTCTACCGCATCGACCGAGGAGGAGTGTCGGTGCTCGTGAACCTCTCCCCCACCCCCGCGACGTTCAGTGTCCCCGCCACGTCCGAGATCCTCCTCGCCACCGCCGCCCTGACGCGCTCCTCCACGTCCCTGACACTCCCTCCGGACGCCGCCGCCATCGTCAACTGAGGTCGACCCACCCCTCTCCGGTCCTCCCGGCCCCCTGCGTGCGGCCGTAAGGGGCCGGGACGCACGGAACGGGGTGGGCCGGCAGGAGTCAACCGCGCGACGCCCACCACTCCCGGAGACGCTGCTCCGCGACGGCCTCGCCCAGCACACCCTCGTCGAGGCGCAGATCGAGGAGGAACCGGTACGCCTCGCCGACCTCCCGGCCCGGCTTGATGCCGAGGACCTCCTGGATGCGGTTGCCGTCGAGCTCCGGACGGATCGCGTCGAGCTCCTCCTGCTCCCGGAGCGCCGCGATCCGTGACTCGATGTCGTCGTAGGCGGCGGCGAGCCGGGCGGCCTTGCGCTTGTTCCGCGTGGTGACGTCGGCGCGCGTGAGGATGTGCAGCCGCTCCAGCAGGTCCCCGGCATCGCGGACGTAGCGGCGCACGGCGGCATCCGTCCACGCCCCCTCCGCATAGCCGAAGAACCGAAGATGCAGCTCGATCAGGGTCGCGACGGCATCGGTGGTCGCCGAGTCGAAGCGCAGCGCCTGCAGCCGCTTGCGGGCCATGCGCGCGCCGACCACGTCGTGGTGGTGGAACGTCACCGCACCGCCCGGCTCGAGCTTGCGCGTGCGGGGTTTGCCGATGTCGTGGAGCAGAGCTGCGATCCGCAGCGGCACGTCCGGCGCCGCCCCGGGGTTCCGGGCGTGCTCGAGCGCGATGGCCTGGCTGAGCACCGTGAGGGAGTGCTCGTAGACGTCCTTGTGGTGGTGGTGCTCGTCGACCTCGAGCTTGAGAGCGCTCACCTCGGGGAGGAACTCGTCGATGAGTCCGGTCTCCACCAGCACCCGGATGCCGCGGACGGGGTCGTCGGTCTGCATGAGGCGCACGAGCTCGGACTGCACGCGCTCGGGGCTCACGATCTTCAGCGTCTCGCGGAGCTCGGTGATCGCCCGCTCTGTATCCTCCTCCACCGTGAAGCCGAGCTGCGCGCTGAACCGGGCGGCCCGCAGCATCCGGAGCGGGTCGTCGCCGAACGACACCCGAGGATCCGTCGGCGTCCGCAGTACCCCCGCCACGAGGTCCTCGACCCCGCCGGTCGGATCGACGAGCTTCACCGCGGGCACCTGGAGGGCCATCGCGTTGACCGTGAAGTCGCGGCGGACCAGGTCGCCATCGATCGAGTCGCCGAACTCCACCGTCGGCTTGCGCGTCACGCCGTCGTAGCTGTCCGCCCGATAGGTCGTGATCTCGACCTGCTCGCCGCGGAGCCGGGCGCCGATGGTCCCGAAGGCGCGACCGATGTCCCAGTGCGCGGAGGCCACCGGCTTCACGATCGCGAGGATCTCGTCCGGCGACGCACTCGTCGTGAAGTCGAGGTCGTGCGTCTCCCGGCCGAGCAGCGCATCGCGCACCGGACCGCCCACGACGGCGAGCTCGAAACCGGCGGCGTCGAAGGCCTCCGCGAGGGTACGGACGACGGGATTCTCGGCGAGCGCGCCGAGACGCGCGAGGCCGTCGGCCATGTTGAGCATGGGTTCCAGCGTACCGGCCGCCCCCTGACGCGCCCGCGTTCACCTCCCCGTCGTCTTGATGTCAGACCCCGGTCATCCGGCTCCGCTGGGCTGGGGGCGCCCCGTGCGGCTGAGCACGGACACCCACCCACGAAGGACAGACATGACCTCCCCCACCCCTGCGGTGCGGTGGCGGCGTCGCGGACTGACGTCCGTCGCGCTGCTCGCCGTGCTCGGCGGCGCCGTCGTCGCCCCCGCGGCCCTCGCCGCGCCCGACCCGGAAGTGCCGACCGGCTCGCTCCTCACCGGCGACACCCCCTGGCACTACCTCGACGACGGCTCCGACCCGTCGCCCGCCCCGGCCGCGCTGCGCGACTGGACCCTGCCCGCGTACGACGACAGCGCCTGGAAGACCGCACCGGGCAGCTTCGGTGCCAAGAACGGCGCCCTCGCGCCGGTGGGACCGCAGACCCCGAAGACACTCCTCAACCACTACCTCGACGGGGTGAAGGCACCGACGGTGCCGACGTACTTCTTCCGCACGACCTTCGAGCTGGAGGCCGGCGTCGCCGAGCAGGTCGCCGCCCTGCAGAGCACCGTCACCTTCGACGACGCGATCATCGTGTGGATCAACGGCGAGGAGGTCGCCCGCTACGTCGACGGCCGCATCACCGACACCACCAACGTCGAGTACGCCGGAGACTCCAACGGCGACCCCCTGACCAGCACGTTCAGCGCCGAGGGCGACCTGCTCCGCGACGGCACGAACACCATCGCCGTGTCGCTGTTCCAGGACCGCGCGTCGAGCTCCGACATCTACTTCGACATGTCGTCGCTGACCCTCGTGAAGGCCTCCGACCCCGGCACTCCCGTCGTCGCCCCGCCGACCCGCGTCATCCTCACCCCGACCGAGAAGCCGGAGGTGTCGCAGTCGTTCTCCTGGCTCGCCGGCGACGCGTCGCACACGGCAGGTCAGGTCGAGATCGGCCCCGCATCCGGTGGTGCCACCCGGACGGTCGACGCCTATGACGCCGGAGTGGTGAACGGCAACCCGAACAAGCACTTCTCGGCCACGGTCACCGACCTCACCCCGGCCACCGCGTACCGTTACCGTGTCGGCCTCCCCGGCAGCTGGAGCGACTGGCACGAGTTCCGCACCGCGGACCCGAAGGCGAGCGACTTCCAGTTCATCTACTACGGCGACGCCCAGATCGGTCTCGACACCACCTGGCCGCGCGTCGTGAAGCAGGCAGAGGCCCACGCCCCGCGATCGATCGGCTCCGTGCACGCCGGAGACCTCATCAACACGTCCAGCAACGAGAACGAGTGGCTGAACTGGTTCAAGGGCATGGAGGATTCCGCCGTGCGCACCAACGTCATGGCCGCCCCCGGCAACCACGAGTACTCGGGGGACAAACTCCTCACCGCCTGGAAGGCCGCGTTCGAGTACCCGCACAACAACCCGTCCACGAGCTCGATCGGGGACCTCGCGAACCTGGCGAAGGGCGACTCAGAGGTGGCGCAGCAGTATCGCGCGTTCTTCGACCACTGGAGCTCGTTCGCCGCAGAGACCGCGTACTACACCGACTACCAGGGCGTCCGTTTCATCACCCTGAACGCGACGCGCGACACGACCTTCCTCACGCCGGCCGGGCTCCCGTCCTGCACGGGCGCGGAATGCCCGTCGTCGCAGATCGGCACGCTGTGGACCCGCTTCCAGGCGGCGTGGCTCGACCTGCTGCTGCAGAACAGCCCGTCGAAGTGGAACGTCGTCACGTTCCACCAGCCGGTGTTCTCGGCGTCGGCCGGTCGTGACGAGCCGGTGCTCCGTGCCGAGTGGCTGCCCGTCTTCCAGCGCAACGACATCGACCTCGTGCTCATGGGCCACGATCACACGTATGCCCGCGGTTTCGTGAACACGGACGCCACAGACACCGCCGGACTCACCAGGGGGCCGGTGTACGTCGTGTCGAACTCCGGCGCCAAGCACTACGACCTGGAGACCCCGGAGAAGAACGTCTGGACCAACAACGGCGCCACCCAGGTGCTGCGCGGTCAGGGCGTGACGACCTACCAGGTGATCGATGTCTCGAAGAACCAGCTCGTCTACCGGTCGTATCTCGCCGAGAAGCAGCCGGACGCCACGACCGAGCTCCCCGTGGGCGCAGTCTACGACACGTTCACGGTGACCAAGTCCGACGCGGGCGAGAAGTGGGTCACCGAGGCCGGCGTCACCCCGCCGGTCACGGAGGAGCCGGAGCCCGAGAAGCCCGCGACCGTCGAGCTGGGCGCGTCCTCGGTCACCGCCGGCGGCACGCTCGCCGTGTCGGGCAGCGGCTTCGCGGAGGGCGCCGAGCTCGCGCTCGAGCTGCGGTCCGACCCGGTCTCGCTCGGTACGGTCAGGGCCGCGGCGGACGGCACGTTCGCGCGCACCGTCACCATCCCGGCGGGCACCCCGGCGGGTGCGCACACCCTCGCCGTGATCCTCCCCGACGGCTCAGAGGTGACGGCGTCCCTGACCGTGACCGCAGCGGCCGGCGGCGGAGCGGTCGTCCCCGGTGAGAGCGACTCGGGTGGCGCGACCGACGGCGACCTCGCGACGACCGGTGCCGACAGCACGCCGTTCGTCATCGGCGCGGTCGTGCTGCTCGCCGCCGGCCTCGGTCTGTTCGCCCTGCGTCGCCGCCGCCGGGATGCCACGGTGGAGACGATCGAAACGGCGTAGCCCGTCAGCGGGCGTCGTCCGGGGTTCTCCCCGGGCGGCGCCCGCTCTTCGCGCACGGATCCCCCACCGATAACGGTTCAGCCTCCGTCCGCCGGTCGATCCCGCGCTCACTCTAGGCTCAAGCCATGCCCCACCCCTCTCGGCTCGTGATCGCTTCCACCGCAGCTGCAGTCCTGGGCTTCGCCCTCACCGCCTGCGCGCCCGAGAGCACGGAGGGCGGTGGACCAGTGCCGTCGCCATCGCCGTCGCCATCCATCATCGCCTCTCCCCCCGCGACGCCCGCGGACCGTGTCGTCGAGATCTCGGTTGACGGCCTTTCCATCGATGACGGCCCGGTCCTCGCGTACGACGACGCCGACGGCGCCCTCGCGGCCCTCACCGATGCGTTCGGAGCGGCGCCGACGGAGGCACCCGTGGAGGGTCCGTACGGCGCCGTGTACGCCGGCTACGACTGGCCGGGAACGAAGGCCACGGTCCGCGACACCCGCATCGACCTCGTCGTGTCGGCAGACGCGCCGGGAGTGATCGTCCGGACTCCGGAGGGTATCGGCATCGGCTCGACGCGCGCTGAGGCGATGGCCGCAGGGGCCGTGGACGGGTGGGATGAGGACGGCGATGGCGTCGCCGACTACCTGAGCATCGGCGTGCGGGAAGTCCCCGGCACCTCCTCGCTCGTGAACCCCGGCGAGGTCGGTGTGGAGTACGTCGACCTCACGATGACCGGCGACATCGTGAGCCGCCTCAGCACCGGTGGCAACGACTTCAGCGACATCTGAAGCACCCCACGACGCCGCCGCCCGTCCGGGCACAGCTTCGGAGCCGGGGCTCGACTCGCCGTCGTTCAGCCCCCACGTCGGCGTGTCGGTCGAGATGTCCGAAGCTGTGCACGCGATCCGCGAGGGCTCAGACTCCGCGACGGGTCAGCACGAGACGGAGGGTCACCGCGAGGACCGTCGACACCGCGATCCAGCCGAGGGCCGTGCCCACGGCTGTGAAGAACGAGGCCTGATCGGTGGCGCCGGCGAGGTTCCCGTAGTTGATCGCGGCGTGGGCTCCGATGGCCACCGTGAGTCCGGCGAGCGCGACGAGCGGGCGGGACCAGGCGCGACGGGCATCCAGCGCGAGGCCGAGCGCCGCCCCGGTCCAGACGGTGAGAGCGGCATGCGTGGGGAAGGTGAGCGTGCGGACGATCCACGTCACCACGCCGTAGCCGACATCGTTCGCCGCGATGTCAGCCGCGATGGCGGAGGCGTCCTCCACCGCCGCGAAGCCCACGCCGACCAGCGCCCCGGCCATCGCGCCGAAGAGTACGCCGCGGCGCCCGACGCGCCGGGCGAGCACGAGGATGAGCAGCACCCCGAGACCCTTCCCGAGCTCCTCCACGATGGGCGTCAGCACCCACGTCGAGGGGATCGCCTCGCGCAGGATGCCCTGATCGTCGACGTACAGCGCCTGCTCGGAAGACCACGCGCCGAGCCCGGTGGCGATGAGCACAGCAGCACCGGCGCCCCAGGCCGGCGCCAGCAGGGAGGACGTCCAGGAGCGCGAGACCCGCGGAGCGATCCAGCGCGCGGCGAACATCGTCACCGCCGCCGCGGGGAGGACGGCCACGAGACACAGGAGGAAGACGGGGCCGGACTCGACGGTGAACGGCAATATCGCCAGAGCCAGCGGGATGAGGAACACCGAGAGCACCACGGAGCGGCGCCCCCAGAACGGGACGGTTTCGGAGGGAGCGAGCGCGGAATGCACGCCCCGATCCTTCCAGACCGATGCCGCGACTCTCCTGGGCGCAGCCGCACTTCCGCACGAGGTCGCAGGTTCTCCCGGCAATCCGTGCGAGCTCGGTGCGAATCTGCGACCGCGTGCCGGGCCTCAGGCCCCGCGGGAGAACGTGATGTGGGTCACGCCGGACTCCGCGACCTCGGAGGTCACGCGATAGCCGGCCTCGAGGCCGCGCAGGTCGTCCCACAGACGGATCCCGCTGCCGGTGAGGATCGGGGTGATGCCCACGTGCAGGTCGTCGACGAGCCCCGCGCGCAGGAACTCCCGGACCGTGATCGCCCCGCCGCCGACGCGCACGTCACTCCCTCCGGCCACCGCCACCGCCTCCCGCAGCGCCTCCTCGGGGGTCGCGGTGAGGAAGCGGAAGCTCGTGCCGTTCGCGAACTCGATCGGCGGTCGCGGGGTGTGGGTGAGGACGAACACCGGAACCTCGAACGGCGGCTCCTCACCCCACCAGCCGCGCCAGTCCGGGTCGTCCGGGTTCGCGTGGAGGCCGAACATCCCGGCGCCCATGATCTCGGCACCGATGCCCTGGAAGTACTGTGCCGCGTACTTCTCGTCCACCCCGGTCGTGCCGGCGCCGCTGGTGTCGTGGAAGACGCGCTCCTGGAAGGTGCGGGTCGCGGTGTAGGCGGCGGTGAGTCGTCCCCAGTCCTCGCCGAACGGGTTCTCCGGGGTCTGATCGGTCGTCGTGGCGAAGCCGTCAAGAGTGATGTTGAGGTCGACGCGCACGCGGGTCATGGTGCCTCCGAAGCGGTGGGGACGGGCACCGGTCGGCGCGCCGTCCCCAGCGTCGGGCGTTCCGCGGCCGGTGTCAAGAGCGGGCCGCCGTACCGGACACCCGCGGATCAGGCCTTGGGGTCGTCCGAAAGCGCCATGTGGATGATCGGATAGGGACGACCGTCACCGTCGAGCGCGCTCCGGCCCACCTCCACGAAGCCTCGGCTGCGGTAGAACCCGCGCGCGCCCGGGTTGTCCTCGTTCACATCGACCCTGGCCACGCCCTGGTGGACGACGACCTCGGCGAGCAGGGCAGAGCCCACACCGCGTCCGCGAACGGCATCGGAGACGAACAGCATCTCCAGCCCGTCGTCGTGGACGCCGGCGAACCCGACCGGAACCCCGTCCTGCTCGGCGACGGTGAGGGTCACCGCGGGGAAGTAATCGGACGCGAGGTGCGATTCGATCCGGGCGAAGTCGGTCTCCTCCAGGAAGTCATGGGTGGCGCGAACGGCGCTGCGCCAGATCTCGACGAGTTCCGCGTACTCCTCTTCCCCCCGGCACGGCCGGATGGTGAGCGGGGAACTGCCTGCGGACATGCCTCCGACACTATCGGTCGGACCGCCATGCCGGATCAGACCACGGGGTCGCCCTGGACCGGACCCTCCGTGTTGGGCTTCCACCCGAGGGCCGGCGCCACGTGCTCCGCGAACGCCTCGAGCACGTGGAGGTTGTACTCCGGCCCGAGCTGGTTCGGGATCGTCAGCATGAGGGTGTCCGCGGCCATGACGGCCTCGTCCTGCCGGAGCTGCTCGATGAGCACATCGGGCTCCGCGGCGTAGGTCTTGCCGAACGTGGAGCGGAACCCGTCGATGATGCCGATCTGGTCGCCGTTCTCCTCGCTGCGCAGCCCGAAGTAGGCGCGGTCCATGTCCGACACGAGCGGGAACACGCTGCGGCTGACCGACACGCGAGGCGTCCCGGTGTGGCCGGCCTCACGGTAGGCGGAGCGGAAGAGCTCGATCTGCTCGCGCTGCAGCTCGTGGAAGGGCTGACCGGTGGCCTCCGTCACGAGCGTCGAGCTCATCATGTTGAGTCCCTTGCGGCCGGTCTCCTCGGCCGTCGCGCGCGAACCCGAGCCCCACCAGATGTGGTCGCGCAGCGTGGAGGACTGCGGTTCGATCGCGAGGTACTGTCCCGCACCCACCATCCGGGGGTCGCCGGGAGCGAGTCGCTCGCCGTCGATGGCGCGGAGGAAGATCTCGAACTTCTCCCGTGCGAGCACGCTGCCGCGCTCCGGGTCCTCCTCGTCGCGGAAGCCGAAGGTCTCGTAGCCGCGCAGCGCCGTCTCGGGTGACCCGCGGCTCACGCCGAGCGCGATACGGCCGTCCGCGATGAGGTCGAGTGCGGCCGCCTCCTCGGCGAACTGGAACGGGTTCTCGTACCGCATGTCGATCACGCCGGTGCCGACCTCGATGCGCTCGGTGCGCGCGGCCATGGCCGTCAGCAGCGGCATCGGGGACGCCGCCTGGCGTGCCCAGTGGTGCACGCGGACGTAGGCGCCGTTGACGCCGAGCTCGTCGGCGCCCTCCGCGATCTCGATGGTCTGCTTCAGCATGTCGCCCGCCGTGCGGGTGGCCGAGCCGGGCACGTCGGCGTAGTGACCGAACGAGAGGAAACCGAAAGCCTTCATGGTGTATTCGAACGCATGGAAGCCGGGACTATTCCCCCGGGAGCAGGAAGCCGTCGAGGACGAGCCCGCGGATGCGCGGCTCGAGCTCCGCCCACAGCTGCGCGAACGGCACCTCGAAGAGGTCCGCGAGGGCGGGGGCGATCTGCAGCACCTGGAGCTCGCCGTCGCACGCGCCGACGAAGCCGGCGAGCGCGGGGTCCACCGCGACGGTGCGCGCGAACCCGCCGCCCTGACGCAGCTCGATCACGCTCGGGTCGTCGTTACCGGGGAGAAGGTGGCGCGCCTCGGTGACGTCCGGAGCCACGACGAGGGTGTCGGGCAGCCCTGCGGCGAGCGCATCGTGGGCCGCGAGCCCGAGGCCGAGCGCCGCGCCCACGTTCGCCACGGGCTGCGTCACCCGCTCCGATCGCCGCAGGGGCTCCCCCCGCCCGCGGCGGAGCAGCACATAGCCGAAGCCGATCGCGGTCACGCCGCGCGCCGCGAAGTCGTCGAGCCACGCGGTCAGCAGCGGAGTGAAGGCGGCATCGCGCGGCGTGATGCCGCCGTCCCTGATCCACAGCTCGGCATAGGCGAGAGGGGACAGCTCCTCCCGCTCCACGACCCACAGGTCGAGGTCGGCGGGCACCCACGCGTCCAGCCGCGCGAGGCCGGTGATGCCCGTCCGCGACTCCCAGTTGCCCAGCAGCTGCGCGATGCCGCCCGGGGTGAGGTGCGCCGGTGCCGTGCGGACGAACTGCTCGACCAGTGCGTCGCCGACCAGACCGCCGTCGCGATACTCGTAGGCGGGCACCCCCGCCGTGCGCGGGGTGATCACGAACGGCGGGTTCGAGACGATGAGGTCGAACGCCTCCCCGGCGACCGGCTCGAACATGCTCCCGTGACGGAACTCGATGTTCGTGACCCCGTTCAGTTGCGCGTTCAGCGCGGCGTAGGCGAGGGCGCGGCGGGAGATGTCGGTGGCCACGACCCGGCCGGCGCGTCGTGCCACAAGGAGCGCCTGGATGCCGCAGCCCGTGCCGAGGTCGAGGGCACGATCCACCGCGAGCGGGACGACCGTCTCAGCGAGCGTGCGGGAGGCTCCGCCCACACCGAGGACGTGGTCGGCGGGCAGCGGGCCGTCGAGGGCGACCTCGTCCAGGTCGCTGGCGATCCACCATTCCCCGACTCCGTCCTCGTCGACGAACGACTGCGGGCGCAGCAGCGCGCTCGGCGTCACGGTGTCGGCGTCGGTCGTCGCCAGCCCCAGAGCCTCCAGCCCGTCCACGCCGAGCGTCGGCAGTGCGCGCTCCACGGCCGCGCGCGGCTGGGGAAGGCCGAGCACCAGGAGGCGTCCGAGGATCGCGAGGACCCCCTCATCCTCGGCGATCGCCCGAAGGATGGGCTCGCGCAGACCACGGGCGAGTGCATCATCCGCCTCCTCGCCCCAGAGACGTCGCAGCGGCTCGGATCGGAGATCGGCGGCATCGAGATCCGCGGCGAACGCAGCGCTGCGGAGCGGGTCGGGGCGGGGGGCGGGGGTGTCGGACACGGCCGTCACTCTACGCGTCTTCAGGGTTCTCCTCCGTCCGGCCTCCTAGAATCGCAGGGTCAGTACTCACGATCCGCCTCTCCCCGGCGTTCGAGGAAGACCTTCATGACCGCGATCACTCCCCCGACGGGCCTCCGCGCGCGTGCGCGCCGGCTCGCGGCGTTCGTGGTGGCCGCCGGCGTCTGCGCGGTGGGTGTCGCCGGTCCCGCGATGGCGGCCGACCAGCCCGCCGCGGACGACGACCACCGTGTCGAACTGCACGTCACGGCGGGTCTACGCGGCACCGTCGCGCCGGGCACGTCGACGTCGGCCGTGGTCACGATCGAGAACGAGACCGAGGCGGAGCTCTCCGCGGGTCGCGTCGAGATCGAGCTCGGGAGCACGCCACTGACCGACGACGATGCCGTGACCGAATGGCTGGACGAGGGACAGGCCGCCGGTTCCTTCCTCTCCCTCGGCGAAGAGGCCACCAAGCCGGCGGAGGCGGGCGGATCCGCCACCACCACCGTGTTCGTGCCGCAGGAGACGCTGAAGCCGTTGAAACCGGGGGTGTACCCGCTGCGGGCCGCCCTGAGCGATGCCGGTACGGAGGACGCCGAGGGGGAGCGCACCACCACCTGGGACACCAGCGCGACGAGCGTCCTCGTGGTCAGCGCCAGCCCGACCAGTCCGGTCGGCGTCCTCGTGCCCATCACCGCGACCCCGGCCGGCGGTGCCCTCCTGAGCGCTGACGAGCTCACGGAGCTGACCGCCCCGGACGGCGACCTCACCGCGCAGCTCGACGGCGTCGCCGGGACGACGGCTGTGCTCGCGGTCGATCCCGCCATCCTCACCTCGATCCGCGCACTGGGCACCGCGGCTCCCTCCACGGCGAGCGACTGGCTGCAGAGGCTCGACGAACTCCCCAACGCCCGCTTCGCCCTGCAGTTCGGCGATGCCGACCTCACGGTGCAGGCGCAGGCCGGTCTGCCCGAGGCGCTGGCGCCGCTGCCGCTGACCTCGCTGCTCGATCCCGCGGCCTTCCCGCAGCAGCGCGCCGTGACACCGACGAACACCCCCGCCGCCACCGCCGACCCCTCGGCGACGCCGACCGACGGGCCCGCGCTTCCCACCGACGACGAGCTCGCGGAGATCGACGGCGCGGTCCCGGGAATCGTCTGGCCGGAGAGCGACCTCACGCAGGCTGACCTCGCGTCGTTCACCGGCTACCTGGGAGGCACCGCCACGACGGTCGTGTCGTCTCAGACGGTCGGCGGTCAGAGTGCGGCTCATGCGACGGCGGGCGGACAGGACCTGCTCGTCACCGACGCGGCCACGTCGGCGGCCCTCTCCGCAGCGGCGACCGAATCCGCCTCGGCTCCCCGCCAGGGGCTGCTGGCGGAGGCGGCAGCCCGGCTCTTCCTCGCCGGTGCCCGGGCGCCTGGCGCTCCGCTCCTCATCGGCCTGGAGCGCGACGAGAGTCGTCCCGCAGAGGCCCTTCGTGACGCGATCTCCACCGCGGACTCCATCGGCTTCGAGCTCTCGGCGGTGCGGGCGGCACCTGCCGTCGCGGTGACACTGCCGGAGACGGCCGCGGCGACCCGCGCGTCCGACCTCACGAACCTCCTCGCCGATGAGCGCTCCCTCACCGCTTTCGCGACCGTCCTCAGTGACCCGCTCGTGCTGCTGAGCCCGGAGCGGATCCGGATCCTGCGCACCATCGCGGTCGGTTCCTCCGCGGAAGCCTTCACCGAGAAGGTCGCGGCCCATCGCGCGCGCACCACCGAGACGCTCGGCGCCGTCAGCATCCCCGACTCCAGCACCATCCAGCTCCTCACGGCCAACGCCGACCTCCCCATCGCCGTGCGCAACGACCTCCCGTGGCCGGTGACGGTGCGGTTGTACGCGTCCCCCACCGATCCGCGCCTCGAAGTGACACCCGTGATCGACGTCGCCGTACAGGCGAGTTCGACCACGAGGGCGAAGGTGCCGGTGTCGGCCCGGGTCGGCAGCGGCGAGCTCGACCTGCGCCTCAGCCTCACCAGCCCGACCGGAGTGCCGATCCAGTCGGAGCAGACCATCCGGGTCGCGGTGCGCGCGGAATGGGAGACCATCGGTCTCATCGTCTTCGGCGGCCTCGCCGTGCTCCTCATCGCCCTCGGGGTGGTGCGCACGGTGCGCCGGAAGCGTCGGGAGGCCATCGAGGAGCAGGCCGTGGAGGCCGCCGTCGAGGAACTGATCGAGGAGAAGGAAGCGGAAGCCGCGGTGCAGGAGCGCCCCGACGGCCCGGATGCCCCTCCCACGAAGGAGTCGCGTGACTAGTCTCGGGCGCGCCAGCGCCATCATCGGCGCGGGCACCCTTGTCTCCCGCGTGACCGGGCTGCTGCGCAGTATCGTCCTCGTGGCGGTGATCGGCTCCGTCGCCTCCGAGGCCGCTGACGCCTTCACGTACGCGAACCAGTTGCCCAACAGCGTCTTCTCGTTGATCTCGGTGGGCATCCTCACGGCCGTCATCGTGCCGCAGATCGTCAAGGCCACGGCGGATGCGGACGGCGGCAACGCGTTCATCTCCAAGCTCTTCACGCTCGGAACGGTCGTCCTCGTCGTGGTCACCGGTATCGCCACGGCGTGCGCACCGTGGCTCGTGCACATCGTGGCCGGTCGTGCGAACCCGGAGCTGCTGGCCCTCGCCACGGCGCTGGCGTACTGGTGCCTCCCGCAGATCCTGCTGTACGGCCTGTACGCGATGATCGGCGAGGCACTCAACGCGCGCCGCATCTTCGGGCCCTTCACGTGGGCGCCGGTCGTCAACAACGTCGTCTCGATCATCGGGTTCCTGGCGCTCGGCGCCCTCTTCGGACCCGTGCCCACGCGCGCGGCGGAGTGGACGCCGACCATGATCTCGCTCCTCGGCGGGACCGCGACCCTCGGCATCGCCCTGCAGGCCGTGGTGCTGCTGGTCTTCTGGCGCCGCACGGGGCTGGCTCTGAAGCCGGACTTCCGCTGGCGGGGAGTCGGGCTCGGCACGGTCGGTCGCCTCGCCGGGTGGACCTTCCTGATGGCGTTCGCAAGCCTGGCCGCAGGGACCCTGCAGGGCTTCATCGTCAGCGAGGCGGCGGGGCTCGAGGCCTCGGCCACGGTCACGACCAACGCCTGGTTGATCTTCATGCTGCCGTACTCGGTTATCGTGCTGTCGATCGGGACCCCCTACTTCACCCAGATCAGCGAGCACGCCGCGAGTGGCCGGGACGACGAGGTGCGCAGCGACATCTCCCGGAGCATCCGCACGCTCCTCTTCTTCATCGCCGCCGCCGTCGCCGCCGTGGCCGCCGCCGCCGTGCCGGCCTCGCGGGTCTTCACGAAGGACACCGAGTTCGTGACCGCCGAGGACGCGGCGAAGTCCGCCGCGCTGGTCCTGCTCTGCTACCTGCTCAGCCTGATCCCTCTGACCGTTCTCTTCATCGTCCAGCGCACCTTCTACGCATACGACGACACCCGCACGCCGTTCTGGTTCACGATCGTGCAATGCACGCTCATCGTGGCCACCGCCCTCCTCGCGTGGGCGCTGTTCGAGGCCGAGGTGCTGCCGCTCTCCCTGCTGGCCGCCGCCGTCGCCCTGGGGCAGTCCGTGGCCAGCATCCTGCAGACCGTTCTGGCCGTCTGGCTCCTGCACCGGAAGATCGGTGGTCTGGGGGTGCGCTCCTGGCTGGCCGCCGTGGGGCGGTTCGGCCTGGCTGCAGTGCCTGCGGGCCTCGCCGGCTGGGGTGTGTTCGTGCTGAGCGGAGGAGCGAACGGCTGGATGATGGGCAGCGCGATGTCCGGTGCGCTCGGCACCGCCGTCGTCGGCCTCGTCGTCGTGATCGTCTACGTCGCGATCCTCGCGGTCTTCCGCGCCCCGGAGCTGAAGGCCGCCGGCGGGCTCGTCCGCCGCCTCCTGCCCGGCCGCTGACGTGGGAATGCCCCGCGGTTACCATGGGTTGAAGCAGTCGGACGTCTTTCGACGGCACCGCTTTTCTAACGGAGATCACATGCGTCAGGTCATCATCATCGGCTCCGGCCCCGCCGGATTCACGGCTGCCATCTACGCGGCGCGCGCGAACCTGGAGCCGCTCCTCATCGCGAGTTCCGTCGAGGTCGGCGGCGAGCTCATGAACACGACCGAGGTGGAGAACTACCCCGGCTTCCCGGAGGGCATCCAGGGCCCTGAGCTCATGGCGAAGTTCCAGGAGCAGGCCGAGAAGTTCGGCACCGAGGTGCTCTACGACGACGTCACGGAGCTCGATGTCGCCGGTCCCGTCAAGAAGGTCACCCTCGGTTCGGGTGCCACCCACGAGGCCAAGACGATCATCTACGCCACCGGTTCGGCCTACCGCAAGCTCGGGATCGCGGGCGAGGAGCGTCTCTCCGGTTTCGGCGTCTCCTGGTGCGCCACCTGCGACGGCTTCTTCTTCCGTCAGAAGACCATCGCGGTCGTCGGCGGCGGCGACTCGGCGATGGAGGAGGCCACCTTCCTCACGCGTTTCGCGGACAAGGTGTACGTCATCCACCGCAAGGACTCCCTCCGCGCCTCGAAGATCATGCAGGAGCGCGCCTTCGCGAACGAGAAGATCGAGTTCGTGTGGAACAGCGAGGTCGTCGAGATCCTGGGCGACACCGCCGTCTCCGGCGTGCAGCTGCGTTCCACGGAGGACGGGTCGCTGCGCGACCTCCCTCTCGACGGCCTGTTCATCGCGATCGGCAACGACCCGCGCACGCACCTCGTGCACGAGAAGCTCGAGCTCACGCCCGAAGGGACGATCTGGGTCGACGGACGCTCCTCGCGGACGTCGGTCCCCGGTGTCTTCGCCGCCGGTGACGTGATCGACCCCACCTACCGCCAGGCCATCACCGCCGCCGGGACGGGCACGATCGCGGCTCTCGACGCCGAGCACTTCCTCGCCGACCTCGAGGACGCGTCCGTCGAGGTCCCCGCGGCCGAGGCCGCCGAGGTCATCACGGCCTGACCAGGGCCGGGAACACTTTCCCCCCGCCCGTTGTTGCAACAGGCGAACCTCGAACAAGGAGAACTCTGATGAGTGCAAAGGCAACGAGCCAGGCGACCTGGGAGCAGGACGTGCTGCAGGCCGATGGTCCCGTGCTGGTGGACTTCTGGGCCGAGTGGTGCGGTCCGTGTCGTATGGTCGCGCCGGTGCTGGACGAGATCCAGTCCGACAACCCCGACAAGATCACCATCCTCAAGCTCAACGTGGACGAGAACCCGGAGCTGGCCATGAAGTACCAGATCACGTCGATCCCGGCGATGAAGGTCTTCCAGGGCGGAGAGGTCAAGACGACGATCATCGGCGCCAAGCCGAAGTTCGCTCTCGAGCAGGATCTCGCCGCTTTCCTCGGCTGATCCCCTCGACCACGAGAAGGGCCGCGCCTCCGGGCGCGGCCCTTTTCGCATGCTGGGGCCGCCTGGGGTGATCAGCGCTTGTCGTACACGTCCACCGGCTCGAGCCCGCGTGCTGCCCGCGCCCTGTCGACGATCTCCTGGATGACAGCGGTCTTCGCTGCGTTGTAGGAGGAGCTCCGCTCCTCCGCCGCCCGCGCTGCGTCGTGCTTGACGCGTTCGTATCGCTCCGCATCGTCCGGGTGCGCGCACAACCAGTCCCGCAGCAGGCGCTGAGGCGCGGCATCCCACTCGGCTGCCGTAAAGAAGTGTGCGATGGCGAGGCGCTCCCCGGCCGCCTCCATGATCATCACCGGATGAGTGCGGATTCCGCTGCCGGTGCGCCAGGCGGTCGCCTCCAGTTCGGACCGGTGGGCGTCGAACTCCCCTCGCGTCTGCACGCGCACCGCGAGGTCGATGACCGGCTTCGCGCTCATCCCAGGGATCGCCGTCGAACCGATGTGCTCGACGATCCAGCCGTCCTCCCCCGCAGCACGGATCGAGGCCGCGAACTCCTCGAATCGCTGCGGCCACGACGGGTCGTAGGGAACGAGGAGCATCGGTCGTCAGGAGGCGTCGGCGATGCGGGGGTCCCAGCGACGATGGCGCTGCTTCTCGTCCAGGAGTCCCCAGACGGCCGGCGTGAGCTCCGGGTACTCCAGGGCGATCTGGCGCAGCACGCGGTAATGCCGCGCGGTGTTGGGACGTACCCCGTCATTGGCGGCGATGTTGTCGGCGCGCAGCAGGTAGACGACGAGTTCGTCGACACTGGGCAGCTCCTCCATGAACTCCCAGGGGTCCTCACCGCCGAGCAGGCGCTCCTGGACGAGGACGGCGAGTTCGTCCGAGGCCTCGGCGCGCAGCACTTCCAGGCTGGCGCGACGGGGGACGGACTCGGTCATCCCTCCAGCCTACGCGCGTGCGCGACGGGGTCGGCGCTCCACCTTCGCATCCTCGCTCATGTCCTCGAGCTCGCGGCCCTTGGTCTCCGGCACCTTGAAGAACACGAAGAAGAACGACAGCAACGCGAAGAACGCGTAGAAGCCGTACGCGAAGGTGAGGCCGATCTCGGCGAACGCCGGGAACGTCGTCGAGATGAAGAAGTTCGCCACCCACTGCGCCGCGGCGGCCACGGCCAGGGCACCGGCACGGATCGAGTTCGGGAAGATCTCGCCCAGGAGGACCCACACGAGCGGTCCCCAGCTCGCACCGAAGAACACCACGAAGCCGTTGGCGCAGACGAGGGCGACGGTCGCCCACGGGTCGGGAAGCGTCGCGGTGCCCGAGGCATCCAGCGTGCCGAACGAGAAGGCGAGCGCCATGAGTCCGAGGGTCACCGTCATGCCGACGGAGCCGACGAGCAGCATGATCCGGCGACCGATCCGGTCGACGAGCAGGATCGCGACGATCGTGACGACGATGTTGGTCACAGAGGTGATGACGGAGGTCAGGAGAGCGCTGGACTCGTCGAATCCGACCGACTGCCACAGTGTCGTGGAGTAGTAGAAGATCACGTTGATGCCGACGAACTGCTGGAACACCGACAGCAGAATGCCGACCCACACGATCGGCTTGAGGCCGAGACGGCTGCCTCGCAGGTCTCGCAGCGACTCGGAGCGCTCCGTGTCGATCGTGCCCGTGATCTCCTTGATCTTCGCCTCGGTGTCGATCGTCCCCGTGACGGTCTGGAGCACTTCCGCGGCACGCTTCACTTCGCCCTTGCGCACCAGGTAGCGCGGGGATTCCGGCAGCCGGAGCGACATCAACCCGTAGACGAGCGCGGGGATGGCCGCGACCATGAACATCCATCGCCAGGCGGTCAGGCCCCAGAGCGGCTGGTCGGCCTCCCCCGCGATGCCGGCGAGCAGGGCGTCCGACAGCAGGGCGGCGAAGATGCCGAGGACGATGGCGAGCTGCTGCAACGAGCCCAGACGACCGCGGATCGCCGCGGGAGACACCTCCGCGATGTAGGCGGGGGCGATCACCGAAGCCGCGCCGACGCCGAGGCCGCCGATCACACGCCAGACGATGAGGTCGACGACGCTGAACGCGAGTCCGGAGCCGATCGCCGAGACGAAGAACATCGCCGCGGCGACAACCATCACCGGGATGCGTCCGAACTTGTTCGACACCGGGCCGGCGAACCATGCGCCGACCGCACAGCCGATCAGGGCGGAGGAGACAGCGAAGCCCTTGAGACCCGTGCCGAGGTCGAACCCTGAGACATCTCCCGCCAGGGCGTCGACAGCACCGTTGATCACCGCGGTGTCGAATCCGAAGAGGAATCCGCCCAGAGCCGCCGCAATACTGACGGCGATCACGCGACGCTTGATACTCGCTGGATCAGCTGGTCTGGACATGACATCCCCCTCGCATCGACAAGATGACGCGAGTCTATGTCACCCCCGACCAGGGGCGGGGTCAGCGCGCGGAGCCGTATCCTTCTTCGCCGAGCTCCTCGAGAATGCGGTTCAGGTCCTGGATCGAAGCGAAATCGATCGTGACCTGGCCTTTCCGAGCGCCCAGTGCGATCCGGACGCGGGTGTTGAGCCGGTCCCCCAGCTTGCCGGCGACCTCATCCAGGTACGCCCGCCGCGCCCCGGGCGTGGGCTTGGGAGTCTTCCCTGCGGAGGGCTGGGACTTGGCCGCCTCTTCCGTGGCACGGACGGAGAGGTCTTCGTTGACGACCTTGTCCGCCAGGCGCTGCATGGCCTCCGGCGAGTCCACGCTCAGGATCGCGCGCGCGTGTCCGGCGGTCAGGACACCAGCGGCCACCCGCTGCTGCACGGGGACAGGAAGCTTGAGCAGGCGGATGGTGTTGCTGATCTGCGGACGGGAACGACCGATGCGCGTCGCGAGCTCCTCCTGCGTGATGCCGAAATCGTCGAGGAGCTGCTGGTAGGCCGATGCCTCTTCCAACGGGTTCAGCTCCGAGCGGTGGAGGTTCTCCAGGAGCGCGTCCCGCAGCAGGTCCTCATCGGCGGTATCCCGGACGATGGCCGGGATCGACTCGAGTCCGGCCTCGCGGGCAGCCCGCGTGCGCCGCTCCCCCATGATGAGTTCGTACTCGCCGTCGCTGTTCTTCCGGACCACCACCGGCTGCAGCACGCCGAACTCGCGGACGCTGTGCACGAGCTCCGCGAGGTCCTCCGGGTTGAAGTGCGTGCGCGGCTGGCGGGGGTTGGGGACGATCGCCTGCGGGTCGACCTGGATCAGGTGGATCCCGGGCACCGCCTCGAGCTCAGCCTCGGGTGCCGCGTCGGCGTTCGCGGAGGGAGCCTCGGGTGCCGGAGCGATCTTCGCGCCCGGGAAGAACACGTCGACAGGACGTTCGGCCTGGTCCGCCGTCGGGATGAGGGCGCCGATGCCGCGGCCGAGTCCAGTGCGCTTCGCCATTATTTCTCCTTGCTCTGCGTCTGTCGCGACGCGATCTCGACGGCGGCCTCACGGTAGGCGATCGCTCCGGCGGACTGACCGTCGTAGGCGATGACCGTCTGGCCGAAACTGGGGGCTTCCGATACGCGTACGGACCGCGGTATCACGGTGTCCAACACCTGTGACGGGAAGTGCGAGCGCACTTCCTCCGCAACCTGCTGCGCCAGACGCGTCCGCCCGTCGAACATAGTCAGGAGGATCGTCGAGAGATGGAGGCTCGGATTCAGGTGCTTCTGGATCATCTGGATGCTGCCGAGCAGCTGGCTCAGGCCTTCCAGGGCGTAGTACTCGCACTGGATCGGGATGAAGACCTCGTTCGCCGCGGTGAACGCGTTGATCGTGAGGAGTCCGAGCGATGGGGGGCAATCGATGATGACGAAGTCGACAGGGTTGTCGACGAGGTAGTCCTTCAGAGCACGGCGAAGTCGGTGCTCCCGGGCGACCTGTGCGACGAGTTCGATCTCGGCACCCGCGAGGTGGATGGTGCTCGGCGCACAGAAGAGATTGGGGCTCTCCGGACTGGGCTGCACGATCTCCGCGAGCGGGAACTCGTCGATGAGGACGTCATAGACGCTCGGTGTGTCGGCATTGTGTGGCACCCCGAGCGCCGTGGAGGCGTTCCCCTGAGGGTCCAGGTCGATGACGAGCACCTTCGCACCCAGACCAGCCAATGCCGAAGCGATGTTGACGGCGCTCGTGGTCTTACCCACGCCACCCTTCTGGTTCGACACCGTCAGGATTCGCGTGTCTCCCCCGAACTCCACGGTGACTGCTTCGAGCGCGCGGCGACGAACGGAGAGATCCGCGATTTCTCGCGCGAGGGGGGTGTCCATCCCGAACGATTCGTTCGACGATGCCTTCTCGGACTGTTTCACGTGAAACATCCACTCCTTTCGGGGCCGCGTTCCACTCTAATCGCAGCGACCGACGTCGGATCACAGGCACGACCGGGCGGCAGAGATGCTTCCCGTCCGCGCACTTCCGCATACACGCGGACAGTCAGCTCCGGTGAGGTTCGTTTCACGTGAAACGAGGCTTCAGCACGGCCCGCTGAACGCGGCTTTCGTCACCGGTGGCTTCGCGCAACTTCATCGACGAAAGGCGAAGGGACGCCCCCAGCGCTGACACCGGGGTCCCCTGCTGAGACGGATGTCTGAATCACGCGACTGGGGTCCCTACCGCTCCACCGAAGCGTGCTGGCGAGCCGACCTCGTGCCCCTCCTCGATGAGAGCGCCTGGCGGTCCGGCGTAGCTTCTCCGCGTCGTCCGGTTCGACGCCACATTTCTCGAGGCCCAGTCCCGCGCTCGCAAACCTCGGCCTCCCCACCTCACTCAGGTACCTTGTCGCAGCTTCCCACGCGGGGTGCATGCCGCGGTCAGGCGAATCCGCGACCGCGTCCTTCTGGATAACCCCCGGCCTACACCCGCGAGCCATCGCTCTGCCGGGCACCTCCCCCGCAGAGCACGCGGATCCTTCACGCGTGCACCCTCCGCCGGGAGGACGCCAGCGTCGCGCGGCACCGATCCGGTCCGCTCGCGCCCCGTGCTCCGTATGACAGCGCGACAGGCGCGTCGCGTCGTTCTGGCCCCTCCGTGACCTGCCTGCCCGCACAACTCGCGGAGCATCACACCGCTGCCTCCTCCAGCGTCCGAGCCGGCAGGTGGACGAAGGATCGCGCCGCATGGGGGCACCGACCCCCAATGTGGCCCGTCCCTTCGCCCTTTGCGACGGCTCGTCTCCCGTGAATCCGCCGCCCGATCGCGGTCTGTTTCACGTGAAACGCAACCCCTCCTGACCTGTTCACATCCGTTCACCATCTCGGGCACGCACAGCAGCACGTGTTCCCAGCCGCTGCTCGGGTCGCCCCACGACGACGGAGCACACCTGGGAGCAGTTCTGGCGCGGAGGATTTCCCTTCACGGCGATGCCCATCGAACGACGTGGCGTCGCCCATCCACGCACACCACTCGGCATGCGTACTCGAAGTGTGTGGAACGACCGTCGCTCAAGAGCCATCTGCGTCACGCCAGCGATAGCCCCCGGCGGCGGCTGGGCACGTTCACGCCCGACTTTCGCGCAAACGCCGCACACAGCTCCCCCTCCCCTTCCTGTGCACACCGTCCATAGCGAAGATCAGAGCTCGTCGCAGCAGGTCCGCCGCGGACCGCTATAGAGAGGAGGCTCCACGGCACGTCTGCCACAGCGGCGCCCGGTCACACCGTTGCCCGCTCCTCCACGGGAAGGCCGATCACCGGGCCCCGCCCACTCATCGAGGGACACCGTTGAGCATCAAGGCCAGCCCCGGTTGTCCGGAGTCTTCCCTCGGACAAAACACGAGACGAGGCATGAGCGCCACTGCCGCAGCGGCCGAAGGCTCCAAAGCCCACTCCCGCGTCAAGGCACTCACCGGGCCCCTCCACACATGGACACACAGTATCGAATGCCAGGCCAGCACCGGTTACACCGCGTCTCCCCCCCGACGGCACTCGAGACGAGCACGAGGGATCCGATGGCGCCGCAGAAAGGTTCAGAGGCCACCTCCGAAGAAGGCCACACACCGGGTGCCTTTACACGTCGGCACACCAGCGAACGCCAGGGCCCGGCCCCGTTGCCCCGAGTCGTCATTGAACCAAGCACGGGACGAAGTATCGCGCCGCCCCCCGCCGCAGAACCCGGCGACACCATCACACTCTCCCAAGAGAAAGCCACCCGCCGGCTCCAGTCCAGGCTTCGAGGCACACCCCGAACGTCACTGACAGGACTGGTGGCACCATGTCCGTTTCAGACGGCAGAGGAAACGAGGCACCGAGGCACCCCCTGCGGTAGCTTCGCCGAGCGGATGACCTTCTTGCCTGTCGACGCCCCCGCGGGGGACCTCCACTGCCGCAGCGACCTGCAGGAGCCAGCGGTACGACCCAGTCGACTCTGACGAGGGCTCCCCCCGACGACCGATGACACGTTCGCCCCGTGCCGCGCTCACCGTCACCACACTCTGCGCACGCGCTGAGGATCGGTGCCCCTCAGCGCAAGGACGGGCACTCAGGCACCGTGGGAGCCACACTGAGAACCGACTGTTTCACGTGAAACACTCATTCGAGATCGCTACGACTGAGGGATACCTCCTCCACTACCGAATGCGCCATGGCAAACGGTCGGAGATCGTCAGCGGACGACGTAGGCGCGTGCGATAACTCGTCGAAGCGAATCGCGGGACGTTTCACGTGAAACGGCTGTGTGTCTGATGTGGCCACGCCGACCACGATCCCACCTCCTGCGTCTGCCTCACGGGAGGTTCTGCGATCCGCAGCCCACCACGCCGCGCCGTGAAGACAGCACACCCCGCTCGCTGACCCACAGCACGGGCAGGTGCCAGTGTCGAGCAGAAGGGCACTCAACGAGCAGTGCGTCCAATGACCTCGCAGGAGAACATCACTGTTGACCTACGGACCGCCCGGGGCAGCGCCCCACGCTCCTTGGCTCGATCAGTGGATGCCCCACCGGTCTCCACACGCGCTTTCCAGAAAGACCCGGGGACGCTGATGAGTACGCCCGTCCACAGCGCCGATGCCAAGGAGTTGTGTGGCGGCGCCCACCGATTCCCTCCTCCGAGGCCGGCCTCGGAGTCGTGATACTCGCCCCTGACCGCCTCAGCGAAGATGGTCCCGCGATGGAAGAAGCTCTACGCCCCCGAACCCAGCGCTCCCGACAACCGTGTCAGACAGAGGTCGATCGCCGATTCAGGTTCACCGTAACTGGAGCAACCAGGACACTGGCGTCGCTGAAGCACCCAGTGAACGCGATTCCCGACTCAGCGCCTTCGGAGCCGTGAGTAGCGTCCTACCGCACTGCACCGAGACTCGTTGTTGTTTCACGTGAAACATGGCCTGTCCGGGCGAACCTCATGCGTGAGCCGACACTACCTTTTCGGATCAGCCGATCAAGAGGTAGTGCCCACCAAAGAAGGCCACTCTGACGGCAGAGTTTCACGTGAAACGACAATGTCCTCAGCGCACGTGGGCACGGACGACCCGGGTCGTCTCGGGAAGCAGTCCCTCGCCCAGAACCTCGACGCGAACGTCGGAGAGTGTGAACTTCGCGATCTGCTTCCGCGCCGCCTCGATCTCGTTCGCGGCGTTCATGCCCTTCAAGAGGGCGAGTTCACCACCATCGCGCACCAGCGGAGCCGTCAGTGGAATCAAGGTACGCAGCGCGCTCACCGCGCGAGCCGTGACGACGTCGAAGGCACCCTTCGCACGGACGTCCTCCGCACGCGCACGGAGGATGGTGACGTTCGAGAGCTCGAGATCGTTCACCTGCTCCGTCAACCAGTTGATCCGACGCTCCATCGGCTCGACCAGTGTCCACGACACATCGGGGCGGGCGATGGCGAGCACCAGACCGGGCAGTCCGGCCCCAGACCCGATGTCCGCCACGGAACCATGGAAGAGCGGTGCGGCGATCGCGCTGTTCAGGATGTGACGGGTCCACAGGCGGGGCAGTTCGAGCGGCCCGATCAGACCCCGCTCCTCCCCCTCACGGGCGAGGGAGTCCGTGAACCGCCGAGCGATCTCCAGGCGGTCTCCGAAAAGATCGGCAGCGACAGCCGGCTCCTGCTCGACGGTCTTCTCGCCGGAATCGTTCGTCTCAGACACCCGCCCGTACTCGCCTTCGGTACGTCAGTGACGACGCAGGACCGTGTGACGGTCCGCGCCCTCGCCGTACGACTCGGAGACGAGCCCTCGCTCGGCAGCGATGTCGTGGACCAGCTTGCGCTCGTAGCTCGACATCGCCGGCAGCGACGCCTGCGACGAGCCCTCATCGAGCTTGGCGGCCGCCGCCTCGACCAGGGTCACGAGCTGCCGGCGGCGCGTGTCGCGGGATCCTCCGATGTCGAGGATGAGACGCGAGAACGAGCCAGTCTTGTTCTGCACGGCGAGACGCGTGAGCTCCTGCAGCGCCTGCACCGTGTCCGGAGCGGAGAGCAGCGCGAGGCCGTCACCCTCGGCCTCGACCGAGACGTAGGCACGCCCCTGCCGGACATCGAGGTTCAGGTCGCCGTCGATGTCGGCGATGTCGAGCAGCTCCTCGAGGTAATCCGCGGCGACATCGCCTTCGTTCTCGAGCTGCGCCACAGTGGGCTCGGTGCTCCCGGTCACGACCTCACTCATGACGCGTTCCCCTTCTTCTTCGCGCGCTTCTTGCCGACCGGCTGCTGTCGCTTCGGTGCCTCAGCCTTCGCCTTCTCGGCCTGCTCCAGCAGACGCTGCTGCTCTGCCTCGTACACCGACATCGGCACGACCTTGCCCGAGGAATCGATGGCCTTGCCCTTACGCGCCAGACGCTCTTCGCGCGCCTTCGCCGCCTCCGAGCCCGGGGTGGGCATCTCACGGATGACGAGGAACTGCTGGCCCATGGTCCAGAGGTTCGAGATGAACCAGTACACGACGACACCGAGCGGGAAGAAGACACCGGAGAAGATGAAGCCCAGCGGCAGCACGTAGAGCATGATCTTCTGCATCTGGTACGCCTGGCCGGTCTTGGCCTCCGGCGAGAGGTTCTTCGAGATGATCTGCAGCTGGGTGAAGAACTGCGACGCGATCATCAGGACGACCAGGGTGACGAGGATGATGATCGCCGTGACGTTCTGCGCATCGATGGCGTTGCCCAGCGTCTCGTGCAGCGAAGCGACGCCGAAGAGCTTCGCGTCGTAGAACTCCTTCGTGAGCTCCGGGCTCAGCAGGCCGACGCCACCCACGTTGTCGCGGGCGTGCTTGCTGACGTCGCTCAGCACGCTGTAGAGCGAGAAGAAGATCGGCATCTGCACGAGCAGCGGCAGACAGCTCGACATCGGCGTCGTGCCGTGCTTCTTGTACAGCGCCATCGTCTCGCGGCTCATCGCCTCACGAGAGAGCTGATCCTTCTTGCCGCGGTACTTCTCCTGAACTTTCCGCAGTTCAGGAGCGATTTCCATCATCTTGCGCTGGCTCTTGATCTGCTTCACGAACAGCGGGATGAGCGCTGCACGGACCACGATCACGAGGCCGACGATCGAGAGGACCCAGGTGATGCCCGAGGCCGCAGGAAGACCGACGGCGGTCAGCAGCCAATGCCAGGCGACGAGGATGAGCTCGACGACCCACTTCAGCGGCCACAGGATCGTGCCGAGCAGGTCGAATCCGCCGGATGCCGGCTCCGGGCTGGGGGTGGCACTGGCGAACAGAAGGTCAAGACCCACCGATCAGTCCTTTCGGGAGGGGACGACGAAACCGTGTGCGGTCAGGTCGTAGCGGAAGTGTCGGTGCGGTGTGACGTCGTCGACGCCTCCGCGAGACCAGGGATTGCAGCGGAGGATGCGCCACGCCGAGAGCAGAGCCCCCCGCACGGCGCCGTGCTGCTGCACCGCACCTACAGCGTAGGCGGAACAGGAGGGATAGTACGCACACACGTCCCCGTACATCGGCGAGACCACCCTGCGGTACCCCGCCAGGAAGGCGAGCACGGCGTTGCGCGGCAGGAGCGGGATGCTGCGAAGCACGTCGCGCCCGTGCATCTCCCCCGTCCCCACCGACGAGGCCGGCAACGCGGTCATGAGGCGGCCTCGGCCGGTGCGAGCCGCGCCAGGCAACGATGCACATCGCTGCGAAGCTCCGCGTAGGAGGCGGTCGCGGACGCAGGAAGGGCACGGATGACGACATCCGTGCCCTGAGGAACACGCGGGAGCGCCTCCGCACAGACGGCTTTGAGTCGCCGACGGACGGTGTTGCGCACCACGGCCGTGCCCACCTGCTTGCTGATGATGAAGCCGAACCGCGCGGCCCTGCTCTCGCCCGTCGCCAGCATGGAGGTGAGGACGCGGGCCCCGCCACAACGCGATCCGCGTCGAACGACCAGTCGGTAGTCGCTCCCGCGGGTCAAACGGAACGGGCGGGCGAGCACAGCTGCTTACGCGGAGAGCTCGGTACGGCCCTTCGCGCGGCGTGCCGAGAGGATGGCACGGCCGGCGCGGGTACGCATGCGGGCACGGAAGCCGTGCTTCTTGGCGCGACGACGGTTGTTGGGCTGGAAGGTGCGCTTGCTCATGAGATCACTCCGGGAATGCTGTCACCGGATTCACTTCGACCGGAGACATAGGGAACTGCCAAACAGGCATAAGTCAACCGACTAAGGGTACGTCTTGGCGGCGGACAGGGCAAATCTGCGACCTGTACCGCTTGTCATCCCATGCGTACCGCACAGCCATTATCCACAAGCCGGACGCATCCGCCACATCCAACACGCCCGCGTGTTTTCAAGGGCAGGTTGCCGTTCCGAGCCGGTGTGACTACCGTGGCATCCGAAGTTATCCACAGGGGAACGGCACGTCGACCCCGACCCGATCCGTCGTCCGGAGCACC